>CAZOYW010000031.1:0-34946 GCA_964584165.1 uncultured bacterium
TGGCCACCTCGGAGGCGAGCGTGGTCTTCCCGGCGCAGGAACCGCCGGCGATGCCGACCAGGATGGGCCGCAGAGATTGATTATTCCCCGATTGAGAGTTCATCGTCGATCGTAAGGGATTGATGCGTTGATAAGTTGATATGTTGATAAGGGGGGAAATCGCGGCCCTACCCTTATCAACATATCAACTTACCAACATACCAACTACTTGCTGATGAGTATCTGCCCGCCCGGGAGGACGGTCTTCTTCCCCAGCCCCCAGCCCCCGGGGATCCAGCCCGTCTGGTAAACCTTCTTCCAGTCCGCGGACCGCTCGGGCGCGCTGTAGTAGGCCCCGAAGTAGAAGCGGGTGAGGTAGAAGCCGGTGGTGGGCGGGCGGCGGTAGATGCGGATGTCCTCGTAGTCCTCGAGGCGGTAGGGCAGCCAGAGGGAGGCCACCCGTCCGTACCAGGCGACCGCCCAGGGGACGTCGGAGACGATGAGCGAGCCGGGCGGGACCGAGCCGGCGACGGCGCGGATGTTGTCGATATCGTAGAGGGCGAGGCGCGCCGAGGGGCGCGCCGAGAGCTGGTCGCTGATCGGAAGGAAGGAGAGGGCGAGGGCGAGAAGGACTCCCCCCGCCCGGACCCAGGCCCGGCGCCCCCCCTCCCAGCGGCCGAGGAGTTCGACCAGGCCGGCGGCCCCGAGGAGAAGGGCGAAAGGAACGAGCGCGATCATCCCGTTCCCGGGGATGGAGAAGAGGGAAGCGGCGACGGCCTCCAGGCCCACCATCCCGAAGAAGCAGAGCTTCAGCCGGTCGAAGGTCCGATTATCGAAGCGGAGGAGGAGGGAGGCGAGCGCGAGCGTCCCGGCGAAATTGCCGGTGATCAAGAGGACGGACACGTACTGGTCCCGGAGGGCCAGGAGGAACTTTTTCGCCACGAAGAAAGGGGCGCGTTCCAAGGCGAACGAAGCGCCGCTGAAGGACCGCCAGACGATCGAGCCCGGGCGAGGATCGGTCCCGATGATCAGGCCGTAGCCCTGGAGCGAGAAGACGGGGTTCCCGGCGACGAGGGCGTTCCGGACCAGCCAGGGGAGGAGGACGACTCCGGCGCCGGCGAGAAAACGCCCGATCCTGCTCCAGCGCCCGGCCGGCTCCGAGGACGCCCAGAGGAAAGCGAGGCCCGGGAGCAGCCAGAGGGCGTAGCTGTAGCGGGTGAGCGCGGCCAGACCCGCCGCCGCGCCCGCCAGGAGAGCCGCGGCCGACGAGCGGGGCGAGCGGGCGAGGAGGGCGAAGAAGGCGAGGCCCAGGCAGGCGGAAAAGGTCCCCGGGCCGCCGTCGATGCTGCGCTGGAGGAGGAGGGGGTCGATCGCGAAGAAGAGGAGCGCGAGCGCCGACGTCGCCGGGGGGACGAAGCGGCGGGAGAGCCGCCAGAGCAGGAGGAGGGAGATGAAGAAGAAGACCGCGGAAACGGCGGCCACCGTCCCGTCCGAGGTCTCCAGGAACTTCATCGCCAGGGCGAGGACAAGGATGTAGAGGGGGGGCCGGGTCAGCTCGGGCTGGCCGATCGCCGACTCCTGGTAGCGCAAGGCCACCGGCCGGACGAAGCGGGTGACGAACCCCTCCCCCTCCGCCACCGACCGGGCCACCTGGGCCAGGTCGATCGCCTCGATCCCCTCGATCACGTTGAGTCCTTGTTCCGGATCGTACTGGGAGGCGTGATAGCGCGACCAGACCCAGACGGCGAGGAGAGCGGAGAGAAAAGGGAGAACGGGGGCGAGGCGGCGAACGCGGGGAAGGCTCATCGGCGCTTCACTTCGCCCCCGGGAAATAGCGGAGGATCAGGGCCACCGAGGCGACCCAGAGGAGGAGAGCGACGATCAGGCCGGGGTCGCTGAGGAGGACCATCTCGGGCTGCCCCCCCTTCTCCTTGCGGTGGACGAGGTAAAGGTAGCGAAAGACGCCGTAGAGAACGAAGGGGAGGGTGAGATAGAGGCCGGTGGAGACCTCCCGCTGGGTCCGCGCCGACATGGTGTAGAGGGCGTAGGCCATCACGGTCGAGGAGGTGACCACCGCGATCATCTGGTCGAGGAGATAGGGCGTATACTCGGCCAGCGACCGGCGGTGGGAGGCTGCCTCTCCCTCCATCAAGACGAGCTCGTGGCGGCGCTTGGAAAGGGCGAGGAAGAGCGAGAGGAGGAGGGTGCAGAGGTAGAGCCACTCCGAGACCGGCACCCCCACCGCCGCGCCGCCGGCGTGGGCCCGGAGAATGAAGCCGAAGGCGATGATCAGCACGTCGAGGATGACCACGTGCTTGAGGCCGAGCGTGTAGGCGGCCTGCGCCGCCAGGTAGACGACGGCGGTCCAGCCGAGGGCGCCGGACTCGAGGAAGGCCCCGGCCAGGGATGCGGCGGCGAGCAGGACGGCGGCGACGACGGCCGCGGCGGGGGAGAGGCGTCCGGCCGCGACCGGCCGCTGCCGCTTCTCTTTGTGGCGCCGGTCCTCCGCGGCGTCGATGACGTCGTTGGCCAGGTAGACGGCGCTGGAGAGGAGGCAGAAGACGGCGAAGGCGACCGCCGCGGCGGCGACCTTGTCGGCGTGCACGAACTGGCGGGAGAAAAGGAGGGCGGCGAAGACGAGGAGGTTCTTCAGCCACTGGCGGGGGCGGGACGAGATGAGAAGGTCCTTGAGCATGTCCCTGTCGTTTCCCGGCGGCCGGCTCGGCGCGGCCGGAATAATCTTACAGACGATTGAATAGGATTGGATAGGATGACCCGGCCGGACCTCTGTATCCTAACAATCGGAATCAGGGGGTTTTCGGCTTCTCCTTGACCGCCGCGATGTTGAGGCGGCTGACGCCCGCCCCGCTCAGGAGGTCGAGCACGCCGACCACCTGGTCGAAGCGGGAGAGGCGGTCGGCCTGGAGAACGGCGACGGTCTGGGGGTTGGCCTTGACCCGCTCGGACAGCTTCTCCTTGAGGACGTCCATGGTCATCTGCTCCCGGTCCAGGTAGATCAGCCCCTCGCCGGTGAGCGTGATGACCGCCTGGGTGGCGTCGGGCAGCGGCGCGACGTTCGCCGCCCGGGGGAGCTTGACCTCGATCTTCTGGGCCCGCAGCGGGCTGAAGGTGTAGAGAAGGCTGAAGGAGATGAAGAAGAAGATGAACATGTTGAGGACGATGTCGGTCATGGCGACCGACTCGAGCCCCAGCAGGTGGGGGCGCGAAACCCGGATCTTCACTTCCCGCCCCCGCCGCGCGGCGGCGGGACCTCGGCCAGAAGCTCGGTGAGCTGGATGGCGTGGTTGGTGAGGTCGTTGGCGACCGCCTTGATCCGGCTGATGAAGTAGTTGTAGCAGAGGAAGAGGGGGACGGCCACCGAGAGGCCGGCGGCGGTGGTGATCATCGCCTCGTAGATGCCGCCGGCGAGCGAGTTGACGGTGACGTTGGCCCCGGCCTGCTCCCAGGACATGAAGGCGCGGATCAGCCCGGTGATCGTCCCCAAGAAGCCCATCAGGGGCTCGATCGAGACGATGGAGGCGAGCGTCCCCAGTCGCCGCTCCAGCCTCTGGACCTGGTTGTTCCCCACCTGTTCCAGGATCTTCTCCAGGCGGTCGAGCGGGAGGCTCCGCCGCTCCAATCCGACCCGGAGGAGGCCGGCCAGGGGGGAGCGGGGGTGCTGGGCGCAGATCTGGATCGCCTCGGCGGTCTGGCCGTCCTTGACCAGCTTGAAGACCCGCTGGGCCAGCGCGCGCTGGACGGCCGGCCCGCAAGCGCGCAGGATCCAGAACCGCTCCAGAACGATGGCCACGCCGATGACCGACCCCAGCAGGATCGGGATCATCACCGGCCCGCCCTTGATCAACAGCTCCAGCATGTTTCCTCCCATTTGGTCAGCCTCTTCTCGGGCGGGATGGCCCCGGCGAGATACGGGCAGACGTAGTCCTAACCTTTAGATTCTTACCGGGGGATGCTTCGCATCCCCCGGTAAGAATCTATGGAGCAGAACGGATTCGAACCGTCGACCTCCTGGGTGCGATCCAGGCGCTCTCCCAACTGAGCTACTGCCCCTTAAATATTTTCCTGCGGAAAATATTTAACTTAAATCATCCGCCTTCCGAACCCGGTTCGGGAGGCGGATGATTTGACTTGAGCTGGCCGGCCACCTCGCGCAGGGCCTCGCTGAACTCGTCGATGTGGTCCTCGAAAATGACCAGGCGGATCCGGTGGTGCTTGTCCTCCCCCTTGTCGTACTGCGACTCGACGATGTCGATGAAGCGGGTGCCGCTGGCCTGCTGCTTCAGGTTGAAGAAGTAAGTCCGTTTCCCGCAGGCGATCTTCTTGCTGAAAATCTCCTCCGTTGCCATAAGCACCTCTCGATTAAATTGTCGGCCGCCTCGGCGAGGCGGCGCTGGGCGCCGGTTCATGAGAACCGGCCTACAAATCCGCGCCGCTAAGACGCACGCTTCCTGGCGATCACCCGCGACAACTGCACGCACAGCTCGTACAGCGCCAGGAGAGGGACCGCCATCAGGACCTGCGTGACGACATCGGGAGGGGTCAGCACCCCGGCCACGATCAGGATGATCACCACCGCATAGGGCCTGATTTTACGGAGCATATCATACGTGACCACGCCGAGCTTGACCAGCAAAAGAATGACCGCCGGAAACTCGAAGGCCAGCCCGAAGGCAAGGATCAGCTGGCCGACCAGGGATACGTAACTCCCGACCGTCCACTCCGGGCGGATGCCGAGCCGCCGGGTGTAAGACCAGAAAAAGGACAGGGTCACCGGGAGGATCGCCGCGTAGGCGAAGAGGACCCCGGCGGCGAAAAGGCCGCCCCCGAAAAGAAAGGCGGGGAGGAGGAGGCGGCGCTCGGCCGCGGTCAGGGCGGGGAGGAGGAAACGCCCGACGACCCAGAGGATGATCGGGAGGGAGACGATCAGGCCGAAGAGGCCCGCGAGCTTGAAGGACATCAGGAAGGTGTCCGCCGGGGAGAGCGACCTGAGGATCCCGGCCGCGGCCGCCGTCTCCCCCGACCTTTCGAGCATCCTCTCCAGGGGTTGGCGGACCAGGGAGAGGAGGCGGGGGGCGAAGGCGAAGGCCAGGACCGTCGCCGATGCCCAGGCGGCGACGATCTTAAGGAGGACCCAGCGGAGGTCTTCCAGGTGATCCAGGAAGGGCTTCTCCTCCCCTCCCTTATCCCGCCCGGGTGGTTCCGGCGCCCCCTCCGGCGGCCGGAGGAGGACCGTCTTTCTTCTCCCCTCCCCTCCGCTCATCCTCGTCCTCCAGGTCGGTCTCGGCTTCCTTGATCCCCTTCTTGAACTCCCTCACGCCCCGGCCGAGCGAGCGAGCCACCTCCGGTATCTTCTTCGCCCCGAAGAGGAGCAGGATGACCAGGACGATGAGAAGGATCTCGGTCCAGCCGAGGTTTTGAATAAAAGCCAGCGGGATGGAATTCATGGCCGCGTTTTCCCTCCCCGCCATGAAAAGGCGGCGTTTTCCTTGTTTTTCATTATACTATGCGGCGGCCCGGGGCGGAAGGGCCATCGGGGGCGGCCAGGGCGGACCGGCCGGCCGAGCCCGCCCGCCACGCGGAGGGAAATCATTGAAGGCTGGGTTCATCGACATCGGGACCAACTCCGTCCGTTACCTCGCCGCCGAGCTCCCGGCGACGGGCCAGCCCGCCGTCTTCGCCCGGGGGCTCCTGACCCCCCGTCTCGGCGAAGGCTGCGCCGCCGCCGGCGCCCTCCGGGACGAGGCGATCCGGCGCACCCTCGACGCCCTCCGGTCGGTCCGGGACGACCTGCACGCGCGGGGCGTGACCGCGATCGACGCGGTCGGGACGGAGGCGCTCCGAGCCTCCCGCAACGCTTCCGCCTTCCTCCGGGGGGCCCAAGAGCTCGGGATCGAGGTCGAGATTCTCTCCGGAGAGGAGGAGGCCGGGCTCGTCCTCCGGGGGGCGGTTTCCGATCTCCCCCTCCCGGGCGGTGACTGCGTCATCGCCGACATCGGCGGCGGATCGACCGAGATCGTCGTCCGCCGGGCCGGGAAAGCCGTCTCGCTGCAAAGCCTCCCCCTCGGCTGCGTCCGCTTCCGCGACCTCTTCGGGGGGGAGGACGAGCCCTCCCGGGCGAAGATCCGCGAGCTCTGCCGGGCCCAGCTCGCCGCGGCGGACAACGCCGGCCCGCCCCTGGTCGGACTGGGGGGGACTTTCACCACCCTGGCCGCGATCGACCGGAAACTCGAAGTTTACCGGGGCGAGATCGTCCACGGCCTGAGCCTGAGCCGGCAGCGGATCGGCGAGCTGCGACAAGCGCTCTCCTCCCTCCCCCTGCCCGAGCGGAGAAAGGTCGCCGGGTTGGAGCCGAACCGGGCCGACATCATCGTCCCGGGGGTCCTGATCGCCGAAGCCCTGATGGACCGGATCGGCGCGGCGGAGGCGACGGTCAGCGACCGGGGTATCCTCTTCGGCCTTCTCTCCCGGCGGGCGGAACGGCTGCGATCTATCCGGGGGGCCGGGAGAGACGAATGAACGAGCCGGCCTCCGTCCCCCATCAACTGACATTCATATTAATATATAAATATTTCTTGAATATTCATACCCCCGAAGCCATACTGGCATCGCTTTGGTGTGCGGCGACACGTCGCCGCTTGGATCGGACGAAATGGGGCCAAAACGGAAAGCCCGCAAGGCGGGGGATGAACTCCTGACGATCCCGGGCGTGGGGACCGCCATCGCCCGCGACCTGAAACGGATCGGGATCCGGCGGGTGAGCGATCTCCGGGATCGAGACCCGGAGGCGCTCTACACGGAACTGATCCGCAAAGCCGGCCAACCGATCGACCACTGCATGCTGTACGTGCTGAGATGCGCCGTCTATTTCGCCTCCCGGACGGTGCACGATCCGGCGCGGCTGAACTGGTGGAACTGGAAGGACCCCGTGCCGCGCCGCTGAGCGGGACGGCGCCGCCGCTTTCCCTTCTTCCCGCCGCCCGAAACCGCGCCCGCGCCTCCGCCGGGGCGGCTAGCTTCCGCCGGACGGCTTCCGGTCTTCCATCCGCACGGAAGGGGCGGGCTCGATGTGCACGGTCGTCTCCGCTCCGATCTCCCCCTTGATCGCCCTCTCGACCCGGGTCGCCACGGCGTGGGCCTGGGCGACCGGCATCTCCGGCGGGACCCGGAGGTGGACGGTCAGCTCGACGTGTTCGCCGTAGCGGTGGAGGTGGATGTGGTGCGCGTCCTGTGCGCAGTGGACGGTTTTGCCGATCGCCGCCCGGATCCGTCGGTCCAGCGCCGCGTCGGGCGCCTCGCCCAGGGAGACGCTGATCGAGGACTTCAGGATGTCGAAGGCGGCGTAAAAGATGAGGAGCGAGACGCCGATCCCCAAAACGCCGTCCATCCACCAGAGCCTGCCCCCGACCAGCGCCCCGGCCACGATCAGGGCGGAGGCGACGGCGTCGGAGCGGTGGTGCCAGCCATCGGCGATCAGGGAGCCCGAGTCGATCCGCTTCCCCGCCCAGAAGGAGAAGCGGGCGAGCCCCTCCTTCAGGGCCACCGAGATCAGGAAGACGACCACGCTCAGGGCCGAAAAGGCGGCGGCCTGGCGATCGAGCAGGCGGTGGACCGAGTCCTTTCCGAACTCGAAGCCGACCACGGCGAGGAGCGTCCCGATAATGATCGCGGAGATCGCCTCGGCCCGGCCGTGGCCGAAGGGGTGCTCGCCGTCGGCCGGCCGGCCGGAGACGCGGAAGCCGATGATCACCACCACCGAGGTCAGCGTGTCGGAGAGGGTGTGCCAGGCGTCGGCGATCATCGCCACCGACCCCGAGGCGGTGCCGACCCAGTATTTGACCCCGAACAGAATGGTGTTGAGGACGATGGAGACCCAGCCCTCGATCAGTCCCAGCGACCGCTTGCTCATGGCGCTATTCTAGAGGAGCGAGGGGGACGAAGCAATACCCCCGCCGTCATTTCGAGAACCCCGAGTCCGGCGGGGGCGGCGGGCGGCGCGGGGAAAAGAGGCGCGTGAGGAGTATTCCAGCGACGAAGCCGCCGATGTGGGCGAGGAAGGCGACGTTGGAGGCCGATCCGATGGAGAGAAACTGGAGGAGGAACCAGAAGCCGAGAAAGACGAAGGCGGGGAGCCAGACCATCTCCATGAAGAAGATGAAGGGGAGGAGCGTGAGTATCCGCGAGCGGGGGAAGAGAAGGAAGTATGCCCCCATCACGCCCGAGACCGCTCCGGAGGCCCCCACCATCGGGGTGGTGGCGTTGGGGGTGAAGGCCGCCTGGGCGAGGGCGGCGGCCACTCCGCAGAGGAGGTAGAAGAGGAGGAACTTCCCGTGCCCGAAGGCGCCCTCGATGTTGTTCCCGAAGATCCAGAGAAAGAGGAGGTTGAAGAGGATATGGAAGATGTCTCCGTGGAGGAACATGTAGGAAAAGAGCGAGCCCAGGGGCCCCCAACGGGGACGGGGGACCTCCATTTCCTCCATTCGGACCGCCGTCCCGAACCAGGTCTCGTAGAGAACGGGGACCTCGCGGTAGACCGTTTCCTTCGCCCCCGGGTGGGTGACGTAGTAGGGGACGGAGCCGAAGGCGAGGACGGAGCGGTCGAGCCCCGATCCCAGCTCCAGAAGGAAGACCAGGCAGTTCAGCGCGATCAGGGCGATGACGACGACGGGGACGGCGCGGGAAGGGGTGCTATCCTTGAGGGGGATCATATCTCATCGGTCATTTTTCATTGATCATTTATCAAGTTGCCTGGCCCGGCGGCGATCTCACGGACGGAAACCGGATGGAGGTCGGGGCGACGGGCCATTTGATACTTGAAAAATGATAAATGAAAAATGATAAATGAAAAATGACCAATGATCACTGCATCAGGCTGGCCATCACCGCCTTCTGCAGGTGGAGGCGGTTCTCGGCCTCGTCAAGGACGATGGCGTGCGGCCCGTCGAGGACCTCGGAGGTAATCTCCTGCTCCCGGTGGGCGGGAAGGCAGTGCATCACCTTGACGTCCCTGGCGGCGGCCCGGACCAGGGCGGCGTTGACCTGGTAGGGGGAAAATACCTTCTGCCGCGCCGCGGCCTCCGCCTCCTTGCCCATGGAGGCCCAGACGTCGGTGTAGATCACCCGCGCCCCCTGGACCGCGGCTGGGGCGTCGTGGACGATCCGGACCTTGGCCTTCTTCCGTTTCGCCGCGGCGAGGATCGTCTGGTCCGGCTCATATCCCGGCGGGCAGGCGACGGTGAAGTCGATCCCGAGGACGGCGGAGGCGTTGATCCAGGAGTTGCAGACGTTGTTCCCATCGCCGACGAAGACCACCGGGATCCCCCGGAAATCGGGGTCGGCCGGGTCGAGGCGGAAGTGCTCGATCACGGTGAGGAGGTCGGAGAGCACCTGGCAGGGGTGGAGGAGATCGGTCAGACCGTTGATCACCGGGACGGCGGAATTGGCGGCGAGGTCCACGACCACCTGGTGGGAGAAGGTCCGGGCCATCACCCCGTCCACCCAGCGTTCGAGGTTCCTCGCGGTGTCGGCCACCGACTCGCGCTTGCCCAGCCCGATGTCGGCGGGCGAGAGGTAGATGGCGTGGCCGCCGAGCTGGGTCATCCCCACCTCGAAGGTGACCCGGGTGCGCAGGGAGGGCTTCTCGAAGATCATCGCCAGGGTTTTGCCCGGCAGGAGTTGATGGGGGATCCCCTGCTTCTGCTTCATCTTCAAGTCGGCGGCCAGGGAGAAGAAACCGCATACCTCCCGGCGGGTGAAATCGGCGATGGAGACGAGATCTTTTTTCATGTGTTCCTTCGGAAAGTCATTTCTCTCCCGCTGCTATTATCGTGGGAACGACGCTCATGTCGCGATCCGGATCGACCGGCATCGGGGCAGGAATGCCCCTCCCACAATTCGCTCGCTCGTGGTCTCTATGTGTTTGTGGGAGCGACATTCATGTCGCGATCCGGATCGACCGGGCATCGGGGCAGGAATGCCCCTCCCACAACCCGGCGACCGCCAATTTACCCACACATAATGGAAGAGAACCGGAAATAGTAATTTCCCTCGATCGGCGCCTCCGCCCAGGATGCTATCGCAGGATCCAGAACAGGCAGACCGCGGCGATCAGCACGAGGAACACCCCATTGACGACGCGCGTGACATCCCAGGCGCGGGTACGCTCGGACTGGACGCCCCTCATACGGTTCTGCCACACGGTCATTTTCCACGCCCAGTCCCTCTTCGCCAGGGCAAGAAACGCTCCGAGCGAACTTACGATGAGAAGCAAAACAAGCATCGGTCGGATGGCCGGAATATCATTCATCGCGCTCGGGCCAGCAGCTTCCGATCCCGTTCGGAGAGGATCGCGGCAAGAATGCCTCCCCCGCGATCAGGACAGGATTTCCCTCAAGGATTCGAGGCGGGGCGCCACCGGGGTCGGCTCCCCCGCCACCTTCATCGCCGAGGCGACGTCCTTCAAGCCGTTGCCGGTGACCAGGCAGACCACGGTCTCGCCGTCCTTGACCTTCCCGGCCGCCCGCGCCTTCTCCAGGCAGGCGTAGGCGGTCGCGCCCGCCGGCTCGGAGAAGACCCCCGCTCCGCGGGCGATGGTGATGATGGCCTGGAGGATCTCCTCGTCGCTCGCCGTCACCGCCGTCCCCTTCGACTCCTGGACCGCCTTCACCGCCGCCGCCCCGTCGCGGGGTAGATCGACCGAGATGGAGTCGGCGATGGTGGTGGCTTGGACCGTCCGGATCTTCCCGTCGGAGAGGACGGCCTTGGCCACCGCGTCGCTTAGGGCCGACTGGCAGGCGGCGAGCTTGGGGAGGCGGTCGATCAGCTCCACTCCCTTCAGGTCCCGAAAACCCTTCCAGACGCCGGAGATGATGTTCCCGTCGCCCACGGGGACGAAAACCCAGTCGGGGACCTTCCAGCCCAGCTGCTCGCAGATCTCGAACGAGACCGATTTCTTCCCCTCGCGGGTGTAGGGGTTGTAACCCGTGTTCCGGTTGTACCAGCCGTACTCGGCGCAGGCCTCGCCGCAGAGGTCGAAGGCCATGTCGTAGGTCCCCTCGACCGCGAAGACCCGGGCCCCGAAGACCAGGAGCTGTGCCACCTTGGCCTTGGGCGCGGTCTTGGGGACGAAGATGGTCGGGCTGATCCCGAGCGAGGCGCAGAGGCAGGCGGTGGAGGAGGCGGCGTTTCCGGTCGAGGCGCCGGCGATCACCTGGAATTTGAGCTCGAGGGCCTTGGCCACCGCGACCGAGGAGGCCCGGTCCTTGAAGGAGGCCGAGGGCATCCTCCCGTCGTCCTTGAGGAAGAGCGTCTTCAACCCCAGCTTTTTCTCGAGGCGGGAGGCCCGGTAGAGGGGCGTCCAGCCGATCTGGAGGGGCATGATGTTCTTGCGGTCGGAGAGGGGGTAGAGGTCCCAGTAGCGCCAGACGGAAAAGTTGGGATCGGCGGAGAGCGACTTGCGGGTCAGCGTCTTGGCGATTGTTTTATAGTTATAGACGACGTCGAGGTTCCCCCGGCAGGCCGGGCAGAGGTACTGCATCCCCTTCTGCTCGTATTCCTTGCCGCAGGAGACGCACTTCAAGCCTTGGATATGGTGCATGGGTGGTCCGTGTCAGTTGGGAAAAGGTGTAAGGTGTAAGGGGAATTAGCTTTTCCTGGAATCAATCTCTATCCCCCTGAACCGAGAATGACCCGCTGCCGGGGGGAGAAACCGCGATCTCGGGTCAACTTTAAAAATCGCGGGCGAGCCGCGCGGCAAGCGCGGCTCGCCCGCGATTGTTAACGGGCCGGATCGGGCACGATCCGCGTCCCGACCTTGTTCATCATCGCCTCGACGGCCTTGTCCAGGCTCGTGATGATCGCCATCTGGCCGCCCCACTCGATGAAGCGGAGGCAAGCGAGGACCTTGGGCCCCATCGAGCCGGACTTGAAGTGCTTCTCGGTGTAGAGCTTCTTCATCTCCGAGTAGGTGACGAGCCCCACCGACTTCTCGTTGGGGGTGCCGAAGTTGATCTTGGCGTGGTCGACGTCGGTGAGGATGAGGAAGATATCGGCTCCCACCACCTCGGCCAGCCGCTCACCCGCCTTGTCCTTGTCGATCACCGCCGCGGTGCCCCGGATCTGGCCCTTCTGGTCCCAGACCACCGGCACCCCGCCGCCCCCGGAGGCGATGACCACGAGCCCGGAATCGACCATCCGGCGGATGGCGATGTACTCGAGGTTGCGGATGGGGTCGGGGGAGGCGACCACCCTCCGGAAGCGCTTGGCCACGTTCTTGGGCTTGACCTCCTTGATCACGTAGTCCGGGCGGGAGGCCTTGATCTTCTTCGCCTCCTCCTCGGTGTAGAAGGGGCCGACCGGCTTGGTGGGGTCCTTGTAGTCCGGGTCGTCCTCGCTGACCAGCACCTGGTTGACGATGGTGACCACCGGAAGGGGAAGGCGCTCCTGCCAGAGCATGTTCTGCATCGTCTGCTGGAACATGTAGCCGATCTGCCCCTGGGTCATCGCGCCGACGATGTCCAGCGGCTGGGCGGGGACTTCCTTGACCCCCGCTTCCTGCTGCAGGAGCAGGTTGCCGGCCTGGGGGCCGTTCCCGTGAGTGATGACCAGCCGGTGGCCGTACTTGAGCATGGAGACCAGCTGCTTGGCGGTGATCGCCACGTTGCGCATCTGCTCTTCGGCGGTGCCGACCTCGTCGGCCTGCTTGATCGCGTTGCCGCCCAGCGCGACCACGATCGTCTTTCTCATCCCTTTCCTCCTTTGGATTATGCTTTCGATTTTTCCTTCGTAAGCTGCGACGGGAAAACGTCGCAGCTTACTCTGGAGCAATCGAGATCTGGAAACCGCGTCCTATTTTAAGTCGGGTAAGAATATCCAAATCCTACCCGCCGTTCAAGGCCATTCTTGCCCGAATCTTCCCGAAGATCGCCCGATCTCCGGGAAGATTCGGGCGGTGGTTCCCAGAACAGGGGTTGGAATCGCCATTTTTGAAAGGCAGCTTTTACTGTTGACATTCCCTCTTCGGGGGGTAAGATGGGCGGTTTTTCAGCCATCCTCATCAACACATAGGAGGTGAAGGAATGAGGAGTTTCATGGGTCGCGACATTCTGTCGCTGAAGGAGTTCGAGAGGCAGGAGTTCTTCCGGGTCTTCGAGATCGCCAAGCGCCTGGAGCCGATCGCCCGCAACCGCGAGAACAGCGATCTCTGCAAGGACAAGACGCTGGTCACCGCCTTCTATCAGCCGTCCACCCGCACCCGGCTCGCCCACGAGGCGGCGATGCACCGCCTGGGCGGCCACGTCACCGGCTTCTCCGATGCCAAGATGACCCGCGCCGGCGACTTCTACCAGGAGTCGATCAAGGACACGGTCAAGATGCTGGAGTTCTACGGCGACGTGATCGTGATGCGGCACTTCCAGCAGGGCGCGCCGATGGAGGCCGCCAAGTGGTCTTCCATCCCCATCATCAACGGCGGCGACGGCTGGGGCGAGCACCCGACCCAGATCCTGACCGACCTCTACACCGTCCTCCGGGAGAAGGGGCGGATCGACGGCCTCCGCTGGCTCGCGGTGGGCGACATGCGGATGCGGACGATGCACTCGCTGGGCTATGCCCTCTCCCAGTTCGACTGCCCGATCACCTTCGTCGCTCCCAAGGAGATGGGGCTGACCAAGGAGTTCAAGGCCGAGCTCAAGCAGTACTGCCTGGACTTCCAGGAAGCCGACCACGTGGAGAAGGCGATCGCCGAGGCCGACGTCATCCTGGTCGAGCCGGTGGTCCAGCCGGACTACACCAAGTCCCGCGACGAACGCAAGGGCGACGTGGGCCTCACCCCGGCCAACTACAAGATCACCCGGGAGCTTTTGACCAAGAAGGCGAAATCGGACGCCATCCTCCTCCACTCGCTCCCGCGGATGGACGAGATCCCGTCCGACGTGGACATCACCCGCTGGTCTCGCTACTGGCAGGAGGCCTTCAACGGCGTGGTCATGCGGATGGCCCTGATCGCATTGATCCTCGGGAAGATGGAGTAACCCTTATTCCCGGCCGCTCGCTATCGCGAACGGTCGGAAATAAGAGATTTAAAGCCCGCTCCCGGCGAAGCCGGGGGCGGGCTTTTTGTATGTTATCCATTCCACCGGAAGATGATCCCCAGAACGTCTTACATTGGATTTTTGACTTACCCTGGAATATATGTTATACGATGCTTCAGGAGGAGGATTGCCAATGACGACAACCGTAGTCACCAGCAAGGGTCAGGTAGTAATACCTTCCAAGATCAGGAAGAAGCTGAACATCAAAAGAGGAACGCGCTTCTATGTGGAGGAACGGGGCGACTCGCTAGTTCTGAAACCCGTGAATGGGGACTATTTCCAGCAGCTCGCCGGAATCCTCAATACGGGGGGAAAGTTGACCCGCGCGCTCCTGGAGGAACGGGCCCGAGAACGGGAAAGGGAAAAATGAAACGGGTTCTCGACGCTTACGCCCTCATGGCATTCCTGGAGAAAGAGCCCGGCTACGAGAAGATCGGCGATCTTTTTCTCTCGGCAGTGGATGATGCCGATGATCTTATGATGACCTCGGTCAATTACGGGGAGGTCCTCTACATCGTCCTGCGCGAGGGTGGGGAGGAACGAGCGGAGACGGCGGAGCGAAGCATGCGTTCGCTGCCGATTGAAATTATCGCCGTCGATAGCGACCTGGCCCGAAAAGCCGCCCGGATCAAAGCCTTTCACAAGCTTTCCTTCGCCGACTGCTTCGCCGCCGCTTTGGCCCAATCCTCCGGGGCGGAGATCATCACCGGCGATCGCGAGTTCAAGGCGCTGGAAAAGGAAATCCCCATCCGCTGGATCGCTTAGCCTTCCAGGGGAAGAAAAGGAGTGGTCATGGACAACGCGAATAAGATCGCCGAAACCTGCAAAAAAGCGAAGGCTGCCTCTTATCGGATGGCCGTCCTCCCCGCCGAGACCAAGAACGCCGCCCTCATCGCAATGGCTGACGCCATCCAGAACCGGGCGGCGGCGATACTCCGGGCCAACGCCGCCGACGTCGCCGACGCGCTGAAGGCCAAGCTCGCCCCGCCGCTCATCGACCGCCTCCGCCTCACCGAGAAGAAGCTCGCCCAGACCGTCCAGGGGGTCCGCGACGTCGCCGCCCTCCCCGACCCGGTCGGCGAGACGATCGAGGAGACGACCCGCCCCAACGGGCTCGTCATAAGGCGGGTGCGCGTGCCCTTGGGGGTGGTGGCGATCGTCTACGAGGCCCGCCCCGAGGTGGCGGCGGACGCCTCCTCCCTCGCGCTCAAATCCGGCAACGCCGTGGTCCTCCGCGGCTCTTCGAGCGCCCGGCGGAGCGACTCCGAGATCGTCGCCGCCGCCGCGAGCGCCCTGAAAGGCTCGGGCCTCCCCGACGGCGCCCTCGCCCTCGCCTCCGGGGGCGGCCACGAGGCGCTCGCCCTTCTCGCCTCCCAGGACCGGTATCTCGACCTCCTCATCCCCCGGGGCGGGGAGGCATTGAAGGCGGCCCTCAAGAAATCGGCGACCGTCCCCCTCCTCTACGCCGCCGCCGGGAACTGCCACGTCTATATCGACGCCTCCGCCGACCCGGAGATGGCGGAAGCCATCGTCGTCAACGCCAAGACCCAGAAGCCCGGCGTCTGCAACGCGGCCGAGAAGCTCCTCGTCCACCGGGAGATCGCCGCCGCCTTCCTCCCCCGCGCGCTGCGCTCGCTCGCCGCCCGGGGGGTGGAGCTTCGCTTGGATAATCGGGCGCGCGCACTCGCTCCGGCCGGCCTCTCTCCGGCGCCGAAGGATGCGGTCGAAACCGACTGGGACACCGAGTTCCTCGCCCTGATCATGGGCGTGGCGGTGGTCGATTCCCTGGAGGAGGCGATCGCCCACATCAACCGCCACGGCTCCGGCCACAGCGAGGCGATCGTGGCGAAAGACGAGAAGGCGGCCCGGAGGTTCCAGGCCGGTGTGGACGCGGCGGCCGTCTTCTGGAACGCCTCCACCCGCTTCACCGACGGCGCCCGTTTCGGGATGGGGGCCGAGATGGGGATCTCGACCCAGAAGATGCACGCCCGCGGCCCGATCGGGCTCAAGGAGCTCTGCTCCTACAAGTTCGTGGTCGACGGGACGGGCCAGATCGTGACCTGAGCCGGGGAAAAACTTTTGCCACTAAGACACCAAGACACAAAGGGCCACTAAGTTCTTTCTTAGTGTTCCTTCGTGCCTTGGTGTCTTAGTGGCAATGGTTTCTACGCGATCCGGCGCGGGGAGTTCCGCTTGATGAGCGCCTTCAGGACCGCCGGGACCGACTGGAAGCGGGTGAAGAGCATCATCGCCGCGATCACGTAGAGCTTGTGCTCCGCCTCCTTGTAGGTCGGGATGCGGTAGCGGTCGAAGACGGAGTTGGCCACCTCGCCCGCCTTGCAGTTCAGCCCCGTGATGTCGGCCGGGAGGCAGTGCATGTAGAGAGCCTTGCCGCCCTTGGTCAGCTTCATCATCGCCTCGGTGCACTCCCAGGACTTGAAGCGGTCGTTCTCGGCGATGCACTCCTTCTCGAGCTTCTCCATCTCGGCCGCGGCCGCTTTGCCCTTCTTCAGGAGCTCGGTCCGCTTCTGCATCACCGTGACCGGGGCCCAGGACTTCGGATAGACGATGTCGGCGTCCCGGAAGGCCTCTTCCATGGAGTTCACGACCGCGAACTTCCCGCCGGATTGCTTGGCGAACTTGCCCGCCGTCGCCACGATCTCCGGGATCAGGTCGTAGCCTTTCGGGTAGCCCAGGGCGACGTTCATCCCGAAGCGGCTCATCAGGGCGATGATCCCCTGGGGCACCGACATCGGCTTGCCGTAGGCCGGCGAGTAGGCCCAGGTCATGGCGATCTTCTTCCCCTTGAGCTGGTCGAGGCCGCCGAAGGTCTTGATCAGGTGGGTGAGGTCGGCCAGCGATTGGGTGGGGTGGTCCCGGTCGCACTGGAGGTTGATCACGCCGGTGCGCTGGGGGAGGACCCCCTCTTGGAAGCCGTTATCGATCGCGGTGGCCACTTCCTTCATGTACTCGTGGCCGTAGCCGAGGAAGAGGTCGTCGCGGATCCCGATCACCTCGGAGAGGAAGGAGATCATGTTCGCGGTCTCCCGGACGGTTTCGCCGTGGGCGACCTGGATCTTCGACTCGTCGATGTCGATGGTGGAAAGCCCGAGGAGGCTGGAGGCCGAGGCGAAGGAGAAGCGGGTGCGGGTGGACTTGTCGCGGAAGTTGGAGACCGCGAGCCCCCCCTCGAAGACCCGGCAGTTCACGTTGTCCCGGTAGAGCTCCTCCAGGATCTGGGTGACCAGGAGGACCGCCTTGATCTCGTCGGCCGGGTGCTCCCAGGTGAGGAGAAAATCCTTGTTGAACATGTCGGTCTTGAGCTTCTCCAGCTCGCCGATCATCTTGACGGCCTTATCCTTGCTCATTCCTGCCCTCCTTTGGGGATGGATGGTTGGCGCTTTTCAAGCCCGAGCCGGCGAATAGTAGTCGTTCGCCCGCCCGGGGTCAAACGAAATTGGCCATGCTCGCCGCCCGGTCGCAGACCGGGCCCACTGTAGGCCGGTTCTGTGAACCGGCGCGCCCTGTAGGCCGGTTCTGTGAACCGGCGGGCCCGGACACGATCCGGGCCTACAGATCACCGAACAGGGCGTCCTTGACCTTGGCCGCGTAGGGCGGCGACAACAAAGCGTCGCTGCAGGCTTCGATCTCCTTGCGGATCGACTTATAATCGATCGCCCGGAAGACGTAGCGGATCTTCTCCGGGGGGAGCGCGTCGAGTTCCTTCTCGTTCGCCCTGACCCAGCGCAACGTCTTCTCTCCCAATGGGATGCCGAGCTTCGGCGCGTACTTGATCGCCCGGAGGATGAGACGGCCGGCGTTCCCCGGCTTGATCTTCTCGGTCAGGAGCTCCATCGGGGTGGAGCGGGTCTCGTCGAGGAGGATCTGGAGGGCGCCCAGGGGGTTGATGAAGCGCCGCTTCTCGACGTCCCAGCCCAGGGCGTTGATGGAGAGGTCGAAACGGGAGACCCCGAGCTCGGGGGTGGCGGCGTCGCCCGGCTCGATCGATTCCTCGATCCGCCACATATCCATCTCGAGCCCGGCCTCACCCTTCGAGACCTCCGGGGCGGGGTACCACTTGTAGCCCCCCATCATGTTCCTCCGGAAGGTTCCCCCCCGCGTGATCACCTTCTCCAGGACCTCCTTCGATGGACACCCCTCCAGCATGACGTCCACGTCGATGATCATGTTGGAGGTTTCGAGGATGAAGTCCCGAATCGTCCCCCCGACCACCCAGAGGCGGATCTTCCCCTCCTTCCGGAACTCCTTCTCCAGCCAGAGGATCGCGGGCCAGAAGGCACTCGCCGTGAGCGCCCGGTCGAAGCTCTTCCTTAAATCCTCAACCTTGTCCTGAAAGGCCATAGATCTCCTCCTGGTGCGGATTCTGTTTGCGGATTTGCCGTAGGGGCGAACCTTCCTGCCCCGATCCATCGGGGGTGTTCGCCCGCCAGGCCAAATCCGAGGGCGAACATTAAGTTCGCCCCTACTGCCGCCCGATGGGCCCTCCGGGGCGATCATGAAGATCGCCCCTACACCCTGGCTACCTCAGCGCGTCGAAGAGAAAGATCCCGATCATGCCGAGCGAGATAACCACCTTCATCAGCGCTCCGGCCAGGAAGCCCACCAGGGCGCCCCCGCCCACGCGGAGGGCTGCCCGGAATTCCCGGTTCCCGAAGCCGATCTCCAGGGCGAAGGCCCCGACGAAGATCCCGGCGATCATCCCGGGGAAGCTAAAGAGGAGGAAGCCCGCGAGCCCCCCCAGGAGCGACCCCAGGACGCCCCATCTCCCCCCGCCGAACTTCTTCGCCCCCCAGGCGGAGGCGAGATAGTCCATGAGCTGCGAGAAGGCGGCGATCGCGGCCAGAACGGCGATGACGACCCAGCCCACCGGCTCGAAGCGGCGAAGGAGGGCGAAGAGGAGGGCCCCGGCGAAGACCAGCGGGGGCCCGGGGAGGGCGGGCACGACGCTGCCCAGGAGCCCCAGGAGCATCAGCATCCCCGTCCCGATCCAGATCAACGCCTGGAGGAATGCGCCCATACGTGAGTAGTCCCCCCCAACCCGCGCGCCGGATAATTTTCAAGATCCTCGCGATCTTGAAAATATTTCGGGAATAAAAAGCCGCTTTCGGCAATTAAGAGTATAGGGGGAAACCGTAGGCACCGACAACAGCTAATCCCCCGGGAGGCGGCCCATGGACTCTTCGGACGAATCCCTGCTCCGGCGCTTCGCCCGCCACCGGGACTTCGCCGCCTTCGATCAGCTCCACCTCCGCTACCGCGACCGCGTCCTCAACTTCGCCTGGCGCTATTGCGGGGACTACCAGCGGGCGGAGGAGGCCACCCAGGACACCTTCCTCAAGATCCTGCGGCAGGCCCGCCGCTTCCGCTTCGAGGGAAAGGTCTCGAGCTGGATCTTCCGGATCGCGATCAACCAGGCGCAGGGGGCGGCGGCCCAGGCCGCGCGGAAAAGGCGGTTCTTCCGGGAAGGGCTCCCGGCCGACGACGGGGACGACCCTCCGACTCCGGAATCGCGGCCCGACCGGATCGCCGCCGTGCGGGAGATCGAGACAACGGTCCGCCGCTGCCTGGAGGCCCTACCCCGGCGCTATCGGCAGGCCCTCCTCCTGAGCGTGATCGAGGGGCTCCCCCAGAAGCGGATCGCCGAGATTATGCGCTGCGGGATCGGGACCATCGGCTCGCTCATCTCCCGGGGGCGGCGGATCTTCCGCGAGCGCTTCCCGCGCCTGCGGGCCGCGATAATTCGGCCGTATCCTCCGTCCGGGAAACGTCGTACTATTGCCGCCATTCATGACCGGACATCCCACCATCGCCGCCCTGATCGAAAAGCGCCTCCGGGGAGAGACCTCTCCCGCCGAAAACGCCCGTCTCGAGTCCCATCTCGCCCGCTGCCCGGCCTGCCGGGCGGAGTGGGAAAACGCGCGCTTCGTCTCCGGCGTCTTCGCGCGCCTCCCCCGCCGAAAGGCCGGCGCGAGATACCGTGAAGGCTTCCGGAAAAAAGCGCAGGGCGTCATTGCGAGGACCCCGAGCGAAGCGAGGGTGACGAAGCAATCCCCCCCGTCGTCATTGCGAGGACCCCGAGCGTAAGCGAGGGTGACGAAGCAATCCCCCCGCCGTCCTTCCGCCGTTTCCCCCCTTTCCCCATCGACCAATCCCTCCCCGCGTGCTATAAATCCACCGGCCCCCTAGATCCGCCGCAACGCCCATGCACGCCGAGGAGAAAACCAACTCCCCGCCGGAGAATCCGGCCGGAACCCCGGTCGCGACCTACCTTCTCTTCTTCCTCTCCCTGATCGCCCTCGCCTTCGTCCTCCACGCCGCCCGCTCCATCCTCATCCCCCTCGCCCTGGCCGTCTTCCTCGCTTACCTCCTCTACCCCCTGGTGACCCTCCTCAACCGGCTCCGGATCCCCTACGGCCTAGCCGTGGGGATCGTCATCCTCCTCCTCGTCCTCGTCTTCCTGGGCGGGGTCGGCGTCATCGCCTCCGAGGCGAACAGCCTGATCGGCTCCCTGCCCGACTACCTCGACCGGCTCAAGGTCCACCTCGACCGGGTCCGCGCGCTCTACCTCGCGTTCTCCGAGCGCATCGCCGCCTTCATCCCCGGCCGCCCCCTCCTCTCCCCCCAGGGCGGTTCCAGCCTCTCCCTCCTTGGCCAGGTCGCGGCCAACTTCTTGAGCGGCTTAAGCTCGGCCATCTCGCTCGCCTCCGACTTCGTGATCATCCTCTTCATGCTCGTCTTCATCCTCGCCGACGCCCGCCTCTTCAAGCGCAAGGCGATCACCGCCTGGGGGAAGGACGAGGAGGAGAAGGCCCGGGTGATCGTCGAGCAGATCAACCGGGGCATCTCCGATTTCATCGTCGTCCGCACGGCGATCAACCTCGGCGTGGCGGCGGCGACGACCGTCATCCTCCTCGCCCTGGGCATCGACTACGCCTACATCTGGGGGCCGCTCACCGGGATCCTGAACTACATCCCCTACCTGGGGTCGGTCGTCGCCATCATCCCGCCCCTGATCGTCTCGCTCGCCACCTCCTCCTCGATCTGGACCTCGGTCGCCCTGGTCCTCGCCTACGTCGTCGTGCAGAACCTCGACGCCTACTTCATCACCCCCCGGGTGATCGGACGCAAGGTCGACCTGAACGGGCTGGCCGTCCTCTTCACCCTGGTCCTCTGGTCCTTCCTCTGGGGGCCGGTGGGGATGATCCTGGCCACTCCGCTCACCGTCTCCTTCAAGATCCTCTGCGACAACCTCGACCCGCTGAAACCCGTCGGGAAGCTGCTGGGGGGGGCGGAGAAGTGAAATGGTCGCTGCGCGGTGCGTGATGTCATTGCGAGGACCCCGAGCGCAAGCGCGGGGGACGAAGCACTCCCCCGAATCAAGGGCGAGAATAGAGCCAAACAAGGATAAACCCGGAACATGACCGAAGTCCTCATTCTCGACACCGCCCCGGACCGCCTCGCGGAGGCGGCGGCGAAGATCTTCGCCGCCTTCCCCCTCCCCTGGGCGGGGAAGAAGGTCCTCCTCAAGCCGAACATGGTCGGCGCCTACGGCCCCGAGCGGGGGGTGACCACCCATCCCGGCCTGGTCCGGGCCTGCCGGGACTGGCTCAAGGAGGCGGGGGCGACTGTGCTCGTGGGGGACAACCCCGGCGTGGTCGGCTACGGGATGAACGAAGCGGTCGCGGAGGCCTGCGGGATCAAGGAGGCGGCAGGCGACTCCTACGTCAACATCTCGCGGGAGGCCGTCCCGACTCCGATCAAGTCCCCTCTCGCCTCCTCCACCCTGGTCTCGAAGGCGGTCCTCGAGGCGGACTTTCTCGTCACCCTCCCCCGCTTCAAAACCCACATGCAGACCCTGATCACCGGCGCGGTCAAGAACTCCTACGGGACGCTCGCCGGCGGGGAGAAGGCCCGCTTCCACCGCCTGGCCGTGGAGCCCAAGGCCTTCTCCCGGGCGGTGGCGGAGATCTTCGCGATCCGCCCGCCCGACCTGGCCATCCTGGACGGACTCACGGCGATGGAGGGGAACGGACCCTCCAGCCCCGATCTCCGCCCCCTGGGCAAGCTGATCGCCTCCCGCGACGCGGTGGCCGTGGACGCGCTGATGGCGGCCATGATGGGCGTCGAGCCGGCGAAAGTCCCGATGCTCGCGGCGGCCCGGGAGATGAAGCTCGGGGAGACCGAACTCTCCCGGATCCATTCCCAGGGATCCTGGTCCGCGCTCGAGAAGTTCAAGGTCCCCATCTCCTTCGGGCGGGGAGGCTTCCTGGCCAAGGCGATCAACCGGGTCTGGGGGAACCTCTTCACCCGCACCGTCCTCCAGGTCTCCCCGAAGGACTGCCAGAGGTGCGGCCTCTGCTACCGCCAGTGCCCGGTCCAGGCGGTGCGGAAGACCGACCGGGGGTTCCGGATCGACGCCTCCCGCTGCATCCGCTGCTATTGCTGCTACGAGATCTGCGTCCACCGGGCGATCCGGATCGGCTCCCCCTTCGACCGCCTGATCCGCCGGGTCGTCAGCGCCCGGGAGGGGATCTGAGTGAAGCCGGCGGCCAGGACCGCGCTCGTTATCGCCGCGGTGGCCGTCATCTCCGCCCTCTTCGCCCTGGTCGGGACTCCCGCCTTCTACGATTGCTGCCTCGGCGCCTTCACCGAGGGGGGGACCTACGGCTTCCTGGCCCCCAGCCTCTACCAGTTCGCCGCCGCCTTTGTCCTCTTCCTGGTCGTCCCCTGGCTCATCGTCACTCGCCTCCTCGGGGAGAGGCCCGCCGACTACGGCTGGCGGATGGGGACCCTCCGGGACAACCTCCTCACCCTCTCCTGGGGGATACCGCTGGTCTTCGTCCTCGCCGCCCTCTCCGCCGCCAAGCCCGAGTTCCAGGCCCAGTATCCCCTCTTCATCTCCCGCCTCCCCGCCTTCCCCCTCCGCGGGCAGAACGTCGCCGTCTTCGCGCTCTATGAGTTCACCTACGTCTTCTACTACGTCGGCTACGAGTTCTTCTTCCGCGGCTTCGCCCTCTGCGGCCTCAAGCCGGCTTGGGGGAAGTGGGGCGCGATCCTCTTCCAGGCGGCGGTCTCCACCCTCCTCCACTACGACAAGCCCCTCCCCGAGCTGATCACCGCCTTCCCCGGCGGGATCGTCTTCGGATTGGTCGCCCTCCGCGGCCGCTCCCTCTTCCCCGTCATCATCGCCCACTGGCTCCTGGGAGTCTTCCTCGACCTCCTGGTCCTCCTTTAATTTTCCGCGGGACCTTCGTCCCGCGGAGAATTAAAGGGATTCCAGCTCCTTCCGGCAGGACTTGAGCTGGCGGGCGTAGATCATCTCCCGCCGCTTCACCTTCCTGGCCACCGCCATCAGCCAGGGCTTTCCCGCGTAGGAACGCCGGTTGTAGCCGTCCTGCCCCTCGTGGTGGGCGAGGTAGAGGCGGTAGGCGTCCGTCTTGGGGATCCGGCACCTCAGGTAGGACCGGTGGCAGAACCAGCCGACGAAGTCGATCGCGTCCTCGAAGTCGTCGCGGTCGGCGCCCTCGTTCCCGGTCTCCCGGACGTAGATCTCCCAGGTCTCGGAGAGGGCCTGGGCGTAGCCGTAGGCGGTGGAGGGGCGGGGGCCCGGGATGAAGCCGAGGATCGCGGTCCGGGGGGGGTAGGCCGTCCCGTCGAAGCGGGACTCTTGGTGGATGATCGCCATCAGCACCGCGATGGGGACCTTCCAGCGGGCGGAAGCGTCCTTCGCGATCTCGTACCAGGACGGCCGCTCCCGGAAGATGTCGCAGATGTTCTCGACGTTGTCGGGGGGGAGAGTGGCGCAGCCGGCGAGTCCGACGGCCGCTAAAAACAGTAAACCGCGAATCCCGAGAATCTTCACGAATAGCCGCGCGGCGGGCAGGGAAGCTAACTCTCCGCCCCGTTCAACAGGATAGCCTCCTGCCCTTTCCGAGTAAAGGGCAGTCCCGCCCGAGGAATCATCACCGCTTTCGTGGCCAAAGCGCCCGGTAGGCCCGATCCCCCGACCCTGCTGTTGAATTACAATAAGGGATGTCGGGGCAGGTGCGATCGGGCGCCGCCCGCCGCTTCGCAAAAGCGGCCTACAACCCGGGACCGCCCGCGGAACGGTTCAGCCCAGCCTTAAGCCATGGGAGACGCAGTAGTCCTTGATGAATTCGAGGAAACGCTCGCCGTAGCGCCGGGCCTTGGCCTCCCCCACCCCGGCGGCGGCGAGGAAGCCGCTCCGATTGGAGGGGCGAAGACGGGCGAGGTCCCGGAGCGTCCGGTCGCCGAAAACGATGTAGGCCGGAACTCTGCTCTGAGCGGCGATCTTCCGGCGGAGGCCCTTCAGGGCATCGAAGAGCCCCCGGTCGACCCCTTCCCAGGAGTCGCGCGCCGGGCGGGTGGCGGCGCGGACCTTCTTCTCCGGCGGCCGGAGGAGGCGGGGAGTCGCCTCCCCCCGGATCGCCCGCCAGCCGGATTCAGTCACCCGCAAGACCTTGAACTCCTCCTCCTTCGCGAGGTAGCCCTCGTCGGCGAGCTGCTCGATCCAGGAGCGGATCGCTTCCGGCGAATGGTCGGCCAGGAGTCCGTAGGTGCTGAGGCGGTCGTGCCCCTTCTCCAGTATCCGCTCCTCCCGGGAACCGGCCAGGACCCGGGCGGTGTAGTCCCCCCCGAACCGCTCCTTGAGCCGGACGACGCAGGAGAGGATCTTCTGGGCGACGACCGGGGAGTCCTCCATCAGGCTGAGCTCTCCGAGGCAGGAGTCGCAGGCCCCGCAGCCCTCCCGGGCCAGGGTCTGTCCGAAGTAGTTGAGAAGCGTCTTGTGGCGGCAGGAAATCCCCGTGCAGTAACGGTAGATCTCGCCGAGCTTCTCCAGGGCGGCCCGGCGCGCCTCCGGCGGGAGGTCCCCGAGGAGGGACTTCCAGATCATGAAGTCGCCGCCGGAGTAGAAGAGGCAGCACTCCGCCTCCAGGCCGTCCCGTCCGGCCCGGCCGGACTCCTGCTGGTAGTGTTCGAGGGATTTCGGCATCGCGGCGTGGACCACGTAGCGGACGTTCGACTTGTCGATCCCCATCCCGAAGGCGATGGTGGCGACGATGATCTCGGAGCGCTCCTCGATGAAATCTTCCTGGCTCCGCTTCCGGTCGGAGTCGGACATCCCGGCATGGTAGGGGACCGCCCGGTAGCCGTGGGATACGAGCGAAGCGCAGAGCTCGTCGACATCCCGGCGCCGGAGGCAATAGACGATCCCCGAGTCGCCGGCGTGGCGGTCGATCACGCCCCGGACCTGCTCGAGTCGGGAGGAGCGGCGGCGGACGCGGTAGACGAGGTTCGGGCGGTCAAAGGAGCCGACCAGGACCCGGGGGTCACGGAGCTTGAGCTGGCGGGCGATGTCCTCCCGGACCGGAGGGGTGGCGGTGGCGGTGTACGCATGGATCGCGACGGACGGAAAAACCTCCTTCAGCCTCCCCAGTTCCCGGTACTCCGGCCGGAAGTCGTGCCCCCAGTGGCTGATGCAGTGGGCCTCGTCGACGGCGATGAAGGAGACCTTCTTCTCCCGGAGAAACTCGGCGCCGCCCCGAGAGATCAGACGCTCCGGAGAGATGTAGAGGATCTTGATCTCTCCCCGGCCCAGGCGCGCGAAAAGGTCGGACTTCTCTCGGCCGGTCAACGTGCTATCAAGCCTCGCCGAGGGGACGCCGCACTCGGCGAGAGAGTCCACTTGGTCCTTCATCAGGGCGATCAGGGGGGAGACCACGAGCGCCATCCCCTCCCGGGCCAGGGCCGGGGCCTGGAAGCAGAGCGACTTCCCCCCGCCGGTGGGGAGGACGACGATCGACTCCCGCCCGGAGACGACGCACTCCATCGCCTCCTTCTGGAGGGGGAGGAAGCCGTCAAACCCCCAGTAGCGCTTGAGGATCTCGATCATCGGGGCGCCCGCTGGTCCTAAATATGGGACAGGGGCCCCGGGACCGGAGTAGGAGTTTTGCAACCTTCCGGTGTCGGGGTCGGGGTGAAAGAGGCGGGGACCGTAGGGGCGGGAGAAGGCGTTGGGGACGGTGTGGGGACACGCGTAGCGGTGGCAGTGGGGATGGCCGAAGGCGTTGCCGAGGGCGACGGGGACGGAGTCGGCGTCACCGGCCGACAGGGACGTCCGGTCACCGGATAATCCCCGTTCTCGCCGAAAGTCGTTCTCGTCCGGCCCTTGACCGCCCAGTAGGCGGAAGCCGGGCGGAAGATCGTCGGATCGTGGCTTGGTTCTCTGCCGTAATCGCCCGACAGGGGGATATCTCCTCCGGTTCCCAGGTAAAAGCGGGTAACGCTCCGGACGGACCAGAGACCGTCGCTCCCCCGGAAAACCGCTGCCCCTTCCGGCCCGCCCTCCCCCGGGGCGACCGTCAGTGGACAGTCTCCCGACTGGCCGAAATAGAAACGGGTAAGCCCCCTTACCGACCAGAGGACGGAAGAGGGACGGAAAATGGCGATGCCCTTTTTCCTCCCGCCGCCGAAAGATCCCGGGACGGGAATATCCCCCGCTGTCCCCAGGTAAGCCCGGGTCACTTTCCGAATCGACCAGAGCCCCTCTGAAGCACGGAACACTCCGAGGTCGCAGTAACCGTCCCCGTCGTAGTCCCCGGGAACGGGGATATCATCGGAAGACCCGAAGTACAGTCTGGTGACGCCACGAACGGACCAAAGACCGGAAGCCTTGCGGAATGCGGCGACTTCGGTCGTTCCGTCGTTATTGAAGTCGCCGGAGACGGGGAGATCGGAGGCGGCGCCGAAATATAGACGGGTAATCCCCCGGATGCTCCACAATCCCGGCGCGGGGCGGAATACGGCGATATCGGACGTTCCGTCGCCATTATAATCTCCGCTATCGATGGTATAAATAAGAGGCAATATCGGCCACGGTGCCGAGGCGGGATAGATATCTACTTGGGCGCCCTTGCTGGTAATTCTTGTCCATCTGTGAGCGATATACCCCTGCCTGACCACGCCATCGCTGTGGGTATAGGGGGTCATTGTTTCCGGGGTTTCTATCCCTCCGGCATATTCGAATATCAAGCCTTTAACGTTAACAATATTTCCCCCATCCCATGTTATGTCTCCGGTGCTCGTTAAATACGGAAAATGCCAATAGGAAACGCCGTTATCCCGGATTGTCAGCTTATTGTAAGCGCACGATATCGTGCGGGTCTTTCCGCCCCCGCTGATGGTTACGGAATCATGATTGGAGTCGTATGCGAATGAGCCCCCTCCTCCGACCGGGGCCCCCTTGATGATATTATGATATTCCTGTTCGCATTGCGGCCCAACGATGCTCTGAACATACGGCGCATCATCGTATTCTATGGCCGCGATATCTCCGACTATAGTGTCGTCGTTTTTCCCCGATCCTCCGCTGCAAACGTCCATGAGCACCCTGAACTTATTCTTATAGAACGTTAATGGACCATAAGTAGACGAGCCGGGGTAATACTCGCTCAGGAATGCCGTATTCCTGTCCGGATCGGCGGAGCACGTCATCTCCTGGGCATAATAGGACTTATCGTATGACGGCTCAATCGATTCGATATAATCCCAGCCGCCCTCATAAAGGCACGATCCGATTATGCTCATATTATATCCGTGGCTCCGGCAATAATTGATGCGCCTCGTCATCACGTATTTCAATTTCGCTTTCCTGTCCTGATCCGCCAAGCATTGGAATACCATGCTTGCCAACGCCAGCCAATTATCGGAGGTGCTGGCGGAATACCAGCTGGTTCCATAAGTATGCGGTGCCGCCGTCCCATTGTAGATCAGGAAATCCGCTAGGGCGTTGATCTTGTTCGTATCGATCGCGTTTATGACAATGCTATGCGCTACCATCGCCAGGGTTCCCACGTAATCATACGCGGACGATGCGAATTCGGTGCCATGATCGGCCCGGAATAAGTCGAGGTATGCGCTATAGTGCGGGACTCCGGAGCGGGACAGATCCCAATAGCTGCAAACCGCCACGCATCCCATCTGCTTTCCCGCCCTTTCGAGATGACCCGACGATATGTCATTGAATGCTTCCTGCGCAGCATAGCCCAGGGTACCCCGGATATCCCTGGTGCCGACATCCGCTTGCGTTAGGATGCCTTCCTGAAGCGCGGTTCTTGTCATGAGCACCAATTCGCCGAAGTAGCGAAGGCCTCCGGCCGGGCACCATCTGGACGATGTTTTATATTTATTCAGATATGTAGCCGCTTCTGCTCGGTCCGCGGCCGCGCCGGTTGCCAGCGCGGCAGTCAGCGCCTTATTGGCGTTTTGCAGGTAGGGCGGAGCCGATTCGCAGTCTTCATGGTTATCGACTTCCAGATAGAGATCCATCTCGGAGATATCCAGCAGGGATACTTCATCAATGGTCGCGGCAGCCGCGATATTTCCCCATGCGGCGAACAGGATCGTTGCTGCCAGACGAAAGCTATCCATGCCTGATCTCCCTGGCGCTGGGGAATTCCCGCACGCCGGTCTTGCCGGTCGCGGGAGGGGTGGGGCGTGAAGCTAGATTATCCCACCTTTGCCTTTCCGAATCAAGGAGTGTTCCCTTCGTAACACGCTCGGTCTTAAGAGTCCCCGCCCACGAGGGGGGCCAAGCAGTTTTCATCCAGGGCCTTTAACTTGAATTCCCTGTGATACCCGAAGGGCATCACAGGGAATTCAAGCCGAAGGTCGGATTCGATTCCGGCCAATAATCGCCGAGCATATATTCGACGCCTTACGACGGTAATAGCGACCGAAAACTGTTACAGAATATTACCGAGCATCACCGTGTAACCGGAATGTCCTCCATATCTCCGAAGCAGATTCAGGTGATAGCAGAAATCTCCCAAAGCCCATTGGAGAAGCGGTAGATCCCGATCGCGTTCCAGCATAATCGGCCGGGCGAACGGCGCAGACCTGGGCGCTATCCCGGAGGGATCCGACGGGCGGAGAGGAGAGCAATCAAATAGGCGGCGACCCCAGCAAACGTGGCAGAGTTGTATCCGAAGGCGATGGCCAGCATTGTCGCCCCGATCGAGCCGAGCACGGAGGTGAAGCCGTTGATCCCCCAAAGCCAGGGGATGAGATCAGTGCGGTCGAGACCGGCGCGCCGCAGACCGATTGGAAACGGCATCCCCATCAGGATCCCCAGAGGGGCGAGAACGGTGAGCATCGCCACCGCCCGCAGAGGGAGCGGTTGGCCGGCGAAGAGATCGAAAAGTAGTCTAGGGAGGTTCATGACCACGATGGCGCCGCCAGCCAAGGACAGGAAAAGGACCGCGAGCGAGGTTTTTGACCAGCGGATTCGCGCGGAGATGGCGCTCCCGATCCCAGACATGATCAGCAAACCGGCCAGAATCACACCCAAGGCGTAGACCGGGTGGCCCATGAAGAGCGAGTATTTCTGGATCAAGTTGAGCTCTATCACGATGTAACCGAAGCCGAGCGCCCCGAAGTAGACGGCGAAAAGAAGGGTCCCCTTCCGGGCCTTGAGCATCCGTCGGCGGACGCGGATCTGCCAGACCAGGAGGGGGATGAAAATCCCGAGAAGCGAACAGGACAGGGCGAGAGCCAGGGCGGAGAAGAGGACCGTCCCGCCTCCGATGGGATCGCCGGCGAGAAAAAGCCTCCAGATGTCGCCCCAGCGGCGGCAAAAATAGTAAAACGGCCGGTCGTCGGTCAGGGGAGAAACATCCATAGGAAAGGCGGCGAGAGCTGCTTCAAGTTCCTTCTTGTCCTTTGAGGCGGTGATGAAACTGGAGCAAACGGCCCGAGCTTCGTTAATCTTTTCCGCGGCCCACACCCGGTAGTTGGTATCCACAACGAGTGGAGCGTCCTCGTTCGTCACTTCGGGGAGCTCACGGTCGTCAGGACTAAAAACCAGCAGCCACTTTCCCCTCCCCGCCTCAGCCAGACGGTCAATCTCCTCCGTTGTGAAAGGCCTCCGGCAGACCAGGAGGGTTAAGGACATGTGCGGCTGGGGGGCATTACCCATGATGGATGTGACGCCTATGATATGGCGTTCCGGCTCGGCGACGCCGCCGTCCCGAAGCGCCTTCAGGACCGTGAGTATCACCCGCACCGACTCGTTCCAGGGGCGGTTGAGGGTTCGCGTGATCGAGAGAATTCCGCTCGGGGAGAGGCGGGCGAGATAGTCACGCACGGCCTCGGCGGTGTAGAGAAAGTTCTCGGCCAGGGCCAACGCTCCGGCGGAGGAGGCCGACCAGGTGTCGGTGTAGTTGATCTGGATAACGTCGAACTCCTCCCGGGAGTGCTTGGCGAAGGACCGCCCCTCGTCCTTGACCAGGCTGACCCCGGGACGGTCGCAGAGCCCCCCAGTATATTCCCGGTAGGGGCCTCGGAGCAGGTCTACGAGGACGCCGTTCAGCTCCACACCCACGACCCTCTGTGCCTCGTAATACAGGGCCCGCAGAACGTCGATCCCTCCGCCCACGCCGATGACCAGCGAGCGAGGGCGCTCCCGGAGAACATAGGCGGCCGAGGTGGAGCAGGAAGGGAAAAAGCCCAGCGAGGCGAAATCCCCGCCACGGAAATCCGTGAAGGCGCTCATGGCGTAGGCGTCAATAATGATCCCGATCTGGGGTGGGAAAGAACGACGCCGTTGATGCATCGCAAGGCCGGTGTCCCAGTATCGCCAGTTGGAGGAAGGGCCATGGAAGACTTCGATCACCGAGATTGGAGACCAGATGGTTCTCTCAATTCGGCCCTCGGCAAACATATGAAACTCCCACTTACTGGGCGCGATCGGCCAGACCGGCCGGATCACGCCGAAGACAACCGAAATGATCAGGACGAGAATGCCCGTCGCGGCGGGGAGAAAGACGACGGGAAAGGAGCGGAAGGGAACAATAGCCGCGGCCAGGAGCGAGACTAGCGCCATAGTCCCTATTGCGGTCACCGGCCCCGCATAAAGGAGGCCGAGAGCGAGGAGACATCCGACACCGGAACCGACCAGAGATGCGAAGTAGAGGGAGTGAACTTTCTCCCGGGCCTGCTGGAGAAGGAGGGCGAGGGCGAGGCCGGCGAAACAGAACGTTCCCCCCCAGAAGGCAAAATGGACGGCGAGGTTACGGATTTCCATCCGGGAACCGGGGTTAAGGGCCTCGCTCTCCAAGGGGAGCCACTGGGGGAGAAACAGGCCGAGGATGATGCAGAGGGCGAACCCGCTTGCGCCGAACCGGACCCAGCGAGCGGGATTGTTGGAAAATGTTCCTCCGCCCATAGTCAGGATGGAACCGCTGGCGGCGAATCCCAGGAGGGCCATGCTGATGATCAGGAAGACTGCGTGATACCAGACGAGATAGGCGAAAACGCGGGTGAGGGCGATCTCTACCGAGAGGACGGCGGCGGAGAGCAGGAATATGATGAGAGGGGCTCGGCGCATAAGGCATTTGTCTCTGGACGCAACACGATTCCGGCGCACCGCGTCCCAGTAAACACGGAACTAACGGATTCTATGCCTCCCGGCAAGTCGAGAGTTTTCTTTAACGCACTTGGAATAGAAATCCGCCCGGACAGCTCTGTCCGAAGCCGAGTTAGGCTTGATGAACCTCATGTCCCCCGTCCGATCTCACGACTTCTCCCTCCGGGGTTAGGGTGAACCGCTAATCAAATCATCGCCCCATTGGTCTCGGTAGTCAAGGGTTGCCTCGCTTTCCATTGCCGAGAACATTTGCCGAGAACATTCTGGGCTTGCCTGTAACCGACGCTCTCTCCCCTATCTCGACTCTCAGCACCTTCAGATTCAGTGCAAGAAAACGCCGGCGAGATCGATCCTTATCTTTTGGAGTGAACCATGGCCCCTAGCATCCGTCCAGTCTGGTTCGAGCGTCTTGTCTGCATCAGGTGTGGTAAGGAGTTCTGCCACGTTTCTGGCGCGATCCCCGGCTTCGTCGAGATGGGTCAGTCTGCAGCCCCGGTTCAAGAAGCAGATCCCGACGCTGATCCCCCTCTCGGTTTTGCCCTATTCGACGGAGAGAAGCCTGTATGCCTGGGCTGCGGCGGATTGCTTCCTAAAGGCGGAAGGTCAGCTTATCTTGTATACCCTCAAACTCTGACATACAACCTGGACCGTTTTTCGAGGGCAGATCATCGACCTGCATTGGGAACCTTCTCCATTCATTGGATTAACTTTAGTTGAGCGCCGTGATCAGAATAGCGATGACTCCGTTTTTTCTCATGACTGCGTAGCCTTCTCTCCCGCCAAGACACTGCCAGGTTTTAAGGTCGGATGTGAAAAAATAGATCTCGTCTCCCTCCTGGCATTGATTCTTGAACCGATCCCAATCCTCAAGCGTGATGGCGGGTAGCACACAAGTCCTACCCCGGGAGAGCCCCTGCAGCGGATTCATTTCCACCTGGCGGATGGTGAGAGGGCCAACTACTTTTACAGGTTGTTTAAACTTCAGATACTTCGCGATCTGTTCGGCGATGACACGCTGCTTCTCCGGAATCTCAGTCGCTGGGGAGACCGGAACGGTCCCCGGGGGAGAAGGGAACAGCCGTTGGCGGAGCTGTTCTCTCAGAGTCCGATATTCATCGGGGACCGCCGCAGCGGGAGGAGTGGGCGCGGGCTGACTACTGAAGAGAAGCAGCAACACGGCCAGCGACTGGATCATTGGGGACATAGTTCCTCCTCCTCCCGGTAGTAAACTGAGGAAACCAGTCTCTTGCTGCTCATCAATCGTTTAGCGCTTTAGGAGTTACAGCCTCACCCACCCTCACCTTAAATTCCGCTGTTCTTGCCGGCTGCTTGTCTTTCTCCCAGGGCCTCAAGTACTGCAGCGTTATCGTGGCTTCCCCGGCTTTCAAGGCTCTGAACCGCCACTCCTCGATCCCCCCGGCGCCCTTTCTTTGGGTTTGAGGCGCCTTGTACTCGTTGCCCAGAAGCAAGATTACGCCTTCAGGAGCGATACCCGAGCACTTCCAGCCGTATCCCGTGGTGGCGTTGGATGCGAGCGAAATGACGAACTCCTGGCCGGCTTGGACCTCGATCGGCTGGGAGGGATCGGTGGGCGTGGTCATGGCGTCTTGGGGATGAGCGAGAAGGGAGCAACCGACGAGAACGAGGCAAAGCGCAGCCGATAGAGCGATAGGCTTCATGTTCTCCACGGGCCGGATAGAGTTCTTCAAACAGGCAAACGCAGTTTACCCTGTTCGCAAGAAGATGTAAAGGGGAGAAGAGGGGGGAGCGTGGGTGAAGCGGGCGAGGAGATGCGCTGATGCTTGTCGAGTAGGCCTGGGTTTATCAAGCGGCCCAGGAGGAGAGAGAAGCCCTCAAAGGCAAGCTGATCGAGAAGGGCTGGAGGTTGGAGAGGGCCAAGAAGAGGCGTGGCTTATCTTCTCCACCCGAGACCAAACTCTAACATACAACCTGGACCGGTTTCCGGGGGGGCAGGTCATCATGAGCCCGTGAAAGGGCTCGCGCAATGATTTCGTCATGCCCCCCGAACATCCTCATGCGGCTGTTGAGAGCGTAGAGATGACTCTGGCGAAGAGCTTTAGTTGCTTCGAATGCGGAGCACTTCGGCAATGCCAATAACCATAAAATATGCTTGCCAAGTAGCGCGGTTTCAGAGATGACATGTCTATATTATTCTGCGCTGACTTATATATGGAGACATTTGCTTCATTATTTAGCGCCCCGTTATAGGAGACTGCATAGTTATTGCTTTTGTCAAAGCATGATATTTAGGGATTTAATATGTATATTATTTTTCCAACAACCTGCCTATTCGCAATTCTATATATGCTCTTCTCTCCATATAGAATATTCATACTATCGGCAGATTGATTGATTATCCGGCCAACATAGTATTTCCGATCCTTATCATTCGTATATATGATAAGATTATCTTTGCGAAGTTTATATAGCGCAGGTTGGAATACGACTCTGGCACCTTTGGCAATGGTGGGATATTGAGAGCTAGTATTCATCACCTTAAAATCTACTAGTCCATGCTTTATAACGTACACGATGGCGCAAGATATAACTACAGGACATATCCATGCACATATATACTTCGTTTTACGGAATATATATTCGAACATTACCATTATAATAATTGTCGCTATAGCGAAAGGACTAAATGTGCCATTAATTAGCATATTGATCCCGATAAGTCCGATCCCTATAAATGCAGGGATATAGGGTTCTACACCGCTACATACGACATTCTTATCCTTCACATGAATGCTCATATCATAATATTGTATATTATGCGTTACCGGTTGAACGGATGCCGGTCATAATTCTATTTAATCACCTTTACACATAATGATGATGAGCTGTTATGCAAATTAATAATGCCTTGCAACCCCAGTAGTGTTCCAACGTTGAACCGATTAAAATACTAAACAGGATATTAATCAAGGTGTGCAAGCTCCAGGTTTATGAGGCCGGAATCGAAGGGAATAGGGTAACACTTCCTCCGTTTTCGATGGCGATGATGCCCTCCTGAAGTAACAGGATTCCACAAACCGACGGTACGCCCAGGCTTTTGCTCGTTCTGCTTGGAGACCCTTCCGGCCGACTTGGACTTCTATCGGCTGGGAGGGGTCGGTGGGCGTGGTCATGGCGTTTTGGGAATAGGCTAGAGGAGAGAAACCGAGAAGGCCGACGAGAAGAGCAGCCGATAGAGCGATAGGCTTCATGTTCTCCACGGGCCGGATAGACTGATTGAAACAGGCGGGCGCATTTTACCTCAGCGGCAAGAGGATGTAAAGGGGGAAGAGGAGGGATGAGGCAACTGCGAGGATACTTGTCCTAACAACCAGATGATGAGACCGAGGATATGAAGGAAAGGGGTAACACTC
>CAZOYW010000032.1:0-34434 GCA_964584165.1 uncultured bacterium
GGCGGACTCCGTTCTGGAAGTCGTCGAAGCCCTCGTTGAAAATATCGGCGGCGAAGCCCGCTGTCGAAAAGAACAGGAGCGCCGTCGCGGTCGCAAGCACTCTGGACAGTCTCATCTCATAGCCTCCCTTGGGGAAAGGTAATACGGGTGGATGCGCATCACTACTTCCGGCCCCTATACAAGCGCGGAAATTCAATCCTGTCAAGTAGGAATCAGCGGGACCGAGCCAGGCCTCCGTTACGCGGTGGCCGCCCGCGCCCCGAAAATTTTCGGGGCGCTTTAGGATGCGGCGCCTGGACGCCGCTTTGGTGTCGCGAGGACGCGTCGGAGCGATTCACGGCGTCGTCGTGCCGCCGCACTCCGAAAGCGTTATTCTTGCGGATACGGCGGAAGGGTCACTTCCGGCCCAGCTCGCCGAGTCCGAAGAGGGGGAAGAGGTCATTCACCCGGGAGACGCAGGTCCGGACGGCCGTCCGGAGGGCGTCGCGGGAGGCGGCGCAGCCGAGGTCGAAGGCCGTCCCCACTGAGAAGACCTCGGGGACGTGATCGAGGGGGGCGTCGCCGACGGTCACGGCCTCGCCGGGATTGGCCCGGAAGAGGGAGAGGAGATAGAAGATCGCCTCGCGCTTGGTCGCCTCGATCTTCTTCTCCGCCTTGAGCGCGTACATGCTGAAGAAGCCGTCGAGGAGGATGTTCCGCTCGCGCATCCGCCGGTCGTCGATGTCGGCGGCGGTGAGTATGACCACGCGGTGGCCAGCCTCCTTCAGCCGGCGGAGGAACTCGTCCATCCCGGGGATGAGGGGGTTGAAACGGTCCTCCTCCCGGTGGGCGAGGTAGAAGTTCCAAGAGGCCGCGCCGACCCGCTTCAAGTCCTCCTCGGTCAGACCGGGGTAGTGTTTCCGGTAGACCGCCTGGCGGTCGAAGGGGTCGTGGCGGCGGGTGAAGGTTTGGAAATCGAGACGGACCGCGCCGGGGCAGGCCGTCCGCACCGCCTCCTCGAAGGCCGCCTCGTAGCAGGCGTAGGCGATGGGGCGGCTGGAGAAGATGGTGGCGTCCCGGTCGACGATGGCGAGGAAGCGGCCGGGGGGGAGAGCTGAAGAACGGCTTCTCTTCGGGATAACCACGGAATAAACCTCGCACCCTATTATACACCGGGCGAAAAACGACAGTTAATAAATAAAAGCCGATCATCGGCTATCTTGTCACCGGCAGGTCGCCCGCGCTCCCGAAATGGATCCGGGTGAGCGCGTGGACCGTCCAGAGGCCGCTCGCTTCGCGGAAGATGCCCGGTTCGTCGCGTCCGTCCCCGTCGTAGTCGGCCGGGACGGGCCGGTCGCCCGCCGCGCCGAGGCTGAGCCGGGTGAACGAACGCACCGACCAGAGGCCGGAGGAGGGTCGGAAGGCCGCGCCCTCCCAGGTCGCGTCGCCGCTATAGTCGCCGGGCGCGGGGTGGTCGGAAGGGCCACCCAGACGGAAGCGGGTCAAGCCGGCCGCGGCCCAGAGTCCGTCGGCCGGACGGAAGACGGCCGGTTCGTCGCGTCCGTCGCCGTCGTAATCGCCGGGGACCGGCCGGTCTCCCGGCCCCCCGCAGCTCGTCCGGCCGCCGCCGGCGAAAGCCCAGAGCCCGTAGGAATCCCGGAAGACCGCGGCCTCCGCCGCCGCGCCCCCGTAGACGGCCGGGACGGGCAGGTCGCCGGGAGAGCCGAACCAGAAGCGGGTGAACGCCCGGACCGACCAGAGCGCGTCCGCCGGACGGTAGACGGCCGCCTCCGCGGTCCCGTCGCCGTCGTAGTCTCCCGGAGCGGGCTGGTCGGCGGACGCTCCGAACCAGAAGCGGGTGAGGGAGCGGATCGACCAGAGGCCGGCGCGGGCGCGGAAGACCCCGATGTCGGCGGTCCCGTCTCCGTCATAGTCGCCCTCGGCGACTACGTATCCGCCGCCCGCGCTCGGTGTCGCTACCGGCGTCGGTGTCGATCGCGCGGCCGAGGGCGCCGGGCTGGGAGTGTTCTTCGGCGGCCGGGTCCGGGAAGGGGTGGGGGACGGCTCCGGGCTCGGTGTCGGCGAGGGCGTTCGGCTCGGCGTGGGGGAGGGGGTGGTGGTGGCCGTGGGGGAGGGGGTCGCGCTCGGGGAGGGGGAAGGCGTGGACGTCGGGGTCGGCGAAGGAGTCGGCGAGGGCGAGGCGGTCTTGGTCGGCTCCGCCGTCGGGGTGGCCGTCGGCGTCCGGCTCGGCGTGGGGGAGGGGCTCGGCGTCGGCGCATAGGGGCCCCAGGAGGCGAGATCGTCCGCGCCGTCGCCGTCATAGTCGGCCGGGACGCCGGCGTCTCCCGCGTTCCCGAAGGCGGCCCGCGTGAGCTCCTGCACCGACCAGAGGGCCGCCGCCGGGCGGAATACGGCGATCTCGGCCCGCCCGTCGCCATTGTAGTCGGCCGGGACGGCCTGGTCGCCGTCGCGGCCGAATTTGACGTTGGTCAACCCCTGCACCTTCCAGAGCCCCTCGGAAGGCCGGAAGATCGCGATCTCGGCCGTGCGGTCCCCGTCATAATCGGCCGGGAGCGGCCGGTCGCCGGCTGCCCCGAAATAGAGGGCGGTCAGGTTCCGGACCGCCCAGAAGCCTTTGCTCTCGCGGAAGAAGGCGGCGTCCTCGGCCCCGTCCCCGTTGAAATCGGCGGTAAGGGCCCGGTCGCCCGCTCCCCCGAAGCTGAACCGGGTGACGGAACGGACGATCCAGAGGCCGTTCAAACGGACACGAACCGCCGCCTCCGCCGCCCCGTCACCGTCGTAGTCGGCGGGAACCGGCTCGTCGCCGGCGCCGCCGAAGGCGAAGCGGGTGATCCCGCGAACCTCCCAGCACCCCTGCGTCTCCCGGAAGAAGGCCGGGTCGGCGTAGCCGTCTCCGGTGTAGTCGCGGGGAACGGCGAGATCGGAGACGAGCCCGAAGAGGAAACTGGTCTGGGCCCGGACCTCCCAGCGGGCCTCCTCGGAATGGCCGGGCGCGGGAAGAAACAGCGCCGCTAGGCCGAAAAGCGCGGCAGCGAGTCTGTTCATGGCCTCCTCCGATCCTGGCCGAACGCTTCGGCCGGTTGGCGTTGACCCTCATAGATAAGGATCGATTTCGGAGGCTTTTTCTTGCAAATATTTTGCCCCGACCCGGAGCGAAGCTCCGGGTCGGGGCAAAATATGCGAAGCGCAACCCGATCTAATCTACCGGTCTTTGTCTAGTCACACGAACCATCCGCCCGGGGATCAGCCTTGATTCCTTCCTCCGGCGCAAAGCGCCGGGGGAAGGAATCAGTCGCAGGAGCCGTCGTCCTTCAGGACGCAGCTGTGGTATTCGTCGCTGTCGCAGTTCTCCACGTGGGTGGCCGAGATGTTGCTGCTGTCGGCGACGCCGTAATAGGTCCCGCCGCCTCCGTAGACCTGGCAGGAGGAGAGGGAGCGGCACTGGTAGAAGCCGTAGTAGGAGCAGTCCTCGGCGACACAGGCGGAGAGGTTGATGCAGCCCTTGTAGCCGCTGTAGTCGCCGGAGGAATAGCAGCCGGAGAGGTTGGCGCAGTCCTGGAAGCCGTTGTCGGAGGTGGTCGGCGTCCCCGTGTCGATCGCCGAGCAGCCGCTCAGGCGGGCGTTTTTGACCGAAGTGGCTCCCCGGAAGCCGGAGAGCGACGCGTAGTAGGAGGTGCAGCCGACCAGGTTCACGCCGGCGGCGCCGCTGGAATAGAGGAAGCCGTCGTAGCCGCTGTAGCGGGAGTGGCAGTCGCGAAGCGTGACGGATCCGGCGCCGATGTACACGTTGCCGATGTTGCTGAAGCCGCCGTTGTTCACCGTGAGCTTCTCCACGGTGCACCCCGCGCTGGACAGCGCCAGGTAGGCCGCGCCGTTGAAATAGATCTGGACGGCGTTCGCCGCTTCCCCCGTGATCTGCTTCACGTTGTCCACCGTGATCGGGTCGGAGACGGTGTAGTCGCCGGCCGGGACGAAGACGGATCGGTAGGCGTCGCTCTCCAGGGCCCGCTCCAGGTCGGCCCCATCGCCGGGGCGGACGACGTAGTCGTAGGAGGGGTTCAGGGGATTGGAGCCCCCCTTCCCGATCGGGACGTCCCCCTCGCTTCCGAAGTAGACCCGGGTGGTCCGGTGGACCGACCAGAGCCCCTGGGAGGGGCGGAAGATCGCCGGCCGGTCGGTCCCGTCCCCCGCGAGATCGACCGGGGCGGGGATGTCGCCGCCCTGGCCGAGGTAGACGGTAGTGACCAACCTGACCGACCAGCGCCCCTCGGACGGGCGGAAGATCGCGAGGTCGTCCCGGCCGTCCCCGTTGAAGTCGGCCGCCGGCGCGTTCGCCGCCAGGGCTAGGATTGACAAACCGATCGCGACACCGAGCCATTTCATCGCCCCGCCTCCTTTGTCGTAGGCGCGGACATTTCGTCCGCGCGCCTGCCCGCGAGGGGTCCGCGCGCCGGTTATCTTGACACCGGCCGGTCTCCCGCCGTCCCGAAGACGAATCGCGTGAGGTCCCGCACCGCCCACCGTCCGGCGCTCTCCCGGAAGACGGCCGCGCCGTCGGCCCCTCTCCGGTCGTAGTCGCCCGGCAGAGGCGTATCGCCCGCGGCGCCGAACCAGAAGCGGGAGACGCCGCGGACCGCCCAAAGGCCGGACGACGGACGGAAGATCGCCGCCTCGAAGATCCCGTCGCCGTCGTAGTCGCCGGGGACGGCGGCGTCCCCGGATGACCCGAAGTGGAAGCGGGAGAGCCCGTCGACCTGCCAGAGTCCGGACGAGGGGCGGAAAATGGCGGGGGACAGGGTTCCGGCCGCGTAGTATCCCGGGACGGGGGTGTCGCCGGCGAGGCCGAGGTAGAGGCGGGTGAGCCCGCGCGCGGCCCAGAGTCCGGAAGCCGGGCGGAAGATCATAGCCTCCGCCGTCCCGTCGCCGTCGGAGTCGCCGGAGAATGGCTCGTCGGAGTCCGCGCCGAAATAGAACGAGGTGAGGGAGCGGACCGCCCAGCGCCCTTCGGACGGGCGGAAGACGGCAGATTCGGCGATCCGGTCGCCGTTGTAGTCGCCCGGGACGGGGCAGTCGCCGTCCATCCCGAAGGCGGCCAGCGTGAGCGTCCGGACCGTCCAGGAGCCGTCGGAGGGGCGGAAGAGGGCGGCGTCGCTCGCCCCGTCCCCCCCGAAGTCGCGGATCCAGGGACGGGACCGGCAGTCGACGGCGGCCTTGGCGTCGAGACGCCCGCAGCCGAAGGTGTTGTTCGGCCAGCGGTCGGAGGAGCAGTCGTTAGAATAGAGGGGGACGGCCGAAGCGTTGAGGACCGCCTCGGTGGCGGCGATCTGGTTCTTCAGCTCCGGGCGGGCCGACCAGAGAAGGGCCACCGCACCGGCGACATGGGGGGAGGCCATCGACGTCCCCATGAGCGAGAGGTAGGTGTGCTCGATGAAGGAAGAGCGGACGAGGAGTCCGGGGGCGGAGATGTCCGGCTTGCGGCGGCCCGAGCCGTCCGCGGTCACGGGCCCCCGGCTGCTGAAGCCCGGGATCTCGTCCGTCCCGGTGCGCAGGGCGGCGACCGAGTAGACCTCGCCGTGGATCGCGGGCGGGCTCGAGACCGAGGAGCAGGCCGGTCCCTCGTTCCCGGCCGCGGCCACGGTCATGATCCCGGCGGCGCGGTGAGCCTGGATCGCGAGGAGGAGGGTGTCCGCCTCGCACCCCTCGAAGCCGGGGCAGCCCCAGGAGTTGTTGGTCACGTCCGGGGAGAGGTCGGGGTTTCCCTCCTCGGGGGCGCCTCCCACCGGGTAGGGGGCGAGGAAGAACTCGAAGCACTCCAGGTAGGTCTCCGGCGTCCCCGCGCCGTCGTTCATGTTCCGGCAGCCGATCCATTTCGCGCCGGGCGCCACCCCGATCCGGTTCCCCGCCCCGTCGTCCCCCAGGATCGTCCCCAGCGTGTGCGTTCCGTGTCCGTGGTCGTCGCAGGGAACGGGCGAGTCGGGACCGCAGGTGGATCCCGTCTCGTGGACGCTGTCGTGCCAGTTGAAGTCGTGGACGGCGGTCTCGCCGTTCCAGCCTCGGTATTTTCCTTTGAGCGCGGGGTGGTCCCATTCGAAGCCGCTGTCCTGATTCCCGACCACGATCCCCTCGCCGGTGTGCCCCGCCGCCCAGACTTCCTCGGCCCGGATGTAGGTAACGTTCGGCTCGACGCCGAGCTGAGCGGCCCGCTCCGCGCCGGGGCCGGGGACGGGGAGGTCGTTGAGTATCCGGGGATTCCCCTCGATCCGAGCGACCTCGCTAAAGGCGGCGAGACCGAGCGCGGTCTTCCGGGTCCCCCGGGCCCAGACCAGGTTGACGATGTAGTGGGAGCGGTGGGGGATGGAGTTTCGCGCGAGGTAGTCGAGGATCGGCCCCTGGGTGGAGCGGGCGGTGTCGAGGAGCGTCTCGTAGACGAACCGGCCCTTCTCCTGCTTGGTCGGGAATTCCTCGGCGCCGCTCAGGTCGGCCTGGCGGGAGAGGACGATCAGGAACTCCGCCGCCGCCCCGTCGCGGGTCTTCTCGACCACCCAGGGCTTGAGCTTGGCCAGTGCCGCACCCGTTCCGCCGGCGGGGAGGGCGGCGGGCAGGGCGAGCGACAGGGCGAGGGCGGCCGTGACGATCTTCAGGGGCATCATGGTCTCTCCTTGATGCCGGGCGGGCTCCGCCCTGCGCGGCGTGTTCTCCGTTGACAGCTTAACCGCCCCGCCCCTCCCCGGTCAAGGAAAGGAGGGACTGGTCATGGCGAGGCCCCCGAGCGCAAGCGAGGGGGACGAAGCAATCTCGATTCCATAAGCGACCCGAGGCTGTTTTCCGGGCAGTCCCCTCCTAACCATTCACTATTTGGCCACCGGCGCATCGCCGGAGCTCCCAAAATAGACGCGGGTGCGAGGCCGGACCGACCAGAGGCCGGTGGAATCGCGGAAGAGCGCCGGATCGCTTCTCCCATCCCCATCGTAGTCGGCGGGGACGGTCTGGTCGGAGCCCCCGCCGAAGTAAGTGCGGGTGGCCCCGCGCGCCGACCAGAGCCCGTTCGCGGCGCGGAAAACGCCCGCCTCCAGGGCCCTGTCTCCGTCGTAATCGGCGGGGGCGGGAGAATCGGCGGAAGATCCGAAGTAAAATGTGGTCACGCCCCGCGCCGCCCAGCGGACCGCGGAGGGGCGGAAGACGGCGGGCTCGGCCGTCCCGTCTCCGCCGTAGTCGCCGGGGAGGGGCCGGTCGCCGGCGGTACCGAAGACCAGCCGGGTAGCGTCCCTCACTTCCCACGTCCCGCTGATCGGCGAGAAGACCGCCGGTTCGGTCCGCCCGTCGCCGTCGTAGTCGGCGGGGACGGGGGCATCGGAGTAATTCCCGAAGGCGAAGCTGGTCACCTCCCGGATCTCCCAGAGGCCTTGGGAGGGGCGGTAAACGGCGATCTCCGTCGTCCCGTCGCCGCCGTAGTCCCCGGAGACGGGGGTGTCGCCGGCCGACCCGAACGGGACGCGGGTGACGTTCCGGACGATCCACTCTCCCGCCCCGGCGCGGAAGACGGCCGCCTCGGCTGTGCCGTCGCCGTTGTAGTCTCCGCCGGCGATCAGGGGCCTGACGTAGCCCAGGTACTCGGCGGTGGGGGTGATGGCGTTAATCGTGGCCCGGGCCGAGGCGCGCAAGACGAACTCGCTCAGGCCGACGTGTCCGGTCTCAACTCCCCAGTCGTAGGTATAGCCGAGCCGCGTCCAGGGGTAGGGGGAGGGGCCGGTGTAAGAGGAGGCTCGGAGCGCGTTGAACCACTCCCGGTATTCGCTCTGGATCGAGAAGAAGGGGTTGGCGGGAAAATCGATCTCGGCCTCGCAGTCGCTGATCTCGGGGTCGGGGGAGGGGCGGAAGAGGTCGGCCGGTTCGATCCAGAACTCGACGAAGACGGTCTTGGCGGCGTCGGGGGGGAGCCCCAGGAGCTGCTTGATCCGCAGTTCCAGTTCCGCTCCCGCCACGGAACGGCTCTTCGCCCAGGGCCTAAGCTCGGAGGGCGAGGAGAGCCAGACCAGGTGCCCGGTGTCGACGGTGAACTCGTCCCCCGGGCGGTAGTTGTCGCTGTAGAAACTCCCGCCCCAGGTCTCCAGAAGAACGCGGCTCGCGGAAGTCTGGGGGTTCTCCCAGATCAGGCCCCGGTTGTAGGGAGCGATCGGGATCAGGGCCTTGGAGATCTTCTCCGGCGTGGCATCCCGGGCGGTATCGGCGATCGCCGCCGTGTAGTCCGCCCAGACGTCCGCGCGGGACGGACAGGGTTCAAAAAGAAGCGCGATCCCCGCCAAGAGGATCGCGCCACCGGAGATCTTCAGCCCGTTTTTCACGTTTCACTCCTATGCCATAGTCTTCTTGCTTCAGCCCGTCTTCGCGCCCCGGTTGCGGAAATGCTCTGGGGAACTACCGGCGATGGTGTGTCTTTCATGGAAACCGCTGTACCAGCTTTCAGCATCTTTTGGCGCCAATGACTAGGAATCTCTATCCAATAAGCATCGTGGAGAAAAACGATGTGGGAGTGATGCGCTGTATTTTCATCACCACCACCATTCCCCGATATCTATCGATGGTGGTGGTGCTGATTGCAGTAGCAACGATGAGTATAGGGGTGGTGGTGACGCTTCATATTTGCACCACCCCCCACCCCCATCCGATCATTCGGGGCGAACAATCGACTATCTCGGTCCATAGACGATTACTCGATAAGGTTGGCTTCTCGAAGCGGTTCGAGCACCCCATTCTGCAATTTGCCCTTCTCGAAGCCTTTTTCTGATTCGGCATGGACGGTCACTGAAACCTTGCCCGCCATGTCGGCCAGGTTGGCAATCGCGTTGAAAGCTGTGTAGACCTGATCACGATTCGCTGTGAATTCGAGTTGGACACACTTCTCGGCCGACGCGCACGATGGCGTCGCTGTTCCTGTGCCAGATATAGGGGCTGATGGCGGAACAGGAATGGGACCGGCCGGAGAAAGACCCGGGCTCGTCTGAGATATAACATCGGCGGGGATCGCCTGCGGCGACATCACAAAGCCGGATTCAAGATCAATCTCATCTTCAGAAAGCACCGCCTCGAATTTCACCTTACTAGGGGCAACCTGATACTTACCCGCGGCATCGAGAGCCGGCACCAAACCAGTGTAGTAGCCAAAATACCCTTCCTTGATTCCTTCGGCGATTCCCCGGCGGATTGCGTCATCGGACAGCAAGCGGGGAAAACCTAGAAAAGAATAATAGCCGGCCACGATATCCGCGCACTTTGCGCCTGATGATGATGAAGCTCCTTGGCCGAGCTTGAACGATTCGACGATCTTCGCTGCTTTCAGTGTCGGGTGGACCTTCTTCTGCACTTGCGTGATCAGTTCCAGCGTGCGCTCGTAGATCATTGCCTGGTGATCTTCGTTGATTGTCGTCTGTAGGGGTCGTCCTCCGACCGCAATCTTCTCGAAAGATATTGTTCCTTGGTCGATTTTAGGAAGCCAGACTTCCGGATATAGCTTTACGAAAGCCGATTCGGCGGCGGCCGCGTGGGTGGCCTTTCTCTCCCGAAGTTCGTCGCTTTGCTCTTTGGTTAAGTTGTGCTTCTTGGCGGCTTTGCCGACCCGTTCCACCGCGATGAGATAGCGGATTTCGCGCCGCAGGCCCTCCGTCTGGTCGGCAGAGGGGATCGCTAGAGCCAGACCATTCCGATACTTGCGGGGACTACTGCCGCATTTTGTGATGTAGTCGGAGGCAAGAGCCTCCTTAACCTCAGTTGACTTGCTGGCAAAATCGAGCGGCAGATAGGCAATCTGGAAACGGGGTTGTTCGTCCGGGATGTCGCCCGAGGCGGCAGGCCATGCGATAGCGGCATGGTGCCCGGCAAGCCGTTCCTCCAACATCATCTTTATCTGTTCGGTGACAAGGTTCTCATCCCGCGCTACCGCATCCGCTTCCTGTTCAATAAGCAAGGTCACATTGGGGTCTTGCTTGAAGCAATATCGTGCGCCGTCGAAATGGAGGTAAAGACACCCCTGCCTCAATTCCGACAGACATGCCTTTGCGCTGAGACTGTCAAGATCGGGACCGACACAAGCGGCGAGAAGATCGGCCTCGGATACGCCGGGGGGTAGAATGTCCGCTACAGCCGAGCCCTCACGGCGTAATCCACCGAATGAATAGAGGAAGATGGCCGAAGCAAGTCGCTGGGCGATATTTTTGCCGATCTCGCCCGGATTGGCCTTGGCGCGAAGTTTGTCGATTCTGCTCGCCGTCGAGTTTGCTCCGGCAAGATCCGCTTGGAAAACCGAATCAAAACGATTCATGAGGCCAAGTTCCTTGACGATGGCCCTCCGGACCTCATGATCGGACAGCATCACGTCGCCCGGGCCGAGAACTATTCCGCTTTTGCCTGCCTTGTGGTGCGCTCTCAGGCATGCCGCTAGGAAACGTAAAGCCCCACGGGTGCGCTGATATTCCGGCAGAGAAGCCCAGCGTTGTCTCATCAGGTCGAGCAGGGCGGGATGGAATGGATAGGCTTGCCTCATCCGGTCTCTGAGTTGAATCCCTTCTTCAGCGGCCTGCTGTTCCTCCGCCGGACTTCCGGCATACGCCTTCCGCATCTGCGTGAAAATTTCCTGGTAGATCGCCGCAGCGGCGACCGCAATAGTCTCTTCCGGCATTTTCTCCAGCAAACGGCGCTGGATAACCTTGAACACTTCGTCTTGCTCGACCGGTTCCCGCAGTTGATCCTTGCGTCCGATAAAATGGTCTAGCGTACCGAGAAGCTGGCTATGTTGAAGTGTTTCGCGCGGCTGACTCGACGGTAGAGCCAACAGAACAGCCGTTCTCGGGGCATTGGCCGCGGCGACGGTGAGTTCCTTCAGGAAATTGAGAGTCTGCTCGCGAAGATCGGTTTTGAGGACTTTCACCCCGCCAGCATTGATCAAGTATTCGAACAGTTCGTCTAAAAGGATTAAATTGGGCTTATCGCCGAAAAGCTTCAGCAGGGCGTCTCCGCCGGGCGAAACCCGCGTTTCGTCATTGGCGCGCATGGCTTCATATCCGGCTTTCCCGCCGAGTTTGAGAGCAACCCACCCCCAGAGCGTTTGCACCTTAACACCATTGGACTCTTTGCCTTGCTGGGCATTGAAAAATTGGCCGTCCACTACAGCGACCCGCACGCCGGTCGGACTTGAAAGCCCCTTGGCTTCGGGAAGTACATCCAAGGCTTTTCTGTTCAGCCCAGCGTGCAAAAGGGCCGCCATCGCATGCGATTTTCCACCGCCGAAGGGCGTCATGAGCTTCAATACGGGAGCGCCGCCCTTTCCAGAAAGTCGTTTCAGGACCTCGGCCAGAAGCGACTTCAACCCTGCTGTGATATAGGATGCGCGGAAGAATGACTCCGCATCGCGATAGACCGGGGCAACCGTGCCGGAGCCGTCGGCCAATGGTCCGAGATCTAAGGCAAAGATGTCGGTCTCGGCGTTCTCTTTCAAAACATCAGGGTGTAGATGAACCGACTCGATCCAAGGCTTTGCCGATGGCATTGCGTCACTCCCTTTCATGCAGCCGGTAGGATACGATAACCCATCGATAGATTAGCGCGCTATGTCGATAGATTCCATGGTGCGACGAGGCATTTGAATGGCTTTGGGCTGATTACTGGCGGTTGTTTGGCACATTTGGCACATTTTTGGCACATTCCGACCAACAGCAACTGAGAAATCCACCTTCTCTACCTTATCCTCCCCTGTGCCCAATGTTCCTCCATCTTGCCTGTGTCCAAATCGCCTGTCGTATAGGCAGCCTGTTCCACAGCCTGCGCGGATATCGCGCGGATGTCGCGCGGGTAGCGCCCTGGTAACGCCCGGATAACGCCCGGGTAGTGCCCGGGTAGTGCCCGTGTAGCGCCCGGGTAACGCCCGGGTAATGCCCGGGCAACTTCCGGAGGCACGCCAAAGTGGTCCAATATGGCACACTCGGCTAATGAGGCGCGCGGGGTGATGTTTCATTGCCTCAACTTCGACCAATTCTTATCGCACAGAGAGCGCACTTCTATGATCCTGCCAGGATATAATAATGTCGTGCACCGCGGCCCTTTGGTTCAACGATACCCAAATCGCGCAACTGACGCAGGTGCCGCCTAGCAGTTGTCGGATCTATTTTAAATCGGTCCACGCATTGCTTTGTGCTCATCCGCTTCTTTTCCTGAAGGTAACTAATGATTCCCTGCTTAATCGGATCGAGTTCATCAAAATACGCTGATTGGATACGGACATTCTGCCAAGCTCCTTCTTGACCCCAGAATGTTACTTTTAGATAAGCTCCGTCCGTGCTAAAAACTGGAGGACGCAATCCACGTTCGATGCACAATTCTCGCATCTTCGTCAGTCCTCGCGCACGCTCTTCGACCCATTTCATGTGCCCAAGAGTGACGGCAATCCGCGGATTCCGACTGAATGGCGGGGCATCAAAATTATTCATGCGACTAATAGTAATCGGCTGCAAAGGCAACCCAGGGCTGAGAATTTCGATACGATCGCGAAGCTTCCTAACCTGAATACGCCAACCCTCGCGATAATCCCGATGAATAGCAGCATTGAAGAATGCCTCGCGCAATGCCTCAATGGGATATTCTTCCACTGCGACGCGCTCATATCGACGAATCTCGGTAAACGTGCGCATCCCTTTGCGAAGGAAGGCATCGATTTTATCTCGATAGCTTAGCAGCGGGCCGGTAATTTCCTCTGTTGTGACACCGCTGCCTATATGTTCCTCAACCAGAATCTTGCTCTGCGGCAATAAATCTTCAGGAGCATTGCCGAACAGCAAGACACCAGCCGCAGTTAAATCGAAATCTTCCCCTTCTTTCTTGTCCAGAAATCCATTCTTCCACATAAAATTCCACAACTCATCGGAGGGCACAGCGAAAGCCGCACCTCTACGGTCTAAATAGGCTCGGATAGCTGGCCCCGAAAGATCCTCCAGCCTCGCAGATTTAACGATCTCACGTTCTTTCGCCGAGGGACCTTCAAAATCACCTGGTATATCCGCGACTCGGCCCGCCATCTCGCAATATTCGATGAAGTCTTTGTTGGCTGATGTAATCCGCTCGAATAAATCTATAGGGAATAATTGAACTTGTACGCCATGCTTGAGCAAATAATTGATTCCTCGCCCAGAGATATCCGGATTAGGATCAGTCATTCCGATGAATACTTTGCCGATTCGGGCCTTAACGATCCATTCTACGCAAGGTTTCTTCGGCGGGTTGCGCTTGATACATGGTTCCAGCGTCACATAAATAGTCGCACCGTCAAGAACCTTGTCTCCAAGTAGCCGCTCGATTAAGGTATATTCCGCATGATGGCCATCGCGCAGCGCGCCGCGATGTGTTTGTCCCAATATTTTGCCATCCTTATCGATAAGTACCGCCCCGACTTTGGGATCTGGTCTTTCCCCATGTTCCGTGCGAGATAGAAGCATCTCATCCACAGCCAACTCCATAAATTTATGGTCTGTCCTGTCATCTGACATGGTTCAAATCTCCAAATTTTGTTGTCCTTTGCGCTGATCCTCCACTGCTGCTTTCCCCACCACAATCGCATTCCAATTCGCCAATAGCTTGCCCAAGGCCGATTGCTCGGCGGTGGATGATACATTGGCGAGCTCGCCGCCCTTTAAGGCTGGCCCGGAGAGAGCCTGGGCAACCAATCTCAGTTGCTCTACGTTAGGCCGGGCCTCGCTCAAGAAGTCGGGAATCTTCGGCGGCTTGTGCTCCATGAGCCACAATAGCCGATGCAGGGTGTCCACGGCCGGCGCCGATGCCCCATCTCCGGAAGGCTGGCCAAGATAGTCTTCACTGCCCCGCTCGGTGTAATCCCGTAGACGGTATTTATTCTTCTTTTTCTCCAGCAGGGCGCGTTTGCCGTAGGACATGCCATGCGCGCCATCAAGTTCAACATGGGTACCATGTGCGAAAATGATCGCTTCGCCGGCATCAAGTTCCGCACCGCCGTAGGTATAGCGCCAGAGAACATAGAACCGGGCAAACGGATCGAGACCGGAGAGCGTTGCCCCGGCTTTTGCACCGACCGTCTTCGAGAGCTTGCCCAAGATCGTTTCCAGAACGACGGCCTCCACTTCCGATAGGAACCGTTCCGCCGGCACTTCCTCGCCATTGGCGAACTCGACGCGGCTGTACTTCGTGAACGCCCGCAGTCCTGCGCCGACACAGGCGATCACGAGGTCCGCGCCGGAAATCCCCATCTCCCACAGCGTCTCGACTCGCTCGCGGACGATACTTCCAAGTTCTGGAACTACGTCCGCCTCGTAGTTTCCAGTCTTGGATGCCGCGTCGCGCTTCCGGGCAACGAGGAAGATGCTGGAGGCAAGGGCGGCGGATTCCTGGTCTCGCAAGCGCCCTGGTTTCTCAGTGTCCAGCGGCCAAGCCTCTGTGACCAACAAACCGGCACATCGGATGGCATCGACAAGCGTGGCCCACCCTAGGGTAGTCTTGTGTGCATAGACAACCGTCATTTGTCCGTCACGCTTCAGAGTTCTGGCGGCCTCGGCAAAACTCGCGGCCATCATCTCTTCGTAGGCGCGTTTTGCTCTAGAGCGATCACCCTTGTGGCGGGTGGCGTCAGCAACAGCCTCGCTCTTCTTCGGAGTTCCAGAGCCGGCAAAGTGTTCGCCGTAGAATTTGCCGACAGACCGTCTAAGCCATGCGTAGAAATAGTCTGAAATATTCGAGTACGGAACATTGTCATAGTACGGGGGGTCGGTGATTATGGCATCCAAACTGCCGGAAGCGCATGGGAGAGTTGTTGCCGAGCCTCGCGACACGGCCCCAGGGACAGAGGGTGGAATGTTATCCAGGACGCTGGGAATATCTTCAATCACTGCGGGCCAACTGGCACCGTCTGGATTGAACACATTCGTTTCAGAGTAATCCCAGACCATCGGCAACGCTTGCCTTCCGAATGTGTTCTTCACCCCACGGCCGCCTGTGTAGTTGAAGGTGCAGAGTGTTGAACAGAAGTCGGACAACTTGCTGACACCGGTTCCTATCAATGTGACAACCGCCAAGGCGTGCTCTCTTGTGGTACATGATTCTTGCAACTGGTCATGGAGAGTTCGCACTGCGTCACAGAGCGAAAGAAGGGCAAACATCTGGCGAATGTTGAACAGGTCCCCGAAATGCGTGAGTCCATAGAGGTAAGTCCAACAACTATTCTTTGCATCGGTCACTATCGGTTCATCGGGCACGGACAACCCCGTCTGCTTGCAGAGCGCCTCAATGCGTTTCTGGATCGCAGCGTTGTCAGGCGCGGCGTCGGGCACATCCGTTGCCGAGAGATATACCTTTCCCTTGGCGCCAGGGCGGGTGCAGGCGACGGCCATGAGTTGTTCGCCCATGCGCTTGGCGCAGCCTTCGGCTTTGACGTAGTCGCTATCAGCGACGGTGCCGCAGAATGGGCAGGTGGCGTTTCCGGCCTTGGAGAAGGCTTCGGGATCGAAGCCAAGCCCCTTCTCGGTACGTGCCTCGACGACCTCGAAGTGGACTTCCTTCTTGCCTCTGGGTGCCACTATTTTCATGGCGACGTAGCGGCCATCCTTCTTGCAGAGCCAGGTCTGCTTCACGAGCGGGACCGTTGCGGCACAGGTCGGGTTCTTGCATTTCACCGTCCGCGTCCAAAGATAGGCCACGGGCATGAGGTAGCCGGGTGGAGTTTTGGATATTGGACTACATCCTAGAGATTGAGTGGAGAGGCGAAGCTGTGTATCCTCAGCAAAACTCATGACTTTCTGCGGTGGCTCAAATGGGTCGTCTTCCTCCTGCGTCTTCGCACCTTTGCGTGAAATAACCCATTCGCCCGTTTCCCTATTCAATTCGATATCTGGCCGATTTCCCTTGTAGTCGGGATCAGGGATCAGCGGATAGAGGTCGCCGATCTCCGCCTTGACCTTCAGCAATACCCAGTTGCCCCAGTAACGCACCTCATCGGCCAGTCCTCCCCAAGTAGTTTGTCCCGTCTCGTTTTTCGGACCGGTCATGCCCCGCACGCTCGCGTCTGGCTTACCATACTTCTGTGGATAGACCAGGGTGCAGAGTTCGATAATATGTGCTACCGGATTCAGGTCGAGCGCATAAGCTTCACAGCCAAGACGCAATGCTTCGAGCGGGATAGCCCCGCCTCCGGCGAACATATCGAGTACGCGCGGGCGAGGGGCGTTTCCTCTAGAGATATCCTTAGCGGTGATTTTATCGCCTTTCCACTTGAACTCGTCCACCCATCCTGGCTTGGGCAGCTTGCCCTCCTTCCAACCGGTGATTTCTTGAGTCAGCCTCTGGGAGTGGGCTTCAAGGATATGGATTTGGGCCTCGGCTACAGCTCGATCGATATCTACTTTTTCTTCTGGATTGGTGCTACTGGGATACCGGCAGAGTCGCTTGATAAATTTAGCGGCATTGGCGCGTCCCAGACTTTGCTTCTTATTATCCGGGCCGTTCTCTGGCACAAACTTTGAGGCAGGAACCAATGCGCCATACACGGCAGCACGGCAAGCGACTAGCGGCCGCCGCGCCCACCAGAGGTGCAGGGTGGAGATATGGCCCTTGCGGACAGACTTCTCCCTGCTCGCCTCTGCCGAAATCGCCTCAATGGGAAGATAATCTTCGATCAGGAGCTTGCTATTTCCAACTATACTCATTATTGCTCAGCCGATTCTTGGAAGCGCCTCGTTGAACCACTTTGTTGCTCGCGCCTCGGTGGTATAGGCACGTTCTATTCTGGCAATCACCTTCTCATAGAAATCTTCGGAGCGAATGAGTGTAGTGAGTTCCTGCTTCTCGATATCCGACTGGTCAAGGACAGCCTGGATATACTTGTCCATCGCATACTCGGCGTACTTGCGAAGTCGCTCCTCTGCCCCTTTGCTAGTGATAGTGGCTTCCGAGAGCTTCTTCATATAGGTCGCTCCATTCCGTAATGATAGAATCTTGGACATGACGGCCAACAGGAAGAGAGTTCCGCCTTTCTTCACAACCCGTGCCTCATTAGTGTTGAGCGTGGCAATTCGATCCTTCACAACCGCCTTGCAGATCTCCCCACAAGTCCATTGGAAAAGAACCTCCTCGATGTGCACGTCAGGGGGGAAGACAAAATCATGATCTCTGGAGAAGATAAGGGCTTTGTATTTATAAGCCAAGACAGGATGGCCGCGAAACGCCGCCGCATATTGCCCGATAACGTCAATCCGGATTTGGCGCAGTTTCCCGTCTTCACGATACTGTTTGAGATCGCCTTCGGGACGGGAACCGCGGCGAGTCAAGTAGATGTATGGTTTCGATAGTTTAGCGAACTCGGTCTTCAGGCGGCGTTGAGTCTTATCCTGGGAAGCGATGTCCCATGTGCGAATAGGGTTTTGAGAGTTAGTAAAACGAATCACGTCGTCAACGATCTCTGTCGAGGCGGCAATGAAGCGAGCTAGAACTGACACGTCATCGAGTTTATTCTTGGGGCCTTGCGCGAGAGAAACGGCTGTCTGGCAGCCATTCACGATGCTGAAGTTCTTCAGTTGTACAACCTTCGGTTTTGGGATGAAATCATCGCACACAAAAGTCATACCGTTATTATACGCCCAGAAGTTACCCCGTTCTGTTTCGCTATTTAGTGTCTCTGCTATACCGGCGTTGACCGATCCCTTCCTCACTCCCAGAAAAAGGCGAATGTTGCGGTCAAAGAGAAGTTCCTCGTGTTTCTCGTACAAGCGAACAATCTCCTGGGCAGGAATACTGGCGACATAAGCCTTGCCGAAGGATCCGGTGAACGGCAAACCACGGCCATTGAGAATAGCGATATCCTCGGTCTCGATGCGGCGGGACGACCCCTCGAGCTCCTCCCATGTTGATCGGAGCATGTCAAGATGGTAGTGCCGCATAGCACGGCGTTTCTGGAGATGCTCGGGGTTCTGATTGAAGACACCAATATGTTTATCAATATTGGGGCACTTTGGGCCAGTGTAAAGATACCAGAGTTCTACGCCTGATCCGTTTTGGATCGCCCGAAGATAGTCTTCAGCTGCCAGCGCAAGGTCGGCTCTTCCATCGCGGCGTAAAGCTTCTGGATTTACTAGCCAATTCAGACTGCTCTCAAGTTTCGCCACCTGAGCCTGTTTTGGACGGAAAGAAAAATCGGCAGAATATTTGCCCTGGGCAAGAATGACTCTCCCCTCATCTTCGTCCACCCAAAACAGGTCTATGCCCTTATCATTTGCTCCTTCAATGGAGATTGCTTCGCGAGCATCGTCATCGGCAAGTTCAAGGATATTAGTGGCGCACCAAAACAGGAAAGCAGCATCCTCGCTAAGTCTTTCACGTTTGGCAATCCGCTTCACTTCTGCTGACAAATATTTCTCGAAGGCTTTAACCATGACTATGCCCTCCTTATTCGCTGTTCGGCGGTCGCCTGTATCGAATCTGCCGATATATCGTAGAACCTCGCCGACACAATCTGCTTGGCCGCATGTTCAAGATGCTTGGCAGGATTTTGGATCATAACGGGGACAGGATCTGGCTCGTGTAGGGGATTCCAGACCACGTAGAGCCAGAAGGAATCGCCGAGTTGCTGGGCTTTATACCATTCGTTGGTGGTCAGACGGATGGACTGCCCCTTTTGGCGGCCTTTGACCTCGATCCGGCGGACACCGTTGACCGGATCGCGGTAACCGGTCTGAGGGTCAGCAGGACCAAGGCTGCGGACATCAAAGCCGATCTTCAGATGGCCGACACGCTCGGTCTCCCACCCGCGCCTTCGCTCGTATGCGATAACGACCTCCTCGGCAGCAAGCTCGCTCTTGCGCGATGTTTCAGGATCGAGGTCTCCGATAAGATCCCCCGATATAGGAACATCAACTTGAGCCGCGGGCAGGACGATGGCGGTGGCGAGATGGCGCAAGGGGCCGTGACGAGCTATTTCTAAGCGTTTGAGACCATCAAACCGTTCTTGCCGGGTGCGCTGAAGGTCTGCCAGATCATTCTCGGCTCTTTGACGCGCCAGGGCGGTTTCCGGAGACGCGGCCTCGCGCGAACGGAGGGACATAACTCGGTTCTGCGCGGCTCTGATACGGGCGGCGAATGACTTTTCGAGGTAATCCCGGCAGACCTCGACGAAGTGGCGGCGCTCCTCCCGGCAGGCTTCGCGCCGTTGGGTCTGGTAGGTGGATTTCAGGAAATCCGCGGCAGGAGAGTAATCGAACCGATTAATCTTAGCCGGTGGGGAGGGATGGACCGGTAGATCTAGCAAAATATCGGCCGGAATAACACTGAAGCGATCATCTCGACAATCTTCTCCCACGGAAGCAAGGGATTCGATTTTCTCGCGAACGGCAATCAATTCGCCGTAGAGGGTTTGCGGCTCTCCTTTAGTGTTTTCGCCCCGGATGGAGATTTCGAAAAAATGAAGGAGATATGGGGCATCCGTTTTGGCCGAAGTTATGGTGGATAGGTCGGCGGGGGATTGGAGATATACCGCCGTTGCGCCAGTGAATGAGGCCAGCTTCTTATTCAATTTCTCATCAACGGCGGAATATAGGGCATGGCCGGGCCCGAGAAGAACGGCGTCTATGTGCTGGTTTTGTTCCAGGTGGCCTTTATGAAAAGTAATTTTGCGATAGGACGATTCCGGTTTGCCCAGGCGTCGGATAGTCTCCAGCCGTTCCGACCGCAAATCGGCGAGAACATGCTCGACGCGCCAGAGACCGTCCGCACGGGGATCTACTTTGAGCCCGATTTCCTGAGCGGCCTTGATGAATTGGTCTTCGACGTAGCGAGGCATCAACCGTCGTTCCTCAGCTTCCACATTGGCCTTTCGGAAGCCGGGCAAGTCCACGCTGGCGCGGGCCAGCGCGATGCCGGTCGCCTGCTCGTATTTCAAGAGCCTTGCTGGGTCAACCTTCTCGATGCGATCAAGGTATTCATCAAGGCGGCGGGGATCATGAGCGGCCTCGCGGAGCATTTCCGCCAGGTTTACGTCGTTCAGGGATAGAATCTCCCCGACCACGTCGAAAACGCGATCGGCGAGAACGGCGCGCATTTGCTCGAGTTTCTCCAAGAGGCGTTGCAGAATGCGGCCTTCGATAACGGGCTGGCCCTCGTCAGACTCGGCGGCGACAAAATTGAAGGCATGGCACTCGCGATCCTGCCCGATGCGATGGATGCGGCCAAGCCTTTGTTCCAGGCGGGTCGGATTCCAGGGCAAATCGTAGTTGATCATCAGATGGCAAAACTGAAGGTTTATCCCCTCACCAGCGGCTTCCGTGGCGACGCATATCTGCCGGGAAACGCGGAAGTTCTCCTGAGCGCGTTTGCGCTCTTGGGGGTTCATGCCGCCGTGGATTTCGCAAGTCGAATAGCCCCACCTTTCCAGATGATCGCGGAGATGGTTCAATGTATCCCGGTGTTCCGTAAAGATGAGAAGCTTCCCTCGGCCGTCTTGGAGCTCATGAAACTCGGCTTTCTTCAAGCTCATCTGAAGAGCGGCGAGTTTGGAATCGGCATCCGGCCCTTTGTCTTTGAGACGCTTTGAACGCGCTAAGACTTCCCCGAGGGCCGCGATTTCTGCGCGGAGTTGGTCCAATTCAAGAGCGGCGGTCGCATCGTCAACGAGTAAATCCCGCTCAGCCTCATCGAGGTCATCCTCTTCTTGTTCGGTGTCGCTGATTCGGCCTTGGATTTGCGCAAGCCGATTCGCGCGTTGGGAAGGGGATAGAACTTCGAGTTCCGCCAGAAGCTTTTTCTGTTTCTCCAGGCGGCGCCAAAGGGACTGGTGAATGGCCATGGTCGAACTGGCCAGGCGGCGCTGGAGGACCGTCCGGGCTAAGGCTACGCTCTGTTTCCTGCGTCCGCTCGCTTGGGGCAGAAATTCGTTGATATACGCCGTCACGGCTTTGTAGAGGTCGTATTCCTCGCGATTCAACTGGAAGGTGACAGTATGGGCATATCGATCGGGGAACAAACGACGCCCATTGAGGTCCTTTAGGTCTTCCTTAAGGCGGCGAAGCGCCCAGGGGCAATCCGGCCCCAGCCGCATGATGTCCCGACGGATCTCGCCGGCCTTATCGGCCAGCCGATGCGGTTCGGGAAATATGTCGGGGTCCAATAGGCGAACGAAATGCGCGAAGCGGTCGTCGTCGCCGTGGTGAGGAGTAGCCGTCAGGAGAACAACATGGTCGGCTTGTGCCGTCAATCTCTCGGCGAGTTGGTAGCGTTTGGTCTTCTCGGCCTCATCGCCGCGTTTCGAAGAGCGTTTCGTGTAGGCGCTGCACTTGTGGGCTTCGTCGATGATGATGAGGTCCCAGCGCTGTTCCCAGATGCGCTCCCGGACATCTTCCTGCTTGGCGTAGTCGATTGACGCTATAACTTGGTTGTTGCGTTGCCACGGATTGGTCAACTGCTGTTGGTCCACGGCTGAAAATATGATGTCGAAAGTCTCGCCGAACCAGCGGAGCATCTCGTCCTGCCACTGGATGGTCAGCGGCGAGGGGCAGAGGATCAAAATGCGTTCAATGGCTTCGCGCAGTTTGAGTTCCTTGACGAGCAAGCCGGCCATGATCGTCTTTCCCGCGCCGGGGTCATCCGCAAGGAGGAAACGTAAGCGGGGTTGCGGTAGCATTTTTATATATACCGCTTCAATCTGATGCGGAAGCGTTCGAATACCCGACAAGCTGACGGCAAAATGCGGATCGTGGGTGTAGGCCAAGCGAATGCGGGCCGATTCGATAAGCAGCCGGACTTGTTCGGCATTGGCCGGGACGATGCTTGTCGTATCGCCGCCGGTAGCGCCGATGAGGGTATGGGCTTCCTGTTCGGAGATGACCGCCTCATCCAGCAGACCGGAGGGCAGTCGGACGCGGCATTCGTAACCGTTAGCGAGGGGGCGAATACCCTCGATGACTACTTGCTGGTCAAAATGGCCGGGGAGATGAACCTTTCGTCCGATCGGGAACTTGGGGGATTCTATGGTCATAGTGTCTCTTGATTGAAATTATATGAAAAATGGATCGACCAAGCAAGCTGTGGATGAGGAGAGAAGCATATCGGAGAGCAGGAAGCATCGGAGGTTTCGCCCCTACATGCAGCCTCGGATCAACGAAGACGATTCAATAGGTCAGTATTGAGAGCCACCGCTTGCCCGCCGTGCCCAGGTCCCAGCGGCCGCGGGAACGGACGACGATCCGGGCGCCGTTCCGGCCGAGCGCCTCCTCGTTGACCCCAACGATGGCATAGTTCTTCTTCGCCAGGAGTTGCTCCTTCTCGGGATCAGCCGCGCGGGCGGCGAGGGGGAGGCCGTTCTCGGCACAGGAGAGGACGACGGCGCCCCCCGCGAAGTCGGGGACGTTCCAGAGGGCGCCATAGCGGTCGAAGTAGTCGGGGACGCGGGCGAGCTTCGCGACGATCTCGAAGGCGGCGGGGACGGCGTCGAGAAGCTCGGCCAGCGTGAAGTCGGGGTTGGCCCCATGCTCCCGGTAGAGGCGGAGGGGGTCGATCCCGACCAGGTTCCAGCCGTTGGAGTTCCCGTGGTCGGGGACGATCTTCTGGGACTTCTGCCAACCCCGGAAGCGGGAGTTGAGCATGAGGGCGATCTCGAGGTGGAGGTGGGAGCGCCAGACCGGAATCTTGTAACCGCCGGAGGTGTTCCCCATCACCCCGATCGCCTCTCCCGCGGCCACCGCCTTTCCCGGTTTGATCGCTTCGGCCGGCCGGGAGAGGTGGCCGTAGAGGGAGTAGACCGTTCCCAGGGGGTCCTCGTGGGCGAGGACGACGTAGGTCCCATAGTCGGAGTTCCCGGGATAGCGGTTCAGGTATTCCACCCGGCCGGGGGCGATCGCCCTCACCTCGTCGGTCGCCCGCCCGTGCCGGTCGTGGGCGAGGGGGGCGATGTCGATCCCCTCGTGGAAGGCGGCGAGGATCCTTTTCGCCACCCGCTCGCTCCGGACCGATCCGAAGGTGGCGAACTTCGGATCCCCGTTCACGGAAGGCATGAGGACGCCGGGCGTCTCCCAGGCGAGGAGGTTTTCCCGGCCGGTGGGGTAGCGCAATTCCCGCCACGGTCCGGGGGAGGAGGGCGCAGGCGTCGGCGTCGCCGCCACCCCCGCGGTTTTCCCGCCGTCGTCAGTGCGTCTACAGGAGAGCAGGACCCCCGCGATGATCGCAAAGACAATAATGGGGGACGGACTTGACTTGTTGACTTGCCTGCTCAATTGGGGGAAGGGAGAAGGTTTAGGACCGGTGTCGTCATGGTGCCGGAAAAATAATGCAAGAAAAAGCGCGCAGTATCGATCCATATCTATGAGAGTCCGGGAGGCTAGATCGTATACGACTTGGGTCAACCCGAGAGGAGATGATGCTGATGCCACGGCGAGCTAGAATCGATTTCCCAGGCGCTCTGCATCATATCGGGATTCGCGGCATCAACAAGGCCGAAATATTCTACGATCGCCGGGATCGCATGAACTTTCTTGCGCGCCTGGGGTTGCGCGCGTTGGCCACCAAGACCGAGTGCTTCGCCTGGGCGTTGATGTCCAATCATGCCCATTTCCTTCTCCGGTCGGGCCCCGGTTCTCTACCCAGTTTTATGCAAAGCCTGCTTACGAGCTATGCTCGATATTTCAACCGCCGGCATCAGAGAGTGGGCTACCTGTTTCAGAATCGCTACAAATCGATTATCTGCCAGGAGAAAAGATATTTCCTCGAATTGGTCCGATACATCCATCTCAATCCCCTGCGGGCCGGATTAGTCCCGGGGATTGATTCGTTGATCGATTACCCCTGGTGTGGCCACGGTGTCATCATGGGGAAACGAGCGATTCAATGGCAGAACGTCCGGACCGTTCTGGATCTGTTCGGCTCAAACGATGAGCGGTCGAGACAGTCCTATATGAGTTTTATCCGGTCCGGGGTGGCCCAAGGGCATCGGGAGGACTTGTCGGGTGGAGGGCTGATCCGCAGCTCGGGAGGTTGGCAGAAACTTCGGGAGATGAGAAAACGCGGGATCCGTCAGCGCGGAGATGAACGGATTCTCGGCAGCGGTAGCTTCGTTGAAGAGATCCTCGGCGCTATTGGAGAAAATCTGGCCCCCAAAGGGCGCTCCCTCGCCGCCAAGCAAACCCTGGCCGGTCTTCTGGGGCGAGTTGCCGCTGAGATCGGTGTCGACCCAAAGGATGTAATCATCAGGAAAAAGACCCCAGCCTGCTGTGCCGCTCGGGCACGGGTGGCTTTCATAGCCACGCGGGAGTGGGGCTATTCCCTCACCGAAGTCGCGGCCTTTCTCGGAGTTGACCGTGCAGCCGTATTTCGTGCCATTGAGAAAATGGACGGTGGGGCCGCCGCCGAGTAAGTCAACAAGTCAAGTCCGTCCCCTACAGCCCCAACTTCTTCCGCCGGGACTCGATGTGGGCGGCGATACCCTCGACCGCCTTGACCGCGTCCGTCTCCACCGACATCACCCCGCCGGTCACCTTCCGGCAGTCCTCGGTCAGGAGCTTGACCAGGTTCGGCCCTCCGGTCACCGTGGGGACCGGGTTGACGTAGGTGTAGAGGCCCAGGGCGAGGGCGAAGACGGCGTCGATCGTCGCCTTTTGCTCCATGTATTCGGGGGCGACCGCGGCTACGGGGAGGTCGGGGAAAGGCACGCCGCCCAGGGCCGCGGAGACCGCCTGGAGGAGGTCGGCGAGCCGCCCGGTGTCGGTGCAGGTCCCGAAGCTCAAGACCGGCGGGATCTTAAGCGCGCCGCAGATCGCCTGCAGCCCCGGCCCGGCCGATTTGGCCGCCTCCGGTACGCAGAGCCCCGCCACCTGGACCGCCGCGTTCCCGCAGCCCATGGAGAGGACGAGGATGTCCCGCCGGATCAGCTCCTTTACCACCGCCACCGTGTGGACGTCCTGGCCGGAGTCGCGGAGCGAGGTGCAGGAGACCATCCCGGCGACGCCGCGGATCTTCCCCTCCTTGATCGCTCCGAGGAGAGGGTCGAGCGTTCCGCCCAGGGCCGCGAGGATGGACTCGGTGGAGAAGCCGACCACCGCCTCGCGCACGGGCTGTCCCGAGAGGGGGGCGACCGAGGCCTTCCTTTTCGGAAAGTTCTCGATCGCCATCCCGAGGAGGGTGGCGGCCTGCTCGGCCGCCCGGAGGGGGTCGTAGTTCACTCGTTCGGAGACCCCCTCGAAGGCGACCAGCTCGCTCACCGGGACGAGGCGGAAGCGGTAGCGCTCGGCGTAGAGGGGATCGACCGGCATCGAGCAGTTCATGTCGGCCACGAAGAGGTCGACGCAGCCCGAGGCCAGCACCGCCTCCTGCATGATCCAGTTGCCGGTGAAACCGAAGAAAACCTCGTCCATCGTCCAGCGCTGGATGATCTCCTGGCCGGTCTCGATGTTGGCGATGATCCTGAGCCCCTTGGCCCCGGCGGCGCGGGCCTTCTTCTGCCACTCTTCCCGGCGCGCCAGCTCGATCAGGGCGAAGCCAAGGAAGGGCTCATGCCCGTTGGGGAGGACGTTCACGTACTCCGGGTCGAGGACTCCCAGGTCCACCTGCATCCGGTGGGGGCGGGGGATCCCGAAGAGGATGTCCTGGCAGTATTCGTTGACGATCTGGGACTGGTAGGCCATGGCGATCGACATCCGCATCGCCTTCAGGGCCAGGCTCACGTAGTAGCCGTCGACGTTGGTCAGGCAGGACGAGGTGGCGAGCATCATCTCTCCATGGATGCCGCCGGGGAAGATCTCGAGCTTCTTCCAGGTTTCCTGCCGCTCCTTCGGGGCGAGGGCGGCGACGATCCGGCTCGGCTCGTAGTGCTTGCGGTTGAAGTCCGCCTCAACGAAGTCGCAGAGGCGCCGGGCGACCTCGGCGTCGGAGCCGGAGGCGTCCACGCCGAGACGCCGGGCGAAGGATTTCAGCTTCTCCGCCTCCGCGATCCGGTAGGGGGTACGTCCCGCGGCGGTCGCCCGCAGCGTCTTCACCGTCTGGTCGGCGTGATAGTGGTAGGTGGAGGCGCCCATGACGTTCCGGAGGAGCATCATCCGCATCGCCATCCCGTCGGCGGTGATGCCGCAGACCCCGCGCTTGTCCTTGGCGGCGTCGGCCCGGCAAGGGCCGTTGGAGCAGAGGTCGCAGCGGGCGCCGGAGAGGCAGAAGGGGCAGCGCTTGTCCGGGGCGCCCATCCCCTGCGCTTCGTAGCGGTCCCAGATGCTGGTCATCCCGTCCTGCTTGATCCGCTCGTAGGCGCGGCGGACGGACTCGTGTTGGGAGATGCGGGAAGGTTCCATAGGTCACCTCCGGAAAACGGAGTAAAGGAGTATTGGAGTAATGGAGTGTTGGGAAACCGCTGACCGGCGGGCCATTACTCCATCACTCCAGTACTCCCCTACTCCCGCTTATTCTTTTAGCTCGATCGCCTCCACCGGGCAGGCCTCGACGCAGGCCCCGCACTCGGTGCAGGCTTCGGGGTGGGCGACCACGGCCTTGTCCTTGAGCTCGTAGACGTTGGGGTCGGCCGGGCAGGCCGCCTCGCAGGCGCCGCAGGTGACGCACTTCTCCGCATCGACGACGGGCTTCTTCATCCGCATCCTCCTTCAGTTATGGTTGCACTGGAATGAGCGTAGATCTCAAGGAGTGATGGAGTATGGGAGTGCTGGAGCATTGTAACGCATGACTCCGCTACTCCACTACTCCATCGTCATTTTTTCGGGTCTTTCGGGCTTTTCTCAGCTTGTCGTACTTCTCCGGCCCCAGGCAGTCCCGCGCGTGGGCGCACCACTCCCAGCAGGAGGGGGGCATCTCCCGGAAGACCGGCTGCCCGCAGCGCGGGCAGGCCGTCTCCGCCTCGTCGGTCCAGAGCTCCGCTTCCGCCCCGCACCAGGGGCACTTGACGGTCTCCGGCTGGGGGGAGCGGATCCGCTCCGATCCCGGGCAGTTGAAGATGCTCATCGTGATGCCTCGGTTAGGCGGGGAACATGCGGACGAGCTGCCCGGGGGCGATGTAGGCCGCCTCTGTGAGGCGGCGTTTTAATCGCCCGCTCCCAGAGCGGGCCTACATCCCGCCTAACCGTGGCATTGCCTCTCATCCCGTTTTCCTTTCCCCGGCGATCCCGATGACGACCTCCTGGAGGGGGATCTGCTTCCCCGATTCCTTCAGGGCCTCCTCGACCAGGGCGGCGAGGGCGCCGCAGCAGGGCACCTCCATCCGGGCCACCGTGACCGATCGGATCGCGTTCCGCCGGAAATACTCGGCGATCCTCTCCCGGTAGGCTTCCCGGTCGTCGAACTTGGGGCAGCCCACCACCACCCGCCGCCCGCGCAGGAGGTCGTCGTGGAAGCCGGCATAGGCGACCGGGACGCAGTCGGCCGCGACGAGGAGGTCGGCCCCGGCGAGGAAGGGGGCCTGGGGCGGGACCAGGTTGATCTGGACCGGCCACTGCTTCAGCTGGGTCGTCCGGGCGCCGGCCGAGCGAGGCTCCCTCTCCACGGGGCTGTGGACGATCCGGGCGGAGGGGCATCCGCAGGCTTGGCCCCGCTCCGGCCTGGACTCCGCGGGAACCCGGATCCCCTTCTCCCGGAGGACGGCGCGCGCCTCGCGGAGATAGGCCTCCTCCCCGTGCGACTTCAGGTGTTCGAGGTGCTCGCGGATCGTCTTCTCCCCCTGGCGAACCACGTTCTCCATCACCTTGCGCTCATCATATTTATCCGCCTCCCGCTCCTCCACCGCGATCGCGCCTTGCGGGCAGTGGCCGAGGCAGGCGCCCAGGCCGTCGCAGTAGACGTCGTTCACCAGCCTCGCCTTGCCCTGGACGATCCGGATCGCCCCCTCCGGGCAGTTGGGGATGCACTCCCCGCAGCCGTTGCACTTCGCCTCATCGATGGTGATGATCTTTCTTTTCATGCTATGGCATTTCTCCTTTGTCTGCCGATTTTCTGGCCGCTCCCGCTCGCTGTTCGCGCCTTCTTCACTTAGAGATCTCCGGCCGTTTCCCGTGGGAGCGGCGTCTCGCCGCGATCCCGCCGGTCTCCCGCAGCAGATCCCCGATCGTCACCGCGGCGAGCTCCCGGAGCACCCGCTCCTCCATCTTCTGGAGCCGGCGCCGCAAGGGGCAGGTGCCGCGGTTGCGGCAGAGTTCCCTCCGGAAGACGCAGGCCGAGAAGCCGATCCGCTTCTGGAAGATCCCGATCAGCTCGCGGAGCGAGATTCGCCCGGCCGGCCGCAGGAGCACCCAGCCCCCCCCCTTCCCCTCGGCCGCCGCGATCAGGCCGCGCGATCTCAGCTCCGGGAGGAGCCTCCGCAGGAAGGGGAGGGAGATCCCCTCCGCCCGGGCGATCTCGCGGGAGGAGAGCCGCTCCCCCCCGGCGCGGGCCAGGCGGAGGAGGGCCCGCACCGCGTAGTCCGTGTTCTTGGTTACCAGGCGCACGCCCAACCTTCTCCAGCTTATACTAACACCAATTTCGTATTAGTATACATCATTTTTTGCCTTGTTCAAGGCGAAAAATGATCAGCGATCGAAGATCTCCCGCAGGCGGGCGATCTGCTCGGCGCTGTCGGACTCCGGTTTCGCTTCCTCCGGCTCGGCCGCGGGCGCGCGGGGAGAGATGAGATCGAAAAACTCCCGGGAGCCCATCAGGTGAACGCGCAGCAGGCGCACGGAGTTGACGATGTCCTTGCGGTCATCGGTGACCACGGTGAGGGCGCGCGGGTTCCGGAAGGACTCGGCCCGCTCCACGATATAGGGGTCGGCGTGGGCGACGAAGACCTCGGTCAGGACGGGGGAGATCGTCTCCACCCGGGGGAAGGTGTGGCCCCGATGGTCGTAGACCACGCGGACCTGGACCCGCTTCCCGGAAAAGCGGTCGAGGATGCGGGAGCGGAGCCGCCCCCTCGCCGCGTCGTTCAGGGGGAGGCCGTTCATCGCGAGCACGTTGTAGCCGTCGACCAGGTATTCCATGGAGCGCATTATTCACCAAATGCGGGGGGGTTTCACCGTCAATATGGGGGCGTTTCACCCGCGCAACCGGCGTTGCAGTTCTTTAGCGCCGAAGAGGCGCCCGGCCTCCCCGTTCGGGCCCCTGGGGGGCGTTTTCCGCTACAAGATCGGCTTCCCGTTGGGTATGGCACGCAAATTGCTCCCTGTATGAAGCGGGAAGATGGAAGCGCCGCCATGAGCCCCACCGCCGCCTTCGACCGCTTGCTCCAGGGGAGCCGCCTGATCCGGGAGAGCTTCCCCCTAATCCTCCGCGCCGCCTCCGGTTCCTCCCTCCTCCTGCTCAGCGGCGAGGAGGGGACGGAGCGGCACCTTCTGGCCCGGCTGGTTCATCTCCTCTCCCCCCGCAGCCGGTACCCCTTTCTCGGCTACGACCGGTCCGAGGCGCGCGCGGGCTTCGTGCGGATGCTCGCCGGAGGCCCCCGGCAGGCGGGCCTGATCGAGCGGGCGCAAGGGGGGACGCTCTTCCTGGACGGGATCGAGGAGCTGGAGCTGCGGGAGCAGGTCTTCCTGAAGACCCTGATCGATCGCCGCTCCGCGCCGGGCGACTCCGCCCCTTGCCGCTTCATCCTGGGGGCGGACCGGAGCCTGCGCCGCCGGGCCGAGGAGGGGGAGTTCTACCCCGGCCTCTACTACAGCATCTCGGGGCTCGAGCTCCCCCTCTCCCCGCTCCGCCAGAGGAAGGAGGACATCATACCCCTCGCCCGCTTCATCCTGGCCGGCGCGCGGTCGGGGCGGCGGACCGTTCTTTCCCTGGAGGCCGTGCCCCGCCTCCTTGACTACGACTGGCCGGGGAACTACCGCGAACTCGAGACCGTCCTTCGCCGGGCGGCGGAGCGTGGGCGGGGCAACCGGATCCGGGCCGAGGACCTGCCCGAACGGATCCGCTTCGCCCGCTACTGGTCGCCCTCACCCGCCACTCCGGCGAACTGATCCGCGGTCCCGTAGGCGCGGGCATTCCGTCCGTGCGCCGGCCGGTTATTGCGAGGACCCGGAGCGGAGCGAAGGGGACGAAGCAATCTCTTGGCTCCCCGCGCCGGTCTCCGGTGGTCGCACCCGTCGGAGTATGTCCCAATACGCCCCCCGCTCTCCCTGGCGGATAGCCTCTTCCAGGACGCGGTTCGCGTCGTAGCTGTAATTCCGCTCCTTCCGGGAGGGGTCGAGGAAGAGGAAGCGGGGATCGTCGCCCACCAGCCGGTCGATCTCCCCGGCGGCGCCGTCGGCGACGGCGGGCTCCAGGTAGTAGAGCGGATCGGCCGGCCTCTTGCCGCCGGAGAGCCCCGCCGGTGAGCCCCGGAGCGTCCGCTCCAGCTTGGTCCCCCGATAGACGCGGACGCCGAGCGAGATCCCCACCCGGTCGGCCGCCGACCGTTTCGCCCCCTCGATCGTGCGGGCGATGGACTGGCGCGTCTCGCCCGGGGCGCCCAGGAGGAGGTCGATCATCACGGCGATCCCCGCTTCCCGGGCGTTCCGGGCCGCGGCGAGCGCCTCGCTCCCCGTGAAATCCCTCCCCAGGAGCCTAAGCATCCCGTCGTCGAAGGAGTCGGCGCCGAAGTCGATCCCCGCGCAGCCCGCCTCCCGCATCAGGCGGGCGAAGGCGGGGGAGAAACCGCGCGGCGAGCAGTAGGCGTACCAGCGGACCTTTTCCGGTAGACGGCGGCGGATCAGCTCGCGGCAGACCTCGTCGGCGTGGGAGAGGGGGAGGTTGAACTCGCTGTCGCAGGTGTGGAGGCGGTCGATCCGAAGCTCGGCGAGTCCCGCGACCTCTTCGGCGACCAGGGCGGGAGAGCGGAGGCGGACGGCGCTCCCCTTGGCCAGGGGGTCGGCGCAGAAGGTGCAGGAGGCCGGGCAGCCCCGCTTGGTCTCGAAACCGGCTTGGCCGCCCTCCCGGAAGTAGCGCGGGTGGTCGAAGAACCTCCGCCTTCCCCGCGGGCAGGAATCCAGGTCGGCCGGGGCGGGGGGGATCTCGCGGAAAGCGCCCCGGAAGGGGAAGACGAGGCCCGGGATCCCCCGCCAGTCATCTCCGGAATCGATCGCCCGGGCTATCGCCGCGAGCGCGCCTTCGCCGTCCCCCCGGACGCCCCCGTCGGCCGCGGCGGAGGCTAAGACCTCCTCCGGCGCGATCGAGAAGCCGACGCCCCCGAGGATGACGACGGCGTCGGTGGCCTTCCGGATCTCCGCGATCGTCCGGATGATCTCCGGGAGGAAGGAGTGGCGGGCGGCGCAGGAGGAGTCGTCGAGGTTGCGGAGTGTGACCCCGACCAGGCCGAAGTCCCCGGAGCGGAAGAAGCGACGGATCGCGCCGGCCGGGTCGTTTTCCCAGCAGAGGTCGAGGATCGCCGGAGCGAAGCCCTGCGACTCGAGAGCGTCGGCGCAGTATTCGAGGCCCAGGGGGGCGATGGGAGGGCGAACGCGGTTGGTGTTGACCAGCGCGATCCGCATCTTCCGGGGTCTCTCTCGTCCCAGTTCTTGGCCCGCCCGGGGCGGGCCAAGGACGATCGTCACTGCTCTTTCCCGTGGCGGCCGGGAAGGGAGGTCGTCCTTCGTGAGGTTCGGGGTGCCGCTCCGACGATCCGGCGGGCGGGATCGGGGGAAGTTACTCAGCGGCGGGCGCGGGGCGGCCGGTGATCGCCTTCAATCCCTCGACGGCGCGGGCGGAGGCCTGGGCGATCTCCTCCTCCTTGCCGCCGAGGTAGAGCCGGCCGAAAGCCCCGACGGGGATGATCTCGATCACGTTGACCCGCGCCGCCTTCTCCGCCTCGTTGGCGGCGTAGGCGGCGTAGGCGGCGGGCGTGACCTCGAGCGTGTAGAGGGTCTCGTTCTCGTAGAGGAAGTTGCCGTGGCGGAAGCGGTTGATGAACATCGCCTGCCAGCCGGTGATCCCGGTGAGCATCTGGGTGGTGGTGATGTTCGGGGCGTAGCGGTCGGACTCCTTGAGCTTGAGAAGGTCGAGGATCGCCTGCCCGGCGGCCGCCACCTGGGCGCGCTCGGGGGCATGGAGCTCGAGCGCCCCGTAAGCCCGCTCCACCACCTGCATCCCCGGCGTCACCTGGGCCGACTTCAGGGCGACGTCGGTCATGGTGTTGATCGGCATCCCCGGCGCCACCTCGATGAAGAGGGAGGCCTGCCGCTCCAGGGGGAGGTAGCCCTTAGCCACCGAGGCGATGAAGCAAGCCACCTGGGGCTGGAGGTCGTCGATGTGGATGAAGGCCCGAAGGTCGACTTTCATGCCATTCCTTGTATCCGAATCGGGGGGGTGGGGGCAACTACTTTTTGCCCTCGTCTGTCGAAATCTTTCGCTAGGCCATCCGAGCCGCGATCGTCGCGCGAATAATTTTTGAAAAATATGTTGCTGACCTTGCGTTTGCCCCTTGCATGTGCTATCATTTGAATGGCTGGACGGCCCGGCATCGAGTCCGAATACCGGGACCGAAGGTTGGAAGTCCTGGAGGCGTGGACGGGAGAGGAACGCGAAAGCGTCGCCTATTCTGTAGTTTGAAGCGCCACCTGGGTTGGTGGGCCGTCCAGCCATTTTTAGAAGATACGACGTGGCCGAGCGGTCGGCGTCGTTCCGGGAGCGGTAGAGCAGGGTGTTGGGTCGTTGCCACCTGAGGCGTCAGGACGTTTCCCCTCAGGGGGTGCGGTTCTGAGTTGTCTGGAGCAACGACCTTCCCGGAGCCGGCCGCTCGGTCCCTATTTTTTGCTCCGCAAAAAATAGTGATCTCTCCCCCTCCTTTGGCTATAGTATCCTCGATGCTGTTTTAAGGGCGGCACTTTTGCTCGATTGATCACTGATTGCTGTTCACTGCTTTATTGGTTACTGTTTTCTTGTGAGAGGGCTAGCCGGCCCGATCCAGGCGAGGTTACGTTCTTTGACAAGTGATGATCGTTTCCCGGTCGGCGCTTTTACTGATCACTGCCGACTGATTACTGATCACTTTTTCTACATTCCCCGGTAGCTCAATGGTAGAGCGGGTGGCTGTCAAAATTCGCCTTGGCGAATTTTGATCCTGAGCGAACTGAGTTCTGAGCGGCAGCGAAGAACGAAGCGAGTAGAAGGATCAAATGCGGCAGCTTTCCCGAGTAATCGGGATTGAAAAATCGGGTGAATTCAGGGAAAGCTTCGCCGGAGGCGAAGCCGCCGAGGCCGTAGGGTCGCAGCGCCTTCTCTCCGGCATGCCAACCCTGAGCGAAGCCTGCCGAAGGGAACAGCTTGTTAAGGTGCAGTAGGCAGGAACGTGCAGAGACTAGGGGATGAGGACGTCCCTCCGATAAGCCCCATCAGCGCCCGACTTCCCCGTATACGGGGAAGATGAGATAGTCCGACCCCGGAGGAAACTCCGGGACCGTCGTAACCACTAGGTCGCAGGTTCGAGCCCTGCCCGGGGAGCCATTTTGAGCAAAAGGTAGAACTTCTCTTGCGAGAGGTTCTACCTTTTTGCTTTCCAGGGGGATGGTGTAGTCAATAGCCACGTCGGGGAGGTTGACCTCGATCCGCTTCACGAACGACCGCAGGAAGGACTTTTGCTCCATGATTGACCCCTTGCTCAGAAGGGACCGGAGGTCGTCGGCGTATTCCTTCACCGCCGGCGCGGAGAGGAGCTCCACTTCCTCACTTTCCAGGTCCTCTACGAAGGAGCTTTTCTGCCGCTCCAGTTCGTCTATCCGCGTCTTCAACTCCCGTATCCTGGGGGCCAGCTCGTCTATCTCAAGTTTCCCCGTCTCCAGCGCGTCGTAGAGCTTGTGAAGCCGCTCCCGCAGGTCCCCGATCTGGCAATCCACCCCCTCCAGCTTCTCCTCGGCCGCGCCCCGTGAGTGCCGGATTTCCTCGTTGGTGAGCTTCACCAGCTCCGTCAGGTTGTTTTCGGTGAGAATGTTGGCCTTGATCCGGTCAATGACGAACGACTCCAGCCGGTCCTTGTTGACGAGCGCCGCGTCGCAAACGTCCTTCCCCCGCTTGCAGTAGTTGTGACAGGCGTAATAGAAATACTTTGAGGACTTGGCCGCGCAGCCGAGCATGGCGAGGCCGCATTTGCCGCAGTAGAGGAGCCCGCTCAGGAGATAGCCGCTGTTCACCGTCCGGGGATGGGTGATCTGGGGGCTTCTTTTCCGCATGAGCCCCTGGACCTTCTCGAACGCCTCCCGGCTTACCAGGGCGGGATGATTGTTCTCGATGCGGATGACCTCGCTCTGGTCGTTGGGGCGGACTATCCCGTGTTTCTTATTCTGTCGGTTCCAGACCAGGGTTCCCGTGTAGGTCTCGTTCTTGAGGACGCTGTAAATGGTGCTCTTGCTCCACGCCCGTCCCCGGTTGGTCTTCAGGCCCTCCCCGTTGAGGACCTTCACGATCTCCTTTGCCCCCATCCCCTCCTCGCACATCTTGAATATCCGCGCGACCACCGGGGCGTAAACC
>CAZOYW010000033.1:0-34353 GCA_964584165.1 uncultured bacterium
CTCGCCATAGAGCTGGGCGGCCAGGGTCTTGTTGGGAGCGATGACCAGGGCGGGTCGGCCGGACGCCGCGACGACGTTGGCCATGGTGAAGGTCTTCCCCGAGCCGGTCACTCCGAGGAGGACTTGGTGCTTCTCCCCCCGGCTGAGCCCCTCGCTCAGATAAGCGATCGCCCGCGGCTGGTCGCCCCGGGGGGTGTAGTCGGTGGTGAGGCGGAAAGAGCTCATGGAGGAGCTGGTGGAGTTACTATTTGCCCTGGATAAGACGAGCGCGTTTGCCTATACTGTCGGCACCATCCAACTACGGGGTCTGCCCAACCATGAAACTATCCTCCTGGCTCCTGGTCGCCGCCGCGGCGGCCCTCCTCCCTCCCCTCGTCCCCGCGGACGCGCCGCCCTCCCTCCGCCCGCCCGCGCGCGACCGGCTGGTTCTCGAGCCGGAGGCGAGGATCGACGGCCGCCTCCTCGTCCCCGCCTTCTACCGACCGGCGGAGAGATCCGGCTACCTGTGGATCGAATCTCAACGCGATGAGTACGGGCGCTTCTTCCCCGGCTACTGGGAGCCGCTCGCGCCCTGGCGGAGAACCGGGGGAGTGATGGCGTGGGTCCCCGGGTACTATTCCGGCGGAGCCTGGATCGAGGGTTACTGGCGCCTCCCCGCGCGCGAGGGCTATTCCTGGCAGAACGGCTATTTCGACGGGGATGGCCGCTGGCACGAACCGGCCTGGACCCCCGTCGACCCGGATGGATACCTCCCCTTCGGCCCGGTCCGGGTGAACGTTTCTCGCCTCTCCCGGTCCGTCCATTTCCCCCAGTGCTATTGCAGCGCCCCGGATCCGCTGCTTGAGGGCCACGGCCCTAGATCCTTCAGTTTCCAGCGGTGGTATCCCGTGAGATCGAGCTGCTTCTCCACCAAGTATCGCCCGATCGAGACGGTGCAGCACAAGGAAACGGTCGCGCCCTGACCGAAAGTGATCAGTAACATATCAGTAATCAGTGATCAGTCACCGATCACTGATTACTGATGACTGATCACTTCCCTTGCGCTGCCGCTGGTTTCGTATTCGCCTCTGAACCCCCGGGCTTAAGGAAGTGGTAGGCGGCATAGACCGCCGCCGCCATGAGCAGGGCCGCCAGCGTCCAGAGGATCCGCTTCTTCCGGATCAGGTCGCTCCGGAACTTGTAGTCCCGGATGGTCTGGAAGGACCCCGTGGACAGGTAGCTGACGAAACGCTTCCGGTCCGCCTCCGGGGCCACGGGCGCCGTCTTCCCCCCTCCCCCGCCCCCTCTGGCCCGGGGCGCCGGGATCGGGATGACCGGACCGCCCACTTGGCGCAGGTTCTTCTCCAGGCGGGCGACCTCCCGGTCGATCTCCCGCATCTCCTCCTCCAGGCGGGAGATCTCTCCAGAATAGGGATCGTTTTTGAAGCGGAATAGTTTCATGACAACTTTTGATCTCCACTACGGGGAGACGCCCCCGTTTCTCCCCATCGCGGAGATTAACGGATCCAGCGGGCGATCAGGATCAGGAGCAGGGCAAAGATCGCCGCGGGGAGAAAGAAGAGGACCGCCCGGATGAAGGTGTCCTCACGGGGAATCCCGGCCGGGACCGACGGGGGGATGCCGGCGGCGGGGAGCGCTCCCCCCCCTTCCTCCGGGAGGCGGGCGGTGAGGGCCTGGATCTGGCCCTGGGCCTTGGAGAAATCGCTCCTCGCCCGGGAGACGGCGGCCAGGGCGGCGGCGATCTCGTCCTTGATGTTCTCGGCCGCCCACGACTCCTCCCGGATCGCCCGGAGCTCGGCGAGCGTCTTCTTGAATTCCTCCCGGGTGGTCTGCACCAGGGCGTGCCGGCGCTGAAGATCGTTTTCCTCCCGCTCCAGGATGGCCAGCGCCCTCTCCAGTCCGGAGATGATCTCCCTCTTCCCGGCGTCGAGCTCCTGGCGCTGGCGGCTCAGTTCCTCGAGATCGGCCTTTTGCTTCTGGAGCTCCTCATGCTGGCGCTTCAGGTAGGCGATCCGGTCCGTGGTTGTCTCGACCATCCGGCCCAGGTCGAACTTCTCGGCGGCGGGCTTGCTCTTGGGATCCGCCTTCTCTTCCGGTTCGACGCTCTTGTTCTTCTCGCTCATCGTTCACCTCGTTTTAGCATAGCGATCAGTCATCAGTTACTGATCACCGATAACTGATCACTGATTACTGCATCTTCCGCGGAATTATAGCAGCGGCACGATCTCCGTCAGCTTCGTCACCTGGTGATCCGGCACCTTGTTGAAATCCTCGAGCCGAGCCATGTTGCCCCGGATGTCTTCGATCTCCCTCTCGATCTGGGCGATCAGGGGCCCGTCCTCTTTCATACGCTTGACCAGGACCGTCCCCATGCCGGCCTGATTCCCGAGCTCGATATCGGTGAGGCGGTCCCCCACCATCAGCGCCTCCTCGGCCGAGACCTTCATCTGCTTCAGCACCCGGAAGGCGATCTCGGGGTTCGGCTTCTCCAACTTGTGCTTCAAGGAATCGTCCCAACCGAAGAAGCCGTCCGGGCGCGGGCAGTCGAGGGCGATGTCGAAGGCGGCCATGACCACCTTGCGCGTGCTGAAGGTGGCGACGCCGTATTTGATCCCGTGCGCGGCCAGGTAGCGAAGCAGCTCGGCCGCGTCGGGGAAGAGCCCCGCCTTCCCCTCCTTGATGTAGGCGAGCCTTTTGCGCTCGTCGACCACGCCCTTGAGCTTCTGGAACTCGTCCCAGCTCGTCTTCAAGCCGATCTCGGAGAGCCGGGCCAGGAAGCCCTTGCCGGTGTAATAGGCGAGCATGTACTCGTTCTCCCGGCCGGGCGGGATCTTCCCCCCGCACTCCCTGACCGTGTCCAGAAATACCTCCAGCCAGTAGGAGCGCGGGTCGGGATAGATCTTGGCGATGGTGTTGTCGTTGTCGAAAATTACTCCGCGAATCGTCATGGCGTCTTCCCCCTGCGCTACATGCTATCCGCGCGGCCAAATCCCGTCAATCCTCTCTTCCCCCGACCCGTCGCCCCGGAGAGGATAGAGGACGGGGACGCCGGTGGTGGGATTGGGGAGAACACCCATCCCCCGGCCGAAAATCTCCCGCACCGTCTTCCCGTTAAGCAATTCGGCAGGATTCCCCTCCTTAAGAATCCGCCCCTCTTTCAGGAAAACCAGGCGACGGCAGAAAGCGCCGGCCAGGTTCAGGTCGTGGAGGACGGCCAGGACGGCCAGCCCGCGCTCCCGGTTCAGGGTCGAGATCAGGTCCAGAACCTCGGCCTGGCGGGAGACGTCGAGATGGACGGTCGGCTCGTCGAGCAGGATCGCCCGCGGCTCCTGGGCCAGGGCGACGGCGATCATCGCCCTCTGCTGCTCCCCCCCGGAGAGGGAGTGGAAGGCCCGCCGCCGCAGATCCGCCGTCCCGGTCGCGGCGAGCGCCCGCTCCACGGCCGCGCGGTCCGCCGCCGATGGAACCCACTGGAAGCGGGAATAATGCGGGAGCCTCCCCAAGGCGACGATCTCTTCGACCGGGAGATCGAGTCCGGAGGGCAGCGTCTGGCCGACCACGGCGATCCGCCGGGCGATCTCCCCCCGGCCGAGGCTGGAGAGGGGCCGCCCTTCCCAGAGGACCTCTCCGCTCCGGCACTCGATCAGCCCGGCGAGGACCCGGACAATGGTGGTCTTCCCCGATCCGTTGGCCCCCAGGAGACCGAGGAAATCCCCTTCGGCCAGGGAGAGGCTCACCCCCTCCAGGACCCGGCGGGAACCGTATCCGGCGGTGACGGAGCGGGCGCTGAGAAGCTCTTTCATGGCGAGGCGGGCGGGGCGTGATGAAAGGTTGTTGGTCGCTGATTGCTTTTAATAGGCCCTATAGGTCTTATAGGCCCTATAGGACCTATTTTTCCCTCCCCAGCAGGGCGATGAAGCCCGCCCCTCCCAGCACGCCGGTGATCACCCCGACCGGGAGTTCGGCGGGGGCCAGGAGCGCGCGGGAGAGCGTGTCGCAGGCGGCGAGGAAGGCGGCCCCGGCGAGGAAGGAGGCGGGAACGAGGAAGCGGTGGTCCCGGCCGACGATCCGGCGGGCGGCGTGGGGGACGAGGAGCCCGACGAAGCCGACCACGCCGGCGGCCGCCACCGCCGTCCCGGCGAGCAACGAGCCGACGATGAAAAGGACCGTCTTCTCCCGCTCCAGGCGGACACCGAGGGCGGCCGCCCCCTCCTCTCCCAGGGCCAGGGCGTTCAGGGGCAGCGCTCGGGACCAGGCGGCGAGCGAGGCGGCGACGACCGCGACTCCGGTCAGGGCGAGCAGCCCCGGATCGGCGGGTTCGAGCGAGCCCATTGACCAGAAGATCAGGGTTCGGAACTGGGAGAGGCTGGAGACGGACATCATGAGCATGATCAGGGAGGAGGAGATGAAGGAGATCATCACGCCGGAGAGGAGGAGGTAGGAGATCTTGAGGTAGTGGCGGCGGGCGATGAGATACGCCCCGAGGACGGCGGCGGAGGCGCCGGCGAAACCGAAGAGGGGGAAGAGGAGGCGGGGGACGGCCCGGCCGAGGAGGACGGCGAGCGAGACTCCGAGCGCCGCCCCCCCCGCGACCCCCAGGGTGTAGGGTTCGACCAGCGGGTTGCGAAAAAGCCCCTGGAAGACGACCCCGGCGACGGAGAGGGCTCCGCCGACCGCGAGAGCGAGGAGAAGGCGGGGGAGGCGGATCTTGAGCACGATGGAGGCGGCGGTCTCGTCCGCCGTCGGGCCGCCGGAGAGGGCCGCCCAGAGGCGCCCGAGCGGCATCGCCACCGCTCCGATCTTCAGGGAGAGGGCGGAGACGGCGACAAGAGCCGCGATGAGGACCGCGAATATCAGGCCTTTTTTCACCGTGATTCTTGGTTGATCGGGCCCCGGCCGCCGCGGGGCGAAAACCGATCGGGCCGATCCGTCGAAACCGACCGATCGGTCGGAGGCTAACGAGAGCGGGCCCCTTCGGCTTGCGGTTGGCCGTCGATCGTCCGGATCATTCCCTCAAGCGCCCGGAGCCCGTCGACCAGGCGCGGGCCGGCGCGGCTGACCAGGTCGGGATCGAGAGTGCATATTCTCCCGCTTTTCGCCGCCGAGAGGGAGGCGAACTCCTCCCATTCCTTCCGGCAGACCTCCGCCTCCCTTTTCTCCAGCGCGACGATGATGATATCCGGATCGTCGGCGATGACCTGCTCCCGGCTGAACGACGGATAGCGGAGCGGAGATGCGGCCGCGATGTTCTCGCCCCCTGCGATCTCGATCAGATCGCCGATGATCGTTCCCCAGGCGGCGGTCACCAGAGGGGACCTTCCCAGCTGAAGGAAGACTCGCGGTCTTTTCCACCCCGCCGACCGCCCGTGGGCGCGGGCGATCTCCGAGCGGAGGCGGGCGGCCAGCTCCTCGCCCTGCTCCGCCGCCCCGACCATCCGCGCGAGTTCGGAGAGGTTCCGGAGGTATCCTTCGACCGACCGGGCGGGGGGGGAGACGAAGACCTTGAGCTTGAGCTCCCGGAGCGCCTTCACCGCCTGGGGGCGGTTCCCCTCCTGGGTGGCGAGGACGAGGTCCGGAGCGAGGGCCAGGATCTCCTCGAGGTTCGGGGTCCAGAGGTCCCCTACCCTTTTCTTCCCCGCCGCCGCCGGGGGGTAGTCGCAGAAGGCGGTCACGCCGGCGATCCGGTCCCCGGCGCCCAGGGCGAAGAGGTTTTCGGTGAAGTCGGGGCTGAGCGAGACGATCCTTCGGGGCGCCTCGGTGAAGACGACCATCTCGCCCGTGGCGTCGGCGAGCGCCAGGGGGAAATCGGGGGGGAGCGGCTGCGAAGAGAGCGACCGGATGAGCGTCGCGAGGATTATCGGGATGCCGTGCATGTCCCCGGCATGATACCCGAATCCCCCATCCCCTCCGAGCGATTTGTCGCGCCCCGATCGCGTCCAAGCCAATCCGCGGGAGCGGCCCCAATCGCGTCTCTGATGCGATCGGGGGCGCGATCGATGCCGGATCGGGGCAGGAATGCCCCTCCCACATCCCCGCCATCTACGCGAGCTGTGGGAGCGACATCCCTGCCTGCCCCGATCGCGTCTCTGATGCGATCGGGGGCGCGATCGATGCCGGATCGGGGCAGGAATGCCCCTCCCACATCCCCGCCTTCTGCGCGAGCTGTGGGAGCGACATTCCTGTCGCGATCCTAGTTATGGGCAACAATTCCCCTACCCAAATAATGCAAGAAAATCACTGATAAAAGAGTCCTTATCTATAGGTACTCCGACTCACATGGAAAACCCCAAGAATCAATTCTCGATCTTTCCAGCGAGGGGATCCTATCTCCTCCGGAAAGGACGCAGGTCACTCCCTGGCAACTACTACTTCCTGCGAGCATCGACGGCGAAACAACGCCCTCTGTTTCTCGATGGCCGCTATTGCCGGCTAGTTTTCGATGCGATTAAGTGGCTGGGCGATCATCATCGCTGGTATTGCCTCTGCGCTATGATCATGCCCGACCACCTGCATTTGGTGTCGAGACTGTCCAGGGGATGGTCGCTCGATCAGGTGATGAAAGTGCTGAAGGGCTATACGGCAAGACAGATAAACCAGATGGAGAGATCGATCGGCCCGGTCTGGCAGGACGGCTACTACGATCACTGCATCCGGGACGAGAGGGCTCTCCGGGAGATCATCCTCTATTGCTATTACAACCCGGTCAGGAAGGGGCTGGTGAAGCGGCCGGAGGACTATCCCTACTGGTGGTGCAGATACCGGATTTAAACCGTGGGAGGGGCATTCCTGCCCCGATCCAAGTCGGCTTGCGTCGCGCTCCCGATCGCATCAGAGACGCGATCGGGGGCGCGATCGATGCCGGATCGGGGCAGGAATGCCCCTCCCACAAAAGACGGCTAGCGCGTCACCGGGACGTCGCCGGAGCTTCCCCAGTTGGCCCGAGTGAAATCGCGCGCCGACCAGAGGCCGTTCTCCGGGCGGAAGATTCCCGGGAGATCGGCTCCGTCGCCCCGGTAATCCGCGGGGACGGGGAGGTCGGCCGAGGAACCGAAGTAGAAGCGGCTCAGACCCTGCATCACCCAGAGGCCCGACGACTGCCGGAAGATCGAGATCCGGGCCCCCGCCCCCCCGTAGCGGGCGGGGACCGGGTAATCGGAGCTGGCCCCGAAGTAGGCCCGGGTCAGGCCCCGCACCGACCAGAGGATGGAGGAAGGTCGGAAAATCCCGGGGTCGTCGGTCCCGTCGGCGTCGTAGTCGGCGGGGACCGGGATGTCTCCCGCCCCGCCGAAGATGAAGCGGGTGAGCCCCGGCGAGAACCAGAACCCGGCCGAGGGGCGGAAGATGGCGGCATCGCAGAGGCCGTCGCCGTCGTAGTCGCCGGGGGCGGGGATGTCGCCGGAGGCGCCGAAATACCAGCGCGTGACCGCCCGCACGTTCCAGAGCAGCTGGCTCGGCCGCCAGACGCCGATGTCGGCAGTCCCGTCGCCGTCGTAGTCGCCGGAGACGGGGGTGTCGCCGTTGGAGCCGAAGAAATCGGTCCCCACGTCCTTGATCGACCAGAGGCCGGTGGCGGGGCGGAAGAAGCCGATATCGCTCGTCCCGTCGCCGTTGTAGTCGCCCGAGGCGATGATCGGCATCATGTTCCCGGCGGGGGTGGGGGTGGCGGAACCGGGCTCCGGCGATGGCGTGGGCGAGGCCACGGGAGGAAGATCGGTGCAGAGCTCGAGGACCCAGTCGGTGACCTGCCCGGCGTTGTTGGCCAGGTCGTTATAGGCGATGAGCACCCAGGAGCCGGCCGTCCATTCTCCCCGGAAGGCCCGGAGGGGCTCGACCGGACGGAACGAGCCGACGTAGGGGGACCGGCCGGAGGTGATGCCGCTCCAGGCGGAATCGTCGAACCAGGTCCAGAAGAGCTGGTGCTCGTCCAGCTCGTGCTTCTCGAAGAGGGCGACCAGAGTGCCCTCGGGGGACATCAGGTACATGCCGAGGTAGTTCAGGCTCTCGTTGACCTGGGCGGTCACCCGGACCTTGACGTCGGTGATCTGGTTGTCGCTGGCGACCAGCTTGATCGAGGTCTTGGCGGCGACGGTGGTCCAGGACATGAAAGACCCCTGGTAGTCCGCGCAGTCCAAGAGCGGCGTCGTCGAAGGCGAGGGCGAGGGTGAGGGCGACGGGGTCGGGGGCGGCGTGGGCGACCGGAAGTCCTGGGGCGTCATGGTCGGCTTGGCCGTCGGCGTGGGCGAGATGGGGGCCAGGGTGGGCGTCGGGGAAGGCGAAGGCGTGGGCGTACGGGTGGGGACCGCGAAGCCCCGGAAGCAGTAGCCGATCCCCCAGTCCGTGATCTGGACGTTCTGAGAGGAGGCGTTATAGCAGAAAAGCATCCAGTCGCCCGCGACCGTCTCCCCGTTGAAAGCCGAGAGATCGCCGCGGGGCTTGTGCGGCCCGACGTAGGGAACGATCCCCTGGGTGATCGGGGTGCCCGCCTCGTCGTCGAATAGCGTGCGGTAGAGGTCCTTCCCGCTCAGGTCCTGGTATTCGAAGAGCGGGCGCGAGGTGCCGTTCGGGGACACCAGGTACATGCTGACTTCCTTGAAATCCGAATCCGCGTGGGCGGTAATGTAAACGTTGACATCGTCGACCGTTCCCACGTCGGGCATGTAGATGACCGACTCACCGGTGAAGGCCGACCAGCCCAAAGGATCGCCGACATAGGACAGGCAGACCAGGTCGCCCGGCGTGGGGGTGGGTGAAGGAGTCGGCGCTTCGTTGATGAAGATCCGCCAATCCTGAACGGTGAAATCCTGGTTAACCCCGTCATTGAAGCCAACGATGAGCCAGGTGCCGGCGGACCACTCCCCCGTGAATCGCGACAAAGGCTCCACGGAGCGGTGCGGGCCGAAATAAGGGGCGATGCTATGGAGGATCGATTTGTCGGCCTGATCGTCGAAAAAGGTCTGATAGAGCGCGCTTTCCAAAAGGTCATACTTGTCGTATAGGGCCACAATGCTGCCCGAGGGCGACTGCACGTAGAGGGCCGTGTATTGCAGATCGGAATCCCCGTAACCTCCGGAGTTTGCGCGGGTATTGGCGGACACCCTGACGCTGACCCGATTGATCGCCTCCGCTAGGGTCGCCGTGGCAAAGCCGGAGGATGCCCCCATGCCGCTAAACGCGGTCCAAGTTCCCTGATACTGAGCCGCCGGCGTGAGGCCGGATAACAGGATCGCCGCGGCGGCGAATACCGACGCCGCGCCGGCGGAGAAAAGGGACCTTTTCATCTTCCAACCCCCAGCTTTGGAGTAATCATTCATCATGGCTGCGGTCCCCGCGGGACCGCGGATTGTTATTGTCTTCGCGCGCGGACCTTCAAGGTCCGCGCCTACGGAATAGCCAGTCGGATCTTCGGGACCACGATCATCCCGACTATCATCGGGGCGAGTCCCGAAGAAGATTTCGGGATGGTGCAGACGCCCCTCCCACAAAAAACAGCAGAAGCAAAAGAAGTAATCAGTGATCAGTTGCCGCCAACTGCCGACCGTCAACCCTCACCTCGTCACCGGGACGTCGCCGCCGGTCCCGAAGTAGGCCGTGGTCAGCCCCCGCACCGCCCAGAAGCCCTGGGTGTCCCGGAAGATCGCGATGTCGTCGATGTCGTCCCCGTCGTAGTCGGCCGGGACCCGGTCGTCGCCGACCTGGCCGAAGTAGTACTTGGAGTAGCCGTAGATGTGCCACATCCCCGTGGTCCCCCGGAAGACCGCCAGGTCGTCGCCGGGGAAGACGTCGTAATCGGCCGGGACGGGGTAATCACCCTGGGTCCCCAGGTAAAAGCGGGAGAAGCCGTTCAAGACCCACAGCCCCTGGCTCGGCCGGAAGACGGCCAAGTCCGCCTTGCCGTCCATCAGCCCCTCGTAGTCCCCGGGGACCGGGAAGTCGCCGGCCTTCCCGAGGTAGAGCCGAGTGAAATCGCGGATCCTCCAGAGTCCCCTGTCCTCCCGGAAGATCCCGATGTCGGTCTTCCCGTCGCCGTTGTAGTCGGCCGGGACCGGAATGTCACCGTCGGCGCCGAAGACGGCGCGCGTCACCGCCCGGGCCGCCCAGAGCCCGGTGGCGGGCCTAAAGACGGCGATCTCGGAGGTGCCGTCGCCGTCGTAGTCGCCCGAGGCCGGGATGTCGGCGGACGAGCCGAAGAAATACTGGCCGACCCCGCGGACCGACCAGAAGCCGGCCGGCCGGCGGAAGACCGCGATATCGCTCGTCCCGTCACCGTCGTAATCGCCGGAGTCGATGACCACCCGCTCGGGGAGGTTCGCCGAGACGTCCGGCCGGGAGACGACCAGGGCGTAGGGCTGGGGTCCGTAGGGGACGTTGTAGCCGGACACCCGGACCGTGTAGGTCCCGGGCTGGGGCGAGGAGATGTCGATCCCCTCGACGTTGTTCACCCGGTCGTTCAGGGTCGGGCAGGAGACGACGGCGCGGAACAGGTAGTTGCGGGTGAGCATCTGATACCAGCCGAACTCCGGGGCGTATTCCCAGGAGCGCCCGGAGATCGGCTCGTTGGCGTCCACCCCCCAGGCCAGATCGTCGTCCGGCATCACCAGGGCAAGGTGGAAGGACCCCGAATCGATGGTCACCCCGCCGGGGATCTCGATCACGTGCCAGCCCTTCCGCCGAAGAACGGTGGTTCCGGTGGCGAGGAGCGACCCGGGCTTGCCGCTCCCGGCGGAGTAGATCCGATACTGGAACGTCTTGGAGTAATCCCCGGAGACCGAATCCAGGTAGAACATCGCCCGCTCGATCGTCGCCGGGTAGCAGGAGGGGGTGAAGCGGACGGACTCGATAAACCCCTCGTCGCCGTGGTAGTAGGCGTCGGCGGCGCCGTCGTCGTAGTAGATCGGGCCGGCGAGGGTGGCGCGGTTGGCGAAATGCACGGTCCCGGCGGGATCGATGACCGTGAGGTCGAGGTCGTTGACCAGGGGACCCGCCGCGGGCGTCGAGCCCGGATGGTCCATCCAGACCAGCGTGGCGAAGAACGGGTAGATCGACGGGGAGAGGGTGACGGCGTAGTCCTGGACCGAACCGGTGTAGGCCCCCTCCGAGACGTCGAAGTAGTAGAAGTCGAGTGGGGCGGAGCTGAAGACGGTCGAGCCGAGATCGACGATCCCCCATCCCTCCACGTTGTTGGGGCGGGGAGGATCGGGGATTTCCTGGGTCGCCCCGGTCCCGTATTGGCCCGGGGAGATGTCCCGGGCGCCGTTGATCAGGGTGGCCTTGACCAGGGCGGCGCTGGGGGAGATCCCGCAGCGGTCGGTGTAATACTGGCGGACGAGGGCGGCCGCGCCGGTGACCACCGGGGCGGACATGCTGGTCCCCCCGGAGAAGACGTAGTTGTTCGCGTCGTCGCCGGAGAGCCCGCCCTTCCCCCAGAGGACGCTCTGGTCATGGGGGACATCCTGGGTGCGGCAGGAGACAAGGTTCGTCCCGGGGGCGACGAGCTCCGGCTTGAAGCGGGCGTCGAGCTCGGAGCCGCGGGAGCTGAAGGCGGCCAGGCCGTCGACGTCGTCGGAGAGATAGTCGCTGTTGATCGGATCGGCGGGGAATTCGGCCGGGTGATACCACCCGTAGGTCAGGTTGTAGGCGGGGACGGGTTCGGAGGCCGGGGGGCGGTTGTTCTCGGTCGCCCCCACGGTGACGCAGTTCTTGGCGGTGGCCGGCGGACCGATCGAGAAGAGGTCGATCACCCCGTCGAAGTTGGCGTCGACGCCGTCGTTTCCGGCGGAGAAGACGATCAAGAAGTCCGGGTTGGCCGAGGCGAACTCGTCCACGTCCTCAGACATCGAGCCGTATTCCCCCGCCCCCATCCACCCCCAGGAGTTGTTGTGGACGCGGGCGCCCCCGGCCCGGGCCTGGGCGAAGAGGATGTTGAGGTCGTCGGGGACGCCGGAGAGGCCGCCGGAGGAGTCGGCGAGGTTCTGCATGACCAGGGAAGCCTCGGGGGCGATCCCGGCGTAGCAGGTGGAGGGGAAGACGCGGCCCGCGGGCGTGGATCCGGACATCGCCCCGTTGCCCAGGATGGTCCCGGAGACGTGGGTGCCGTGCCCGATCGCGTCGCCGGTCCCGGACGACCAATCGCTGATGGCCAGGACCCGGCTCAGGCCGGCGCCGTCCTTGAAATCGTCGTGCAGGAGGGAGGGATCGACCGTCCCCCGGTCCAGCCCGGAATCGGCCACGCCGACCACCTGGCCGGCGCCGAGGAAGCCGGTGGCGTTGGTCCAGGCGGTCCGCGCCCGGACGATTCCTCCGGCCTTGTTGTTGTGCCAGACGAAGCGCGGGGCCCTCTCCAGCCATTTCACCCCCTCGATCGCGGCGATCATCTCGATCGCGGAGTCGGGTGCGCGGACGCGGAGCTTGCTGCGGGAGGGGCCGTCGGTGCGGCGAATGACCGTCCCCCCGGCCTTGGCGACCAGGACGGCGGTTTCGTCGGCGGAAGCCCCCGGGAAGAGGGAGACGATGACCTCGCGCGTCTTCCCGCGGCTTAGGCGGGAGGCGGAAAGCAGGACGGGATCGATCCGATATGCCGGGCGATAGGGGCCGATCCAGCGGACTCCGGGCAGGGAGGAGATGGCGGCGAGGCGGTCGGGCGGGGACCGGACGATGAAGGCGAAGTCGGGGACGTAGTCCAGGAACTCGATCCCCCTGCCCCGGCAGGCTTCCTTCCATTCCTCGCGCACCGGCCCGGAGAACTGGAGAAGGTGGTACTTCCCCGCATTACCCACGCTCCGGGCGGAGGCCGGAGGCGCCTCGAGCGGATCGAAGGAGCGGGCGGCGAGGCGGATTTCCTGGCCCGGGGAGGAAACGGGAAGCAATACCGCCACAAGAGCGGCGGAGGCAACGGCGGGCCATGGGCGAGAAGTCATCGGGTTCTCCGGGTGACCCGAAATCGAACGCACTAAATATACAATAAGCCGACCGGGCGGGCGATGTCAAGAGAGCGAAATCGCGTCAGCGGGGCGATCGGACGGAATGGACAGAACGGACGCCGGCCCGGCCATTCACTATTCACCATTCACTATTCACCATTCACCACCACTGCCGGAAGCCGGACTTCCTTTTGTCGATTGCCGGAGGCCGGACTTCCTTCGTCGCTCCCCGTTCCGCTCCCGCTGAACGGGGGCTCCTCAGGATAAACTCACCTCCGGTTCTCGTCCGGCCTCGCCTCTGGTCGGCCGGGGGGCCGATGGCCGGACTGCCGTTTGTCGATTGCCGGAGGCCGGACTCGAACCGGCACGGATATTTTCATATCCTAGGGATTTTAAGTCCCTTGTGTCTGCCAATTCCACCACTCCGGCAAAATATTTCCTTCGGAAATATTTTGGATTAAATCCCTCCGGACTATAGCAGATAACCAGAGAGAGATCTAATCTCTGGCGCACCAAGGGCTCTCCGCAAGCGAGCAATTCTTGGCGGTCAGGGGCCCCGGAAATGCTTCCGGGGCCCCTGTCCGCCAAGGCGCGGACCGGGGTCGAACCGGTGTATAGCGGTTTTGCAGACCGCCGCCTTACCGCTTGGCTACCGCGCCGAAATATTTCCTGCGGAAATATTTCGGATTACCCGCAGGACGAATGAATATAGCATATATCCGGGGAGCCGGAAGGAACGAATAACGGCTTCCCCGGACCTCTCAAGAATAGGGCCGCCGACGGAACGTCGGCGGCCCTATTCTTGATACCACACCCGGATCCCGTCTTCCCTGGTCTCGACGTTGACGAGCTTCCGCTCCCCTTCCCGGAGGAAGGATTCGACCCGCTTCAGGAAGACCGCCTTGGACTCGGGGAGGCTCTTGATCCCGGCGCGGCCCAGGGTCAGGCGCCGGAACGGGAAATCCTGGTAGTCGAGCTTGGACATGAAATATTCCGGGGTAGTGGAGTAATGGAGTATTGGAGTAGTGAAGAACCGCTATCGGCCGGCCCATTACTCCATCACTCCACTACTCCGTTTATTTTACCGCCAGTGCCCCGCGATCCAGGCGCCGTTGGGGGCGCGGTGGCCGGGGATCCAGACCGCGCCGGGATGGGGGCGCCGGGGGCGCGGCGGGGGCGGCGCGGAAGTCGAGGGCGAGGCGCAGCCGGCCAGGAGGAGACCGAACAGGACAAGGATCATCGCTATTCTTCTCATGGCTCTCCTTCTGAAATTCTACCATCCTCTCCCCTCATCTGGATCGGGGCCCCGATTGCTATTTGAATCTTATGGCGATCGGGGCATGCGAGACGCCCCTTCCACACACTCATATCAGACGGACTGTGCCGAATAAATCTTCTCGACCCGGGATACAATCCTCTCCGCCGCCGCCGTTTTGGAGAGAAGCGGCCAGCGTTCGACCCTTCCCGCGCGATCGATCGCCGCCAGCCGGATGGAGTCGGCGGCGAATCCGCTCCGGCGGGAGGAGATGTCGGAGGCCAGGATCAGGTCGAGGTTCTTCCGATCGAGCTTGGAGCGGGCGTTTTCGACGATATTCTCCGTTTCGGCGGAGAACCCGACCAGTATCTTCCCGTCCTTCTTGCGGCCTAAGATTTCGAGAATATCGGGGTTCTTTCTCAGTTGGAGCGTAATCGATTCTGCTTTTTTTTGCATTTTTCGTTTCGAAAAATGCAAAAAATAGAAGTCGGAGACCGCGGCCGACATGATCACCGCGGCGGTCCGCGGGAATTCCTCCTCCACCGCCCGGAGCATCTCCCGGGCGGAGACGACCCGGGTCATTCGGACGCCGGCGAGGTCCGGGAGGGCGACCGGACCGGAGACGAGGGAGACCCGGTGGCCGTGCCGGACCGCCGCGGCGGCTAGGGCGAAGCCCATCTTCCCGGAAGAGGGATTGGAGAGGAAGCGGAAGGGGTCGAGAAACTCCCGGGTCGGTCCGGCGGTGACGAGGATCTTCATGGCCTTATAGGTCTTATAGGTCCTATAGGACCTATAGACCTATAAAATTCAGCGGGCGCGCGGAGGACCGGGGAGGAGGCCGTCGATCGCGGAGAGGATCTCCTCCAGGTCGGCCAGTCGTCCCGCGCCCTCCTCCCCGCAGGCCAGGCGTCCGCGGGCCGGGCCGACGAAATGGAAGCCCCTCCGCTTCAGCCGCGCGATGTTCTCCCCGACGACGGGGTTCTCGTACATCCCCGCGTTCATCGCCGGGGCGAGCAGGACGGGCGCCCGGGTGGCTAGAACCGTCGCGGTGAGAAGGTCGTCGGCGAGGCCGGCGGCGGCCCGGCCGATGAAGTTGGCCGTGGCCGGGGCGATGACGATGAGATCGGCCCGGCGGGCGAGCGAGATGTGACGGGGGTCCCACTCCTCGGCCGCCGCGAAGAGCCCGGAGGCGACCGGACGTCCGGTCAGGGTCTGGAAGGTGAGAGGGCGGACGAACTCCTCGGCCGCCTCGGTCATGATCGTGTGGACCTCGGCCCCATCCCGGGTCAAGCGGCTGGCCAGCTCCGCCGCCTTGTAGGCGGCGATCGATCCGGTCACACCCAGGACGACAACCGCGCCCCGGCGCGGACCTTTGACCTCGCCTTGGCGCAAACCACCACCCGCGCCCCGGCGCGGACCTTTGACCGCGACTTGAGGAGAATTGACTCCCGCGCCCCGGCGCGGACCCCTGACATCTACCTGGCGCAGACTACCTACCGCGCCCCGGCGCGGACCCCTGACCTCGCCTTGGGAAGTAACACCACCCGCGCCCCGGCGCGGACTATTTTTCCTGTCCGGCATCTTCTTCCGGCGGCATGGCCAGTGTGATCTTCCCCCGGGAGATCTCCTCCAGCGCGATCATCGGAGGCTTCTTCGCCCGGACCTCGGCCAAGAGCCCCGGCTCCCCCCGGGTGAGGGCGGCCGCGCGCTTGGCGGCCATGATGACCAAGGAGTAGATGTTATCCACGGTCTTGAGATACTTTTCCGACGTTACGTCCTTCATGCGTCTCCTTTTCGTTGAAAGCCGCCATACGGCTGCCCGCGGCAACTCTAGCTCGGCTTATTCATGATAACCAGCGGTTATCATGAATAAGCCGGGCTAGGCCAGCAGGCTTCTCGGAAGCTCCGGATGCCGGCTGACCCGGCAGCGCTCGGCCCGGAAGAGAGACTCCATCTCGGCGATGGCGGCCGGTAGTGTGTCGTTTACGATAACATAATCGTACTCCGGCAGATAGCCGATTTCCTTCGCGGCCTGGGCCAGGCGTTTCTCGATGACTTCGCGGGAGTCGGTTTTTCTTCCTTCCAGGCGCTGCCGCAGGACACGCAAAGAGGGAGGGAGGATGTAGACGTAGACCGCCGGATATTGGAGCTTCTTGATCGAGAGGGCGCCCTGGGCGTCGATGTCCATGATCACATCGAAGCCGGCGTTGAGCTCCTTCTCGATGTAAGCCCGCGGGGTGCCGTAGTAGTTGTCATATACGCGGGCGTGCTCCAGGAACTTTCCTTCCCCGATCCCCTTCTCGAACTCCTCGCGGGAGAGGAAGAAGTAGTCCTCGCCGTTCACCTCCCCCTTCCGAGGCGGGCGGGTGGTGGCGGAGACGGAGTACTTGAGACGGGGCACGGTCTTGAGGACGGCGTCGCAGATGCTGGTCTTGCCCGCCCCGGAAGGGGCGGTGACCACGAAGAGTGTGCCTTTCATGGGGAGACCTCCTGTAGAAAAGAAAGAAGATCGCTTACAAGATTTTTCCGCTTCCGGACCGGAAGGGTCCGGAAGCGGAAAAATCTATTCCAGGTTGCGGATCTGCTCCCGGATGTTTTCGATCTCGGACTTCATCGCCACCGCCCGCTTCGAGAGGTCGGTGTCGTCGGCCTTGTCGCCCAGTGTGGTCGTCTCCCGGAGCATCTCCAGGGCGACGAACTCCAGGACCTTGCCCGCCGGCTCGTCCTTGTCCAGGATCTCCTGGAACTGATCGAGGTGGCTGTCCAGACGGTTGATCTCTTCCTGGACCGTAGAGGCGGAGGCGTCCCCCCCGCGGGCCGGGCCGGCGGCCAGAAGCCGCTTGACCTCGGCGAGCTCGGAGAGCATGACCTTGGCGTGCTTGCGGAGGTAGGAGCGGAGCTTGTTCCCCTCCTTCTCCCGCATCTTCTCCAGGGCGCCCAGGGCCACCTCCAGGGCCTCGCCGAGGACCTCCTTGAACTCCCGGGCCGAGGGCTGTCCGGAGGAGACCTGCATGACGCCGGGGAGGGTGAGCAGGATCGCGGGGTCGGGCGGGCTGGGCGCCTTGACCTTCTTCCAGAGCCGCTGCAGCGACTGCCAGTACTTGGCGGCGAGGAACTCGTCGATCTTGACCTCCGCCCGCGCGGGCGACTGCTGGAGAGCGACCAGGACGTTCACCCGCCCCCGGCTCAGGCGCCCAGAGATCGTCTTGACCAGGTCCTTCTCCACGAAAACGTAATCGGGCGGAAGCCTCGTCTTTACCTCCAGGAAGCGGTTGTTGTAGGACTGGATCTCGACGCTGACCGAGAATTCCCGGCCCTCGGCCCGGCCGTTGCCGTAACCCGTCATGCTTTTCATATCACCATCCTATTTGCTGACATACGATTTCAGGAAAACCATACCCCGCTCGGTCCGGACAGTATAGGCCCCGAGGTACGCCGGCAGAAGGATAAAATCCCCCCGGCGGATCCGCACCGGGACCGAGCCGTCCCGCGCGGGGACGATCTCCCCCTCCCCCTCCACGCCGGCGAGGACCTGGAAACGGGACCCGTCGCAGAGATCGCCGGCGGACCGCCTCGCCCGGATCCGCTCGATGGTGAAATGATCCGAGATGAGGAGGAGGGCGGTCTCGTTCTCTCCCGCTTTCTCCCCCGCCGACTCCACCAGGGGCGACGCGCAGTCCCTCCAGTCGATCACCTCCAGGGCCCTCTCCAGGTGGAGCGGGCGGGGCTGTCCGTCCGGGCCCGTCCGCCCCCAGTCCCAGACCCGGTAGGTGGTGTCGGAGTTGGTCTGGATCTCCAGGATGAGCGCGGACGGCCCGGCGGTGTGGAGCCGCCCGGCGGGGATGGAAATCCCGTCGCCGGCGGCGATCGGGTACTCGCCGAGGATCTTTTCCACCCGGCGCTCCTCAAGCAGACGCTTGAACGTCCTTTTGTCCACCCCCTCCTTGAGGCCGCAGAAGACGGACGTCCCCGGGGAGGCCGCGAGCACGTACCAGAACTCGCTCTTACCCTCCTCTCCCGGCCCGAGGCGGGGGTAATCGTCGGGGGGGTGGACCTGGAGGGAGAGGAGAGCCTCCACGTCCAGGATCTTGAAGAGGAGGGGAAACCGCTTGGGGTGGCGGGAGAGCACGTGGTCGCCGAGGAGAAGCTTGCCCATCTTCTCCATCAGGCGATGGAGGGGCTCCCCGGCATACGGCCCCGCGGCCACGGTAGTGGCGTCGGTTCCCCGGTCGGAGATCTCCCAGGACTCGCCGATCTTGAGATGGGGAGGCGATTCCTTGCCCAGCACCGTCCGGAGCTTCTCCCCGCCCCAGGGGCGCTCCTTGTAGATGGGGCGGAAACGAAGCGGATAGATGGGGATGTTCATCGCGATCAACCCGCTATGGTAATGACAAAGTGACGCATGTCCAATGGCAGTTTCGTAGGCGCGGATCTTCAGATCCGCGCGGCCCGTTCCGCGGACCTGAAGGTCCGCGGCTACGGAGCGTGCTTATCCCCGTTGCCGGCCCGGGGACGGCCGCGGCTTCACTCCGCCCCTTTCCCCACCCCGGAGCAATTCCCGGCGCACCGCCTCCATGTCCGCCGGGAGCGGCGAGGCGAACTCCAGCCATTTCCCCCGAGTCGGATGCCGGAACCTGACCCGGGCGGAGTGGAGCATCTGGCGAAGGGCCCCGACTCGGCGCGAGAGGGCGACGGCGGACCGCCCGTACTCCCGGTCGCCGAGCACCGGGCAGCCCAAGCGGGCGAGGTGGACACGGATCTGGTGCGTCCGCCCGGTCTTGATCGCCACTTTGAGAAGGGCCCCCTCCGGGTACTCCTCCAGAATCTCGTATTCGGTGACCGCCTCCCTCCCCCCCTCCGCCCGGACCGTCATCCGGGTAGGATGGACGGCGCTTCTCCCGAGGGGGAGAGCGATGCGGCCGAAGGGAAAGGGCGGCCGCCCCCGGACCAGCGCCCGGTATTCCTTCTCCACCTTCCGTTTCCGGAACTGGCCGGCGAGGACGGCATGGGCGTGGTCGTTCTTGGCCGCCAGGATCAATCCCGAGGTGTCCCGGTCCAGGCGGTGGACGATCCCCCGCCGCGATTCCCCCCCCCAGCTGGAGAGGGCGGTCGCGCGGCCGAGGAGGGCGTTGACCAGAGTCCCCCCCTGCCCTTCCCGGCAGGGGTGGACAAGCAAACCCGCCGGCTTGTCCACCACCAGGAGGTCAGCGTCCTCATAGATCACCCGGAGCGGTATCTTCTCCGGAAGAGGAAGCCGCGCCCGCTCCCGGAACGGGGAGAGGACGACGGCCTCCCCGGTCTTGAGAAGGCGGCGCGGCCTTTCCTTCCTCCCCTCCACCTCCGCCGCGCCGGCCTCGATCATCTCCTTCAGGCGAGTGCGGGAGACCCCCGGAACCTTCCCGGCGAGATATTTGTCGAGACGGGTTCCCGCTTCCTCGGGGGAGACGGTGAAGGTCAGTCGATCCATGCTCAGCTCTTCTCCCTCCTCGCCAGGTATGCCCACAACCCGATCGAGACCACGGCTATCCCCGCGCTCATCAGGTGATAGAGGGTCAGCGGCCCCAGGATTCTCGGCTCGTCGCCGCGGAGGAATTCCAGGCCGAAACGGACGCCACCGGCGAGAACGCCGTAAAGGCAGAAGGTCGCCCCGGCCAGGCGCGAGCGGCGGGAGAAAAGGAGGAGGAGGACGAAGACGGCGAGGTCGGCCGACGCCGAGAAGAGCTGGATGGGATGGATGTGATGGACGGGGCCGAACTCGGCCGCGGCAAAGCTGTCCGGCGGGAAGGTGACCCCCCAGGGGAGATCGGTGGGTGCTCCAAAGCAGCATCCGTTCAAATAGCACCCGATCCGGCCGAGGGCCTGGCCCAGGGCGACCGAGGGCATGACGATGTCGGCCAGCGGCCAGAAGGAGAGCCGCCTGGCCCGCAGGAACCAGAGGGCGAAGAGGATCGCGCCGATCACGCCTCCCTGGAAGGAGAGGCCGCCCTCCCAGATCTTGAACGCGGCCGCGGGGGCGGCGCGGTAATCCCCCCAGTTGGCGATGACGTGGAAGAGGCGGGAGCCCGCGATCGCCCCCAGGAGGAGGTAAAGGCTCAAATCGAGGATGAGATCGGGACTGACGCCGCGGCGGCGGGCGCGGCTCTGGGCGACCCGGATGCCGAGGAGAAAGGCCAGGGCGAGGGTGATCCCGAAGGCGTAGACGGGGATGGGGCCAAGCTGGAAAAGGACGCGGTGCATGTCAAGCTACCGGTTCATCGGTTCACGGTTCCGGGTTAACGGTTGGGAAGCCCGCGGTTCAACCGTTGAACCTTTGAACCGTTGAACCCGGAACCCGGTGCTTATCCTTTCGGATAAGCACCGTGATCAGGAGCAGCCCCACCCCGACGCAGATCGCGCTGTCGGCCAGGTTGAAGGCCGGCCAGTGGTATTCCTCGCCCCTCAGGACCAGGAAGACGTCCACGAAGTCGACCACCGCCCCCCGGAAAACCCGGTCGACCAGGTTCCCGATCGCCCCGCCCAGGATTAGTCCGGCGGACCAGCGGACCAGGGCTCCCTGGGAGAGGAGGCGGCGATAGAGGACGACGAGCGCCGCCACGGTGGCCAGCGAGAGAAGGATGAACAGGAACTGCTGGCGGTGGAAAAGGCCGAAAGCGGTCCCCGAGTTGTGCACGCGGGTGAGGCTGAGTAGCCCCGCGATCACCGGGATCGGACGGCCGGGCTGGAGCTCGCGGACGACCAGCCACTTGGAACCCTGGTCGAGGAGCGCGAGCGCAACCGCCAGGAGGGCTATCCCCGCTGTTCGGCTTCCATCTGCTCGGCGCATTTCAGGCAGGTCCGCGCGGAGGGCTTGGCCAGAAGCCGTTTCTGGGGGATCTTTTCTCCACAAATCTCGCAGAGGCCGTAGGTCCCCTCCTCCATGCGGTCCAGGGCTTCGTCGATCTCTTGCAGGGCCTCCTGCTTGTTGGAGGCGATGGCCATGGAGAAGGAGCGGGCATACTCTTCGTCGACGTTCTCGGAGGGATCCCCGGAGAGCGCCCCGGACGATTCCCGCACGGAGCGCTGGAGGTTGTCCTCCTGGAGCCGGTTGACGTCGCCGAGCAGGCGCTGGCGCTCCTCGAGGAGCGTGGCGCGGATCTTTTCCCGGTCCTGGCGGCTCATCTTCCCCGACGCCGGGGCCGCGGCGGACTTCCGGGCAACCTTCTTGGCGGCCTTCTTGATCTGGCCCGCCTTCCTGGCCTTGACGGGCTTGACGGACTTCTTCGCCTTGATGAGCTTCTTGGCCTTCTTCTTTAAAACCATGGCTACACCCCCTTGTCTTGTTCTTGTCAAACTGTAGGCCGGTTTTACGAACCGGCGTCCGCCGCCGCCTCGCAGAGGCGGCCTACATTCCGCCGACGTGCCCCCGGCAGACCGCGCAGATCGTCGGATGCTTCTCCGATTTGCCCACCGTGGGGGAGAATTTCCAGCAGCGGGCGCATTTGCTCCCGTCCGCCCGGGCCAGGCCGAGCCGGAGTCCGGCGAGGGCGGTCGGAAGGAGGCTGTCCCCTCCCCCCGCTTCCGCGAATTCCACCTGGGAGACGAGGAAGATCCCCGGCAGGAGATCTCGATAGCGCCGGAGGAGGTCGTCCCAGGAGGAATCATCCGCCCGAACGATCACCTTGGCCTCGAGGGAATTCCCGATGGTCTTCTCCCGCCGCCAGTCCTCCAGGCGCTTCAGGGCCTCGCCCCGGACGGCGAGGAGGCGGTCCCAGGTCTCCCGGAGGGCCGCGTTCAGCCGCTCCGGGCGGGGCGCGGGCCAGCGCGAGAGGTGCACGCTCTTTTCGAGGGGGGAGATCTTCCCGGCGTGGTCCCAGACCTCCTCGGTGGTGAAGGGGATGATCGGGGCGAGGAGCTTGGCGAGAAGGATCAGGATCTCCCAGAGAGCGGTCTGGCCGCTCCGCCGCTCCGGGGAGCGGGCCGGATGGGTGTAGAGGCGGTCCTTGAGGACGTCCAGGTAGAAAGCGGAGAGGTCGTTCACGCAGAAGGTGTGGACCTCCCGGAAGACTCGGTGGAACTCGTAGAGTCGGTAGGCCTCCTCCACCGACTGGCGGAGCTCCTCGGCCTTAAGGAGCGCCCAACGGTCGATCTCGCAGAGGTCCGCCTCGGCGACCGAGTCGCGCTCGGGCGAGAACCCCCGGAGGTTGCCGAGGAGGTGCTTGAAGGTGTTGCGGATCTTCCGGTAGGCGTCGGCGCTCTTGGCGATCAGCCCCTCCGAGACGCCGATGTCCCGCCGGTAATCGACCGAGGAGAACCAGAGGCGCAGGACGTCGGCGGAAAAGGTCCGCAGCCCCTCGGCCACCGAGAGGAAGTTCCCCCGCGACTTGGACATCTTCTCCCCCTTCTCGTCGACCACGAAGCCGTGGGTGAGAACGGCGCGGAAGGGGGCGCGGTCCAGCGTGGCCAGGGCGAGGAGGAGGGAGACCTGGAACCAGCCGCGGTGCTGGTCGGAACCCTCCAGGTAGAGGTCGGCCGGGAAGCACAGCGCCGGCTCGGAGAGGACCACCGAGCGGTGGGAGGAGCCGGACTCGAACCAGACGTCGAAGATGTCCTTCTCCTGGCGGAACTCCCGCCCGCCGCAGGCGCAGGCCGCCCCTTCGGGGAGGAAGTCCTTCGGGGGACGGAGGAACCAGGCGTTGGAGCCCTCGGCCTCGAAAATCGCCGCCGTCTTCTCGATCGCCCGCGGGTCGAGGAGCGGCTCGCCGCAGGCGAGGCAGTAGAAGACCGGGATCGGCACCCCCCACTTCCGCTGGCGGGAGATGCACCAGTCGGGGCGCTGCTCGAGCATGGAGCGGATCCGGATCTTGCCCCAGTCCGGGACCCAGTCGACCCGGTCGATCTCCTCCAGGGCGCGGGCCCGCAGCCGCTCGTGCTCGACGGAGACAAACCACTGAGGAGTGGCCCGGAAGATCACGGGCTTATGGCAGCGCCAGCAGTGGGGATAGGAGTGGGTGATCGGCTTCCGGAGCCAGAGCGTCCCCCGTTTCTCCAGTGTGGCGATGATCGTCTCGTTCGCCTCGAAGACCGGCCTCCCGCGGAGGTCGGGAACCTCGGCGGTGAAGCGCCCCTGGCCGTCCACCGGGCTGAAGACCTTGAGCCCGTAGCGCTGGCCGGAGGCGTAGTCATCCTCGCCGTGGCCGGGGGCGGTGTGGACGCAGCCCGTCCCCTCCTCCGGGCTGACGTAGCGGGCTATGATCACCGGACAGGTCGCGTCGGACCAGGGGTGGCGGTAAGGCGCTTTCTCCAGCCGCTCCCCCGGAAAGGTCTCCTCGACCCGGAAGGGCTCGATCCCCGTCTCCTTCATCACGCGGGCGACGGCCTCGGCCGCCATGATCATCTTCCCCCGCGGAGAGGAGACCAGGGCATAGGGGGAGGCGGGATGGACGGCCACGGCCAGGTTCCCGGGAAGGGTCCAGGGGGTGGTGGTCCAGACCAGGAGAGAGGCCCCCGGGAAGGGCGAAGGCTCGGCCAGGGGGAAGGCGACGTAGATGGAAACGTCGGTCCGGTCCCGGTACTCGAGCTCGGCCTCGGCGAGCGCGGTCTCGCAGGAGAAGCACCAGTGGATGGGCTTGTTGCGGCGCTGCACGTAGCCCCGCTCCACGAGCTTCCCGAAGACCCGGGCCACCCCCGCTTCGTAGCGGGGATTGACGGTGAGATAGGGGGATGCCCAGGAACCCAGGCAGCCCAACCGCTGGAACTCGTTGCGGTTCGCCTCCACGTACGCCAGCGCGAACTTCCGGCAGCGCCCGCGGATCTCGGCGTCGGAAAGGGCGGCGGCCTGCGCCCCGAGCTCCGTCATCACCTTGTGCTCGATCGGGAGGCCGTGGCAGTCCCAGCCCGGGATGAAGGGCGCATCGCGGCCGAGCATGGTCTCAAAGCGGACGATGAAATCCTTGAGGATCTTGTTCATCCCCGTCCCGATGTGGAGATCGCCGGTCGGATAGGGGGGGCCGTCGTGGAGGATGAAGGGAGTTTGCGAGCGGCGGGCGGCGCGGATCTGCCCATAGAGGTCCATCTTCTCCCAGCGCTCGAGGAGCCGGGGCTCCTTCTTGAGCAGATCGGCCTTCATCTCGAAGGCGGTCTGCGGAAGGTTGAGCGTGGACTTGTACTCGTTCGCGGTCATGGGCGGGGGCAAAGGCGGGGAATGCTAACAAAGGGGTCGGAGGAAAACAAGTGTAAACAACGCCCGGCGACGGGGGGCAATGGACACCCTGGACGATATGGACGCTATGGACGATATGGACGCGGGAAAACGCGCCTCGGGAGGGGCCGGAGGAGAGAAACTGGGAGAGATCGCGGAGATTCCTTCCTGTCGAATCGCCAGCCGGAGCAAGGACCAATCCGCGCAATCCCGCCTCCCGGCGCCTGTCTAGCGACGGGTAGAGGCAGGGATTTCTTGCGCCGAGCCAGCGGCCGCGCCGTGGTTTCGCCCTCAGCGGTCCGGGAGGTCCGAGCGCAGGAAGACGGCGACTCCCTCCGCATCGACCTCGCGGTAGAGCCCGGGATGGCTCGCGATGAAGTCGAGGCAGACCCGGAGCCAGCCCGGGGGATAGTTGAGATCGAGATGGCTCGGGCTGATCAGGGCCGGGGGGCGCTTCTTGAGCTCCCGGGCCAGATACTCCGGCTGAAAACGGCTCCGGATCTCCGAGCCGGGCGGAAGGATTTCCTGGAAGCTGCATCCCGGTCCCATGTCGTAGGTGATAAAGGTGGCGTCGCGCCGAAAGATCGGGTGGCCGTCCCAGACCGCCGCCACCGTCTCCTCCGCGGGGACCACCGAGAGGAGCCTTTTCAGCGTTTTCAGCGAGGCGAGGGCGGGTTGGATCCCCTTTCCCATCCCCCGCGTGGAATCGACGAGGGGGTTGACGCGGTCGACGTCGAACGGGCGGAAGCGGGAGAGCCGGAAGGGGATTTGGGCGGCCCCGGAGAGCGCGAGAGCGCAGGCCAAGGCCGCCCCCAGGAGCGCCCGGGCGCGGGGAGCGACCGCGGCCGCCAGATAGGGCGGGAAGACGAGGAGGGAGAGGAGGAGAGGGGCGAGATACTGCTCGTGGTATTTCCGGAGGAGAGCGACCGAGACGGCCGTCCCGACCAGGATCCCGGCCCCCGTCCAGGCGGCGGCGCGGGGAGGCCGGAAGGAGCGGGCCGCCCAGCCGGCGATCCCGCCCAGGAGAACCATTCCCACGAACCAGTGCCGGAGCAGGAAGAAGAGAGCGGTGCGGCCGAGGGGGATCGGGCAATCCTCGAGCCGCGCCATCCACTTTCCCATGAAGAGATGGGCCCAGGAGAGGTTCGGGAGAAGGCGGCAGCCGAAAACGCGGAAGACCGCGGCGAGCGCGGCCGCCGTCAAGAGAATGGAGAGGGCGGCGGTGAGGCCGTTTCTCCAGCGCCGCGGGGACTGCCGGCAAGCGTAGGCGAGATAGGCTCCGAGCGCCGGGCATAAGGTCCAGCCATACTTGGGCGTGACCGTGACCGAGAGGACGGAGAGGGAGGCGATGAGGGCGAGGCGGCGCCGGGACGGCTCGGCGAACATCGGGGCGAACGCCAGGAGCGCGCAGAGGGCGGCGAGGTGGTCGATGCTGAACTCGGCGAAAAAATCTCCGAGCTTCGGGGTGACTACGATCAGGGCGAGGGGGAGCGGCCCCCAGATCCAAGTCCCCGAGACTCGGCGGGAGTGGCGGGCGAGGACGATCCCGGCTCCCAAGAGCGCGGCGGACGAAAAGAGGCGCAGGGCCAGGAAGAGAGCGGGCGAGGCGGGGACGAGGAGGAAGAGCGGCTGGACGGCGAGATAGCCGAGGACGGGGTAGACGCACCAGAAATTCTCGTGGGGAGAGAGCCCCCGGGAGATCAGCCAGGCATAGTGGGCGTGGACGGTCTCGTCGAAGAAGGGGTGGTGGGTGAGGACGGCCAAAACCAGGACGGCGAGGGCGACGAGCAGAGCGAGGAGGGAGAGGAGGGAGACGATCCGATTCAGGTGCAATGAATCAGTGATCAGCATCACTGATTACTGATCACTGTTGTTACATAGAGGTCCCCCCTCCCCTTCCCCCTCATCCGGGGAGCCCCCTGCCCCTTGAGCTTGAAGATCGAGCCGGTCTTCGTCCCGGGGGGGATCTTCAGGGCGGCCGAACCGTCCAGGGTGCGGACCCGGATCGAGCCTCCGGCGGAAGCTACGGCCGGCGCGACCGCCGCGCGGGAATGGAGGTCCGCTCCCCGGCGCGTGAAATGGCTGCTCTCTCCTACCCGGACGGTGACCACCAGGTCGCCCGGCGGCCCCCCGCCCATCCCCGGCTCGCCCATCCCGCGGACCTTCAGGCTGTCGCCGTCGGAGACGCCGGCGGGGATGCGGACGCTCAAAACCTTCGTCGCCGGAGAGCTCCCCGCCCCCCGGCAGGACGGACAGGGCTCCTTGATCGCCATCCCCTTTCCCAGGCAGCGGGGACAGGGCCGGCTGACGGCGAAGCCTCCCTGGACGATGGTGACCACTCCCCTCCCCCCGCACTGCGAACAGGGGACCGGGCGGGAACCCGGCGCCGCCCCGGTGCCGGCGCAGGAGGCGCAGGGCTCCTCGCGGCGGACGGTGAGGCGCACCTTGCCGCCCTTGATCGCCTGGTCGAAGGTGATCCTGATCTCGGCGAGGATGCCCTCCCCTTTCCGGGGGCCGGAGCGGGACTGGCGGAAATGCGCTCCCCGGTCGGCAAACTGGCTGAAGAGGTCGCCCAGACCTCCCAGGCCGAAGATGTCCTCGAAGCCCATCCGCCCGCCCGAACGCGGGCCCGGACCGGGCCGGCGGCCGGCCTGGCGGAAGAGATCGCCGAGGTCGAAATCCATCCCGCCGAAGTCGAAGCCTCCCTCCGGGCGGAAGCCCTGGGAGAAGGCGGCCTTCATCTGGTCATACTGGCGGCGCTTGGCGGGGTCGCCGAGCGTGTCGTAGGCCTGGGAGATCTCCTTGAAGCGCTCCTCGGCGCGCTTGTCCCCCGGGCGCCGGTCGGGGTGGAACTCCTTCGCCAGCTTCCGGTAGGTCTTCTTGATCTCCTCCGGGGAGGCGGTGGGGGAGACGCCGAGCACTTGATAGAAGTCCTTCTTCTCCATAATATTTCCTTCGGAAATATTATTAAAATCGGCGGATCGGATGAGGGGCCGTCCGGTCCAAAAATTGGATTATACCATGTAACCTTGCGCAACCTCACGTAACCTGCGGTTACTTAGGGTCGCCGCCTGCGGGCGGGCCAAAGATCTTTCGTAACCTCACGTAACCCTTACGTAACTTTCCGTAACCTCACGTAACCTGCGGTTAGTGGATGTTACCGCAAGCGTGCTTCTCTATCTTTCTCCCTCTCCCCGAGCTTGTTCCAGGGCGGTCCGTAGAAATGCGGAGGACGGATTGTTCCTCGCTCCCTCCTCCAGGACCGCGATCGCCTCGGAGGGCTTCCCCATCAGGGCCTCGGCCCGGGCGAGGTCGAGGTAGGCCTCGACCAGGCGGGGATCGGACCGGATCGCCGCCGCGAACTCGTCGGCCGCCGCGGCGAACTTCGATCGGCGGAGATAGAGCAGGCCGAGGTTCCGCCGGATGACTGGGTAATCGGGGTCGACGAGGAGCGCCTGGCGATAGACCGCTTCGGCCTCGTCGTATTTGCCGGCGGCGATCAGTTCGAATGTGGAGTTGTTGTAGGAGCCGAGGAGGAAATCCTCGATCACCGGAGAATCCGGATAGAGGTCGTAGGCCTTGCGCGTGAGAGCGATCGCGTCGTCCCAGAGACCAGTGTAGGCAACAGTCTGGCGGATCAGGAAACCGATCCAGACGACGAAGAGGGCGGCGAGGGTTTTCCCGGCGACCGGCCTCCGGAGAGCGGCGAGCAGCCCGGCGGCGAGCAGGACGGCCAGGGGGAGCATGGGGAGAAGGGAAAAACGATCGGCCAGAACCTGGGCGCCGACGCGGACCAGCCCGCCGGTGGGGAGGATGAGGACCGCCGTCAGGAGACAGAGCGTCAGGAGGAACGGCCAGCGGCGGCGGAGAAGGATAGCGGCGGCAACGATTACGAGGGCGCCCGCGCCGGCGGCAATCCGGGCCAAGAGACCGGCGCAGAGATCGATCGGATAGATCGGCGCGAGGCGGAGCGGAAGAAGCGTCTTCCCGAGATAGAAAAAGACGACGGCGGGGAACTCGGAGAGGTTGGTAAGAAGCGTCCCCCAAGAGAGAGGGGCCATGAGAAAAGAGCGGTTCTGCCCGTGGAGGGCCAAGCCGGCGACGAGGACGGCGGGGAGGGCGAAGGGGAGAGAGCGGAGACAGGATTTTCGCCAGGACCGGCCGGGCGCGGGGGAAAGGAGGTCGTGGTCGATAAGGCAGAGGGCGAGGGGGAAGGAGACCGCTGCCGCCTTGGAGAGAAGGGAACAGGCGGAGAGGGCGAGCGAGAAGAGATACCAGCCGGGGGAAGGCGGGGTGAGGGGGGGGGGGGGGAACCGGTCGCCCGAAGAGGGGGCTGGCCGACCGATCCTCCAGCGCAGATAAGACAGCAGGCTCAAGAGATAGAAGAAAGCGAAGAGGACATCCTTCCGCTCGGTCACCCAAACCACCGATTCGACCCGAAGAGGGTGGATCCCGAAAACGAGAGCGGCGGCGGCGCCGAGACGGAACGGACGGTCCAGGCCCGCCCGGCCCGCAAGGGCCTCCACAGCCAGGAAGACCAAAAGGACGTTCAGAAGATGGAGGAGGTAGCTCGCGAGGTGGTGGCCGAAGGGAACGAAGGCCCAGGCGGTGTGATCCAGTGAATGGCTGATCAGCGTGAGGGGATGATAATTCCCCTCCAGGAAGGAGGTGAAGGCGGAGCGGAGAACCGCCGGGGTGAGCGGGCGCTGGAAGGGGTTGTTCTGGACGTAGTAGAGGTCCCAGAAGGGGTTGAAGCCGAGGAAGAGCGAGGGCAGGAAAACTAGGGCGACGAGGATCAGGACGCCCGCTAGCAAATACACCCTGGTTCTACGCACGGCGATCGGTAATCCGGATGATCGGCGCACAGGTTAGGGTTAAGAAGTGGGTCTGGTAAATGGGCAAGGTTAATGGTCTGGCTCACCTCTCCCTGACCCATCGACCAGCTTTAAAGCCACGCTACCTTGATCACGCCCGGGAGGGAGGAGAGCGTTTCCACGGTCCTGGGGCCGAGGGCGGGGTCCTTGAAGCGGAGGACCAGGTGGAGGACGACACGGCGCTCAACCGGGTGGAGCTCGATCCCGTAGTCCTTGACCGCGACGCCAAGGACCCGGAGCGCCGAGCACGCCGACGGGTAGAGCTCCATTCCCCCCTGCCCTTCCAGCGTGACTTCCTTGTAGTGGTCCGCCCGGACCTTCACCCGGTCGAGGAGGAAGAGGGTGAGGAGGACGAGGACGGTGGCCATGATCGAGAGGTCGTATTCCCCCAGCCCCAGGATGATCCCGATCGCGGCCACCACCCAGATGGAGGCGGCGGTGGTCAGCCCCACCACCGCGTTCTTGTGGCGGATGATCGTCCCCGCCCCCAGGAAACCGATCCCGGTGATCACGCCGGCGGCGGCCCGGGCCGGATCCATCCGGACTAGGGGCGCGGCGCCGGTCTGGTTCATGGAGAGGAAGAGCTTGTGGAAACCGATCATCAGGACGCAGGCCCCGAGGCAGACCAGGATGTTGGTCCTTAAGCCCGCGGAGCGGCCGTGCGCCGACCGCTCGATCCCGATCAGGCCGCCGAAGACCAGGGCGAGGAGAAGGCGGAGAGCCGGTTCCCAGGGCTGGATCGCCAGAGCCGGATCGTTCACGAATTTTTCTCCTTCGTTTCCTCCGGGGAATGAACCTCTCCCGGCTTGAAGACGGGGAAGTAGAGGGAAAAGGCCGTTCCCTCGCCCGGCTTGGAGGCGACGTCGAGGTATCCCCGGTAGTCCTCGACCACGCCCGCGACCACGGTCAGACCGAGACCCGACCCCGAGCGCCCCATCTCCTTACCGGAGCGAAAGGGAGTGAAGAGCTCCTTGACCTTCTCCGGCGGCATCCCCGGCCCCTGGTCGGCGACCGTCACCACCGCGTACTCCCCCCGCGGGATCTGTTGGAAGCCCTTGTGGGGCCAGTCCAGGACCGCCCGGCGGGTGGAGATGGAGAGCCTCCCTCCGTCGGCCATCGCCTCAAAGGCGTTGCGGGTCAGGTTCATCACCGCGCTCATCACCTGGCTGGGAAGGGCCTGGAAGACGACCGACTCCCGGGTCAGGTCGACCGTCACCGTGACCGCCGGGGAGCGGACGGTGAGCTCCTTGAAGTCCGGCGTATCGAGGAAGAAGTTGACGATCTGGTTCAGGTCGGCCTCGGTCAGGTCGGCCTTCCCCCGCCGGGCGAGGGTGAGGAAGTTCTGGATGATCTCGGAGGAGCGCCGGGCGGCGTCCTTGATCCCCTGGACGGTGGGGAGGAGAGGGCTGTCGGGGGGGAGGTGCTTCAGGAGGTAGTCCGGGTAGGCGAAGAGGGGGCTGAAGATGTTCTTCAGGTCGTGGGCGATCCCCCCGGCGAGAAGTCCCAGCGTCTCCATCCGGGCGGCCAGCGCCAGGCGGCGCTTCAGGGACTGGACCTCCTCCTCCGCCCGCTTGGCGGCGGTCAGGTCCATGCCGCTGATCAGGATCCCCACTGGGACCAGCTCCTGCTTGACGGTCGCGTGCCGCTCGGCGAAGCGGACCGTCCGCGGGCCGCCGCGCGTCTTCAATTCGATCTCCTCCCGGGGCGTGATCTCGCCCCGGAGATGGCGCTCCAGGTAGCGGGAGAGCGTCTCCCGTCCCGCTGCTTCGGCGAAGTCGCGCAAGTCCCGTCCCCGAAGGGACTCGCGGGGGAGGTTCAGGAGGTTGGCGGCGGCCTGGTTCGCCTCGCGGATCAGAAAGTCGCTCCCCACCTCCAGGTTGATCGCCGGCGTCTCTTCGAAGAGGAAGGACCGGTGCTCAGCGACCTGGACCTGGTCCGGTGACGGCCTTAGCGGGGCCGGCTCGGGAGGGGGCGGCGGAGGGGGAGGCGTCAGACGGGAGGCGCGGCGGAGGCGCACGGCCATGGCGACGAGGACCCCGGCCAGGGCCACGGCGGCGCCGGCCGAAAGATAAAGGATCGGAGCGTGCTCGGAGAAGAGGACGCGCGCCTGTTCCGCGTTCAGCCGGAGGAAGGTCCGGTACAGGCTGACGGAGAGGTAATAGTCCGCCATCAGCGCGCCGAGCAGGATGAGGACGCCGAGCGTGACCAGCGAGGCGACGGAGGTGGCGCGGTGGTTATGTCCATCCTTGCTCATCGCCAAGGGATAATACGACGGCGGCGAGCGGGTGTAAAGAACGTTACGCAGGGTTACGAAAGAACGCGGCCGGAACGCTTGCGGTAACACCGAGTAACCTTATTCCTGGAGATAGAGCGGCGCCATCAAACCCGGCTTCTCCTCAAGGCTGTAGGGCAGATAGGAATCCGCCTGGAGCTTCTCGGGCGGCCAGTCCTTCCCGAGACGGCGGGCCGCCTCCCCCCGGCCCGTGGCGGCGTAGGCGACGATCAGGGCGCGGGCCGGGAGCGCGTTCTCCGGAAAGTCCCGGTGGAGCTTCTCCAGGATCTCGATCCCCTCCGCGGATTTTCCGCGGTCGAGGAGGGCGAGGGCGAGGTTGTAGCTGGCCCGGGGGGAGCCGGGAGCGAAGCGAAGGGCGGCGCGATAGAGCGACTCCGCCTCGTCGAGGCGTCGGGTCTGGGCGAGGAGGAGGCCGAGGTCGCAGAGGGCGGGCACGAAACCGGGCTTCCGCCGGAGAACCGCCCGATACTCGGCCTCGGCCAGGTCCTTCTTCCCCAGGGCTTGGTAGGTGCCGGCGAGCGAATGGTGGATCACCCACTCGTCGCCGGAGGCGAGGAGGCCGACGAAGATCTTCTCCGCCTCCTCGGGCCGCCCCAGGTTCTTCAGGGCGCGCCCCAGGTTGGAGGCGGCCGCGAAGCGCATCCCGTCCCTCTCCGCGCCTTGTTCGTCCATCAAACGCAGGGCCTCCCGGAGCTGGACCTCCGCCTCCCCCATCCGCCCGGCCGAGTAGAGGACCTGGCCGTAGTGGGTCCGCGCCGCCGGGGCAAGGGGGGAGGCTTCCACGGCGGCGGACCAGAGGCTCTCCGGGTTCTTCCAATCCCAGGAGCGATCCCAGGAGCCGAGGGCGAGAAAGTATCCGGCCGCCGCCGCGGCGCAGGCCGCGGCGGAGGGGAAGCGAGCGAAGAAGGCGGAGAGCGGGGCGAGGAGGAGGATGGAGAGCCCGGCCGCGGGGAGGTAGCTGAAGCGGTCGGCGTGGGTGACCACGCCGGTTTTCAGTATCCCGCTCACCGGGATCAGGGTGACGCCGAACCAGGCCAGGCCGAGGAGGGAGAGTCTTTTCATCCTCCCTCCGGGACGGACGACGGCCAGGACCAGGGCGGCGGCAAGGCTGGCTCCTGCGGCGAGGCGGAAGGGGGCGAGCGGGATCCGGTCCAGGGGGGGGTAGGCGCCGGAGAGGCCTTGAGGAAAAACGGTCCTCTCCAGGTAAAAATAACCGGTGCGGCAGGCGAGGGCGAGCCGGGCGGCCGGGGAGAGCTCCCCGATCCCGGCGAGAGCGCCCTTGGAGGCTTGCCCGTAGAAGGCGATCCCCGCCGCGCCGAGCGCGATCAGGGCGAAAGGGACCTTTTCCAGGACGGCCTTGCCTCCCCTCCCCCGGAGGCGTTCCAGCGGATGCCAGTCGAAGAGGAGCATCAGCGCGGGGAGCGAGACTGCGACGGCCTTGGACAGGGAAGAGAGGAGGGCGAAGGAAAGAGAAAGGAGATACCAGGAAGGGCGGCGGCGGCCGGCGAAGCGGAGATAGGAGAGGAGGGCGAGCAGGCCGAAGAAAAAGCAGAGCAGGTCCTTGCGGTCGCTGATCCAGGCCACCGTCTCGGTGCGCAGGGGATGGACGGAGAAAAAAAGGGCGGCGAAGAACGCCGCCGGCAGGATCCCGGCCGGGCCGCTACAGGCGGGGTCGGCCCGCTCTCCGCTTACGCGCTCCGCGCTACAGCGGACAAGTGCGAGCGGGCGCGACAAGGCTTGGCCGCCAGTTCGCGCCTGTCCGCCGAAGCCGGGGCGGAGGCGGAGAACCGGCCTACCGGGGGCCGACCGAAGCGAACGGGCGAGCCGGGCCAGGGAAAGCAGGAGCAAGAAGAGGAGGAGGGAATTGGCGCAGTGGAGGAGCAGGTTCGCGAGGTGGAATCCGAAGGGATTGAGCCCCCAGAGGGAATAATCGACGGCGTAGTCGAGGCAGACCAGGGGCTTGAAGTCGCCCACGGTGAAGTTGGTGGCCATCCAGAGGAGGTTCCCCGGCGCGAAACTGCGCAAGGGGGGGCAGTAGACGACGTTCTCCTCGTCGTCCCAGTTGAGGAAGCCGGCGCCGAGGACGGGGGAAAAGGCGGCGGCGGCGGAGAGGAGGAGAACGAGCGACCAGAGGGGGAGGGTGGAGGATGGGGGATGGGGGGTGGGGTTCAGGGTTCAGGGTTCAGGGTTCAGGGTTCAGGGTTCAGGAGATCAAACGCCGGCGAGGCTTCGTCACCTTCAGCCTTCAGCCTTCAGCCTTTCCGTCTATCCCCGATCACGGTTTCCCCTCTGAGAACATCATCTTCTCTTCCCGCGGGTCGTAGTCCGCGACGATCCTCGCCCCCTCCCGGAATTTCCCTTCCAGGATCGCCCGGGCGAGCGGGTTCTCGACCTCGTGCTGGATCGCCCGTTTCAGCGGGCGGGCCCCGTAGACCGGATCGTAGCCGGCCCGGGCCAGGTGCTCCCGGGCCCGGTCGCTAAGCTCGATCGTCATCTTCCGGTCCGCGAGCCGCTTGCGCAGCGAGCCGGCCTGGATCTCCACGATCGCCTTGATCTGTTCCGGGGAGAGGGAGTGGAAGACGATGATGTCGTCCACGCGGTTCAGGAACTCGGGGCGGAAGCGGGAGCGCAGCGCCTCGAGCACCTTCTCCCGCATCTTCTCCGGGTCCTTCCCGGCGAACTCCTGGATGACCGGGGAGCCGATGTTCGAGGTCATGATCAACACGGCGTTCTTGAAGTTCACCACCCTCCCCTGCCCGTCGGTCAGCCTCCCGTCGTCGAGGATCTGGAGGAGGGCGTTGAAAACGTCGGGGTGGGCCTTCTCGATCTCGTCGAAG
>CAZOYW010000034.1:0-12965 GCA_964584165.1 uncultured bacterium
CCGAGGGCGGGGAGGCGGGGGGGCGGGTGGTGGCGGAGGGGACGCCGGAGGAAGTGGCGCGGACCAAGGGATCGTACACGGGGCAGTTTCTCAGGCCGGTCTTGGCGAAACGGTCCGGAGGCTCTGGCTAGGGCAACGAGGACGGCAAGGACAGCAAGGACGCCAAGAATAAGCGGCCGATAAGCTCGCCTGATTAGTCCTTGATGTCCCTGGCGTCCTTGTTGTCCTTTACCATCATCAGCAGCAGAGCCCCGGGGATGAAGACGATCGCCAGGGGCAGGAGGAGGAACCGCGTCTCCTCCAGGCAGGCTTTTCCCGCGTAATGTGCCACCAGCCAGGGGAGGGCGATCCCTGAGCCGGCGTCGGCGAGCCTCCTCGGCCAGCGCCGGAAAGAGGCGATCGCAAGCAGAGGGAGGGCGTTGACGGTGAGGAAGAGGTATTGCCAGCCGCTCCCCTTGGCCAGGTTGCCGAGGAGGCGGGCGAAACCCGGCGCTCCCCAGGATGCGATGAAGGATCGCCAGCCGAGACCCCAGTGGAGGCCGAGATAGGCGGCGGCGTAAAGGGAGGCCGAGGCGAGGAATATCCCGGCCGATCGGGGCTCGAGCGCCGGCCTGATCCCCCGCCAGCGGATTCGGCTCAGGAGGAAGAAGAGGGGGATGAAGACCGAGGTTTCGCGGTTGAGGGCGGCGAGGAGGGCGAGAGGAGGTATCCAGCGGTCGCGATTGCCCCCCACGGCGTGGAGAGCGAGGAGGTAGAGGATGATCTCCGTGTAGGTGCTGAAGTGGAGGTCGCTGTTGTAGGTGGCATAGGTCATCCCCCAGGCGAGAGCGATCAGTCCTAAAACGACTATCCATTCGGAATGCGATTGTAGGCCGCCTCTGCGAGGCGGCGTCTTGTCCGCCCATTCGCAGAACGGGCCTACAGAGGCCGTCCGGCCGTTCAGGCGCGGCGGCTCCTCCATCCCCGATCGAGGCGCGAACAGGATGATCCTCCGGTAGTATGCCGCGGCGAGGAGGAAGATAGCCGCGTTCTGGAGGATCCGGAAGAGGAGGAAGGCGGGGACGGGAGAGGAGACCCTGAGGAGGCCGGAGAGGCGGAGGAGCCCTTCGCTAACCACCTCGGAGAGGACGCGGTATTGCCAGGGGTTGCAGGCCCGGTTCTCCATCACCTCCCGGTGGCGCTCGAGCTGGGACTCCCGGAGATAGCGGGGCCAGAGGAGCCAGGACTGGGCGTAGACGGTGGCGAGGGTCAGGGCGACGACCAGGGCCGCGATCGCCCCGCGGCGGTTCCGGGAGGCGGAGAGGGATTTCTCCAGGAGCAGAGCCCCGGGGACGAAAACCACGGCCAGGGGGGCCAGGACCGCCCGCGTCTCGGAGAGCCACTGGTAGCAGGGGACGACGAGGAAAACGGCGGGGAGGAGGACCAGGGACCAGCGCTTGAGCTCGGAGGGCCAGTTCCGCCAGCTGAAAAGGCAGGCCAGGGGGAGGACGTTGAGCGTCCAGACGAGCTTCGCCCAGGTCAGCGAGTGGCGGTAGTTGAAGAGGAGGAGGTCGAGGCCGGGGCGCTGGAGCCATACCCGATCGAGCGGTTTCCAGCCGAAGTGGAGGCGGAGCCCGAGAAAGACGCCCAGCCAGAGGGAGAGGGAGAGGGAGAAGACGAGGAGAGCCTTGGCTCCGGGGGATCGGGGTCCGATCGGCCGGCGGAAGCGGCAGGCGAGATAGGCGAGTGGGATGACGAAAGCGGTCGACCGGTTCAGGGCGGCGGCGAGTGTGATCGGGATGATCCAGAGATCGCGCCCGGAGGAGACCGCCAGGGCGGCGAGGAGGCAGAGGATCGTCGAGGAATAGACCGAGAAGTCGAGGCCCCCGTCCCGGAAGGCATAGGACATCCCCCAGGCGAGGAAGATCAACCCCCAGGCGATCCGGGACGGTCGCGGGCCGATCAGCCGCCGATACCAGAGGGCGGCCAGGAGGAAGATGGTAAGGTTCTGCAGGACGCGGGGAATGAGGAAGGAGGGGACCGGGGAGGAGACGCCGATCGCCCGCCCGGCCCGATGGAACCCCTCGATCAGCCAGGCCGACAGGACGCGGTATTGGCGGGGGCTGGGGGCGGCGCGGCCGATCACCGCCCGTTGTCTCCCCGCTTCGGACTCCGCGAGGTAGCGCGCGTCGTAGACCGAGAACTGGGTGTAGACCGTGCCGGCGGTAAGGAGGAGGGAGAGGAGGATGAGGAAGGGAGGTAGGCTTTTCGAGCGAAGCATCGCCGACAATTTTAGCAGGGTGGGACGCCGCGGGATAGGCAGTATGCTCGTAGCCGCGGACCTTTGAGGTCCGCGGGGCGAAATGGCCGGCCGCGCGGACATGAATGACCGCGCCTACGAACTGCCGCAAAAGATGACCGGGCAAACACGAGGTTCGACCCTACCGGCCCGGCCGTTGCGCATGACCGTAGGGGCGAACTTCATGTTCGCCCGCCGAGGTTCGCCCCTACCTCGTCGCCGGCAGGTCGCCCGCGGTTCCGAAGAACGCCCGGGTCAGCCCCCGCGCCGACCAGAGGCCGCTCAGGGGGCGGAATATCCCCCCGCCGTCCCGCCCGTCCCCGTCGTAGTCGGCGGGGAGGGGGAAGTCGGAGACCTCTCCGAGGTAGAAGCGGGTGACCCCCCGGATCGACCAGAGGCCGGAGGAGGAGCGGAAGATGCCCGCCGCCCCTGGCCCGCCGCCGGAATAATCACCCGTGGTGGCTTCGTCGCCGGCCGTCCCGAAGTAGAAGCGGCTGAGGCTCCGGACCGCCCAGAGGCCGGTCGACGGACGGAAGACGGCGATCTCGTCCGTCCCGTCGCCGTTGAATTCGCCGGGGGAAGCCCGGTCGCCCGGACTCCCGAAATAGGCCCGCGTCTCAGCGCGGATCACCCAGAGCGAGGGCATCCCCGGGACGACCGCCCGGAAGACCGCGGGATCGGTTCGCCCGTCGCCGTCGTAATCGGCGGGGACGGAGACGTCGGAAGACGAGCCGAAGTATAGACGAGTGAGGGCTCTCGCCGCCCAGAGACCGGAGGCCGGGCGGAAGACGCCGGGGTCGGACGTTCCATCCCCGTCGTAGTCCCCGGTCGCGGGGACGTCCGCCGCGGAGCCGAAGGAGAAGCGGCTCAAGCCGCGCAGCGCCCAGACGCCCCCTCCGGGGCGGAAGAGGGCGATCTCGCTCGTCCCGTCACCGTTGTAATCCCCGGAGTCGACGACCGGGCGGTCGGCGCGGAGACAGGTCGCCCCCAGGGCGTAGTCGCCCGCGGCCATGATCCCGGCCTGGACCAGGTTCTCCTCGGCCGAGACGGTGCACTCCGGCGTCTCCTGCCAAGCGGCCGCCGTGGAATTGTAGCGGAGGATGGCGAGGGAACGCTCGTCGATCCCCGTCCCGTCGACGACCCCATCCCCGTCGGCGTCGGGGTAGGGGATGACGAGGAGGGCCGGCTTGCCGAGGGCCCCGGTCTCCAGGGCGGCCGCGGTGAAGGCGAAGAGGACGCCGCCCGCCGGATGGGGGTTGGCGGCGAGCGTGGAAAGGATGACGGCGGTCTCGGAGGCGAGGGCGCCGCAGGGGACCTGGAGGGAGGTGCCGTCCGCGATCTCGAGGAGGGATGTCCGGTCGGAGGCCGCCTTCTGCCTTTTAGCGTGGTTGCCGGAGACGTCCCGCGCCTCGTCGAGCTCCGGATCGGATGCGGAGTTGTCCACGGTCACGGAGACGGCGTCGGAGTAGGCGATCCCGTCCGAGACGTCGGCCGCCCGCGCCCGGATCCGGTAGGCGCCGTCCGGGACGAGCGTGGTGTCCCAGGAACAGGAGAAGCTGTAGGGCGGGGGGCGAATCGCTCCGGTCAGGTCCGTCCAGGAGGCGGCGGTCTCGGCCTTGAACTGGGGCTGGACCCACTGGGTCAGGTAGCCCGGGGCGGTGTTCGCCCGGACGGTGACGGCGTTGCCGCGCACCGTCCAGTTGTCCCCGGGGGTGGAGATCCAGGCCCTAAGAGAGGCGGGCGGGCTGGCCGCGACGGTGACGGTATCCTGGCCGCGCATCCCGTTGGTCTTGGTCGCCCGGAGGGAGGCCTCGTAGGTCCCCACGACCGTGTAGGTGTGGGAGCAGGCGGCCCCGGTCGGCGAGGACCAGTCGTAGGCGCCGTCGCCCTCGAAGTCCCACTCGTAGAGGATGATCTCCGCCGCGGGATCGGCGGCGCCGCCGAAGTCGACCGGGAGCGGGATCGCCCCGGAAAGGGGAGAGGCCTCCGCCGTGACCACGGGGGGAGGGAAGGACGGGATCACCTGGATGTAGGCCGTGTCCGAGGCCATCAGTCCCGCCGAGTCGATGACCGTGAGACGGGCGGCGCAGGCGCCCGCTTCTCCATAGATGTGGGCGGCCGTGGGGGTGGTCAAGGAGACGCTGTCCACGATCCCGTCGTGCTCGAAGTCCCAGAGGTAGAAGAGGACGGGGTTGGAGGCGGTGACGTCTCCCGAGAGGGTGGTGGAGAGGGGAGCCAACCCGGTGTCGGGGTCGGCATAGGCGTCGACCGAGAGCGCCGCCGAGGCCGGAAAGACTTGGATATCGAAGACCGAGGCGCGGGCGACCCGCCCCAGGGAGTCCTCGACCTCGCAGATCGCCTGGTAGGTCCCGGCCTTGCTGTAGGTATGGGCGGAGCGGGAGGCGTAGGCGGAGACGTAGTCCCAGACCCCGTCGGCGTTGTAGTCCCAGCGGTAATACTGGATGCCGGACCCGCCGGTCACCGTGGCCGCGAAGGAGACGGTGAGGGGCGCCGTCCCGGAGACCGGCGTGGCCGAGAGGAGGAGCTCGGGGGGCGGCGGCGTGGGGGAGGGGGTATAGGCGGGTGAGGCGGTCGCGGTCGCCGTCGGGGTGGGGGTCGCCGTCCGGGTCGGATTCGCTGTCGGGGAGGGCGGTGGCGTCGGAGTCGGGGGTCCGACCGTGGGGGTGGGGGCGTATCTCAGGCCGGCCAAGCCGGCGCTGTCGTAGTCCCCGATGGTGCTCTGGTAGGCGTTGAGAAGGGGCCACAGGCCATCGGTATAGCCGATTACGACGAGCGTCCCCGACGCGGAGAGGGCCGCGTCCAGGGCGCCGTTCTTGGGCCCGCCCAGGTAGGTGGAATAGCAGACCTGAGAGCCGTCGGAGGAGAGCTTGGCGGCGAAGGCGGTCTTGTCGGTGTCGCTGAAGTATCCCTGGTAGGCGTTCTTGATCGGGAAGCCCGACCGTGTTATCCCGACGAGGTAGGGGAAGCCTGCGGCATCGACGTTAACCGCGTAGACCGCCGCCGCGTAGTTGCCGAAGTAGGTCGAGTAGAGAAGGGCGCCCCCCTCGGGAGGGAATTTGGCCAGGAAACCCGCCGCGCTGATCCGGCCCGCCTGGTAGGCGTTGACGGTCGGGAAATCGCCCGAGAGCGTTCCCCCGGCGAGATAGATGGCGCCGGCCGGGTCGGAGGCGAGCCCCAGGGCGGTGTCGTTGGCGCTGCCGCCGAGGTAGGAGGAGAAAGCCACCGCGGTGGCCGAGGCGAAGACGCTGACGAAAGCGTCGGCGCCCCCGGCGAGGGACGATTGATAGGCGCCGGCGAGAGGGAAATCCGTCGAAGAGGTGGTCCCCGCCACCGACCACCCGCCGCCGGTGCCGGCCAGCAGGGTGTGGGGGGCGCAGGTGTCGGCGCCGCCTCCCCCCCAGAAGGTGGAAAAGACCAGGGCGTTGTGGAAAGCGAAGGAGGAGACGAAGAGGTCCTTTCCCCCGGCCAGGCTGGCCTGAACGGAGTCGAGGGTGGGGAAATTGGGGGAAGAGGTTTCCCCGGCCAAATAGATGCGCCCGGCAGAGTCGATCGCCAGGCTGTAGCCAAGGTCGTCGCCGTATCCTCCGAGGAAGCTGGAGTTGACCAAATAGGAGCCGGTCGCGCCGAGACGGCAGAAGAAGGCGTCCTGGCCCGATGCCTTCACCGCTTGGAAGGGATACCGGGTCGGGAAAGTCGACGAGGCGGTGACGCCGGTTACCCAGGCGCGGCCGATGGAGTCGACGCGGATGTCGTTGGCGACGTCCACCTCCCAGCCCCCCAGATAGGTGGAATAGAGCAGGATGGACCCGCAGGAGGCGAACTTGGCCACAAAGGCGTCCGTGTCGTAGTTGTAGTGGAGGGAGGCCTGATAGGGGTTGCAGGTGGGGAAATCGTTGGCGATAGTCCAGCCGGCGGCGAAGATTTCCCCCGAGGAAGCGAGGTCGACGGCCAAGCCCCTATCGTCGTAGAACCCGCCCAGATAGGTCGAGAAGACGAGGTAGGAAGCGGTCCGCGGCGTGGGGGAAGGGACGGGGGAAGCGGTGGGGATGGGGGTGAGGGAGGGGAGGGGGGTGGGCGTGGGGGAGAGGGGGGTGGGCGTCGGAGTCGGGGTTTCCCAGCCGACGCGAACGTCGTCGATCATGAAGCCGTTTCCGGCGGAGATGTCGTTGGATATGCGGACCTGGGTGGTGGAGGCGTTGAGGGAATAGGGTCCCATGATCAGGGCCCCCGCCGGCCAGTTCCAGAAGCTGGTCAGCGTGTGCCAGGAGGAGGAGAAAAACTCCTCGACCAGCAATTGCGCCGAGCAACCGACGTAGCCCCCGCGGGCCCAGAAGGTGAGCTTCTCCGAGCCGGCGGGGGCGAAGGAGCAGCTCACCGCCGCGTCGTCGCTCTGGGCGAGAGCGAGAGACGGGGAGGCTTCGCCGAAGTAGCTCTCGGCGGTGCAGGCGTCGGAATCGGCGTTGCAGTTTACGAAGGTCCAGCCGCCGGGGCGGGCGCCGGTCTGGAAGCCGTTAAAGCCCTCGTCGAGAATGAGGGCGGCGGGGGAGAAGGGGGCAACAAGAAGGAAGAGGGCGAAGCCAAGCAGAGCGGGGATAACGGCCGAAGATGGCCACACCCTCCCGACGCCGTATGTGCGTCTTCCCAACATGATCGGGCCCAGGACTAACGAGCCGCCGCGCAACCGCTTGCCCAATAACATTATAGTCTGCCGGAGCCGGTTTGGGAATTTGATTTCTCGCGGCCGCCATCGGGCCGATCGGTCGGATCCGACGGATCGGACGGATGGTCGCAGATAGGAAAAGCAGGAAAGGCAGGAAGGGCAGGATCGGCAGGATGGGCGTGGAGGCGGGCGATCGTAGCCGCGGACCTTCAGGTCCGCGGGCCATGCGCCGTCGCGCGGGTCTTAAAGACCCGCGCCTACGGGACTGGAAAATGCCTGGCCGGCCGCGCTCTCTTGATTCGCTTCTGTTGGTCGTTTATGATACAAAACGCGCGGCCTCCGCGGCCCAGAACCGTGAACCATCGAACCGCCGAACCGCGAACCGCTGAACCGTGAACCGCTGAACCTTATTCTTCCCCGTGAAACCATCCGACTTCGTCCACCTCCACGTCCACTCCGAATACAGCCTCCTCGACGGCGCCGGGCGGATCGACGACCTGGTCGGGAAAGCCGCCCGCCTCAAGATGCCGGCCCTGGCGCTCACCGATCACGGGAACATGCACGGCGCGGTCAAGTTCTACCGGGCGGCGATGGCCGCCGGCGTCCAGCCGATCCTGGGCTGCGAGACATACGTCGCCTCCGGCTCCCGCCGCGACCGGACCACCGGGATCAAGGAGACCCCCTCCCACCTCACGCTCCTCGCCGAAACCGACGAGGGCTATCACAACCTGATCGTCCTGGTCTCCCTCGCCCACCTCGAGGGTTTCTACTACAAGCCTAGGGTCGACCGCGAGCTCCTGGAAAAGCACCAGCGCGGCCTGATCGCCCTCTCCGGCTGCCTGAAGGGGGAGGTGACTCGAGCCCTCCTCGAGAACCGGGAGGAGGATGCGGAGAGGGCGGCTGTCTTCTACCGGGACCTCTTCGGAAAGGACCGCTATTACTTCGAGCTCCACGACCACGGGATCCCGGAGCAGAAAGCGGTCAACCCGAGGCTGATCGCCCTGGGGAAGCGGCTCGGCATCCCCCTGGTCGCCGCCAACGACTGCCACTACGTGGAGAAAGCCGACTCCGTCTCCCAGGACATCCTCCTCTGCCTCCAGACCGGCCACAAGGTCGAGGACGAGAAGCGGCTCAGGATGTCGACGGCCGAATTCTACCTCAAGAGCCCCTCCGAGATGGAGGCGCTCTTCCCGGAATGCCCAGAGGCGATCTCCGCCACCCGGGAGATCGCGGAGCGCTGCCGGGTGGCGATCGACTTCGGCGAAATCCACCTCCCCGCCTATCTTCCCCCGGACGGGAAGACCCCCGCCGCCTACCTGCGCGAGCTCTGCGAAGCGGGCATCCCGGCGCGCTTCGGGAAGAAGACCGAGGCCATCCAAAAGCAGCTCGAACACGAGCTCAAGGTGATCGGGGGCAAGTCCTTCGAGACCTACTTCCTGATCATCTGGGACATCATCCGCTACGCCAAGAGCCGGTCCATCCCGGTCGGCCCGGGGAGGGGATCGGCCGCCGGCTCCCTGGTGGCCTACCTACTCGGGATCACCGATATCGATCCCTTCCCCCAGTCGCTCCTCTTCGAGCGCTTCCTGAACCCCAGCCGGGCCAACCTCCCCGACATCGACATGGACTTCTGCGACCGGAGGCGCGGCGAGGTGATCCAGTACGTCATGGACAAGTACGGCCGCGACCGGGTCGCCCAGATCATCACCTTCGGCAGCCTGGGCGCCCGGGCGGTGCTTCGGGACGTGGGGCGGGTGAAGGGCTTCTCCTACTCGGAGATGGACACCCTGGCCAAGCTCGTCCCCTTCGGACCCCGGATGACCCTGAAGAAGGCGCTCGAGCTCGAGCCGCGCCTCAAGGAGATGATCGCCCGCGATCCCAAGCTCAAGGAGCTGATGGAGATTGCCACCCGCCTGGAGGGGATCTCCCGCAACGCCTCCACCCACGCCGCGGGGGTGGTCATCTCCGACCGGAGGCTGATCGAGATGGTTCCGCTCTGCCGCGGGACCAACGACGAGACGGTCACCCAGTTCGAGATGGCCGACGTGGAGGCGATCGGCCTGCTCAAGATGGATTTCCTGGGGCTGAAGACCCTCTCGGTGATCAAGGACACCCTGGACGCGGTCAAGAAGAGCCGGGGGACCGCCCTGCGCCTCGACCGCCTTCCCCTCGACGACGCCAAAACCTTCCAGCTCCTGGCCAAGGCCAACACGGTCGGCGTCTTCCAGCTCGAGTCGTCGGGGATGCGCGACCTCTCCCACCGGATCGGGCTCAAGAAATTCGAAGACATCCTCGACCTGGTCGCCCTCTTCCGCCCCGGCCCCATGCACATGCTCGAGGACTACATCGAGCGCAAGCACGGCAAGGTCAAGATCAAGTACGACCACCCCCTTCTGGAGCCGATCCTCAGGAGCACCTACGGGATCATGCTCTACCAGGAGCAGGTGATGATGATCGCCAACCGCCTGGCCGGCTTCACCCTGGCCGAGGCCGACCTCCTCCGCCACGCCATGGCCAAGAAGAAGGTGGACGAGATGGCCCGGATCGAGGAGGCCTTCGTCCGGGGGGCGGTCAAGAACTCCGTGCCCAAGGCCACGGCCGAGAAGATCTTCCAGGACATGGCCCGCTTCGCCGAGTACGGCTTCAACAAGTCCCACAGCGCCGCCTACGCCCTGATCGCCTACCGGACCGCCTACCTCAAGGCCCACTACCCCCGGGAATATATGGCCGCCCTCCTCACCAGCGAAATGAGCAAGCTCGAGAAGATGACGGTCTACGTCACCGAGTGCCGGGCGATGGGGATCAAGGTCCTCCCCCCCGACGTGAACGAGTCGCTCGCCATCTTCACCGTGGTCAAGGAGGGGATCCGTTTCGGCCTCGCCGCGATCAAGAACGTGGGAGTGGGGGCGGTCGAGTCGATCCTGGCGGCGCGCGGGGATGGCGCTCCTTTCGCCTCCCTCGCCGACTTCCTGGAGCGGGTGGACTTGAGCGCCGCCAACAAGAAGGTGCTGGAGTCCCTGATCCGGGCCGGGGCCCTCGACTCCCTCCCCGGGCACCGTTCGCAGAAGCTCGAGGTCCTGGAGCGGGCCATGGAGGTCGCCCAGGCGAAGCGCCGGGACCGGGAGAAGGGCCAGGGGTCTCTCTTCGACCAGTTCGACTCGCTTTCCGGACCGGAGTTCCCCGAGCTCAGCGAGTTTCCCCAGCCGGACCTCCTGGCGATGGAGAAGGAACTTCTGGGGATGTACATCACCGGCCACCCCTTGAGCCGCCACGAGCGGGCGCTCGCGCTCTACGCCTCGCACGCCGTCCGGGACCTCGCCGGCCTCCCGGACCGGGCCAGGGTCCGCCTGGGCGGGCTGCTGGCGGCGGTGGAGGTGAAGACCTCGAAGAAGAACGGGAAGAAGCTCGCGGTCTGCCAGTTCGAGGACCTGACCGGGACGATCGAGGTCGTCTTCTACGCCAAGGAGTACGAGGCCTACGCCAAGCAGATTCGGGAGGGCGCGGTCCTCTTCGTCGAGGGGACGTTGAACTCCCGGGAGATGGGCTCGAACCTGGTGGTCTCGACCGTCTACACCCTGGAGTCGGCCGCCCAGAAATTCACCCCCACCGTCCATGTCGCTTTCCACCTGAACGACGTGAGCGAGGAGACGCTAAAGCGCGTGCGGGCTGCCCTGGCCCGCCATCCCGGCGCCTCCCCGGTCGTCTTCGACCTCGACTTCGCCACCGGGGAGAAGGTGGTCCTCAAGTCCGGTCCCCAGGTCCGCGTCGCCTGCACGCCGCGTCTGATCGAGGAGGTGGAGAAGGTTCTGGGGGAGGGGTCGGTAAGGGTGGTAAACTAAAAATGGTTACGTAAAGTTACGTGAGGTTACGTAAAGTTACGTGAGGTTACGCAAAGTTACGTGAGGTTACGCAAAGTTACGTGAGGTTACAGAAGGTTGCGCCAGAATCAGAATAGGTGCGGGAACGCGCAACCTCCCGAATCCCGGCGGATCATCATTTGACCTTTTCCCTTGCGACCCGGTATCCTCCCTGCTAACGTTTTGCGCGGAAACCGGATAGGACTAATTGCCCACGGGGAATCCGCCAATGACAACCAGGGGGGATAAGATGACCAAGAGAGAGCTGGCGGTGAGGATCGCGGAGGAGACCGGCCTCACCCAGATCGCGGTCAAGGAAGTGATCCAGAGGACGCTCGACTACATCACCCAAAGCCTCCTCAAGGGGGAGAACGTCGAGTTCCGCAACTTCGGAGTCTTCGAGTCCGTCTACCGCAAGCCGCGCATCGGGCGCAACCCCCAGAAACCCGAGAACACGGTGCAGATCCCCGGCCGCCGGGTCGTCCGCTTCAAGGCCGGCAAGGAGATGAAGGAGGAGCTGGCGAAGGGGAACAAGGCATAGCGCAAAGAGCATAGCGCAAAGCGCAGAGCGCCCGCGCGCCGAGACGCTATGCGCTTTGCGCTTAGCGCTATGCGGGCCGGATGGCGGGACCAACGCTGGCGGCGCCATCTGCGTTTGCGATCGGGGTGATCATGGGCGAACCGAAATACCGCGCGGTCAAGGGGATGGGAGACGTCTTTCCGGCGGAGTGCCGTCGCTGGTCCTCCCTGGAGGGACTCCTCCGCTCCGTCGCCGAGCGCTACGACTACGGCGAGATCCGCGTCCCCCTGGTCGAGCCGACCGATCTTTTTGTCCGCTCGATCGGGGAGGGGACGGACATCGTGGAGAAGGAGATGTTCTCCTTTGCGGACGCCGGGGAGAAGAGCCTCACTCTGCGCCCGGAGGGGACGGCCGGAGTCGTCCGGGCCTACCTCGAGGGCGGCCTTCCCGCCTCTAGCCCCTTCGCCCGCTTTTACTACCTGGGCCCGATGTTCCGCCGCGAGCGCCCCCAGGCCGGCCGCCGCCGCCAGTTTCACCAGTTCGGGGTGGAGGCCCTCGGGCTCAAGAGCCCCGCCCTCGACGCCGAGACGATCGATCTCCTGGCTTCCGCCTTGGCCGCCGCCGGGGCCGGGGAGATGCGCCTCAGTCTGAACAGCGTGGGCTGCCCGGCCTGCCGCCCCTCCTGGCAATCGAGCCTGCGGGAGTATTTTTCCGGCCGCCGGGATGGTCTCTGCGAGCACTGCCGCGGACGGCTGGAGAAGAACGTGCTTCGCGTCCTCGACTGCAAGAACCCGCGCTGCCGCGCCGTCGCCGCCGGCGCTCCCCGCACCGAGGCGCACCTCTGCGCATCCTGCCGGGAGCACTTCGACGCCGTCCTCGCCTTTCTTCGGGAGCTCGGGGTCGCCTTCGCGGTCGACCCCCTCCTCGTTCGCGGCCTTGATTACTACACCGGCACCGTCTTCGAGGTCCGCTCCTCCCGCCTGGGGGCCCAGGACGCCGTGGCCGCGGGCGGGCGCTACGACAACCTGATCGCCGAGCTGGGCGGGCCGGAGCTCGGCGCGGTCGGCTTCTCGATCGGGATGGAGCGCCTCCTGATCTGCCTCGAGGGCGTCGAGATCGCTCCGCCCCCCCCGGCGGGGAGGTTCGTCTACGCCGTGAGCCTGGGGACCGAGGCCTTTCGGAAGAATTTCCTTCTGATCGCCTCCCTGCGCAAGCGGGGGACGAGGGGGGAGCTGGATTTCCAGGGGCGCTCCCTCAAGGCGCAGATGCGGGAGGCGAACCGCCTCGGCGCCGACCTCGTCGTCATCCGGGGCGAGGAGGAGTTGAAGGCGGGGAAGGTGAAGATCAAGGAGATGAAGTCCGGGGAGGAGGCGCTGGTGGAGGAGGGGGAGGCGGTCGATAAGCTGGCGGGTGGGGAATGGCATTCGTAGCCGCGGACCTTCAGGTCCGCGGGCCAGGGCGCGCGGACCTCCCGTCCGGGCGCAGGGCGATCGATCTGAAATTGTTTTTGTGAGGGGCGTCCCGCCCCGATCCATTTCTTGGTATCATCGGCAAGTCGGGACTGGCAATCTCAAATCTCAAATCTCAAATTTGAAATCAGATCCAAACCCTACCCTCTAACCTCCAAAC
>CAZOYW010000034.1:13065-24367 GCA_964584165.1 uncultured bacterium
ATCTCAAATCTCAAATTTGAAATCAGATCCAAACCCTACCCTCTAACCTCCAAACTCCATGATGAAACGCACACACACTTGCGGACAGCTGCGCCTGGCGGACTCCGGCGCGGAGGTCTCCCTCTCCGGCTGGGTCCGGCGCCGCCGCGACCACGGGGGGGTGATCTTCATCGATCTCTGCGACCGCGAGGGGCTGACCCAGATCGTCTTCAACCCTTCGGCCTCCCCCGCGTCCCACGAGCGGGCCCAATCCCTCCGCTCCGAGTTCGTGGTCGCGGTCAAGGGCGCGGTCCGCCCCCGCCCGGAGGGAACGGCCAACCCCAAGCTCCCGACCGGGGAGATCGAGGTCCTGGCCTCGGACCTCGAGGTCCTGAACCCGTCGCGCACGCCCCCCTTCGCGATCGAGGACGAGGAGGAGCTCCAGGAGGACGTGCGCCTCGCCCACCGCTACCTCGACCTCCGCCGGCCGAAGATGCTCGCCAACCTGAAGCTCCGCCACCAGGCCACCCGGGCGATCCGGGAGATCTTGAGCGCGCGCGGCTTCTGGGAGGTGGAGACGCCGCTCCTCACCAAGTCCACGCCCGAGGGGGCGCGGGACTACCTCGTCCCCGCCCGCCTCCACCCCGGCAAGTTCTACGCGCTCCCCCAGTCGCCCCAGCTCTTCAAGCAGATGCTGATGGTGGCGGGGGTGGACCGCTACTACCAGATCGCCCGCTGCCTCCGCGACGAGGACTTGCGCGCCGACCGCCAGCCCGAGTTCACCCAGGTGGACCTCGAGATGTCCTTCGTCGAGGAGGAGGACGTGATCGCGGTCACCGACGAGCTGGTGGCCCGGGTCTTCGCCGAGGTGCTGAAGGTGGAGATCCCCCGCCCGTTCCGTCGGATGACCTACGCCGAGGCGATGTTGCGCTACGGAACGGACAAGCCCGACACCCGTTTCGGTTTGGAAATCGGCGAGCTCACGGAGATCTTCGCGGAGAGCCCCTTCTCCGTTTTTAAGCAGGTGAAGGAGAGCGGGGGGGCGATCCGGGGGCTCGCGGTTCCCAAGGGGGCTTCCCTCTCCCTGAAGGATCTCCAGGAGCTCGTCGCCTTCGCCCAGGGGTGCGGGGCGGGGGGGCTGGTCTGGATACTCCTCCGGGAAGACGGGACCTTCAAGTCGCCGATCCAGAAGCTCCTCTCCGCTCCCGAACTCGCCGCGCTCCAGGAGAAGCTCGCCTGCGGCAAGGGGGACCTGATCCTGATCGTGGCCGACCGCCCCGCGGTCGCGGCCGAGGTTCTCGGGCGGCTCCGCCTCCAGGTCGCCCGCGCCCTCAAGCTCATCCCGTCCGGCGTTTTCAGCCTGCTCTGGGTGGTGGAGTTCCCCCTCTTCCAGATGAACGAGGAGGAGGGTCGCCTCGAAGCCGTCCACCACCCCTTCACCAGCCCCCGGCCGGATGACCTCCCGCTCCTCGAGACCAACCCGGCCAAGGTCCGCTCCCGCGCCTACGACCTCGTCTTGAACGGCGTGGAGCTGGGGGGCGGCTCGATCCGGATTCACCGGGAGGAGGTGCAGGAGAAGATCTTCGCCCTGATGAAGATCGCGCCCGAGCAGGCGCGATCTCGCTTCGGCTTCCTCCTCGACGCCCTGCGGAGCGGGGCGCCGCCCCACGGGGGGATCGCGCTCGGCCTCGACCGCTGGCTGATGCTGATGCTCGGACTCGACTCGATCCGCGACGTGATCGCCTTCCCCAAGACCCAGCGGGCGATCTGCCTCGCCACCGACTCCCCCTCCGCGGTCTCCGAGCGGCAGCTGAAAGATCTCCACATTAAAATCTCGGGGTGAATCCCATAGGGATTCACCCCGGGATTTTAAGTTTGACAAGGGGATGGGCTGCGGTAAACTAGTTATGCTGCATAAGGGGTATGCGGGGATCCCCGATTATAAAATTTCCCGCAGGGAAATTTTAAGGAGGTGTGAAGATGAGAGGACTGATTGCGGTTGTCCTCGTCGGAGTGTTTGCGTTCGCCGGTTGCGCCATGTCCAACCTGGCCCCGGTGACGGGATTCATCTACTCGGACGTGTCGGGCCCCTTCACCGCCGCTGATTCCAGCGCCGGCTTCGCCAAGGTCGGCCAGTCCGAGGCCACCTCGATCCTGGGCTGGGTCGCCCAGGGCGATTGCAGCATCGACGCCGCGGCCAAGTCCGCCGGGATCACCAAGATCCACCACGTCGACGTGCATTCCTTCTCCGTGGTTGGCGTGTGGGCGAAGGTCACCACGACCGTCTACGGCGAATAAGTTCACAGCGAAAAAGCCCCCCCGCTTCCGCGGGGGGGCTTTTTTGTTGGGGTGATCTCGGAGCGAGGTTGTTATCCCTGATCGGGCCCGATCCGGTCAAACTGCGAGGGCGAGATCGCGCGCCCGTAGCCGCGGATATTTATGTCCGCGGGCCGGGCCGTTCGAGGCGGGCGGACCTGGAAGGTCCGCGCCTAGGGCTAGCGTCTTCCGCATCGGGGTTTTATCTGGTAAACTTAAAATAAGCGGCTGTATGACAAGCGGGGCCAAAGCTTCATTTTAAAATCCGCGGCTTCCGCATCTGGGCAACCGGCGCTCGCCTGAACGGGCGTCATCCTGCGAAACGCTCCCGCGCGCGAGGAGGATTTTAAAATGAGGATCAGCTTCCGGACCAAGCTCACCCTCGGCTTCGACCTGGTCCTCATCCTCTTCTCCATCCTGATCGTCAACTTCTTCTACTCCAAGGCCCACTACGTCCAGCGGGACAACCTGCGCAGCCGACTGATCGGGATCGCCTCCACGGCGGCCCTGATGATCGACGGCGACTCCCACGAGCTCCTCCGCGCCCCCCCCGACGCCTCCCGCCCGGAGTTCGAGAAGATCCGCGCGGTCCTGACCCGGATCCGGGAGTCCAACCCCGGTATCCGGTTCATCTACACCATGCGCCGCTCCCGGACCCCGGGGATGACCGAGTTCGTGATCGACGAAGCCGAGGAGGTGGACGAGAACGGCAACGGGATCATCGACCCGCCGGAAGAGCGGGCGGAGATCGGGCGCCTCTACGACGCCACTCCCTACCCGGAGATGATCTCCGCCTTCCAGGGCCCCCGGGCCGACCGGATCCTCCAGTCCGACCAGTGGGGGACCTGGCTCTCCGGCTACGCCCCGATCTTCAACTCCCGCCGCCAGCCGGTGGGGATCCTGGGGATCGATATGGCCGCCGATGACGTCCGGCGCGAGGAGAAGGTCCTGGAGATCACCGCCCTCTTCATCCTCTCCCTCGCCGTCATCGCTTCGTTCGTCGTGGGGATCATCCTCGCCCGGCATTTCACCGATCCCATCCGGGAGCTCCTGAAGGGCATCCGGCGGATCGGCGAGGGGAAGCTCGACACCCGTCTCGACCTCAAGCGCAAGGACGAGATCGGGGAACTCGGGCGCGCCTTCAACGACATGGCCGAGAGCCTCGCCGCCTCGCGGCGGAAGCTCGACGAATACAACCGCCTCCTGGAGGAGAAGGTGGACGAGCGGACGCGCGAGCTCAAGTCCACCCAGGAGGCCCTGATCCTGAAGGAGAAGATGACCGCGGTGGGTTCGCTGGCCGGCGGAGTGGCCCACGAGTTCAACAACCTTTTCGCCTCCATCCGGGGCTATGCCGAGCTGGCCCTGACCAAGGAAGATGCCGCCGCCAAGAATGAGGCCTTGCGGATCGCCCTCAAGATGGCCGACCGGGCGAAGAAGATCACCGCCGCCCTCCTCTCCTTCTGCGGGCCGCGGGCGCCGGTGCGGGAGAGGATCGACGTCCGGGAGACGCTGGAATACGCCTTGAGCCTCCTCAAGCGGGACTTGAACACCTACAATGTCAAGGTGGTGCGGGAATACGGGGAAATCCCCGCCGTTTGGGGAGACCCGCAGCAAATCCAGCACGCTTTGGTCAACATCCTGGTCAACGCCAAGGACGCCATGATGGGCAACGGGGGCATCCTCACCGTCGGGGTCGGGCTGGAGGGGGACCGGGTCTTCGTCCGGATCGCCGACACCGGCCCGGGGGTCGACCCGGAGGTCCGCCGGCGCATCTTCGAGCCCTTCCGGGGGACCAAGGGGGTGCTGAGCGGGGGCAGCCCCCGCTATTCCGGCCTCGGCCTCTTCGTCGCCCTCGGGATCGTCAAGGCGCACCGGGGCGAGATCCGGGTGGAGAGCGAGCCGGGGCTGGGCGCGGTCTTCACCGTCGTCCTCCCCACCACCTCGCCCGAGCCCTTGGAGCAGGAGCTTCCCCCGGAGCCGGCCCGGCGGCCGGAACCCATCGTGGAGGCGGGGTCGCGGCGGCTGCTGATCGTGGACGACGAGGAGGCGATCGCCAAGCTCCTCAAGGAGTTCCTGGAGAGCCGCGGCTTCCTCGTCGAGACGGCGAACAACGGGTGGGAGGCGGTGGAGAAGGCCGACCGGACCGCCTATGACCTCATCCTGATGGACATCGCCATGCCCGGGATGGACGGCGAGAGCGCGATCAAGATGATCCTCTCCCGCCGGGCGGATTCCCGCTTCATCGTGATCTCGGGCTATTCACCTCCCGAGCTCGCCCCCGAGCTCCGGGCCCACGTCCGGGGAGTGGTGCAGAAGCCCTTCAGCCTGAGCCAGATCGCCGCCGTGGTCTTCCGCTCCCTCGGGGCGGCCTGACGGCGCGATGCTGTCCACGAATTGACACGCTTGCGCGCCGTTCCGGCCGTCGTAGCCAAAGGCTACTTTGGCGGAGTCGGCAGCGCTTCGGCGCGCAGGCACGAATTTTCACGAATGGGGAGCCATCCGGCCCGGCTCATTCCTGCCAATTCGCGAGAATTCGTGGAAAGCCGACTATTCCCCGTCCCGCTCCTGGAGCCGCGCCCGGGCCCGTTTCGTCTCCTCCACGTAATCCGTCCAGAGGTTGAGGTCGCTGTAGATCAGGACGGTCGAATCGCCGCCGTGGCGGAGCTCGAGCTCGGTGTTTTGGCGGGACCAGATGGCGGTCTCGATCCGGTCCATCTTCTCCCGGGGCTCGCCGTAGCCCTTCGTGATCTGCTCCCGGAGCACGTAGCCAAAGCCGACCCCCTCCCACTCAGCCCGCACCGAGAAGAGCTTGCCGCCGGCGGGGGTGAAGAAGAAGGTGATCCGGCACTCCCTTTCCCAGAAGACGGTCCGATAGGCAAGCTCGCGCCGGTCCGGCGCGAAGGTTTTGTCCACGAGCTTCCACCCCTTGCCTCCGGCCGCGTTTTCCACCTCGGCGCTGTACGATCCCCAGGGGAAATCCGGGAAGACGATCGGCTTCCCGGCCGCCGCGGCCGGGAGGAGGAGAAGCAAAGCGGGGATAAAATGTCTTGCCCTTCGCATTGCTCACAGTATATACACTTTTCCTTGCGGTGAAATAGCGGCTAACATTCATCTTTTTTCGCGGCGGCGGAGCAGTGCCGCCGCGAAAAAAGAAAAGGAGGGACGAGACGTGGTTCCCCACTGCGCATTTCTCACCAACGGTATCGGCGTCCACAAGGAGAAGCTGGAAAGCTTCGAGATGGCCCTCCGGGACGCCCAGGTCGCCCAGTACAACCTGGTCCCCGTCTCCAGCATCCTCCCCCCCCACTGCAAGATCGTCTCCCGCAAGAAGGGGCTGGCCATGCTCAGCCCCGGGGCCATCACCTTCGTGGTCATGGCCAAGAGCGAGACGAACGAGCCCAACCGCTTGATCGCCGCCTCCGTCGGGATGGCGGTCCCCGCCGACCGGAGGACCTACGGCTACCTCTCCGAGCACCACTCCTTCGGGGAGACCGACGAAGTGGCCGGCGAGTACGCCGAGGACCTCGCCGCCACCATGCTCGCCACCACCCTGGGGATCAGCTTCGATCCCAACGAGTCCTGGGACGCCCGGGAAAACGTCTTCAAGATGAGCGGGAAGATCGTCCGCACCGCCAACGTCACCCAGTCGGCCGTCGGCAACAAGCGGGGCTGGTGGACGACGGTGGTGGCCTTGGCCGTCTTCGTCGTCAAATAAAAGAAGCCGCGGATTACGCGGATTCTCGCGGATTATTTGCGGAACAAGCGCTGTCTCTGCTCCAGTTGTGGGAGCGGCGTCTCGCCGCGATCCCAGCCAGCCCGGATCGGGGCGAGGACGCCCCTCCCACAAACAACAGTAATGATTAGTCGTTGAAGAGAAGTGATCAGCAGACGGGCCATTCGTGGACATGGTTCGCTGAGCCGAAGATGAAGAAGACGCCGCAGTTTCTGGACGACGGTTCCGCCCCGGGAATCTCCGTACCGCTCGACCGGGCCCGGGTGATCATCCTCCCCGTCCCCCTGGAGGAGACGGTCTCCTACCTCCCCGGGACGGCCTCTGGTCCGAGTAAGATCCTCCAAGCTTCGGCCCAGGTCGAGCTCTACGATCCCGAGCGCGGCTCTTATCCCTACCGGGTCGGGATCCACACCGCGCCCCAGCTCGACTGCCGCGGCGCCCCGGAGAAGGTGATGGACCGGATCGCCTCCACCCTGGCTCCCTGGATCGCGGAAGACAAAGTCCCGGTCTGCCTGGGGGGGGAGCACAGCGTCTCGTTCGCTCCGGTTAGGGCCTTGCGGGAGCGCTACCCCGATCTCTCCGTCCTCCACCTGGACGCCCACGCCGACCTTAGGGATTCCTACCACGGGACGAAGTGGTCGCACGCCTGCGTGATGCGGAGGGTGGCCGACCTCGGCGTCCCCTCCGTGGCGGTGGGCATCCGCTCGGTCTGCGAGGAGGAGATCCGCTTCGTCCGGGAGAGCCGGATCCCCTTCTTCCCGGCCTGGGAGCACGGGGAGAGGGGATACCCCTGGGAGAGGGTCGTCCGTTCGCTCTCCGACAGCGTTTACGTCACTCTCGACCTGGACGCCTTCGACCCCTCCGAGATGCCGGCGGTGGGCACACCCGAGCCGGGGGGTCTCTCCTGGTTCGACGCCGTGAAGCTCTTCCGCCTTCTCGCCCGCTCCGGGAAGACGGTGGTCGGCTTCGACCTGGTCGAGCTCTGCCCGATGGCCGGGACGGCGTTCGCCGAGTACCTCGCCGCCAAGCTTCTTTATAAAATGATTTCATATTTCTGCCCCGCCGAACGCTGGGCGCGTTCGTCGCGAATCTTCGCGAATGAATAAATTGCCGAGCCGGCCCAAGCCATTCGCGCCGATTCGGGAAGATTCGCGTTTAAAAAATCCGGGCCGGGCCGCGCCGGAGATCCGCGTTTTTCCAGACGAAGACTCCCTCGCCGATTTCGCCCTCTCCGTCTGGGAGGAAGCGTCGCGGGCGCGACCCTTTGCCGTCGCCCTCTCCGGCGGCCAGACGCCCGTCCCCCTCTTCCGGCTTCTCGCTTCCCGCCCCGGTCTCCCCTGGTCGGCGACGCGGGTTTTCTTCGCCGACGAGCGGTTCGTCCCCCCCGGTCATCCCCAGAGCAACCTGCGCCTCGCCCGGGAGACGTTTCTCTCCCGCCTCCCCATCCCGGGGCAAAACCTCTGTGCCCCGCGCGGGGAGGGGGCGATCGCGGAAGCGGCGCGCGGCTATGAATCCGCCCTCCGCCGGCTCATGGCCGAATGGGGGAGGGAGGAGGCCCTCTTCGACCTGGTCCTCCTCGGGGTCGGCGAGGACGGACATACCGCTTCGCTCTTCCCCGGTTCGCCCCTGCTCGAGGAAAGCGTCCGCTGGGTGGGGGCGGAGACGAGGCCCTCGGTCACCCCCCCCCGGATCACGCTCACCCTCCCGGCGATCAACCGCTCACGCGTCGTCCTCTTCCTGGTCTCTGGCGAGAAGAAGGCGGGCATTCTCCGGCGGGTCGCAGCGGATCGCGACCCCTCCCTCCCCGCCGCGCTCGTCCGCCCCCGCGCCGGCCGCCTGATCTTCGCCGCCGACCGCGCCGCCGCCTCCCGTCTGGGCTGAGAGGGACCTCAAAGGTCCGCGCCTACGGGAAAAGGGAGAGGCGAGCCGATTTATTTCCGCCCATCCTGCCCGGCCCGCGCGCAAGCCTTCTCCCGCTTTACACCTGACCCCCGACACCTTACACTTTCCCCATGCTCCTCGAGATGCACGCCCACACCTGCCGGCATTCCGCCTGCAGCCGCGCCGCCGCCGAGGAACTGATCCGCCAGGCGGTCAAAAAGAACCTCCAGGGGATCGTCCTCACCGACCACCACTACCTCTGGTCGCCGGAGGAGATCGCCGACCTGCGCCGGGCGGCCGAGGTCGACTCGACCTTCCTCGTCCTCGCCGGGCAGGAAGTGGAGACGGAGATCGGCCACGTCCTGGTCTACGGCGGCGACCGGACGGCGGAGAAGGGGGCCGAGCTTTGCGAGCTGCGGCGGCTCTTCCCCTCCGCGGCCCTGGTCTGGGCCCACCCCTTCCGCTCCGGCCGCGTCCCTTCCGACGAAGATCTCCGGAACCCCCTCTTGGACGGGATCGAGATCTTCAGCCTCAACCACACGCCCAAGGAGAACTACGCGGGGTTGAGCCTCTGGCACCGCCTCAAGTTCACCGCCCTGGGCGGCTCCGACGCCCACGCCGCCCAATCCTCGGGCGTCCTCCCCACCCAGTTCGACCATCCCGTGGAGTCGATCGCCGATGTCGCCGCCGAGATCCGGGCCGGTCGCTGCCGCCCCTTCTTCAAAGAGATCCCCAAGGCCGGATCCAACATCGTGGTGACCATGATCACGCTGGGGACGAAAGGGGACGACGAATACCGCTCCCGCCTGGTCATGAAGAAGGTCGCCTCCTCCTCCGCCTGGGAACGGGTGAGCCGCTCGCTCGACCTCGTCTCTCGCCTCCACCGCTCCGGTTTCCGGGGCGGGACCTTCCGCGTCCCGGAGGTGATCGAGGTCAACCCGGAGGAGAGGATCGTGATCGAGGAAGGGGCGCGGGGGAAGCGCCTCTTCGAGCTCCTCCCCGCCGTGGAGGCGAAGGTGGGGATGGAGTACTTCCAACTCGCCGCCCGCTGGCTCTCGCGCCTCCACAACCTGAAGCTCCGCGCGGGGGAGCCGGACGAGACCGTCGCCCGCGGCCGGAAGAAGTTCTCTTCCTACCGCGACGCCTTCCGGCGGGTGGGCAACCCCCATCTCGGGACGGCGGAGGCGATCCTGGACGCCGTGGAGATCGGCGAGGAGGAGATCGGCCGGACCGAGGGCGGGCGTTTTGTCCTGGTCCACGGGGACTACCACCCCAAGAACATCATCATCGGCCAGGACCGGATGCAGGACATCAGCACGCTCTTCGTCTCGGTGATCGACTTCGACTCCGCCTTCCTCTGCTACCCCGCCTTCGACGTGGGCTACTTCATCTCCCAGTTCCGCCACCAGTTCCGCCTCTTCCCGGCTCTCCTCAAGACCTGCCGGGAGGAGGATTTCCTCCGGGCCTACCTCGCCGACGCCGTCGACCCCTCGCCCGATTTCTCCCGCCAGGCCGCCCTCGCGCGCCTGAGGGCGAACATGTCCATCGCCTCCTTCCTGATCAAGGTGGGGAAGGGGATCGGAGAGGAGATGGACGGTCTGATCGGGGAGTCGAGGGAACTGCTCAAGAGGCTGCCGAGAACCTAGCGTGCGGTCCGGGATGTTTGTTGGCGGACGACATTCGGATTAAGGGGATCGGCCGCCCGCCGCCGAATCATGAGAATAGGCGTCGCTCTCAGCGGAGGGAAGGACAGCGCCCTGGTCGCCGCCTTGCTCCGGAAGCAAGGGCACGAGGTCCTAGCCTTCCACCTTCTCCTCTCCCCCCCCGACTCCTCGCCCGTCCCCCGCGCGGACGAGCTCCGGGCGGTCGAGGAGATAGCCTCCCGCCTCGGGATCCCCCTCCGCGTCCTCGACCTCTCCGCCTGCTTCGAGGCGGAGATCATCGCCTCCTTTCTCTCCGAGCATGACCGGGGGAGAACGCCCAGCCCCTGCGTCCTTTGCAACCCCCGCTTCAAGTTCGGCCGTCTCCTCGAGGCCGCCCTCGCCGCCGGCTGCGAGCGCCTCTCCAGCGGCCATTACGCCCGGGTGGTCCCGGGCGAACGCCCGCTCCTTCGCAAGAACCTCGATCCCGCCCGCGACGAGTCCTACTTCCTCCACCGCCTGACCCCCCGCCAGCTCTCCCGGGTCCTCCTGCCGCTGGGCGAGATCGCCCTTGATCGGGTCGGGGAGCTGACCGGGGAACTCCTAGAGTCCTTCCGGCCGCTCCCCTCCAGCGTCGACGCCTGCTTCCTCGGCAACGGCCGCCTGGGCGGCTTCCTTCGCCGGCGCCGGACCCTCTCGCCCGGCCAGATCGTGAACCGGGAGGGGAAGGCGCTGGGGGTCCATCCGGGCTACCAGCTCTACACGCTCGGCCAGCGGCGCGGCCTCTCCTCGGCCTCGGGGAAGCGAGGCCCGCTTTACGTCGTCGGGATCGACCCCGCCGCCAACCGCGTGGTGGTCGGATCCCGGGAAGATCTCCTCTCCCGGCGTCTCCTCGCCCGCGATCCCAACTGGATCGCCATCGACCCCCCGGACAAAACCCTGCGCGCGACCGCGAAGATCCGCTATACTCACCCCGGCGCGGAGGCCGAGCTGATCCCCGACCCATCCGGCGGGATCGAGGTCGTCTTCGACCGCCCCCAGGAGGCGATCACGCCGGGCCAGGCGGTGGCCTTCTACCGGGGCGACGTGGTGCTGGGGGGGGCTTGGATCGAGAAAAAACTATAGGTCCTATAAGACCTATAGGACCTATAGGACCTATAAAATGCGGCTGTTCGTGGCGGTCGGACTGGGGGATGCGCTGAGAGGCCGGCTGGCCGAAGTCACGGCGCTCTTGAGCCGGCGCCTCCGGGGCGTGGCCTGGGTCCGGCCCGAGAACGTCCACCTCACGCTCAAGTTCCTGGGAGAGGTCGGGGAGGGGGAGGTTCCCGCCCTCCGGGGGGCGCTCGATGAAACGGCCCGCCGCCACTCCCCCTTCGGCCTCTCCGCCGGCGGGCTGGGGGCCTTCCCCTCCTCCGAGCGGCCGCGGGTGATCTGGGCCGGCCTGGAGGGGGACCGGGAGAGCCTCTCCCGCCTGGTCGCTGACCTCGAGAAAGCTTGTTCCAGCCTCGGCTTTGCGCCCGAAGACCGCCCCTATCATCCCCATCTCACGCTGGGAAGGGTGAAGAGCCCGGCGGGGGCGGGCGGACTGGAGAAGGTCTTCCGGGAAGCCCGGGCCGATTCGCTTGGTCCGCTCGGCGTCGACGTGATATTATTGATGAAAAGCACTCTTTCCGCGGACGGCGCGCTCCACGAGGTGCTCTCCGAGCATCGCCTGACCGGCGGCCAGGATCTTCGCGCCATGTAGGCCGGTTCT
>CAZOYW010000034.1:24467-33834 GCA_964584165.1 uncultured bacterium
TGTGAACCGGCGGCCTAGCCTGTCGCGCCCGGTCGCAGACCGGGCCTACGTCCGGCGAAGCCGGGCGTGGACATTATTTGCTGATCATAATTTGCGATAATCCGCGCAATCCGCGGCCTTTTTAAACCAAGACCCAGCAACCGGGAGACGATCATGGCCAAGGACGAGATGGATGGGAAGAAGCGGGCGCTGGAGCTCGCACTGGAGCAGGTGGAAAAGCAGTACGGCAAGGGGACGATCATGCAGCTCGGGGCCAAGGCGGCCTCGCTCAAGGTTGAAGCCATCCCCACCGGCGCGCTCACGCTCGACCTCGCCCTCGGGATCGGCGGCCTGCCCCGGGGAAGGGTGGTGGAGATCTTCGGGCAGGAGGCCTCCGGGAAGACCACGCTCGCCCTCACCGTGGTGGGCAACGTCCAGAAGGCGGGCGGGGTGGCGGCCTACGTCGACATCGAGCACGCGATCGACCCCGCCTTCGCCAAGCTCCTGGGCGTGAACCTGGACTCCCTCCTCATCTCCCAGCCCAACTCGGGCGAGGACGCGCTCAACATCGCCGAGACCCTGGTCCGCTCCAACGCCGTGGACGTGATCGTGATCGACTCGGTGGCGGCCCTCGTCCCCCGGGCCGAGATCGAGGGGGAGATCGGCGACACCCACGTCGGGCTGATGGCCCGGATGATGTCGCAGGCGCTCCGCAAGCTCACCGCCGCGATCGCCAAGTCCAAGACCTGCTGCATCTTCATCAACCAGATCCGGATGAAGATCGGAGTGATGTTCGGCAACCCGGAGACCACGCCGGGCGGGACGGCGCTCAAGTTCTACTCCTCGGTCCGCCTCAACATGCGCCGGATCGGGATGGTCAAGGACTCCGCCGACGCCGTGATCGGCTCCCGGGTCCTGGCCAAGGTGGTGAAGAACAAGGTGGCGCCCCCCTTCCGCTCGGCCGAGTTCGACATCCTCTACAAATCGGGGATCTCCTGGGAGGGCTCGCTGATCGACCTCGGGCTCTCGAGCGGCCTGATCGAGAAGAAGGGCGCCTTCCTCAACTTCGGGGCGACGAGCCTGGGGAAGGGGAGGGAATCCGTCCGCCAGGCCCTCCGGGACGACAAGAAGCTCGCCCACCAGCTCGCCCAGGAGATCCGGAAGAAGGTGACTCCGGAGGCGCTGGTCTCGGCGCCGGAATGATCCAGCCCGGCACGGATCGGGACAAGAATGTCCCTCCCAAAAGCGGCGCATATCATCGAATGTCATGAAAGCGGCGACGATAATATTGCTGGTCTTCGCCGCGCTTCTCCCCGCGCCCGCCTTCCCCGCCTCCGGCCTCTTCCCCTGGTTCGCGGAATCGCCGGCGGAGCGGCTGGAGGAGGAGTTCGTGGCCGTCGGGGAGAAGGTGGGGCCGGCCGTGGTCACCATCATCACCACCGCGGTCTGGCGGGACCCGGAGACCGACGAGTTCCTCCGCTACTTCTTCGGGATCCCCGGGCGCTCCTACGCCGAGGAAGGGCTCGGCTCGGGCGTGATCATCGACCCCAAGGGCTACATCCTCACCAACCAGCACGTCCTCGACCACGCCCGGGAGATCCTCGTCCGCCTCCCGGACGGGCGCGAGTTTCCCGCCGTTCTCACCGGGGCGGACGAGACCTACGACCTGGCGGTGATCAAGATCGAGGCCCGGGATCTCCCCGCCGCTCCCCTGGGCGACTCGGACCGGGTCAGGATCGGCCAGTGGGCGATCGCCATCGGCAACCCCTTCGGGGCGGTGGTGGACAACCCCCAGCCCACCCTCACCGTGGGCGTGGTGAGCGCCCTGGACCGGAGGATCCGCGCCCCCCGCTCCTGCGCCCCCGAGTACTACGAGGGGTTGATCCAGACCGACGCCGCGATCAACCCCGGCAACTCCGGCGGCCCGCTCACCAACCTGAAGGGGGAGGTGATCGGGATCAACACCGCGATCTTCTCCACTAGCGGGGGTTACCAGGGGATCGGATTCGCCATCCCGATCAACCGGGCCAAGGCGATCCTCGACGACCTCAAGAGCGGGCGCGAGGTGGTCCGCGGCTGGCTGGGCGTCTGGGTCCAGCCGGTCACCGAGGCGATGCGCTCCTCCTTCGCCTCTCCCGACCTGCAGGGGGCCCTGGTCCACCGGGTCGAGCCGGGGAGCCCCGCCGAGAAGGCGGGGATCATCCCGGGCGACATCATCCGCGCCTTCAACGGCTCCCCCGTCCTTGAGCCCGCCGACCTGGTCGGCAAGATCAAGTACGCCCGGGCGGGGGCGAACGCCGAGATCGAGATCCTGCGGAACGGAAAGTCGCAGACGATCCGGGCCTGCCTGGAGGCGAAGGAGGGAGCGGCCGTTCCCCCCGCCGGGGACGCCGCCCCCCTCCGGGTTTCCTGGCGCGGCCTCAGCGTCGAGGCGGTCGCGGACGGCGAGGCCTCCGGCGTGAGGATCGGGCGGGTCGGGCGGGAAAGCGCGGCCGCGGCGCTCGGCCTCCGGCCCGGCGACCTGATCGACGAGGTGAACCGTCAGGCGGTGGGCTCGCTTAAGGATTTCGAGCGCCTGGCCGCTGAGGCCAGCGGCCCCGCCCTTGTCCACACCAGCCGGGGGTACGTGGTCCTGCCGGAAGAGTAGATCGCGCCGCCGAGCCGTTTGCCAGGGAGCCGCCAAGACACGGAGAAACGCCAAGAAAGCTCCAAGAATCAGGGCCCATTCGCGCTTTATTCGCGCCTGCGCGCTGAAGCGCTGCCGACTCCGCCAAAGTAGCCTTTGGCTACGACGGCCGGAACGGCGCGCCAGCGCGTGATTCGCGGTTAAATCGTCGGGCCTATCCGGGCGGGTGCCACCATGGCGCGATCGGAAAGCGGCGAAGCCGAGAAGGCGCGGGACTACGCCCTTCTCCTCCTCTCCTACCGCGAGCGGACGGAGAAGGAGATGGCGGAGAGGCTGAAGCGGAAGGGGTTCCCGCCGGCGGCGGTCGCGGCGACGGTCGCGGACTGCCAGCGCCTCGGCCTGATCGACGACGAGCGCTTTGCCCGCCTCTTCGTCCAGGAACGGGCCCGACTCAAACCGCGCTCCGCCCGGCTGATCGGGGCGGAGCTCGGGAGGAAGGGGGTCTCCGGAGAGGTCGCGGCGCGGGCCCTCTTGGCGGAGTTCGTCCCCGGGCGGGAGGAGGAGATGGCCGCCGATCTGGCCCGGCGGGCGGCCTTTCGCCTGCGGGGGATCGATCCGGAGGCGGCTAGGCGGAGGCTCTGGGCCTATCTCGCCCGGCGGGGGTTTTCTCCGGAGCAGATCGCCGCCGCGGTGAAGACGGCGGCGGAGGAAAAGCCACCGAAGTAAATGGGTGAGGGTTAAGAAGTGCGTCTGGTCAATGGGTTAGGGTCAGGTGTAACCGGCCCATCGACCTAACCCATTTACCAAACCAACTTCCTAACCCTGACCAAATGACTGGATTTATGAATTCCCAGGAAATCCGCAAGGCCTTTCTCGACTTCTTCGCCGCCCGCGGGCACGCGATCCGCCCCAGCGATGGGCTAGTCCCCTCGGCGGACCCCACCCTCCTCTTCACCTCGGCCGGGATGGTCCCCTTCAAGCCGTTCTGGAACGACGCCCCCCTCGTTTTCACCCGGGCGGCCAGCGTCCAGAAGTGCCTCCGGGTGGGGGGTAAGCAGAGCGACCTGGAGAACGTCGGCCGGACGATGCGCCACCACTCCTTCTTCGAGATGCTGGGCAACTTCTCCTTCGGCGATTACTTCAAGCCGGAGGCGATCGACTGGGCCTGGGAGTTCGTCACCTCCGTGATGAAGCTCGACCAGTCCCGTCTCTGGGTCTCGGTCTACCTGGACGACGACGAAGCCTTTGACCTCTGGCGGAAGCGGACCGGGATCAGGGAGGAGCGGATCGTCCGCCTGGGGGACAAGGACAACTTCTGGGGGCCGGCCGGGTCGTCCGGCGCCTGCGGCCCCTGCTCCGAGATCTACTACGACCTGGGCGAGGAGTTCGGATGCTCCCGAACGGACTGCCGGCCGGGCTGCGACTGCGAACGCTACTTCGAGTTCTGGAACCTGGTCTTCCCCCAGTTCTTCCAGGAGATTGGCGGCGCCCGCCGGCCGCTCCCCCGGCGGGGGATCGACACCGGAATGGGGCTCGAGCGCCTCGCCCTCCTCTCCCAGGGGGTGAAGAGCAACTACCAGACCGACCTCTTCCGCCCGATCATCTCCGCCCTTGAGGCTCTCGCCCGCGTTCCCTACGGCGACGAGACGATCACCCCCTACCACGTGATCGCCGACCACATCCGCTCGCTGACCTTCGCCGTCTCGGAGAACGTCCTCCCCTCCAACGAGGGGAGGGGATACGTCGTCCGCCGCCTCCTCCGCCGGGCCGTCCGTTTCGGTCGGAGGCTGGGCCTCGCAGGGCCCTTCCTCCACCGTCTCGTCGCCCCCGTGGTCGAGGTGATGAAGGCGCCCTACCCCGAGCTCCTGGAGAGCCGCCTCCATGTCACGCGCGTGATCCGGGCGGAAGAGGAGCGTTTCGGGGGAACGCTCACCCAGGGTCTGGAGATGCTCGACGGCCTTGCCGCCGACCTCCGGGCGAAGGGCAAGTCGGTCGTCCCCGGCGAGGCGGTCTTCAAACTCTCCGACACCTACGGCTTCCCGGCCGAGCTGACCGAGGAGGTCGCCCAGGAGAAGGGGCTCACGCTGGATTGGGAAGGGTTCCAGGAGAAACTCGAGGAGCAGAAGTGCCGCTGCCGGGTGGCCTGGAAGGGGATGGCGGAAAAGGAGGTCCTCCCGGTCTACCACGAATTCCGCCGGGAGCTCCCCCGGGTGGAGTTCCTCGGCTATGAGAAGCTGGCCGCCCGGGGGAGGATCGTCGGACTGGCCAAGGCTGGCGCGCGAGTGAAGACCGCCCGCGCGGGAGACTCCATCCAGCTGGTGCTCGACCGGACTCCCTTCTACGCCGAGTCCGGCGGACAGGTCGGCGACACCGGGACGATCGCCGCCCCCCGGGGGTCCTTTGCCGTGGAAGACACCGTTTCCCCCCTGGAAGGCTTCATCGTCCACCGGGGGAAGGTGACGGAAGGGGAGATCGGGGAGGGGGAGGAGGCGGAAGCCCTGGTTGACGCCGACCGCCGCCGCCAGATCCAGCGCCACCACACCGCCACCCATCTCCTCCAGCACGCTCTCCGGGAGACGATCGGGGAGCATGTCTGCCAGGCCGGATCCTTCGTCGGTCCGGATTACTTCCACTTCGACTTCACCCACTTCGAGGGGCTCTCCCGGGAAGCCCAGCGGGAGATCGAGTCGCGGGTGAACTCGCTCGTCGTCGCCGATGACAGCGTTACGATCTTCTCTCTCCCCCTGGCCGAGGCCAAGGCCCAGGGCGCCCTCGCCTTCTTCGGCGAGAAATATGCCGCCACCGTCCGGATGATCGATGTCGGACGCTACAGCCGCGAGCTCTGCGGGGGGACCCATGTGAAGCGGACCGGCGAGATCGGCCTCTTCCTGATCGCGAAGGAACATTCGATCGGTTCCGGACTGCGGCGGATCGAAGCTTGCTGCGGGGAAAGGGCCGCCGCCCGCGCGCTCGCCGACCGGGACCTGGTCGAAGCGGTCAGGGAGCGGCTGAAGGCCGGGCCCGATCAGATCCTGGAGCGGATGGAGATGATCGAGGAGAGGCTCAAGGCTCTCGAGAGCGAGCGGATGAACCTTCTCAAGAAACAGGCAGCGGGCGATCTCGACCGTCTGCTCGCGTCGGCGCGAACGGTCAACGGGATCCGGGTCGTCTCCGCCGACCTGGGAGAGGCCGAGATCGAGATCCTCCGCTCCGCCGCCGACACCCTGAAGGGGAAGCTCGGAACTGGTATCGCCGTCCTCGGCTCGTCCGGTTCACGGGGCGTCCAACTGGTCGCGCTGGTGACACCCGACCTGGTCAAGGCGGGCTACCACGCCGGGAAGATCGTGAAGGAAGTGGCCGCGCTCGCCGGGGGTTCGGGCGGCGGGCGGCCGGATCTGGCCCAAGCCGGGGCCAAGGACGCCGCCAAGCTGAAAGACGCCTTGAACGCGGCGGCGGGGATCGTGGAGAAACAAGGGCAGCCGCCGGCGCGGACCTGAAGGTCCTGGCCTCCGGGGCGTCTTGTTGGAGCCGTAGCCGCGGACATTTATGTCCGCGCCGACGGGGCGAAAAATCGAGAAGCGGCCTTTATTGCCGCTTCTCGATTTTTGCCCAGCTGTCCCGGAGGGTCACCGCCCGGTTGAAGACCGGCTTCCCCTCCCGCGAATCCGGATCGGCGCAGAAATAGCCCTGGCGCTCGAACTGGTAGAGGGAGCCCGGCTTCGCCCCCGCGAGTTCCGGCTCGATCCGGCAGGAGGAGAGGACCTCGAGCGAGACGGGGTTCAGGAAGTCGCGGAAGTCCCCCCCCTCCGGCACGTCGTTGGGGTCGGGGACGGTGAAGAGCTTGTCGTAGAGGCGGACCTCGGCCTCCCCGGCTCGGGCGGCGGCGACCCAGTGGATCGTCCCCTTGACCGTCCTCCCGTCGGGGGAGTAGCCTCCCCGCGTCTTGGGATCGTAGGTGCAGCGGAGCTCGACGACCTCGCCGGTCGCGGGGTCCTTGAGCGCCTCGACGCAGGTGATGAAGTAGCCGTAGCGCAGCCGCACCTCCCTCCCGGGGGAGAGGCGGAAGAACTTCTTCGGGGGATCCTCCCGGAAATCGTCCCGCTCGACGAAGATCTCTCGGCCGAAGGGGACCATCCGGGTCCCCATCGACTCGTCCTCGGGATTGTTCACCGCCGGGAGTTCCTCGGTCTTCCCTTCCGGGTAGTTGACGATTGTCACCTTGAGGGGCCTTAGGACCGCCATCCGCCGTATCGCCCGCCGGTTGAGGTCCTCCCGCAGGCAGTGCTCGAGGAGGGCCATGTCCACGGTGCTGTCCCTTTTCGCCACGCCGATCCGGTCGGCGAATTCCCGGATCGCTTCCGGGGTGTAGCCGCGCCGCCGCATCCCCGAGAGGGTGGGCATGCGGGGGTCGTCCCAACCCGAGACCTTTCCCCCCTCGACCAGGGCGAGGAGGCGGCGCTTGGAAAGGACGGTGTAGGTGACGTTGAGGCGGGCGAACTCGATCTGGCGGGGGCGGGCGGGGACGGGGAGGTGCTCCAGGAACCAGTCGTAGAGCGGCCGGTGGTCCTCGAACTCGAGCGTGCAGATGGAGTGGGTGATCTCCTCCAGGGCGTCGGAGATCGGATGGGCGAAGTCGTACATCGGGTAGACGCACCACCGGTCGCCGGTCCGGTGGTGGGAGGCCTTGAGAATCCGGTAGATCACCGGATCGCGGAGGTTCAGGTTGGGCGAGGCCATGTCGATCTTGGCCCTCAGGACGTGGGTCCCTTCCTCGAACTCGCCCGCCTGCATCCTCCGGAAGAGGTCGAGGTTCTCCTCGGGGGAGCGCGCGCGGTAGGGGCTCTCCCGCCCCGGGGCGGTGAGCGTCCCCCGGTGGAGGCGGATCTCCTCGGGGGAGAGGCTGTCGACGTAGGCCTTCCCGCCCCGGATCAGGTCCTCGGCGTATCCGGCGAGCTGGCCGAAATAGTCGGAGGCGTAGTGGAGGTGGGTTCCCCAGTCGAAGCCGAGCCAACGGATGTCGGTGAAGATCGAGTCGATATACTCGACCTCCTCCTTGGTCGGGTTGGTGTCGTCGAAGCGGAGGTGGCATCTCCCCCCGAACTCGGCGGCGATGCCGAAGTTCAGGCAGATCGACTTGGCGTGGCCGATGTGCAGGTAGCCGTTCGGCTCGGGGGGAAAGCGGGTGACGACCTTCCCCCCGTTCTTCCCGGTCCTCAAGTCCTCGGCGACGATCTCCCGGATGAAATCCGCGGGCTTCGACGGAGGATTGGCGCTCGTTCCGTTCATGTCGCTGGTGCCTTCTGGATTCTCTGAATGACTATATCAATTCCGCCTTTCCGCATCAATCCCGCCCTCCTTCTGATAGAATGCGCGGGGAGACGATCCCATGAACACCGTAGCCGCCTTTACCCCGCCTCCCCTGGTCGCCATCGTCGGGCGACCGAACGTGGGGAAGTCCACTCTCTTCAACCGCCTGCTGGGCCGGAGGGTGGCCGTGGTCCACGACGAAGCGGGGACCACCCGCGACCGGATCTACGGCGAAGTGGAGTGGTCCGGGCGCTATTTCCGGGTGGTGGACACCGGGGGGCTCGTCCCCGGCCGCTCCGAGGGGATCACGTCGGCGGTCGGCGGGCAGGTGCTGGCCGCGATCCGCGACGCGGACCTCTGCCTCCTGGTCGCCGACCTCAAGGACGGCCTCACCCCCGACGACCGCGAGGTGGCCCGGATCATCCGGTCCGCCGGCAAGCCGGCGATCGTGGCCGCGAACAAGCTGGACTCGGGGAAGGCAGCGGGGAACGAGGCCGAGTTCTCCGCGCTCGGCTTCGGCGACCTCATCGCCGTCTCCGCGCTGCACGGCCTGGCGATCGGGGATCTTCTCGACCTCATCCTGGAGCGCCTCCCCGACTACCGCCTCCCCCCGAAGGCTCCGGGGACGAACGTCGCGATCGTCGGGCGGCCGAACGTGGGGAAGTCCACCCTGGTCAACGCCCTCCTCGGCGAGGAGAGGGTGGTGGTGGACGCGACGCCGGGGACGACGCGGGACGCCGTGGACACGCCCTTCCAGTGGCGGGGGAAGGACTTCGTCCTGGTCGACACCGCCGGCCTCCTCAAGAAGTCCCACTCCCAGTCCGCGCTGAGCCGCTTCAGCATGTCCCGGACCGTCCGCTCGATCGACCGGGCGGACGCCGTCCTCCTTCTCCTCGAGGCGGGACAGCCGCCGACCCGGGTCGACACCCACTTCATCGAGATGGCGCTCGCCAAGGGGAAGGCCTGCGTCCTCGGCGTCAACAAGTGGGACCTGGCCCGGGGGACCGGCCGGAAGGAATACCTGCGCTCGGTCCGGGAGAGCCTCCCCTTCGCCGGCTTCCTCCCGGTGGTCTTCCTCTCCGCCTTGAAAAGGCAGTCGCTCGACTCCGTAATGGAGGCCTGCGACTACGCGGCCGCGGAGAGGAAGAAAGAGGTGCCGACCGGGATCCTGAACCGGGTCATTCAGCAGGCGCGGGAGGGGACGGCCCCCCGGCGGATGAAGGGGAGGCAGCTCAAGATCTTCTACGCGGTCCAGGTCCGCGCCGCACCGCCGCTCGTCCGCCTCTTCGTGAACGACCCCTCCCTCCTGCCCCCCGCCTACGAGCATTACCTCGCCAACCGCCTCCGCGAGGCCTTCGGCTTCGAGGGAACCCCGATCCGCTTCGAGCTCAAAGCCCGGCGAGCTTGACCGCGAATGGGTCCGGATTGGCCCGGCGGGGGAGGGGAACAGGCGGG
>CAZOYW010000035.1:0-3514 GCA_964584165.1 uncultured bacterium
CTACTATCCCCCATTTTCATCGAGCGGGGATTTTCCCCCGCTCGATGGAAATGGGCGGTACTGGGATCGAACCAGCGACCTCCACGATGTCAACGTGGCGCTCTAACCAGCTGAGCTAACCGCCCGGGGCAAACACCAAACACAACGAAACAAACGCGCGATTGTATGGGAAGCGGGGGGAAAAGCAAGGCCGGAAACACCGGGAAGCTCTGAGCGCTTCCCCGTCCGGCCCTGCTCTCCTTCACTCGCCGCCGGCGCGGCGGCCGAAATCCGGTCAGGCTTTGCCGGTCGGCTTCTCTTCCTTCTTCTCCGCGGGGGCGGAGCAGCAGCAGGAGGAAGCCCCCTTCTTCGACATGTTGGCCAGGGCGTAGACGATGACCATCGCGACCGCGGCGATGATGAAGATCCAGATGATTTCCATTTTTCCCTCCTCCTTTTTTATCGCGCGCGAGATTGCGCGCGATAAAAAAAAGCTGGAAATAGGATATTTCCTCTCCCGGAAAGCGTCAAGTGTATTCCGGGCGCTTCCTCCGCGCGCAATTTTCTTTATCCTCGCTGCGCCTTAGAGGCGCAGCGAGGATAAAGAACGGCAGATCACCGTCGCCGCTCCGTCCTTGACCTGGACTTCGCCCCGGACGTAGAAGGGACCGGGCTCGCTGAGATGGCGGCCATAGCGCGCGTAGCAGTCCGGGAAGAGAACGACCTCGAAAAGCCCGGTCTCGTCCTCCAGGGTGAGGAACTTCATGAGGCGCCCGTCCCCGGACGTCCGGGTCAACCGCTCGGTCACCGGGCGGCCGACGAACTGGACCTCCTGCCCCCTCCGCCCCATGAGCTCCGCCGCCCGGACCAGGGGGATGCCCGGAAGAAGGCCGCCGTCCGCCACGGTCGCCGACGCTCTCCTCTCCGGAAGGGCGGGGAAGCGAGGCGGCGGCGGGCCGGGGAGCGGTTCGTCCGGGAAGAGCGGCGCCGCCTCCGGGACGCCCCCCAGGAGACGCCAGGCGAGCGAACGCCGGTCCTCGCCCAACCCGTCGCCGGCGCCGCTGGCGACGATCCCGGCGGCCTCGTCCCGCTCCGGCCTCGCCCGCCGGAGGAAATCCTCGAAGGAGGAGAAGGCGGCGCGCTCCCGCGCGGCGAGTATCCTTCCGCGCGTCCGAGCGCCCAGCCCCCGGACCTCCATCAGTCCCGCCCGGATCCCCTCCCCCTCCGCCCGCCATTCCCACCCGCTCCGGTTGAGATCGGGCGGGAGGACGGCGAGTCCCATCCGCCGGGCCTCCTCGATGTATTCGCCGGTCGGGTAGAACCCTCCCCGGTGGGAGATCAGCGCGGCCATGAAGGGCGCCGGGCGGTTCGCCTTCAGGTAGGCGACCTGGTAGGAGAGGAGGCAGAAGGAGGCGCTGTGCGCCTTGCAGAAGGCGTAGGCGGCGAACCCCTCGATCTGGCGCCAGAGCTCCGCGATCGCCGCCGCGCCGATCCCCCGTTCCCGCGCGCCCCGGAAGAAACCCTCCCGCCGCTTCTCGATCTCCTCCCACCCCGGCTTCTTGCTCATGCACTTGCGGAAGCGGTCGGCCTCGGCCGCCGTCATCCCGCCCGCGGCGATCGCCACCCGCATCACCTGTTCCTGGTAGACCATCACGCCGCAGGTCTCGGCGAGGATGGGGTCGACCAGGGGATGGATCGGGGCGACCGGCTCCTTGCCCAGGCGGCGGTTGATGTAGCGCTCGGCTAGCCCGGTGTTGGAAACGCCGGGGCGGATGATCGAGGAGGCGGCCGTCAGCGTCTCGAAGTCCCGGACCCGGAGGCGCTGGATCAGGTTGCGCATCACCGGCGACTCGATGTAGAAACAGCCGATGGTCCGGCCCGCGGCGATAAGATCCGCCGTCGCGGGGTCGGCCGCGGGATCGGTGGCCCGGAAATCGATCGGCCGCCCCCGGGCCGCCTCCGTTTTGAGGACGTCTTCGACCACGGAGAGAGCGCGCTGCCCCAGGATGTCCATCTTGAGGAGGCCGAGTCCCTGGACTCCGCGCAGATCGGGCTGGGTGACGACGATCCCCTTGGCCGCCCGCTCGAGGGCGAGATAGCGGGTGAGCGGCTCGGGGGCCACGATCACTCCGCCCGGGTGGACGGAGAGGTGGCGGGGGAAGTTCTCGATCCGGCCGGCGGCGCGCCAGAGCGACCGGAAGGAGGGATCGTCCCAGGGGAGCCCCCGGCACTCCGGGACCTCCCGGCGGATCCGCCCGGGATCCTGGAGGCTCGCGAAGTAGGGGAGGAAGCGGGTGAGGCGGCTGGCCGCCGCGGGGGGGAGCCCGGCGGCGGCCGTCGCCTCGCGCAGGCCGCTCCGGGCCCGGAAGCGGACGACGGTGGAGAGCATCGCCACCCGCTCCTTCCCGTAGCGCTCGTAGACGTGCGCGATCGCTTCGTCCCGGCGGTGGTAGGGGAAGTCGAGGTCGATGTCCGGCGGGTCCTCCCGCTCCGGGCTCAAGAAACGCTCGAAGTAGAGGTCGTGGCGGAGGGGATCGAGATGGGTGATGCCGAGGAGGTAGCAGACGAGGCTGTTGGCCGCCGATCCCCGCCCCAGGGTGGGGATGGCCCGAACCCTCGCGAAATGGACGATCTCGTCCACGAAGAGGAAATAATCCGCCAGCCCGAGAGACGAGATCACCCGGAGCTCCTTCCCGAGCCGCGCGAGGACCTCCCGGCCGGGACGGCGGTAGCGCTCCTTGAGCCCCTCGGCGCAGCGGCGGCGCAGCGTCCCCGCGGCCTCCTCTCCGGGAGGGAGGGGATAGCGCGGGAGGTGGAGTTTCCCGAGTTCAAGGAAATCCTCGCACTCCTCGGCGATCCGCCCCGCGGCGGCGAGGGCTTCGGGATATCCCCCCAGCGCCTCCTCCATCTCGGCGGGGGAGAGGAAGGCGCCCCGCGCGGGCGGGGCTTCGTCCGGCGGGAGGTCGGCCCAGCTCCGGCGCGTCCGGACGCAGGCGAGGAGGCGCGCGACCGCGCGGTCCTCCGGGCGGAGGAAGTGGACGTCGCCCGCGGCTACGAGGGGGACCCGGAGCCGCGCGGCGGCGGCGGCGATCGCTCCCCGGCGCGAGGCGGGCAGGTTGGCGCCGATCTCGAGATGGAAGCCGGCGGGCGGGCGGGCGGGAGCGAGGTCCGGGGAGGGAGAAAGGATGAAGAGATCGCCGCGGGAACCTTCGATCGCGCGGGCGAGGGAAAAATCCCCGTCCAGCTGGCGGGCGGTCACGATCCGGCAGAGTTCCTCCCAGCCGGAGCGGTTCCGGGCCAGGAAGACGGCGCGGCGGCCCCGGTCGGCAATCTCCGCCCCCAGGATCGGCTTGACCCCGGCCGCGCGGCAGGAGAGGCAGAACTCCACCGCGCCGTAGATCCCGTCGGTGTCGGTGAGAGCGACCGCCGCCATCCCGAGCTCGGCCGCCCGCCGGGCGAGGTCCGCCGGCGGAAACGCCCCCCGGAGGAAGGAGTAGTAGCTGTGGCAGTGGAGGTGGACGAACATAGGAAAACG
>CAZOYW010000035.1:3614-6899 GCA_964584165.1 uncultured bacterium
CCGATCCGTCCGATATCCATCTGACCGCCCGCGGTCCGTAGCGCCGGCGCAGGCGGACGGCCAGGCGGCGGAGGATCATAAGCTTTTCGTCCGGGCCCTCCGGCGGGAAGAGGCCCGGCTGAACCGGAGTTTCGCCGGAGGCCGGGAAGCGGCGGGTCACCGGACGGGGATCGCAACCCCGCGCCAGCTCGCGGAGGACCAGCCCCTCCTCTCCCCAGGCCCGCCTGGCCCAGGCCGGATCGATCCCGGCCAGGTCAGACACCCTCTCGATCCCCAGCTCCCGCATCCGCCCGGCCAGCTTCGTCTTCCCGATCGCGATCTTCTCCGTCCACCGCTCGACCCGGAGAAGGTCGAGAAAGTCCTTCTCCCCCTGGGGGAAGACCCAGAAGGCCCCTCCGCCCGCGGCGGAGTCGGCGGCGGCGCGGGAGAGGGATTTGTTCGCGGCCAGCCCGGCCGTGGTCGGCAGTCCCCTCCGGGCGATCTCCGACTGGATCCGCGAGAGCAGGGCGAAGGGATGGCCGAAGATCCGCCGCATCCCCCCGAGCGCGAGATAGGCGCGGCAGCCTCCGTCGTGCTCGATCCAGGGCGTGTACTCCTCCAGGAGGGCGAGGAAACGGCGGGCCTCCCCGTCCCTCCCTCCGCCGCGGACGGAAGAGAGATAGGCGATCCAGCGAGACATGAAGAAGCACCGGAGCAGTGGAATATCAGATAAGGGAGCCTTGGCCGCCCGCCCGGCGCTCCCACAAGCCGGACCATCCGTCCGATCGGTCGGATCCGACCGATCCGTCCGATGCGCCAGGCCAAGCGGCCCGTCCGGCCGCCGGTTCACAGAACCGGCCTACATTGGGCAGCCCGTCAGTATTTCCTCAGCACCCCGATCACCTTCCCCACGATCTCGAGCTCCTCCCCCCTCCGGCAGACGATGGGGCGAAAGGCGGGGTTCTCGGGGAGGAGCTCCAAGGAGCGTCTCCCCTGCTTTAACCGCTTCACCGTCACCTCGTCCCCGATCCGGGCGACCACGATCTCCCCGGAGGAGGCGGTCGGCTGGGGTTTGACCATCACGTAGTCCCCGTCCTTGATCTGGGCGCCGATCATCGACTCCCCCTTGACCCGGAGAAAGAAGATGTCCTCGCCCTCCAGCACCTTCCGATCGATCAGCCATCCCTCCTGCACGTTCTCCACCGCGAGGATGGGGGAGCCCGCCGCCACCTCCCCGACCACCGGGACGAGGACCGTGCGCCGGCGCGAGCGGCTTTTCTCCTCCCAGGGAGGAGACCAGATGCCGTCCTCCGCGAAGGAAGCTTCGGGGTCCCGGGCGACGCGCAAACCCCGCGCCCCCTTCCCCCGGAGCAGGTAGCCCTTGCGGAGGAGGGCCCGCACGTGATCCTGGACGGTCCCGATCGCCCTCCATCCGAAACGGTCGCGGATCTCCTCCAGCGTGGGCGGTATCCCCTCCCCTTCGCGTCCTTCGGCGACGAACTCCAGGACCTTCCTCTGTATCTCCGTCAGCTCCTGCATGGTTTCCTCCCGGTTGCGGCCGCCGTTTTTTGTCCGTCCGATCCGACCGATCGGTCCGCGATCACACCTCATCGTCCCGGGAACCCTATACCATAAAAATATATGGTAGGCAAGGCAAAAAAAGATGAGCGGCCGATCTTCGGCCGCCCGGTGTTTTTTTTGTGTGTTATCCTTTACTATTCACTATTCACCATTCACCATTCACCTCCAGCCGTTTTTCCGGGGCGTAGCTCAGCCTGGTAGAGCTCTTGGTTTGGGACCAAGAGGCCGTCGGTTCGAATCCGACCGCCCCGATTTGATGCGAAAGCTTGACCGGGCGGGGTGAAGCTTTCGCTTCACGCTCCTCCCGCACCGCCGGAGAGCGATCGGAGCCAGTCCCGGGCGGCGGGGTGATTATCCCAGGCGTGGCGCATTATGTTCCAGGCGATGATCGCCTCCTCCCGGGTCCCGCGGGTGTAGGAATCGGGGATGGCCCGGGGGAGCTTCCGCTTCCCGAGAAAATAAGCCGCAGCATGCGGGTTCAGTCGCCGCGCGGCCCGCGCCCCCTCCCCCGCGCCGGGAAGGTCTCCCGACAGGAACCGCTCCAGAACGCGGGCCCAGGCCCAAGCCGCGGACTCCCTCTCCTCGCCGTATTCGGAGAAGAGCCGTCGCGCGTCGGAGAGCCTTCCGGCCGCCAGGTAGCAGGCCATCAGCTCATAGCGTAGGCCCTGATTGTCTCCCGGGTTCAGCTCCAGCATCCCCTCGTACTCGGCGCCGGATTCGTCGAAGCATTTCTGCTCCAGAAGCGCATAGGCGAGCCGCGCGCGCGCGCGCATGTACGGGCGGGTCTCGATCCAGGACCAGAAATGGCCCCGGCCTTCCCGGAAGGTTTTCTCGCCCAGGTTCTCTTTCCCCAACGCGACCAGGCGGCGGAGCATCTCGATCCGTTCGGCGTCCTTGAGCCGCTCGAAATCCAGGAGGCCGAGCCAGGCGTCGACGTTGGTCGGGGCGATCTCGACCGCCTGGACGAGGAGGTCGTAGGCGACGTCTTCGTCGGCGGTGTCCCAAGAGTCGTAGACCAGGTCCTGGGCCTCCCGCTCCTTCCCTTTCTCCGCCTGGGCGAGGAGACGCTCGAACCAGCGCCGGAAGGGTTCGGGAGGATGGGCGGGCTGTCGGCGGGGCATAATCATGGGCCGGATCGGTCGGATCTGACGGATCGGACAGATAACCGAACGGAGGGAAAAAAGCAAGCCCGGCGGCGAGTCCCGGCGAGTCGTCACGCCTGATCCCGGGACGGGCGGATTCCTCGGGGCTGGGCGATGTGAGCGGAGCGGGGGCGGGGCTATGGGGTCGGGCCGGGCGAACGGTTCGGGGTTGGGCTAGGGAGGGTTCCGGTGGTGTGGGGGCGGAGGCCGCGGCAGGCCGGAAAACCCCGGCAGCCCCAGAACCGTTCGCCGGCGCGCGGGCCTTTGCGAGCCGTGCGCAGGGCCATGTCCCCGCCGCAGAGCGGACAGAGCGGGCTGGTTTTATCCGTCCGATCTGTCAGATCCGACCGATCCGCCTGATTCTGCAGTCGCCTCTCCGCCAACCGCGCCGCCGCCAGCGTTTCGCTGTACCCCCCATCGTGGACGAAGGAGCGCTCCAGACCAGCGATCTGGCGGTCGAGGAGGAAGTTAGCCTGGTGAATGAGGCAGATGGCGGCGTTGGCGACGACGGCCGGATCGGCGTTCTTGAGCCAGGGAGCGTAGGCAGCGGCGTGTGCCGCCAGCGTCCGCTCGGACGGATCGG
>CAZOYW010000035.1:6999-20695 GCA_964584165.1 uncultured bacterium
GACGGATCGGACATCTCTCGGCTCGCTCATGGCAGGCGCGCTCTCTGCGAGCATATGCGCTTTACCGGAAAATGCCAGCAATAATTATTCCTGATTGGCAAGAGAGCCGCCCGAGCGCCGGCGTCATCCGTCCGATTGGTCTGATCCGACCGATCCGTCTGATCCAGCCAAAAGCGGCGGGGCCGGAAGCTTTCGCTTCACACTCCCGGCAACCTATTATAATCTTCTCCCGCATGACCACGATCACCTTCCTCGGCGCCGCGCAGAACGTCACGGGTTCCCGGATGCTGATCGAGACCGGATCCTCCCGGGTCCTGGTGGACTGCGGGCTTCACCAGGAGTGGCACCTGCGCGGGCGGGACTGGGCGCCCTTCCCCGTCCCCCCCGCCACCATCCGCTCCGTCATCATCACCCACGCCCACCTCGACCACTGCGGCTACCTTCCCCGGCTGGTCCGGAAGGGCTTTTCCGGGACGATCTACTGCACTCCCCCCACGGCCGCGATCGCCCGGGCGGCCCTCCTCGACTCCGCCGCGATCCTCGAGGAGGAAGCCGACCGGAAGCGGCGCCGCCACGACCAGGAAGGGCGGCAGGGGCCCTACCCGGAGGAGCCCCTCTACACCGACGAGGACGTCCGGAGGGTCATCCCCCTCCTCAAGACCGTCCCCTACGGCCGCCCGGTCGCCTGCGGGCGCGACCTGACCGTCGCCTTCCACAACGCCGCCCACATCCTCGGCTCCTCGGCCGTCGAGGTGGTGGTCGGCCGGGGGACGCAGCAGCGCCGACTCCTCTTCTCGGGCGACATCGGGCGGGAGGGGAACCCCCTCCTCGCCAGCCCCGACGTGCCCGACCACCCCGACTTCGTCTTCATGGAGGCGACCTACGGAAACCGCGACCACGAGTCCTACGACGAAGCCGCTGGCATACTCCAGCGGGTCGTCTCCGAGACCTTCGCCAGGAAGGGCAACGTGGTCATACCCATCCTCGCCATCGAACGGGCCGAGGAGATCGTCTTCTGCCTGAAGCGCCTGATCCGGGAGGGCGCCCTCCCCCGCCCGAAGGCCTTCATCGACTCTCCCCTGGCGATCGAGGTCCTCTCCATCTACAAGCGCTTTCCCCAGTTCCTGGACCGAAAGCTCGGAGCGGCCTTGCAGCGGGGACGGGATCCCTTCTCTTTCCCCGGCCTGGCGCTCACCGAGACCAACGGGGAATCGAAGGAGATCAACCGCCACAAGCAGGGCGCGATCATCATGGCGGGCAGCGGGATGTGCACGGGCGGGCGGATCAAGCACCATCTCCTCCACAACATCGAACGGGCGGCCTGCACCATCCTCTTCGTCAGCTACCAGTCGCGGGGCACCCTGGGACGGGAGATCGCGGAGGGCGCGGAGAAGGTCAGGATCTTCGGACGCTTTTACCCCGTCCGCGCCCGGGTGGAGACGATCAACGGCTTCTCGGGGCACGCCGACCGGACCGAGCTTCTGGAATGGTTGGGCGCCCTCCGCCGGAAGCCGGAGCGGATCTTCGTGGTCCACGCGGAGAAGGAGAGCGCGGAGGAGTTCGCCCGCGCGGTCGGGGAAAGGTTCGGAATCGCGACCGGGATCCCCGCCTTCGGCGAGACCGTGGACGTCGGCTGATCCGACCGATCGGTCGGATCAGACGGATCGGACGGACCGGAAAACGGCGCGGCGGTGCTCCAACCAAACGCAGGCTGAAGCCTACGACTACCGGCGCAAAAAATGTTTGAACGGCCGGGCGGCCGGATGATCTAATCCCGCGTTCCGAAGACTCGGATGCCGCCCGGCGGAGCGATCCCGCGGGCGCGGACGATACAGCATTTCCTGCAAGCGTAGCGATACTACAGATTCCCGGAGGTCACGATGATCCAAACGGAGAAACTCTGCAGAAACTTCGGCGCCCGCCAGGCGGTGAACGGCGTTTCCTTCGCGGTCTCGCCGGGAACGGTGCTGGGCTTCCTCGGGCCGAACGGCGCGGGGAAGACCACCACCATCCGGATGCTGGCGGGCTACCTCCCTCCCAGCTCGGGGCGGGCGCTCGTCCACGGCATCGAGGTCACAACCGATCCCGTCCGGGCGCAGAAGCTGATCGGCTACCTCCCCGAGTCCACTCCCCTCTACGGCGAGATGACGGTGGAAGACTTTCTCCTCTTCGTGGCCGCGGTCCGCGGCTACTCCGGCCGGGAGCGGGCGGAGCGGGCGCATCGCGCGCTCGACGCCTGCCTCCTGAAGCCGGTCCGCCGCCAGACCATCGAGACCCTTTCCCGCGGCTACCGCCAGCGGACCTGCTTCGCCCAGGCGCTCGTCCATGACCCTCCGGTCCTTCTTCTCGACGAGCCGACCGAAGGGCTCGATCCCAACCAGAAGAAGGTGGTCCGGGAGATGATCGCCGCCATGGGGAAGGAGAAGATCATCCTCCTCTCCACCCACATCCTGGAGGAGGTGGAGGAGGTCTGCTCCCGCGCGATCATCATCAACCGCGGCCGGATCGTGGCCGACTCCACCCCCGCCGAGCTGAAGGCGCGAAGCGACTCCTACAACGTTGTGACCGTCGCCCTGGACGCCCCGGCGGCGGAGGCCCGGGAAGCCTTCGCGCGCCTCCCCGGCGTGGAGAAGGTGGTCGCGGCGGGTGGCGGGGCGGAGAAGACGGTCCTGCGGATCTTCCCCCGCGAGAAGAAGGCGCTGGCCGCGGAGGTGGTGGCGGCGGCGCGGGCGAAGAACTGGGCGATCACCGATCTCAAGACCGATCCCGGGCGGTTGGACGAGGTCTTCCGCTGCCTGACCGCCGGGGAGAACAACTAACAAAGAGGTTCCAGGGTTCAACGGTTCACGGTTCAACGGTTGAAAAAAGCCGAGTCAACCGTGAACCGCTGAACCGTGAACCGCTGAACCATTTTTAAAGAACGCTTTTTCGGGAGAGGATATCGTCATGGAAACATTTTCCCACGTCCGGGCGATCGCGAAAAGGGAGTGGAGCGCCTATTTCAATTCCCCGATCGCCTACGTCTTCATCGTGATCTTCCTCATCCTCTGCGCCTTCTTCGCCTTCTCGGTCTCCCGTTTCTACGAAGAAGGCTCGGCCGACCTGCGGGCGCTTTTCACCTGGCTCCCCTGGCTCTACCTGATCCTGGTCCCGGCGGCGGCGATGCGCCTCTGGGCCGAGGAGAGGAAGAGCGGCACGATCGAGCTCCTCTTCACTCTTTCGGTGACCCCCTTCCAGGCGGTGGCGGGGAAGTTCCTCGCCGCCTGGGGCTTCCTCCTCCTCGCGCTCGCCCTCACCTTCCCCCTCCCCCTCACCGCCCTCTATCTCGGAAAGCCCGACCTCGGCGCGACCGCCTGCGGCTACCTCGGAGGGGCGCTGCTCGCGGCGGGCTACCTCGCGGTGGGGATGTTCACCTCCGCCCTGACCCGGAACCAGGTGATCAGCTTCGTCCTCGCGGTGGTGATCTGCCTCTTCCTGGTCCTGGTCGGCTTCCCGCCGGTGACCGATCTCCTCTCCCGCTGGGCCCCCTCCTGGCTGGTGGAGGGGGTCGCCGCCCTGAGCGTGGTCCCCCACTACGACGCGCTCCAGCGGGGGATCGTCGATCTCAAGGACGTGGCCTATTTCCTGAGCCTGGTCGTATTCGCCCTCTTCGGGACGCACGTCGTCCTCCTCAACCGAACCTCGACTCGCTGAGCCTATTTGCCACCAAGGCACTAAGACACGAAGAAAGCACAAAGCAAATTGTGGGAGGGGCGTCTCGCCCCGATACAGAGCGGAGAAAACCATGAAGGGATCGAAGTCAACGCGCATCTTCGGCGGGGCGGCCGGTGTCCTCCTCCTCCTGGGGATCCTGATCGCGGCCAACGTCGCCTTGAGCGGCCTGCGCTTGCGGGCCGACCTGACCGAGGACAAGGTTTACACCCTCTCCGGCGGGACGAAGCAGGTCCTCCGGGCCCTGGACCGGGACGTGACGCTCAAGTTCTTCGTCTCCCGCTCCGACGAAAACGCCCCCCTCTTCCTCAAGCAGTACGCGCAAAGGATCTCCGATCTCCTGCGGGAGTACGAGCTCGCCGGCGGAGGCCGGGTGGGGGTGGAGACCTACGACCCCCTCCCCGACTCCGACGAGGAGGAGTGGGCCCAGCGCTACGGCCTCTCCCCCCGCTCCTTCGGAGCGATCGGCGCCGCGGCCGATTTCTACCTCGGCCTGGTGGCGACGGCCGGCGCCCAGGAGGCGGCCATCCCCTTCCTCACCCCGGACTCCGAGCCCCAGCTGGAATACCTGATCACCCAGCTCATCCACCGGGTCGTCCAGGACGGGCCGGTGAAGATCGGCGTGCTCAGCTCGCTCCCGGTGGCCGGCCCGCCCGTCCCCTACCCCGGCCAGAAGACCCGGGGCTGGCTGATCGTCGAGGAGCTCCGCAAGAGCTACGAGGTGGAGGCGATCCCCGACTCGGAGCGGATCCCGGAGGGGCTCTCCGCCCTCCTCGTCATCCACCCCAAGGACCTGAAGGATAAGGCGCTCTACGCCATCGACCAGTTCGTCCTCGGGGGCGGGAGGCTGATGGCCCTGGTCGATCCCCTCTGCCTGGCCGAGCAGGAGATTGAGAATCGCCCCGCCCCCTACGGCCTCCTGGGGACCGCTTCCGACCTCAACCGCCTGAGCAAGGGCTGGGGCGCCGAACTCGACCCGGGTTCAGTGGTCGCCGACCTCCAGAACGCCAGCATCGTCACCAGCGGCGGCGGGACGAGCGAGCGGATGCCGACCTGGCTCTCGCTCCGCCCTTCCGCCATCAACCGCACCGAGATGGCGACGAGCTCCCTCGAGAACCTGATGCTCCCCTTCCCCGGCGGGTTCACCGTCCAGACCGCCGCCGGCCGGACCATCTCCGCGCTCCTCACCACCTCGCCCGACACCGCGCTCGTCGATTCTTTCCAGGCGATCCAGCCCGGCCCGGAGAAGATGCAGAACGCCCGGCCCCAGGGGAGCCTCCCCCTGGCGGTCCGGATCCAAGGGACGTTTCCAAGCGCCTTCCCGGAAGGCCCCCCGCAGGCGGGGGGCGAGAACCCGCCCGCGCCGCCGGCCGTCCCCGGTCTCAAGGAAAGCGCGGCGCCGGGAACGGTGGTCCTGATCGGCGACGTGGACTTTATCTACGACCGCTTCTGCGCCCGCTCGCTCGGTTTCTTCGGCCAGACGGTCTACTCGCCGATCAACGACAACCTGAACTTAGTCCTCAACCTGATGGAGGAGCTGACGGGCTCCGGGGCCCTGATCGGGCTCCGCTCGCGCGGGACCTACGGACGCCCCTTCGACCGGGTGATCGCGCTGGAGAAGGCGGCCCAGGCCCGCTGGCAGGCGGAGGAGATCAAGCTGACCGAGAGGCTCGCGGAAACCCAGGCGAAGATCAAGGAGCTCCAGGAGGCCCGGGGCGACGACCAGAGCCTCGCCCTGACCCCGGAGCAGAAGCGGGAGATCGAGACCTTCCGCGCCCAGCGCTTCGAGACCCAGCGCCAGCTCAAGCTTGTGCGCAAGAACCTGCGCCAGGAGATCGAGCGGCTGGGCGCCGCGCTGAAGATCCTGAACTTCGTCCCCATCCCCCTTCTGGTGGTCGCCTTCGGCGTCTTCCACTGGTACCGGAGGAAGAAGGCGGGGACGGCCTAGCCCCGCTCCTCAACATCCGACCGATCGGTCGGATGGAAGCAAACGGCAACCAGCCATCGGAGAGTGAACAACGCCATGTCGAAAAAAGCGCTCCTCACGCTATTGGCCCTGCTGATCGTCGCCGGCGGGGCGGCGATTCTGCTCAAGGGGGGCGGAAGGCCCCCGGCATCAAGGATCGCGGGGGACAAGCTCCTGCCCGATCTCGACCTCGCGCGGGTGGAGCGCGTGGTCGTATCCTTCGCCGGCCAGACCGCGGTCCTGGAGCGCGGCGCGGCCGGTTGGGCGGTCTCCTCCCTCTTCGGCTACCCCGCCGACTTCCCCCGCCTCCGCGATTCCCTGGCCGAGCTGATCGAGGTCAAGGGCGGATCGGTCGTCCGGGGGGGGACGGACTCGCTCGCCGACTTCGGCCTCGCGACCGATGCGACGACCGTCGCCCTCTTCGACTCCTCCGGCGCGGACCTCGCCTCCGTCTCCCTCGGACGGCCGCGCGGGGGAGGCGCTTCCCGTCCGGGCGGGCGCTACCTCCGCGTCGGCGACGGGCCGGTCGTCCTGCTCAAGGAGGATCTCGCCCGCTTCTCCGCCAATAGCGACGAGTGGATCGACAAGAAGGTGCTCGAAGTTAATTCTCCGCTGACGCGGAGAATTAAGATCACCCTCCCGGAAGCTTCTTATACGCTCGACATTTCAGGCGAGAACGAATACCGCCTGGAAGACCAGAAAGAGAACGAAAAGATCAACCACGGATCGGCCGCGCGGCTGGCCCGGGCGCTCCAGGCCCTGCGCTGCCTGACCGTGGCCGATCCCGCCCTCCCCGACGCCGAGCTCGGCCTGGACCACCCATCCTCCTGCACGCTGGAGGCCAAAGACGGCTTCGCCTACACCGTCCTGGTCGGGGGCGCGAGCGCCGACCCGGCGGGGCGCTACGCCCGGGTCTCCGTCTCCTACTCCCCCCCTCCCCCCCCGACCCGCGAGGAGGTCGCGGCCTCCCTGCCCCTGGAAAAGAAAGCCACTCCGTCCGAACAAACCGGCGCCGCTTCCGGCTCCCCGTCGCCCGACCGTCTCGAGGCGGCCTACGCCGAGCGTCTGAAGGCCCACGAAGACTCCTGCGCTCAGGAAGGGAAGCGGGCGGCCGAGCTCCAGGCGAAGCTCTCGAAGTGGACCTTCGTCATCCCCGCCCACGCCGCGGAGACCCTGACCCTGGCTCGGGAGAAGCTGCTCCTGGCGGAGGAGAAAGCGCCTCCCGAACAAAAATAATCGTAAAAAATCCCGAAGGGAGAATCCCTTCGGGATTTTTTACGGGGACGACGGGACTCGAACCCGCAACGCCCGGATCGACAATCCGGTACTCTAACCAATTGAGCTACGTCCCCTTTTCCTTGCCGGCGGATCCCGGGATCCGCCGGCCAGAAAAAGAAACCGCGAGCGTTGGCCCTGGTTTCAGGCGGTGAAAGGTATAATAGCATACCCTCTACCGTCAAACAAATTTTGCCCTTCTTCCCATGATCGGCTAAGCGGGCTGAAAGCCCGCTCCGCCGATCATGGGCGGTACTGGGTTCGAACCAGTGGCATCTACCTTGTAAGGGTAGCGCTCTACCGCTGAGCTAACCGCCCGTTTGCCATTTTAGGTTCGCTTCGCTCCCTAAAATGGTGAATCCCTAAGATGAGCTAACCGCCCGTCTGCCGCCGCACCTTTCCCTAGCCCCGATGGTTCATGAAAACGCTGGTCTTCGTGAACCATCGGGGCGATTGCTCGCTAACGGATGCGCAACGACCCTCTCTCGTTTCGTCCCTCCCCCCGGATCAACACGCTACCCGCCCCAGGGGCCGGCGTCAAGGCCGGCCGGATATAGGGCACATGGACGCTATGGACTCTATGGACGATATGGACGAATGCGGCCGGCCAAGCGCCCCCGCCGCCGCGGAAGTCTGGTCCGGACCATCCATTCCGTCCAGACCGTCCATATCGTCCATACCGTCCATATCGTCCATATCGTCCATCCCGTCCTATCCCCGGCCGGTTTTCCCTTGACCGCCCCTTCCGGCGGTTTCTAGAATGGGCGAAGCATACCCCACACCCCATCTCACCCCGGAGGGCCCATGAACGCCTACGAAGTCATCATGAAGAAGCGGGACGGCAAGGAACTCGCCCCCGAGCAGATCGAGTTCATGATCAACGCCTACACCGCGGGGAAGATTCCCGACTACCAGATGGCCGCCTTCCTGATGGCGATCTTCATCCGGGGGATGAGCTGGGGCGAGGTGACCGCCCTCACCCAGGCCATGCTCAACTCCGGCGACCGGATCGACCTCTCCTCTATCGGCCGGGTCACCGTGGACAAGCACTCGACCGGCGGCGTCGGCGACAAGGTCTCCCTGATCCTCGCCCCCCTGGTGGCCTCCTGCGGCGTCCCCGTCCCGATGATGAGCGGCCGGGGGCTCGGCCACACCGGCGGGACGCTCGATAAGCTCGAGTCGATCCCCGGCTTTAGGACCGACCTCTCCGAGGACCGCTTCGTCGAGCTAGTCAAGAAGATCGGGGTGGCGATGATCGGCCAGACCAAGCGGCTCGCCCCGGCCGACAAGAAGATGTACGCGCTCCGCGACGTCACCGCCACGGTGGAGTCGATCCCGCTGATCGCCGGCTCGATCATGTCCAAGAAGCTCGCCGCCGGCCCCCAGGCCATGGTCTTCGATGTGAAGACCGGGATCGGGGCCTTCATGTCCTCGCTCAAGCAAGCCGAGGAGATGGCCCAGGCCCTGGTCCAGATCGCCATCCGCTCCGGCCGCCAAGCCGCGGCCCTGATCACCGACATGAACCAGCCGCTCGGCAACTACGCCGGGAACGCCCTCGAGATCAAGGAGACGATCGCCTGCCTGCAGGGGAAGGGACCAGCCGACCTGATGACTGTGACCATGGAGTTCGCGGGCTGGATGCTGATGATGGGCGGCCAGGCGAAGGCCGTGGCCGAGGGGAAGAAGGTCGCCCAGTCCGCGCTGGATTCCGGGAAAGCCTGGGAGAAGTTCAAGGAGATGGTCAAGGTCCAGGGGGGCGACGTCGCCTTCGTGGAGCACCCCGAACGGCTGGCCAAGGCCGCCCGGGAGATCCCGATCTACGCCGAGACCGCCGGCTATGTCCACCAGATCCACGCCTTCGAGATGGGGATGGGTTGCGTGGCCCTGGGGGCGGGGCGGGAGACCACGGAGGCCAAGATCGACTACGGGGCGGGGATGGTCTTCGCCCGCAAGGTCGGCGACGCGGTTAAGAAGGGGGACCTCCTCCTCACCCTCTACACCGACAAGAAGGACGTGGTCGCGGTCGAGGAGCGCTGCCGCAAGGCGATCCTGGTCAAGAAGGAGCCCGCCCAGCCCTACCCGATCATCTACAAGGTGATCGACAAGAATGGCGTCCGAAACTACTAAAGGGGTCGCGACCGGAATGCCGCTCCCGCGGAAAGAAGATCCTCTCCGACGCATCGTGGGAGGGGCATTCCTGCCCCGATTCGTTGCCGGACCATAAACTTCGAACTATAACCTTTACCGGGGAGCCGCCATGGGAAGCGCTAAAATGCTATTCCTCCTCCTTCTGGGGGCCTTTCTCCTGGGAGCGCTGGTCCTCGTCCTGAACAAGAACTACCGCCGCCCCTACAACATCGTCAGCAACCGCAACTTCTACTCCGTCCTGGTCAACAAGTAGGGACGTCCCGGAGGGGAACGAGATGCACTCCTACATCATCAGCTTCGCGGTCTTTCTCTGCCTGGGCATACTCCTCCGCATCGTCCACCTCGACAACGCCGCTCTACATATCCCCTTCCTCGCCGCCGCCGTCTTCCTGCTCGCGGGTTCCATCCTCTCCTTCCTCTACCGTGTCCGCCTCCTCGGCTTTCTCCTCCTGATCGCGGCCCTCTCCCTGGCCTTCAGCGGCCTTCCCATCGACAACGGCCTGAACACCTACTTCATGGGGATCTTCGCCGTCCTCCTCCTCGCCACCTTCGTCCTGATCTTCGCGAAGCGAAACGGGGTCGCGGCCAGCGTGCTCGCCGCCCTCTTCCTCGGCTACGGCCTGGCCTGCTCCCACATGGACACCACCGAGCCGACCCACCTCGCCAACTGGGTTTCCGAGGGGTTCGTCAAGTCGCTGATCTACGGACAGATCATCAAGGAGCCGGAGATCCGCCCGGAGCTGAAGCGGACCGAGCTCACGGTGGAGCCGAGCGTGGTCGTCCGCCTGGACACGCCGGAGGCTATAGCCCGGGTCGAGCAGATCGCCGCCATCCTCAAGGACCTCAAGCGCTCCTGGGCCAACGAAGGCGAGGCTTTCTTCGCCCTTTTCCTGGCCCGGGACCGGATCAAGGCCCGGCCGGACAAGGACCCCGCGGAGATCGTCCGTTCGGTCTTCGCCTCGGGCGGCTATAAGCCCGACGAGCGCGAGGTGAAGAACATCTTCCTGGCCCTCGACGAGGCCGTCCAGGTCAAGGGGACTAGGATCACCAAGGGCTGGATACTGACCCGGATCTTCGAGCGGGACGCCCACTACCTCGACCTCTCCTACCCCACCGCCTACGGCGACGTCGTCAAGATGGTCTCGTCCATCCGGCCCCCCTTCACCGCCACCAACCCCGGCTCATTCGACTACCGGCGGATGCTCACCAACTCCAACTACTTCTCCACCCTCTCCATCTCGACCAGCACCCGCAACGACAGCGAGCCGGATACGATCGAGATCATCGAGTCCAGGCGGGGAAACCCATTCACCGCCACCTGCATCGGCTTCAAGTACAAGCTCCTGGGGATCATCCGTCAGACCACGCCCTTCCCCGACTCCTGCTTCATGTCCGGGATCTTCCTCGGCCTCCGCCGGGGGGTGACCGAGAAGATCATGCGCGACTCCCAGGCGGCGGGGACGGCCCACGTCTTCGCCGTCTCCGGCCTCCACGTCACCATCATCACCGGCCTCATCCTCCTCATCTTCAGCCAGACGCCCATCCCCAAGACCATCTGGTCCCCGATCACCGTGCTCCTTCTCTTCGCCTTCACCACGATCACCGGGAACCGCCCCTCGGCCCTCCGCGCGGCGATCATGAACAGCTTCGCCCTGATCTTCTACACCTACTTCGGCAAGTCCATCCAGCGCTCGATCATCATGGCGATCTGCGTGGCCGCGATCATCATCCTGGTCATCCTCCCCTCCGGCTACGGCGGCCCCCTCCTCCTCTTTGAGGCCTCCTTCATCATGTCCTTCTCGGCCGTCCTCTTCCTGGGCTGGATGTCCTCGCCGGTCGAACAGTTCTTCAACACCCGCCTGACCAGCCTCTTCCGCTTCGCCCTCCTCGCCTTCGTCACGGTCCTCGCCGGGCTCTACTTCATGAACATGGAGAACCTCCCGGCCATCCTCACCTATCCCATCTTCTGGGTCTTCCTCATCGCCCTCCCCGTCTCCTGGCTCCTCCAGCGCTACCTCCCCTTCCGCCCCCGCTACACCGCCATCCCCTTCCCTTGGTTCAGGACCTTCCTCGCCTCCCAGGTCGCGATCCAGTGCTCGATGATCCCGCTCTCCACCGTGATCTTCCACCGGATGTCGCTCGCCGCCCCCTTCGCCAACCTGATCGCCATCCCCCTGATCGGCCTCGTCCTCCCGCTGGGCTTCATAGGTAGCCTCCTTGGTCTCATCCCCGGGATCGGCATCCAGCTCGCGCTCTTGCTCACCGCGGGCAACTGGATCGGGATGCGGATCTTCATCGTCCTCGACGACTGGTCGGCCCGGATCTTCCCCTACCCCCAAGTGCCCAAACCGGGTCCGGTGGCCCTGATCCTCTTCTATGCCGCGGTAGTGCTCTTCATCTACCGCGAGAAGATCGCGCTGCGGATCAAGATCGCCTACTACCAGGTCAAGAACGCCCTTCCGACCGGAGGCGCCCGGGTCCGCCTCTACGCCGCCGCCGCCGCCCTCGCCGTCTGCCTGGCCACGCTGGGGATGGGGGTGGCCGCCCTGCGCACGCCCGACCTTACCGTGACCATGCTCGACCTCTCCTACCCGGCCCGGGGGATGTCGACCCTGATCGAAACGCCCTCGGGCAAGAACATCATCGTGGACGGCGGATTCGAGGGGAAATGGGGGACCTACAACCCCCGGATGGTCAACCAGGGGGAGCGCGGCCTCCAGGAGGTTCTCCTGCAGAAGAACCTGGTCACCATCGACGCCGCGGTCAACTCCAACTTCGACGCCACCCTGATGGGGGGGCTGAACTTTGTCATCGGGTCCCCCGACTATTACATCAAGAAGATCTACTCCTACCTCCCGCCGGACGAGTTCGGCCCGAACGACGTCGATCTGAACCGTTTCTCGGCCGCTCTCACCCCCCGGGGAAGGGACCGGGTCAACGCCCTCTACCGCCAGCTCCTCCTCCGGGAGTGGGGCGACCCGACGGCCGTCACCGAGTGCATCGAACACTTCCACGCGGTCCCCGGCGAGGAGCTGGCCGCCTTCCTGGCGGGTCTCGACGACAAAAACCGCTCGGCCGCCGAGGCGGCGATCGCTTCCCTGGATAAGTTCGAGGGCGAGGCTGAGGAGGCGCTCTACGAGTCGATCATCTCCACCTACGCCGGACTAGGCGAGACGATCGACCGGGCCCAGGCCGAAGCGATCCAGGAGAGATGGCGGCTCCCGCTCCTGAGGGTCGAGGAGTACCGCAACTTCATCACCGACCTCCCCGTGCCGGTCCTCTGCTTCATCTACCAGAAGGCCGGGCTCGTCTCCTCGCTCGACGAGATCAACGCCTACGTCGAGGGACTCCGCCTCAAGTTCGAGCAGGCCGCCCGGGAGACCAAGTCCATCTACCGGGAGGAGGAGAAGTTCCTCCAGTGCCACCGCCTGATCTACTACGCCAAGGAGAAGCAGATCCCGATGTCCGCCGCCACCTACGGGATGAACATCATCGAGCCGGAGACCTACGGGTCCAACACGCTCACCATCACCGCCTTGAACCCCCCCTCCGAGCGCTTCCGGGGCAACTACGTCAGCGACTCCAACTCCATCGTCCTCCGGATCAGCTACGGGAAGTCCTCGGTCCTCCTCACCAGCCTCATCAACCAGAAGGCCTCCGAGTGGATCCTCGGCCTGAAGGACGGGATCAAGTCGTCCGTCTATCAGGTGCCCGAGTACGGTCTGGGCGGGCGCTATGTCGACCCCGCCGCGATGCTCGCCGCCGTCACCCCGGAAACCGCCGTCTTCAACTTCAAGCCGGGGAAGACCGTGGACCAGCGCTTCCAGTCGGTCTGGGACCTCTGCAACGAGAAGGGGGTGCGCTGCCTGAACACGGCCGCCGTGGGGGCGGTGACGGTAATCACCGACGGCGACCAACTGAAGGTCGAGTCCTTCCTGGGAGGCACTGCGGGGGACGAAGACGCCGACGGCGCCATGACCGCCCAGGACTTGACGGCGGCGTACTAAAACAAGTTACGCAGGGTTACGTCAAGTTACGTGAGGTTACGTAAGGTTGCGTAAGGTTGCGTCAACTTAAGCGAGTTGGCCGCCGGCTTTCTGTTTGGTAAGCTTACGTAACCCAGCGTATCCTCGTGTAACCTCTCCCGCCCATTTTTCTATTGCCTTTGCGGGACCGCTATGGGATAGTATTCGGGATTTTAGGTCCGCCAATCATCCAACCGTTCCCAAATCGGGAACAAACCCCAAGAAGGAGGTCAAAAGATGCGCACGACTATCGCAGTAGGGCTCGCCGCCCTCTTTGCCGTGGCCGTGGTCGCCCCGCTCTTCGCGCAGGCGACGATCGACATGAACACCGCCAGCGCCGCCGAGCTCGAGAAGCTCCCCGGCATCGGCCCGAAGACCGCGGCCAAGATCGTGGCCGAGCGCGAGGCCAACGGCCCCTTCGCTTCCCTGCAGGACGTGGAGAAGCGAGTCAAGGGAATCGGCCCCAAGACCATCCTGAAGTGGGAAGGCATGGCCACCTGCGGCGCCGCCGCTCCGGCCGCCGCCGCTCCGGCTGAGGCTCCCGCCGCCGCTCCGGCTGAGGCTCCCGCCG
>CAZOYW010000035.1:20795-24480 GCA_964584165.1 uncultured bacterium
GCTCCCGCTGCCGAGTAAGTTCGCGCAAAAAAGCCGGGGGAGGCATCCGCCTCCCCCGGCTTTTTTTCTCCGCTTGCCTCCATCGGCCGGAGTGGGATAATATCGCCGAGCGTGATGAACTCCTTTCTTCGACTATCTTCGCTACTCTCCCTTCTCTCCTTAGCCTTCCCCCTCCCCTCCTCTTTTTCCGCGCCAGCGGAAAAAGAGCTCTCCGTCTCCTTCCTGGACGTGGGCCAGGGCGATTCCATCGTCATCCGGACCCCGGCCGGGCGGACGATCGTGATCGACGGCGGGCAGGGGGCCACGGCCAAATCCCGCTTCGACGCCGGCCAGGAAGTCCTCATCCCGTTCCTGGAGGAAGCGGGCGTGAAGAAGATCGACATGGTGGTGGCCACCCACCCCGATTTCGACCATTTGGGCGGGCTCGTCTCCCTTCTCCGCTCGGATATCCCGGTCGGAGCCGTCTTCGACTGCGGCCTTCCCCACACCTCCCAGGCCTACGAAAATTTCCTGAAGCTGATCAAGGAGAAGAAGATCCCCTTCTCCGTCCCGAAGAAAGGCGAACTTCTCGATTGGGGCCCCGGTCTGCGCGCCCAGGTCCTCGCCCCCCAGCTCCCTCTGGAGAAGCGCCTCGACCGGGACCTCAACGAATCCTCGATCGTCATCCGCCTGGAATACGGCCGGGTCTCCTTCCTCCTCACCGGCGACGCCGAGACCGCCACCGAGGACGAGGTCCTCTGCTCCGGCGCCCGGGTCCGCTCGACCGTCCTCAAGGCCGCTCATCACGGATCCCGGACCGCCTCCTCGCCGGCTTTCGTCTACGCGGTCAGCCCCGAAGTGGTGGTAATCTCCGCCGGAAAAAGGAACAAGTTCGACCATCCGCACTGGGAGACGATCAAGCTCTTCCGGGAGATCGGGGCCCGGATCCTCCAGACCGACCAGCAGGGAACGATCACGATCACGACCGACGGGGAGAGCTACGAGATCCAGTAAAGGGGATGGGTAGTGGGTTAGGAAGTGAGTTTGGAGGATAGGTTAGGTAGATGGCGCCGCGATGATGGGCCACCCCATTGACCTAACCCATATACCAGACCCACATCCTAACCCTAACCCATCGACAGTGTTTAATCGGGCCAAAAACCGAGGATATTGAAATATGACCCCCACCATCCTCTTCACGGTCTGCGGCATCGCTTTCCTCGTCTTCCTCTTCGCCGCCCTCGAGCTGAGCCGGATGATCCGCAAGCAGTCCGGGGAATGGCAGAAGCTCGCCGCCGAAGCGGAGGCGGAAACCTCCCCCCTCATGGGCGACGCCGAGGCGCCCGTCGCCCTCCCTGCCGCCCGGCCGGGCCAGATCGCACCCATCGCCCTGCCCCGGGCGCCGGGGATCATTGATCAGATCTTCACCCATTCCGACTGGGACGGGATCTTCTCCGGCGCCCTGCTCAAGTATTTCTCGCCCCTGGCCCGGATCGAGATCCTCACCCCCCGGAGGCTCAAGTGGGGCTTCCGGAACCTGGCCCGCTCCGCCGACAAGCCAAAGCGCCTCTTCATCGCCGACCTCCCCGTCGCCGGCGACGGCGACCTTCCCGACATCGAGAGTTCGTTGATCGATCTGGCGCGAGGGGGGATGGAGATCTACTGGTATGACCACCATCCCTGGTCGCCCCTCTGCCTGGAGACTATCCGCCGCGACTGCAAGGACCTGATCGTCGATACCCGCGTCCGCAACGCCGCCGAGATCGTCCGCCAGCGCCTCTTCGGACCCGACCCCTACGCCGACAAGCTCCTCGGCCTCCTCGGCAACCAGTCCGCCCCCGAAGACGCGGAGTGGGGAGCCTCCTGGAGGCGCCTGATCGCCGCCACCCAGTCCTCCGGGCTGACCAGCGACCTCGTCGACCTGATTGGGAACCTGGCGGCCAACCGCCCCTTCACCGTCTCCGACCGTTTCGCCATCAACCGGATGGCCGAGGAGGAGACCCGCTACCGGAAATTCGCCGAAAAGCGCCACCGGAAGGAGACCACCCGCTCCGGCCAGGTCCTCCTGGTCGTCGACCTGCGCGCCTTCCGGTTGGACTTCGACGAGCAGGGCCGCCCCCACCGCGCCTTCGACCGCCACACTCCTCCCGCCTCGATCGGCCACGACATCGTGGAGGCCCACCGCCCGGACGTCTATATCATGGTCCTCAAGAACGACCGCCTTTCCATCCGGAGCGGCCACGGGCGCAATGCCGTCCTGGACCCGATCCTCGGCCTCAAGGAGATCGCCGGGCTGCCCGTCCAGGTGGCCGGCCACAAATACGCCGCCGGTGTTTACCTGACCGTCGGGCTTTCGGGAAAGATCAAGTCGCTCTGGGACTGGTCGCTCCCCCAGCCGGTGGAGGACTTCATCCGGGAAGTGAAGGAAAAGCTTTAGCGTGACCGGGGACCGCCGGCAGCTTCGACATCGGACCGATCCGTCGGATCCGACCGATCGGTCGGATCGATTGCCCGGCCGGCCTTTTCTGCGGCCAGGGCACGCATGAAACGCGCCATTATCATCGTCCTCGACAGCGCCGGGATCGGGGCTCTCCCCGACGCTGAGAGCTACGGCGACGCCGGGACGAACACGCTCGGCCACATCGCCGAGGCCGTACCCGACCTCGCCCTGCCCCGCTTCCAGGAGCTCGGCCTGGGAAACATCGCCCCTCTCGCCCACGTCCCCCCTTCCCCCCATCCGGCCGCCGCCTACGGCCGGGCGGCGGAGCAGGCCCGGGGCAAGGACACCACCGTCGGGCACTGGGAGATTGCCGGCCTGGTCAAGCTGAAGCCCTTCCCCGTCTATCCCGACGGCTTCCCGAAGGCGCTGGTCGAGCGCTTCGAGCAGGCGATCGGGATGGAGGTAATCGGGAACTGCGCGGCTTCGGGGACCGCCATCCTCGAGCGCCTCGGTCCCGAGCACCTGAAGACCGGAAAGCCGATCCTCTATACCTCAGCCGACTCGGTCTTCCAGATCGCCGCCCACGAGGAGATCATCCCCCCGGAGAAGCTCTACGAGATCTGCCGCACCGCCCGGGCCCTGCTCACGGGGGAGCACGCGATGGCGCGGGTGATCGCCCGCCCTTTCGTCGGAAAGCCCGGGGCCTTCGCCCGGACCTCCCATCGGCACGACTTCTCCTTCCCCCCTCCCGAGGACACCCTCCTCGACCGCCTCGTCGCCGCCGGGAAGAAGACCTTCGGGGTCGGCAAGATCTACGACATCTTCGCGGGCAAGGGGATCGCCGAGTGGACGGTGACGGGTTCCAACCGCGACGGGGTGATGAAGACCCTGGCCGCCCTGAAGAAAACGGATCTGAGCCTCATCTTCACGAATCTCGTCGATTTCGACAGCCACTACGGCCACCGGCGCGACACGGTCGCCTACGCCCGGGCGCTGGAGGAGCTCGACGCCCTCCTCCCCCGGATCCGGGCCGCCTTAAAGCCCCAGGACATCCTCTTCTTCACCGCCGACCACGGCTGCGACCCCACCTACACCGCCCACACCGACCATACCCGGGAGTACATCCCCATCCTCGCCCTGGGCGAACCGGTCCGCCCCGGAGTCGACCTGGGGATTCGCGAGTCCTTCGCCGACATCGGCCAGACGGTCGCAGAGTATCTGGGCATCCCCCCGCTCAAGTACGGGAAAAGCTTCTGGAAGGAGATC
>CAZOYW010000035.1:24580-32488 GCA_964584165.1 uncultured bacterium
GAAGATCGCCCAGACCGTCGACTACATCAACCGTTCGGGGGCGGTGAAGCCGAGCTGCGCCCTCATCCTCGGCTCGGGTCTGGGGAGCGTGGTCGACCTGCTGGAGAAGCCGGTCTTCCTCTCCTACTCCGACATCCCCCACTTCCCGGTCTCTTCGGTCAAGGGGCACGCCGGGAAGCTCGCGATCGGGACCTACCGGGGACGGGGCGTCCTGGTCCAGGTGGGGCGGGTCCACTTCTACGAGGGGCTGGGCGCGGAGCGCGTGATGTATCCCCTCTGGATCATGAAGGCCCTCGGCGTGACCACGCTGATCAACACCAACTCCGCCGGCGGGATCAACCCCTCCTTCGCCGGCGGCGACCTGATGCTGGTCAGGGATTTCATCAACCTGATGGGGACCAACCCCCTGATCGGGCCCAACGACGACGCGGTCGGCCCGCGTTTCCCCGACATGTCCAAGCCCTACGACGCCGCCCTCCAGGAGACCGCCCGCCAGGCGGCGAAGAAGATCGGGATCCCGCTGCGCGAGGGGGTGCTGATCGGCTTCCTCGGACCCACCTACGAGACCAAGGCCGAGATCTCCATGGCGATGAAGCTGGGCGCGGACGCGGCCGGGATGTCCTCCATCCCGGAGACGATCGTGGCCAACTATCTCGGGATCAAGATCCTGGGGATCACCTGCATCTCGAACCTGGTCAGCCCCACCCGCACCGAGCCGCTCACCCACGACGAGGTAACGGCCGCCGCCGCCGCCGCCAGCCGGAATTTGAGCGCCCTGATCTCGGAAATCCTGAACCGGATAAAATAGTAATCAGTAATCCGCGATCAGTGACCAGTGATCAGTAACTGATCACTGATTACTGATGAGTGATCACTGTTTGCTCATTACAGGGGGACTGTTCTCATGAAGCTGCGCGTGGTCATCGACCGCATCGAGGACAACGGTCTCGCGGTCCTGGAGATCGGCGGGCAGGCGGGGGATTTCTTCTGGCCGGTCGGCCTCCTCCCCCCCGGCGTCCGCGACGGCTCCGTTCTGTCCTTCACGATCGAGGAGGATCCCGGGGCGGAGAAGCAGCAGCGGGACAAGATCCGGGCGCTGCAGGAAGAGCTGCTGAAGCGCTCGGCAAAGGCCTGACCCTTCTGGCGGACGGGAGCAGCAATCGGCAGCTAGCCCGGGGAAGAATGTCCCCGGTCATCGCGGCGAGGACGCCGCTCCCACATTCGCGGAGCGAGTGGCCTAGAGCGGGATCCGTGGGAGGGGCGTCTCGCCCCGATGACGGGCCGGCCGGGAGCGCGGCCCCGATCCGGCTCGGCCGGCGATCTACAACAGACGATTGAATAGGATGGAATAGGATACTGACGGGAAGGCGGTATTATCCTATTCAATCCCATTCAATCGTCTGTTAATCATTCGGCCGGTCGCCCCCTCAGGGGGCGAAGACGATCGCGGCGTATCCCACGAACGATTCGTCCGGGTAAACCTCATGGCTGGTCAGATACCTGACCAGCCTCCCCGCTTTCACGCCCCGGCTCCGGGCGAAGGCCGCCGCCGCCGCCGCGCCCCCGGCTGAACAGGCGGAACGGTTCTCCTCCGCGTGCCCGATCGCTCCCTCGGCGTCCATCTCGAGGAGGCGGTCGACGAACTCCCGGTCGTTCACCTCCCGGACCCAGGCGAGCGCCCGGTCCCCTCCCCCCGCCGGGGAGAAGCCGTAGTTGGGACCGTAGTGGGTGAGGTCGGTCGAGCCGATCACACCCGTTTTCCGCCCCAGGTCTCGCGCGGCGGCGGCGAGCCCTTTCCCCAGGCGAATCGCTTCCAGCGCGGGCGGCGCCCGGAGGTAGAGCGCCCGGGCGCTCGGGAAGAGATACTTGACGAACGGGAGCTGAATCTCCACGGTGTTGTCGGCGGCGCGGTCGGTCAGGAGGGGGAGGATTTTTCTCAGGGCGAGGAGCATTTCTCCGTCGGAAGCGATCTTCCCCAGCGGAGTATCCAGCGCGTCCTCGCCGGCGGCCATGACCGGATCGGAGGCGGAGAGGTGGCCTCCGACCACCACGACCGTCTCCAGGTCGGAGGGGAGGCAGCGGACCGCCTCCAGAGCCGTTCGCCCGGAGAACTCCCAGCCGGCGTGCGGGGCGACGACCGCGCAGGCGTTCTTGACCGGGGGTGGGGGAATCTCGTCCAGGAATCCCTGGATGGCCGCGCTGGTCTGGGCGGCCGTGGCCGGATACCAGCCGGGGGGAAGCGTGCGGCGGCGGATGGTCATGGTGATCAGTAAACAGTAATCAGTAAACAGTGATCAGTAATCAGTGATCAGTAATCAGTGATCAGTAATTTATAACTGATTACCGTTTACTGATCACTTCTTTTCGGCGACTGTCTTTTGACCGCTCGGCTTGATCTCGATTCGTTCTCCCGCCCGATCGATCAGGAATCGCTCCCGGCCGATCCAGGCCAGGGCCACGCCGCCCAGAAAGTTCGAGGCGTCGGTGAACTGCGGGGTGACGGCGTATTGCCCGGACCGGTCGATGAACCCCCACTTCCCGTAGATCTTGATCCGGGCCAGCCCGCCCGAGAAGGCGCAGGCCTCGTCGAAGTGGGCGTCGATCGCCCCGCGCCCCGACTTGTCGACGTATCCCCACTTTCCCCCCCGCGCGGCGTGAAAGGCCTCGTCGAAGTGCCGCTCGGCGTTCACCGCGGCCAGCCCTTCGGAGAAGTTCCCCGCGTAATCGAAAACCGGCTTCAGGAGATACTTCCCTTGCGGGTCGATGAAGCCCCACTTCCCGCCGTTGTTGACCCGGGCCAGGCCTTCGGCGAAGGGCTCCGCCCAGTCGAAGCGGGGGGGAATGGCGAAACCGCCGGCGCTCTCGATGTACCCCCACTTTCCGCTCGCGCACTCCTTGACCGCGGCCAGTCCGGACGAGAAGTCATGGGCCGAGTCGAACTGGTGCTTGATCACGCGCCGCCCCCGGGTGTCGATGTAGCCCCAGAGGCGGCCACGGCGGACTCGGGCCAGGCCGTCGAAAAACCCTCCCGAGAGCGAGTAGCGGGCCCGGATGGCCAAGGCGCCGTTCCGGTCGATGTACCCCCAGAACCCGCGCAGCGAGTTCCCGGGGACGACGGAAGCCAGGCCGCCGGAGAAGGAAAAGGCCTCCTGAAAGGAAGGAGGGATGACCGTCTCCCCCGTTTCGTCGATGTAGCCGTAGCGCTGGACCCGCTTGACGCCCCAGGCGCGAGCGGCGACCGCGACCAATCCCAGCCCTTCGTAAAACGGGAAGGCGAGGAGAAAGCGGGGAGGGATGACCCAGGAGCCGGAGGCGTCGATGTAGCCGGAGAGCTTCCCGTCCTGGAGAGGGATGAGCGGAGAGGTCATGGTGGGGATAGTAATCAGTGATCAGTAATCAGTGATCAGTAACTGATAACTGATTATTGATAACTGATTACTGATCACTGATTATTTCTTTTCCCCGAGAAGGCGGATGATCTCGGCCCGCTGTTTCTCGGCCTCGCCCTGCGCGCGGCGGGAGTCTTCCAGGTAGTCGACCAGCCGGAGGCCGACCTTGACCGCGATCGTGGTCACCGCGGCCACTCCGACCAGAAAGACGATCAGCACTAGTTCGATCATGGCTCTAGCCCCCGGGCGAACATAAAGTTCGCCCCTACGACCCCCCGGGCGAACATAAAGTTCGCCCCTACGACCCACTGGGCGAACATAAAGTTCGCCTCTACGACCGCCCTCCGGGAATTGGAATGGTGGCGGAATCTCCGTTTGTGCGATAATGGCCGATCAGTGCGCGGCCGGCCACGCCTATGAGAATAGCCTTCGTCTTCAATCCTTTCAAATACAAACTGCACGAGGAAAACTTAAGGATCGTGCAGAAGTATTTCGGCCTTTTTCCTCCTCTCTCCATGGCCTGGGTGGCGGCGATCGCGGAGAAACACGGCCACACCGCCTGCATCGTCGACGCCCGCACCCTGCGCCTCTCCATGGAGGAGACGCTGGAGATCCTCCGGGGGTTCCGTCCCGATCTCCTCGGCTTCATGATGTCCACCTACATGTTCCGGGAAACCCTGGAATGGATCCGCTTCCTGAAGAAGAACCTTAAGGTGCCGGTGGTGGTCGGCGGTTACAACCTGCGGGTCTACCCCCGGGAGTCGGTCACCCCCCCGGAGATCGACTTCGGCGTGGTCGAGCAGGCCTACTACACCTTCCCCGCCCTGCTCCGAGAGCTCGAAGGGGGGCGGCGCTTCGAGAACGTCCCCGGCCTCGCCTACAAAAACGGTCCGGAGATCGCGGTCACCCCCCATCCCCAGAAGATCGTCTTCGACGAGTTCCCCCACCCGGCCCGCCATCTCCTCCCCAACCATCTCTACGCCGAGTTCCCGACCGAGCGGAAGAACTTCACCGTGATGGTGACGAGCCTCGGCTGCCCCATGCGCTGCACCTTCTGCGAAGCCGGGCGGACGGAGTACAACCCCCGCTCGGCCGCGACCGTGATCGACGAGATCCAGGAATGCTACGACCGCTTCGGCGTTCGCGAGATCGACATCTTCGACTACGAGTTTCCCATGGTCCGCCAAAGGACGCTCGCCATCTGCCGTGAGCTTCAGCGCCGCCAGCTCGACCTCACCTGGGCCTGTCGCTCCCGGATCGACACCGTGGACGGCGAGGTGCTGACGGAGATGCAGCGGGCGGGATGCCGGCGGATCTACTTCGGGATCGAATCCGGGGTGCAGGAGATCCTGGACCGGGTGAACAAGGGGATCACCCTGAAGCAGGTCCGCCAGACGATCGGGATCGCCAAGGACCTGGGGATCAAGCCGCTCGGATTCTTCCTGATCGGGGCGCCCGGGGAGACGAGGGAGACCGTGCGCGAAACCGTCCGTTTCGCGAAAAGCCTCGACCTCGACTTCGTTCAGTTCTCCAAGCTCACCGCCAAGCCCCTGACCGGGATGTGGAAACAGCTCGTCCGGGAGACGGGCTACGACTACTGGAAGGAGTACATCCTGGGCCGGACCGAGGAGAAGGTCCTCCCCCGCCCCTGGACGTCCCTTTCCAACTCCGAGATCGACCGCCTCACCCGCTGGGCCTACGTCTCCTACCACTCCCGCCCCTCTTTCCTCCTGCGCTCGGTCCTCCGGGTGAAGTCCTCCGATGAGTTCCGCCGCAAGTTCCTCGCCTTCCTGGACATGGTCTTCCGGCAGGAAGGGCGCTCCCGGCCGGACGCCCAGTTCCTGGCCTACGACGAGAACGCCCCCTTCTTCACCTCCCGCTACCAGAAGTCGCCGCGGCTGCCCCATTAAAGCAGATGAGCCGGGAGCAGCAGATTCCCGGCTCATCTGTTTTAAGCGGTTTACTGTTTACGATTCACCCCTCCCGGTTTACTGTTTTCCCGTGCTTCGCCTTCTGAAATACCTCCTCTCGCTCGCCTTGACCGCCCTCCTCCTCTGGACGGTCGCGCGGCAGGTCGATCTCGCCGAGACCCTCCGCTGCCTCGACCAGGCCCGGCCCCTCCCCCTCCTCGTGGCGCTCCTCGTCTCCTTTCTCGCCAACTGCTGGCTCGCCGCCGAGAAATGGCGCGTCATCGTCCGGCGCCTCGGCCTCGCCCTCCCGGCCGGGGAGACCTTCATGCTCAAGATGTCGAGCGGGCTGATCAAGAGCGTCCTCCCCCTCCGCTCGGGCGAGGCCTCCCGGGTCGTGTATCTGAAGCGGGCTTACGGCTTCTCCCTGACCTCCTCCACCGTCTCGCTGATTGTCGAACTCGGCTCGAACCTGCTGGTCTTCGCGGTCATGATCCCCGCCTTCGGCCTCGCGCTCGGGGCGAATCCGGGGGGATGCCTGCTGCCTCTGGTCCTCTGCCTGGCGGGGGGCGGCCTGGCCGTCCTCTTGGCCGCCCGCACGCCCCTGCGCGGCGCCATCGTCCGCTGGGCGGACCGGATCCCGTGGCTCCGGCTCAAGGCGGCGGCATTCTCCGCTCTTTCCGCCCCCGGCCGGTTTTCCGGCAAGGACTGGGCGAGAGTCCTCGGCTTTTCCCTCCTCATCCAGTCCGGGAAGTTCGCCACCTTTTACCTGATCAACCGGTCGCTGGGGATCAGCCTCTCCGCCCCGTCCTACCTGGTCGTGCTCCCGCTCTCCATACTGGTCTCGACCGTCCCCCTGACTTTTCTGGGCATGGGGATCAGGGAGTATTCGCTGGTCGGCCTCATCCCGCTCTACGATCCCTCTGTCCCGTCCGCCCTGCTCCTGGGATCGGCGCTTCTCTTCTCGTTGGTGGAGTATATCTTCCCCGCCCTGCTCGGGATCTTCTGGCTCAAGCCCTTTTTCGACGGGCTGGCGGGCTTCCGGACGCCATTCGTTAGCGAGACTGTGGGAGGGGCGTCTCGCCCCGATCCAAGCTTGCCCGCATCGCGGCGAGACGCCGCTCCCACAAAAAGCCAGTGATCGGTAACAGAAAAGAAGTGATTAGTAACTGATCACTGATTACTGATCACTCTTGCTACCGCCAGCTTTTGAAGAAGCCGGCCGCTTCGGCGGCGGCAGAGGTCGGGAAATACTCCCTCTCCTCCGGCGGGATGCGGCGGATGGCGCGGGCGCCGGGCTGGTAGTAGATCAGCGTCACCCGATCGCCGACGATCTTCCCGGCCTGCTCGGCCGGCGTGTCGTATTCCGGATAGACCGCCTTCCCCGGAAACTCCCGCCGCATCCCCTTCGCGTCGCAGACGAGCACGATCGTCCCCAGCTCGTCCGTGCGCAGGACCTCCGCCCCGGCCGCTTTCAGGCGCTTCAGCGTGTCCGGGCGGGGATGGCCGTAGGAATTCCCGGCACCGACGCTGATCACGGCGAGCCGGGGGGAAAGGGCGGAGAGGAAGCGGGCGGAAGAGGACGAGGCGGAGCCGTGGTGGGCGACCTTGAGGACGGCGACCCGGCCGAGGCCCCCGCGCTTCAGCATCTCCTGCTCGGCGGGGGTCTCCGCGTCGCCGGTGAAAAGCATGGCGACGCCGCGGCAGGAGAGGCGGGCGACGACGGAGGCGTTGTTGTTGTTGGCGGGGAGCGAGGCGCCGGGGTGGAAGAGGCGGATCTCCGCCTCGCCGAAAGCGTAACGGTCCCCCGCCTTCCCCATCCGGTAGGCCGTCTTCGGCGAAGCGCGGACGGCTTCCAGGAACCTCTGGTAGGTGACCGTGGTGTGGGGTTTGCCGGGGTCCACGACGGTATCGACCGGGAATTCCTTCAGGACCTTGATCAGCCCCCCGATGTGGTCGCCGTCGGGATGGGTGGCGATCAGGAGGTTGATCCGCTCCACCCCGGCCTTCCTCAGATAGGGGATCAGGAAGGGATAGCAGGAGATCGGCCCGCCGTCGATCAGCACGGTCGAACCGTCCGGGCAGCGGATCAGGACCGAGTCCCCCTGACCGACGTCGATGAAGTGGACGCAGAGCGGGGTGCGGGCGGCCTCCTCCTCGGAGCGCGCCTTCTCGATCTCGGCGGCGCGGGACCGGCAGGACTCGAGACGCGCGCTTAGTCCCGGCCGGTTGGCCTCCGGCGCGGTCTCGAGGAGACGCTCGTAGACAGCGGCGGCGGAGCGGTATTTCTCCAGAGCGCCGGCGCGGTCGCCGGCGAGGAAGAGAGCGGACGCGGAGCGTTCGAGGAGGTAGGCGTCGGCGTAGGAGACGGGGGCGGGCGCGGGAGCGGGAGTGGTCGCCGCGAGCAAAACGCCTGGGACGAAGGCGCAGAGGAGGAACAGCCCGGCGGAAAAGCGGAATTCCACTCTACCATTGTGCACGGAAAGCGCCAGTCAGTCAAGGACAGGCCGATTTCCGTGGCGGCGCGCGGTTGTAGGGGCGAACCCGGTGTTCGCCCAGGCCGAGCTGGCCACCCGGCCCGGCGGGCGAACACTAGGTTCGCCCCTACGGAC
>CAZOYW010000036.1:0-32113 GCA_964584165.1 uncultured bacterium
ACGGGCGGCCCCCGAAGCGGGGGCCGCCCGTTTTTTTCGGCCGGGCTTCGCCCGGTTTTGGGCCCGAGTTTCGGGGAATTCCCCCGTCGCGCCCCGCCGGCCGCGGCCGTCAGGGGAGGGGGGGGCCGCCGCGGCTGTAGCCAGTCGCATCGAGGACGGCCAGCCAGTCGAAGTCGGAGAGGGAGCGGGGGGCGAGGGCGAAGTAGGACTGGTTCCTGGCGCTGGCCGTCCGGACGGGAAAGGCGTCGAGCGCCGCCGGCGAGAGGGCACCTCCCCGGCGGGTGGGGATGAAGAGGCCGGCGGAAGGGCCGGCGGTGAGGAGGGCCTCCAGCGTCCCCGCCTCGGGCCGGCCGATCCCGTTCGCCTCGGAGACGCCGATCGCGGTCCCGATCACGGCGTAGCGCCGGCCCAGGCGCTCGCCGAGCTGGGCCCCCGCCGGCCACCAGGTGAGGAGCTGGGGGCCGAGCTGCCAGCGGGCCAGAGAGCGCTGGAGGTGCATGTTGTGGGCGAAGGCGAGCACCCGCCCCCGCTCGCGCTCCCTCCGGAGGGCGTAATCGAGGTTCTCCGCCATCATCGCGTCCCTCAAGCCGAGACCCACGCTGATGCGGTCCTCCGCGTCCCGGGCCATCGCGGCGTGGTAGCCGAGGAGGGAGAGGGCCATCCCGGCGTAGTGGAGGGCCTCCGCGAAGCGGTCCGCGCCGCCCTCTTCCGTAAGCTCGGGCCGCCGCCGGGAGAGCTCGGCGATGAGGTCCTCCGTCTCGATCCGGAGGGCGGCGGCGGCGGGAGAAAGGCCGATCGACTGCGAGGGGTCCATCATGGCCGCGGGGTTCTCCCAGTCGGCGTCCCGCCCCAGGAGCTCCTCGATCCGCTCCCGGCGCCCGGACCCGCTTCCGCCCCCGACGGCGTCGAGGTAGTCGAGGACGAAGGCGATCAGTCCGCGCGGGCTCTCGGTCCCGGTCATCTCGGTCGGGCTGTCGAAGCCGTAGAAGCGGAGCTTTAGGGGGTGGGCGGGGTCGGCGTTGTAAGACCGCATCCACTCCACGAGTTCCCGGTTGGCCTCGAGCGCGCCGAAACCGTGGCTGAAGCCCTTCTCCCGCACGGCGTCGTAGGACGCCGGTCCCCGCCCGGCGACGTAGTCGTCCACGAGGCGGGAGCGGGGGCAGCTCGACTCGACGGCGATGGCGCTGAAGCCGTGCGCCTCGGCGAGCCTCCGGAAGAGGCGGTTGCGGAGGAGGAGGATCTCCTCTCCGCCGTGAAGGGCCTCCCCGAAGCCGAGGAGCTCGACCTCGCCGCCGAGGTCCCCGGCCAGGCGATCGACGGCGTTATCGAGCGACGGACCGGACTCGGGCGAGAAGGGGATGGCCTCGCGGCCGATCCAGTCGGCCGCGGACGCGTAGGGGGCGCTCGAGCCGTTCATCGTCGTCGTCGCCTCCGGCCTCTCCTCCGTCCGGGCGCACGAACCGAGGAAGAGCGCCGCGGCCAGGAGGGGAAGGGTCGTTTGAGCGTTCGCGGTCATCGCCGCGGCCCGATCCTCCGGGACGCTCTCACTCCAGGTCGCCCAGGGGCAGGTTCTCCGGCGACCGGGCCAGGGCCTCGTCGAGGCGGCGCACCCGCTCCTGGACCGCCAGGAAGTCCCTCCCCGGCGCGAGCTCCAGGTTGTCGACGCCGCGGTGGTCGAGGGCGGAGATGAGGTGCGCGACCGTGATCCGGCGGATGTCGCGCGCCGGCTGGTAGGCCGCCGGGGCCCCCTCGCCGGCGCCGGTGGGGACCAGGACGCCGCTCTCCACGAGCTCGTAGAGGACCTGGCGGAGGAGGCGGATGGGGAGGTCGAGGTCGTGGGACATCGCCTGCTCGGTCGGCGCCGCCTCGCCCCGAGCGAACCTCCGGACGATGTGCCGGGTGACGAGCGCGGCGACGAGGAGCTTGAAGCGGTGCGAGACCTTGGCGGTGTCGGGCTCGAACTCGTAGGTGTCGACGTTCTGCTGGGCGAAGGAGATCTCCGCCCCGAAGAGGACGATCAGCCAGCTCAGCTGGAGCCAGACCAGGAAGAGGGGGAGGGCGGCGAAGGACCCGTAGATGGCGTTGTAGTTCGCCACCCCGATCTGGAAGCGGATGTAGACCCACTGGGTGGCCAGGTAGATGGTCCCGGCGGCGATCCCGCCCAGGAGCCCCGCCCGGAAGTTCACCCGGGTATTGGGCATGACGATGTAGATGAAGGTGAAGAGGGCCCAGATGATGCAGTAGGGGAGGCCCTTCAAGAGGAAGAGGATCCCCGGCCCCAGGGTGGAGAGGAGGGGCACGCTGCTCGTCGCCGACTTCACGTGGGAGGCGATGAAGATGGTCAGGCTGCTGGCGATGATGAAGAGGATCGGGCAGGTGAGCATGATCGAGATGTAGTCGCTGAACTTCCGGCCCAGGGACCGGGGGGACTTGATCCCCCAGATGTCGTTGAAGGAAACCTCGATGTTGCCCAGCACCTTGATCACGGTCCAGAAGAGTATGGCCACGCCGATCCCCGCCACCAGCCCCCCCTTGGTGTTGTCGAGGAGGTTGCGGGCGAAGGCGATGACCTGCCGGAGCACCTCGGTCTGCCCGGCGGCGCCCTCCAGGAGCTTGTGCTCGAGCATCTTCTCGAAGCCGAAGCCCTTGGCGACGCCGAAGGCCATGGCCACGATCGGGACGATCGAGAGGAGGGTGTAGAAGGTGAGGGCCGAGGCCCGCAGTTGGCACTTGTCCTCGTTGAAGCCCTTGAGGGCGACCAGGACGATGCGGAGGTTCCGGATGAGGAAGGACTTGGTCTTCGGGAGCCCGCGCAGGCGGATCCGCCAGACGTCCTCGGCGATGAAGAGCACGATCTTGCGCGGGCTTAAGTTCATGGGGTCTCTCCGCCGGGCGCCTCGGCCGGGAGTTTCATGTTAGGCCGCGTCTCACCGGGAGGCAACGCTTTTCGTCCCTCCGGCTTCCCCGTGACCGCGATCATCGTCCGCCAGGTCTCCCGGCCGAAGTAACGGGCGTCGAACCACATCCAGTAGAAGCGCTCGGCGTTGGCGAAGGTGTAGCCGTCCGGATGGTCGTCGTAGCGGTCGTAGGGATCGGCGAAGATCAGGATGTCGTCGCCGGTCTCCGGGGTTCCGCGGCCGTCGTAGCCGACGGCGACCACCCAGTGCCCGGCCAGGTCGATCCACTCCACGATCGCCGGCGTCCCGCGCCGGATCGTCTCCCTAAGCTTCTTCAGCGCCGAGCCGTCGCCTTTTTCCTCGAACTCGAGCGCCGCCTCGAGCCCCTTCGCCCTCAGCCAGGACGCCATCTCCTCCGGCCGCGTCCCCGGCCTCTCCCCCGGCTTCAGGGCCGCGGGGTCCCGGGTGCCGGCCTCGCGGGCGATCCGCATCTCGGTTTCGGCGGATTCATCGATCCCGGTCAGCTCGTAGAATCGGGCCACGGAGAGGAGCGCCGCCGGCCCGCAGGTGTATTCGGTCGTCTGCTGGTAGCCCTTCAGGCCCGGGATGAAATCGACGTCGGGCGCTGTGGAGAGGGCGGCCGGGTCGATCGCCGGGAACCAGTCGCGCGCGCGCCGTGCCGGGGCGGGTGCGCCGCATCCCCCGAGGAGGAGGAGGGCGATAATGGTGGCGGTGCGCATCTTCGTCAGGGCCGTTTCGCCGGGAAGCTATCCCTGCGCATATTATAATGCAATTCGGGATGTCATGGCGAGGAACCCGAGCTTAAGCGAGGGGGACGAAGCAATCCCCGCTCTGTGAGCGACAAGAGATCCGCCCCGCTCTCGTCCTCGGCCTTTCAGTTCGCCCGCCCCGTAAGGGCTTGCCCACGGCCCCTCCAGCGCATAGAATGCGGTCTGAAGGGAGCCGCGGCCCGGCTATCCCCGTTTCTCCCGCGCCGCGGTTCCCAGCCCACACCGGAGGTCACCGCCCATGAACGAGCGCGACCGCCTGACGGTGGTCATCTTCGGCTCGACCGGCAACCTGACCGGGGAGAAGCTCCTCCCGGCCCTCGAGTCCCTCCTCAGCGAACCGATCATCGGTCCCTCCCCGACTATCGTGGCGGTGGGGAGAAGGGAGCTAGACGACGCGGCCTACTACAGCCTGATGTCCGGCCAGCTCAAGACCGGCCGCCTCCGGGAGAGGATACGCTACTTCCGGGCGAGCGTGGAGGATGAGGACGGCCTGAAGGACCTCGGCCGCTTTCTCTCCGAAAACGGCCTGGACCGGGGGAAGCTGATCTTCTACTGCGCCACGCCGCCCCGTTTCTTCGGAACCCTGGCCGACCAGCTCCACCGCTACGGCCTGGCCCGGGAGGAGGAGGGCGGCCCCTTCCGGAGGGTGGTCTTCGAGAAGCCCCTGGGGGAGGACGCCCGCTCGGCCGCCGCCCTGATCGACGCGATCTACCGGAATTTCCGCCGGGAGCAGGTGGTCCTGATCGACCACTACCTGGGCAAGGAAGCGATCCAGAACCTCCTGGTCTTGAGGTTCTTCAACAACCTCTATTCCACCCTGAGGGCAAAGCTGGTCAGCGACATCCAGATCACGGTGAGCGAGGCGGAGGGGATCGGCGATCGGGGCCAGTACTACGACGGGGCCGGCGTGATCAAGGACATGCTCCAGAACCACATCCTCCAGGTCATCGCCTTCCTGACCATGGAGCGCCCCCTGGAGAACACGGTCGCCGACATCCTGGAGAACAAGCTCCAGGCGATCCACTCCGTCCGCTACCCCACTCCCCTCGCCCCGGCGATCGTGATCGGCCAGTACCGGGGCTACCGGGAGGAGAAGTACGTCCGGCCGGATTCCCGGACCCCGACCTACGTGGCGATGCGGCTTTTCGTCGCCGCCGGTCCGCTGCGGGGCGTCCCCATCTTCGTCCGGACCGGCAAGGCCCTCGGGCGCCGGCACGCTCGGATCGTCATCCAGCTCAAGCCCGTGGTCTCTCCCGTCAACGCCGCCGTCCTCCCCGGGAACCGGATCATCGTCACCATCCAGCCCGACGCCTGGATCATGCTCTTCTTCAACCACAAGATCCCCGGACTCACCATGGACGTCAAGGAGGTGGGACAGTTCTTCTTCCGGGAGGAGGCCTTCGTGGAGTCGCCCCGGGAGGGCTACCAGAGGCTCTTCTCGGAGATCATCCTCGGCCACCGCCTCCTCTTCCCCCGCCCCGAAGAGGTGATCGCCTCCTGGGACTTCGCCGACCGTCTCCTCGCCCGGATCGAGGAGGAGGGGATCGCGATGGCCTCCTACCCCCGGGGCGTCATGGACCTCCCGGAGTCGCAGGCGATGCTCCGCCGTCACGGCTTCGAGTGGTACGAGACCTGGCACGAGAAGGGGAGCTGAACGCGCCTGGGCGCAAAGGATCGATGTCCGCGCGCGCTGGCCCGGCCCGCGGACCTGAAGGTCCGCGGCTACGCCCGGTCGTTATCAGTCATTCCAAAATAACATAGGCGCGTCACCGCGAGGACTTCTGTAGGCCGGCTCTGTGACCCCGCGTTTCCCTTTCGCCCGCCGAAGCTGCAGCAGAGGCGGAGAAGCGGCCTGCATCACGCTGTAAAAACGCCGCTTCACAGAAGCGGCCGACATCACCATCCGATCCTATCCCGGAGAGAGTTCTCCCGGACCGGTTGGCGTCTCCTCCTTTTTGACCGCGTGGCCGCCGAACTCCGCCCGCAGCGCGGCGAGGAGCTTGTCGGCGAAGGGGGAACTCTCCCGGGAGCGGAAGCGCTGCTGGAGGGCGAGCGTGATCACCGGCAGCGGCACGCCGAGGTCGATCCCCTCCTGGACCGTCCAGCGCCCTTCCCCCGAGTCGGGGACGTAGGCGGCGATCCCCGCGAGGCCGGGGTTTTCGGCGAGCGAGCGGGCGATCAGGTCGAGGAGCCAGGAGCGGACCACCGAGCCGCTCCGCCAGATCTCGGCCACGGCGGCCAGGTCGAGAGCGAACTCCTCCTTCCGCCGGAGGAGCTCGAACCCCTCGGCGTAGGCGGCCATCAGCCCGTATTCGATCCCGTTGTGGACCATCTTCACGAAGTGCCCGGCGCCGGAGGGGCCCACCCGCCCCCAGCCCGTCTTTGGCCCCGGAGCGAGCGTGGCGAGGATCGGGCGGATCGCCTCGACCGCGTCCTTTTCGCCGCCGACCATCAGGCTGTAGCCGTTGCCAAGCCCCCAGACGCCTCCGCTCGTCCCCGCGTCCACGAAACGGATACCCCGCCTTTTAAGCTCTCCCGCCCGGCGGATCGTGTCCCGGTAGTTGGAGTTGCCGCCGTCGACGATGATGTCGCCGGGCGAGAGGAGGCGGGCGAGCTCGCCGATCGTCTTCTCCGTCGCTTCCCCGGCCGGGACCATCACCCAGACGGCCCGCGGGGGCTTGAGCGCCCGGGCGACCTCGGCGAGGTTGGCGGCGCCCGCGGCGCCCTTGGACTCGGCGGCCCGGACCGCCTTCGGGTCGAGGTCGCAGGCCACCACCCGGTGCCCCCCCTGGAGGAGGCGCTCGGCCATGGCGGCCCCCATCTTCCCCAGACCGACCATCGCGATATCCATCGGGATTCTCCTTGGTCTTCGCCGCGCGGACCGCGTCCGATTCCTCAGAAGTCGAGTCCCACGCCCGCCCGGACCTGGAGGTGGTCGAAGTTCAGGTCCTCGTTGTCGCGGGGGCCGTCGAAGCTAAGCTCGGGGCGGAGCCAGTTGTAGCGGAGCTCGCCCCGGAAGGCGAGGGGACCGGCCAGGGCGATCTCGGCGCCGCCGCAGACGAAGTAGATCATGCTGTTCTCGAAGTCGCCCTCGTCCCCCCAGGCGAGCGTCCGCCAGTTGAAGGAGTAGCCCGCCCCGCCCCCGCCGTAGAGGAAGATCTTCTCCAGGTGGCCGCCGAAGCGGATCCCGAGGCAGACCGGGATGAACTCGACGTCCCAGTCGGAGTTGTCCTCGTTGTGGGGGTTGAAGTAGTCCAGGCCGAAGTCCAGACGGACGTTCTCGTGGAGGGCGAAGGCGAGCGAGAGCCCCCCGCCGAAGGCGTTCTCGAGGGAGTAGCCGAGGTCGTCCTCGTCATGGAAGTTGAAGGCATAAAGCCCGTGGGCCTCCAGCCCCACCCCCAGGGCGAAGGAGGAGGCGGCGAAGCCGGCCGCCCCGATCGCCGCCGCCGCCAGAATAGCCAGTCTCTTCATCATGTCTTCTCCTCCCGGCTCGGCCGGGTTTAGACCTGCGTTCAGCGGAGGTTTTCCGGAGCGGTCTCGCGCTGGTCGCCGTAGCCGTGGATCGCGGTGGGCTGATAACGGTCGCCGACGAACTCCTGCTTGAAGACGTAGCGCTGGATCCAGGCCGTCCCTACCTCCTCGACCTACCGACCGGGATGTCGGCCGAGGAGCCGAAGTAGAAACGGGTGAGGTCGCGGACCGACCACATCCCGGTCGAGGGGCGGAAGATCCCGGTCTCTTCGCGACCGTCGCCGTCGTAGTCGCCGGGGCGCGGCCAGTCGCCGGAGGATCCGAGGTAGGCCCGGGTGAGGTCGCGGATCGACCAGAGCCCGGAAGCGGTCCGCCAGATCCCGATATCGCTCGTGCCGTCGCCGTCGTAGTCGCCGGGGACGAAGGCGTCCCCCGATCCGCCGAAGTAGTAGCGGGTAAGATCGCGGACCGACCAGAGACCGGTGGAGGGGCGGAAGATTGCCGGGTCCACCATACCCCTCCCCCGGTAGTCGGCGGGGGCGGGGTTGTCGCCCGAGGATCCGAAATAGAAGCGGGTGAGATCGCGGACGGACCAGAGGCCGGTGGAGGGGCGGAAGATCGCGACGTCGCTTTTTCCGTCGCCGTCGTAGTCGCCGGTGACGAAGACGTCAACGGCCCCACCGAAGTAACAGCGGGTGACGTTCCGGACCGAGCAGAGCCCGGTGGAACCGCGGAAGACGGCGGCGTCGCTCGTCCGGTCGCCGTCGTAGTCGCGGGGGGCGGGCGCGTCGGCCGAGGAGCCGAAGTAGAAGCGGGTGACGTTCCGCACCGACCAGAGTCCGTCGGAGAGGCGGAAGACGGCGATGTCTTCCGTGCCGTCGCCGCTGAAGTCTCCGGGATAGGCCGCGGACGTCCGGAAGAGTTCCGTGTCGCCGAGGAAGGTCTGGCCGTTCCAGCCGCCGAAGGCGAGGGCGCGGGAGCCGAGGGGCGCCACCGCCGTCCGGGTGCGGGGGGAGGAGAGCGTCCCCCACTCCGTCCAACCCGTCCGCCCGGACTGGGTGTTGAACGCCCAGACGTCACCGAAGGTGGTCCCGCCGGCGCCCTCGCCCCCGACGATGAAGAAGCGGGCGCCGATCCCCTCATACCCCGCGTTCGCCCGGCCGTCCGGTCCGGGGCCGACGTTCTCCACGAGTGCCCAGCCGCCTCCCCCGGGGAGATAGCGCCAGACGTCGTTGCGGTACTGGTAGTCCAGGTCGTTGAGACCGCCGAAGCCCCCGAAGACATAGATCGCGTTTTCGACCGCGGCCGAAGCGCAACCGCGGCGGCTCATCGGTCCGGTGCCGGCCGTCCACTGGCCGCCGTCGCTCGTCGCGGGATCGTAGCGGTATCCCGTGCTGGTGAGGGAGCCGCCTGATGTCCTGCCCCCGTAGGTGTAAACGAAGCCGCCGAGCGAAACGGCGGTGTGCTCGTAGCGCTTCGGCGCTACCCAGGTTCCGCTCGTCCAGGTCCCCTGCGTCCATTCGTTGGAGAGGGGGTCGTAGGACCAGATGTCGTCGAGGGCCCCGGAGGCGCCGTAGCCGCCGATGATGTAGAGGAGGTCGTCGTGGGCGACCGCGGCGTGGGAGTGGCGGGCGGGAGGGAGGAGGCCGGAGGGCTCGATCTTTGTCCAGTCCCGGTCTCGGTCGGTGTAGGCCCACAGGTCGTTGAGGAGGTCGCCGCAGGGGGTGCTCCGGCCGGGCGCGGCGGGGGCGGAGGCGCTGGTCCCCCCGAAGAGGTAAACAGTTCCCCCGACGTTGGTCAGTGTGTGGCCGAAGCGGGGGGGAGGAGGGGTCTGGGCGGCTGCGACCGAGAGGAGAGAGATAAGCGCGCTCCAGGCCAGGAAGGATGCGCGGACAACCGTTCTCATGGTGTGGTCCTCCGTCGCCCCCCATGATACAATCTCCGCCAGAAGATACAAGGAGGGATCGATGCAACGGCCGGCCCGGTGGTTTCTCCTGGCGCTATGCCTCTCCGCTCCGCCCCTTCTCCCCGCGGAGCGCCTCTACCTCGATTACTCCACCTACCTGGGCGGGCTCGGCAACGACCGGGCGACGGCGCTGGTCGTGGGGTCGGACGGGGTCATCTGGCTGGCCGGGAGCACCGACTCGGACGATTTCCCCACGCGCTCTCCCTTCCAGGGCGGCCGCGCCGGCTCCACCGACGTTTTTCTGGTCCGCCTCTCCCCGGACGGCTCGGCGCTCGTCTTTTCCACCTATCTGGGCGGGGCCCTCCACGACTACGCGATGACCGTTGCCCTGGACGGGGGCGGCGGGGCGGGTATCACCGGCTACACCCAGTCCTTCGACTTCCCCCGCTGGAACGCCTACCAGTCTTCTTTCCGGGGCGGGACCTACGACGCCTTCGTCAGCCATCTCTCCTCGACCGGCTCCGTCCTCCTCTACTCCACCTTGCTCGGGGGCAGCGCGATGGAATGGGGGCAGGGGATTGTCTGCGATTCCGCTGGCCGGGACTGGGTGGCCGGCTATACCTTGTCGGGGGACTTCCCCACCCAGAACCCCTACCAGCCGTCCAGCGCCGGGGCTCAAGACATATTCCTGAGCAGATTCTCCTCCGGTGGTTCTCTCCTTTATTCCACCTATCTCGGCGGCGGAGGGGATGAGGACTGTTACGACGTCTGCTTGGATTCCTCGGGATCGGTATACATGATCGGGAGGAGCGGATCGGAAGACTTCCCCACCCGCGACCCCTACCAGGCGAGCTATGCCGGCGCATATCCCACTAAATACGATATCGTGATCAGTCGTTTCACGCCGACCGGTTCGGCGCTGAGCTATTCCACATATTTGGGGGGAGCGGAGAGCGAATCGGGTATGGGGATCGCTCTCGATCCCGAAGGCCGGATCTATGCGACCGGGCTAACATACTCCGCCGACTTTCCCGTATGCGCCCCCTACCAGGCGACGATGGCGGGTATGCCCGATGCCATCGTCTGCCGCTTGACCTTGGCGGGTTCCGCTCTCGATTACTCCACCTACCTCGGGGGGGGCGGCGAGGACAACGGCTGGGCGATCGGCCTGGACGCGGCGGGGAACGCCTGCGTCGGCGGCCGGACCTACTCGACCGACTTCCCCGTGAGCAATGCCTACCAATCCACCCACAGCGGGGGCGAGGACGCCTTCTTGGCGAAACTGATTTTTCGCGCCCCCACGCCGCCGCCTTACGTCGTCGACTCCGGCGACTATGACGGCGACGGGACCTCGGAGATCGGCGTCTTCCGGGGGAGTTCCGGCCTCTGGTCGATCCGGGATCTGACCCGGGTCTATTTCGGCGGCTCGGCCGACTATCCGGTCCCGGCCGACTACGCGGGCGACGGGACAGCGTCCCTGGCCGTCTTCCGCCCCGCGGACGGACTCTGGTCGGTGCGCGGCGTGACCCGGCTTTATTTCGGGGCGAGCGGGGATTGGCTTGTTCCCGGGGATTACGGCGGGAACGGGACGAGCGCTCCCGCCGTTTTCCGCCCTTCCGCCGGCCTGAGGTCGGTGCGGAACGTCACGCGGGTCTACTTCGGGGGCGCCGCCGACACGGCTGTCCCGGGGCTCTATCGCGGCGCCGGTCAGGGCAAGATCCCGGCGGTGTACCGTCTTGCTATTTATCCGCCCACTCGCGGAGCTCGCGCTTGATCTTCTCCTCGATCCGGCGCGCGGTCTCCTCCCACTCCGGGTCGTCCTTCTCCTTCTCGTCCAGCCACCGCTTGAGGCCCCGGCGGACCTTCTCCTCCACCCGAACCGAGATCTTCTCCCACTCCCGCTCCCGGCGGCTCTGGCGCCTCCGTTCGTAGTGCGAGCCCCAGCCCCCGCCGAAGAAGCAGGCGGCGCCGAGGAGGAAACCGAAGTTGTACCAGTTCCCGGAGTTGTGGACCTCGTACATGCGGACCCCGTTGGAGAAGAGGCCGATCAGGAAGGTGAAGAGGCAGATGAATCCGTGCCAGAGGCCGGCCCAGAAACCGGCCGGTTCCGCCGCGCTGAAGCGGGCGTTGCCGGGCGCGCAGCCGGCGATCAACAGGGGGATGACCAGCAGCAGGCAAAGCAACCACGGCCGCCTGTTCATACTCTCCTCCCGCGTAGAGGGTTGTAGCGAACCTTACGGCGACCGGATTGTACCGCGCCGGAGGTGAGGGCGTCAAGCCAGGGAAAGCGCCGCTTCACACTTGTCCGCCGGAGTTCCAGCGCGGGCGGAGAAGCGGCCGACAACGCGCCCAGGCAGGTTGTTCGCATAACTGAGGCAACCCGGCGGGGCAAAAAAAAGCTTGTCAACCATTATTCCCGGGGCGTATAGTTCTCCCCCATTTTCCGCATCGGTGCGGAAAACACAGCTCAACCCACGGGAGGTGGATGTGAAGATCTTCAAGGAATTCAAAGAGTTCGCCATGAAGGGGAACGTGGTGGACATGGCGGTCGGTATCATCATCGGCGCCGCCTTCGGGACGATCGTGAAGTCCCTGGTCGACGACGTGATCATGCCCCCGATCGGCCTTCTCCTCGGCGGCGTGGACTTCTCCGACCTCTTCCTGGTCCTGAAGTCGGGCGCGACCCCCGGCCCCTACGCCTCCGTAGCCGTCGCCAAGTCCGCCGGCGCGGTGACCATGAACATCGGCGTCTTCATCAACACGGTGATCAGCTTCCTCATCGTCGCCGCCGCCGTTTTCATGCTGGTCAAGGCCCTGAACACGCTGAAGCGGACAAAGCCGGCCCCGGCCTCCGCCCCGACCACCAAGGACTGCAAGTTCTGCTGCTCGACCATACCGATCAAGGCGGTCCGCTGCCCGAACTGCACCTCCCAGCTCTAAGCTTCGGCTGGGATCCGTCCCACCTGAGCGTTGGGGGAGTTAGAGCGTCATGAAAAAACTGATCGGCAGGGTGTTCCGCGTTCTGGGTTATATCGTTTTAGCGGTCCTCGTCCTCGTGGTCCTGGTCCTCCTGACCCTCCCCTGGACGGCGCCGAAGCTCGCCAACCGGACGCTCCCCGGGATACTGCACACCGAAGCCTCGCTGGGCAGCTTCTCCTTCAACCCGTTCCGGGGAAGCCTGGGCCTGGGGGCGCTCAAGGTCGCCCAGCCGGAGGGGTTCGGCGAAGGGGTCCTCCTCTCCCTCCCCCGTCTCGCCGTCCGCGTCGAGGCCGCTTCACTCGTCTCGTCTCCCCTGGTCGTGGAGGAGGTCGCGCTCGACGACCTGGAGATCAACATCATCCGGAACGCGGACGGAACCCTCAACACCGACGCCCTCTCCCCCCGGAAGGCGGCGGCCGAGCCTCCCCCCGCGCCCCCGGCGGAGCCGGCCGCGGAAAAGGCGGCCCAGAGCGTCCTGGTAAAGCGGCTTTCGATCTCGAACCTCTCCTTCTCCTACACCGACCGGGCGATCGGAAAGGAAAGCGCCCCGGAAGGGTCCGCGCCCGCCGCCCCAGCCTCCCCCGCGGAGGAGAAGGTCCTTTCCGTCCGGGTCAAGGATTTCGACCTCCTCCTGGAGAACCTCCTGATCGATCCCTCCGCCGACCCGAAGGCGTCCGCCCCCGCCTCGCTCACCATCACCGCCCGCCTTCTCCAGGAGGCCCTGGGCGACGGACGTCTCGGCGTCTTCGCTCGGATCGGTCCGATCGGGAAGGGCGTCCCGCCGGTGAACGGGGCGCTGCGCCTGATCGGCCTCGAGCTCGGCCCCCTTGACGCGGTGATCCCGGCCGGAACCACCGCGGCGTTGGGAGGGGACGCGCTCGACCTCACGGCCGACTTCTCCGTCGCCCCGGAACTCCTGGACTGCCGGGCCGCGGTCGAGACCAACGGGGGGAAGAGCTACTCCCTGCCCGTGACGGGCACGCCGGACAAGCCCGTCTTCGATACCTCCTCCGTCCTTTTCATCGTTTTCTCCCGCTTCGGAGGGGGGGTGGGGGCGCTGGCCGGGAACCTCGCCGGCGCGGGGACGGCGGTGGTCGGCGCCGGGGCGGAGACCGCCCTGGCGGTGGGGGAGGGCGCGGTGGGCGTGGTCGGATCGATCGGCGGCGGGATCTTCGACACCGTCACCTCCGTCGCCACCGGCGACCTGGAAGGGGCCGGGAAGGGACTGACCAAGGCCACGGTCGGCTCGGCCGGAGAGGTCGTGGACACGGTGGGAGAGGCGGGAGGGAAGATGGCCGAGGGCGCGGGCAAGGCGGTCGAGGCCGGCTCCGGCGCCGCCCGGGCCCAGGAGTGGCGGGACGGGGTCGAGGGTCGCTGGACGGCCGAGTGGAAGGAAGCCCGCGAGTCCGTCGCCGCCCAGTCTTTCCCGCCGGCCCCCCCGGCGGCCGCTTCTCCCGCCGCCGCCGGGGAGCCGAAATAGCCGCCTCCCCCGCGAAAGCGTGCTATGATTCCCCCCGGCCTCGAACCGATCGGGGCCGCGGAAACGGGCGTAGGGACGCCCACAACGTAAGAAGGAGCGAAGATGATGAAGCTTGCGATGGTGTCGCTGGTGTGCCTGCTGGCGCTGGTCATGGCGTCGTGCGGAGAGAAGAAGGAAGCGGAGCCCTCCGGCCTCGGCGCGGCGGCCGGCGCCAAGGTGGAGAAGGCGGCGGGAGCCGTCTCCGGGAAATTCGCGGAGATCGAACCCGCCCTGACCGAGCAGGCTGAGCTGATGGAATCTTCGGCCGTCGCCCTCGAGAAGGCCTCGAGCGCGAAAGAGGTGGCCGACCTCCTGACCTCGCTCGCCGGGAAGCAGGAGAAGCTGATGGCGACCATGAAGGCTCTCTCGGAGAAGTTCCCGGAGATGAAGGCCATGGCCGAGCCCCCGGCGGAGCTCAAGCCGATCGTAGAGAAACTCTCCCAGGCCGGCGCCAAGTTCGGCCAGGCGATGTCGGCCGTGATGCAGAAGTACGGGTCCGACCCGCTGGTGCAGGAGGCGATGAAGAAGTTCCAGGAGGTCTCCTCCAAGATGCAGGAATAATCATCAGGCCTCGCGGCCTGATGATGGTTGATCTCAAGCCGACCGGGCGATCCGCCAGGATCGCCCGGTTTGCTTTTCAACTGTTTGCGTCCCGCCGCTGGGAGTATACTGGGTCGGCCAAACCGTAGGCCCGGGAGAAGGAGAAGCCACCATGAATCCACTGATCGAGCAGCTGCGGGCGAACGAAAAGTTCCGGCGCTTTCTGGTCGCCGTGGACGAGCGGGAGGACTTCCGCGACGCCACCTACTTCCTGCGCGACGACGGGACCTTCGTCTTCTCCGAGGGCTACTACCACGGGATCGAGAAGGACCGGGCCGAGCGGATGATCGTCTCCCACATCGTTTTCGCCCCCTGGAACGCCGCCCGCCCCGCCCCCGACTACGCGCGCAAGATCCTCTTCGACCGGGAGTACGAGAACATCACCAAGGAGATCATGTGCACCCAGCCCCTGGACCGCTTCTACCCGATGCAGCTCGAGCGCTACCTCGCGCTCGACCCGGCCCAGTCCTCCCGCCCCCGTCCGGTCTACGCCCGCTACAAGGCTCTGGTCCCCCTCTCCTCGGTCGTCGGCTGTTTCCCCCACCGCCATTCCCTCCAGGCGATCATCGCCAAAGCCGAGGAGGAACCCTCGGCCCGCTCGGTCCAGGTCGTCACCGAGCACACCGCCGAGCTCCTGAAGGTCCCTGTCGAACGGATCGGGATCTCCGGCTCGCTCTCGCTCGGCACCTACCGGAACCCCCACGACCTCGACTACGTGATCTACGGGTCGGCCGCCGAGGTGAAGCGGATGGTCAACTTCATGTATTCCCTGACCGACCGGGACGAGCGGCGCCGGGTGCGGGAGTTCGGCAAGTACTGGCCGATCCGCTTCTGGGACTGGGCGGGCGAGGAGAAGTTCATGGTCTGCCCCTTCTTCTCCTATCTCGACCCGGAGGAGGCTCCGCTCAGGAACTTCGATTGCGAGAGTCTGGGCGAGGGGACGGTGGAGGCCCGGATCGTCGACCACACCCACAACGCCTTCAACCCCTCGGTCCTCCTCCTCCAGGGGGCGAAACTCGAGGGCCGGGACTGCCCGGCGATCACCCGCTTCATCCTCTACCACGGGGGTGAGCGGGGCGATTGGCGGGAAGGCTACCGGGTCCGGGTCCGGGGCTTCCACGTCCGGATCACCACCTACCGGTGCCGGGGCGGGCGGCGGGAGAAGCGGGAGGAGTTCGAGGCGGTGCTGGTGAACAACCTGGACCAGGCGAAACGGATCGAGTGAGGAGCGCGGCCATGCAGACGGACCTCGCGGATCGGATCGTGCGCCACCCCAACTTCCGGGACTTCGTCCTCCCGCTGGAGAAGCTCGACGCCATCGTCGACGCCACCCTCTTCATCCGGCGCGACGGGCTCATCGTCTTCTCCGAGGGCTACTGCCACCCCCGCGGCGGCCTGATCGCCAACATCATCTACGCCCCCGATCCCGCGGGGAGCAAATCCATCTTCGGCCTTCCCTACCGGTCCGTGATCAAGAAAAAGGGGAAGGGGGCCGAGGAGGACTGGATCAACTACGAGTCCCAGCTCGAGATCTACCGCTCTCTCGCCCCCGAGTCCCAGGTCGGCAAGCCCGTCTTCGCCGAGTTCAAGTGCCGCTTCGATCTCAACGATTTCCTCGGCTTCGTCGACCACCGCCGCTCGCTGCGCCGGGCCCGGGAGGCCAAGCCGGAGATCGACGACGCCATGCGCAAAACCGCCCGGCGGCTCTCCATCCCGGTGGATTCGATCGGCTGCACCGGCTCGCTCGCCCTGGGGAACCTGATGACCGCCCACGACTTCGACCTCGTCTTCTACGGAACGGTCGCCGAGCACTGGCGGATCGTCGAGCAGATCTACGAGATTGTCCGCGACCCCAAGCGCCAGGTTTTCGAGTTGGGGATGCTCTGGGCGATCCGCTTCTACGACGACTGGGGGAACATGATCTGCCCCTTCTTCTCCTACGCCGACCGGAGCGAGATCCCGCTCCCGGAGTTCGAGATGGCCCTCCTCGCCCCCGCCGCCGAGATCACGGCGACGGTTTCGGACGACCGCCATACCTTCTACATGCCCTCGATCCTCGGGATGACGCAGGCGGAGGTGAGCGGCCGCCCCGATCTCCGGGCCCTCCCCCTCATCCTCTACCACGGCGGCCTCCGAGGCGAGTACAAGCGGGGGGACCGGGTGCGGGCCCGGGGCAAGCTGGTCGAGGTGAAGACGCCCGGGCAATCCTACCCCGCTTTTCTCTGCACTAATCTCACCGAGTCCAAGAAGCTGTGAAGTTTCTTGGACTCGGTGAGATTAGTGCTGGTTGACCCCGTTTCATACCGTGTCCGCCCAGTTTGTTGTTGACCGCTCGCGAAGCTCCCCGGATAATCCGCGCTTGCCCCTGGCTTCCGCTGGGGGGGTAACCCGTTGACCACAACCCGAATAAAATTTTCCGGAGGATAATTTTATGGAGGAGAACACCTACACCCTGGCCCTGCAGCAGCTGAACCGCGTGGCCAAGAAGCTCAAGCTCGACTCCAACATCCACGAGAAGCTGAAGCACCCCAAGACCACCCTGATCGTCTCGATCCCGGTGATGATGGACAGCGGGAAGCTCCAGGTCTTCACCGGCTACCGCGTCCAGCACAACATCGACCGCGGTCCCTCCAAGGGCGGGATCCGCTTCCACCCCGACGTCACCCTCGACCACGTCAAGGCCCTCTCCATGTGGATGACCTGGAAGTGCGCGGTGATGGGCCTCCCCTACGGGGGGGCCAAGGGCGGGGTGACCTGCGACCCCAAGAAGCTCTCCCAGCGCGAGCTGGAGAAGATCACCCGCCGCTTCACGACCGAGATCGCGGAGTTCATCGGCCCCCGGCGCGACATCCCCGCCCCCGACGTCTACACCAACCCCCAGACCATGGCCTGGATGATGGACACCTTCTCCATGCATTCCGGCTACGCCGTCCCCGGCGTGGTCACGGGCAAGCCCCTGGAGATCGGGGGGTCCTTCGGGCGGAACGAGGCGACCGCCCAGGGCTGCATCTTCGCCATCGCCGAGATCCTGAAGTATCTGGGCAAGGGGCTCCCCGGCTCCACCGTGGCCGTGCAGGGCTACGGCAACGCCGGCGCCTTCGCCCATAAGATCGCCCAGGCCGAGGGGGCGAAGGTGATCGCGGTCTCCGACAGCAAGGGGGGGATCTTCAACCCGGAGGGGCTCGACTACCGGGAGGTCTACGGCCACAAGTGCCGGACCAAATCGGTCCGGGAATTCCCGGGCGCCCGGAACGTCACCAACGCCCAGCTCCTCGAGCTCGACTGCGACATCCTGATCCCGGCGGCGCTGGAGAACCAGATTACGGAGAAGAACGCGGGGAAGATCCGCGCCCGCCTGATCGCCGAGGCGGCCAACGGCCCCACCAGCGAGGAGGCGACCGAGATCCTCCACAAGCGCAAGATCCCGGTCATCCCCGACATCGTGGCCAACGCCGGGGGCGTGGTCGTCTCCTGCTTCGAGTGGGCCCAGAACCTGATGGGCTACTTCTGGACCGAGGAGGAGGTCAACCGCCGGCTCAAGGACATCATGGTCCTGGCCTGCCAGCGGGTCTGGAACCTCGCCCAGGCCGAGAAGTGCGACCTGCGGCTCGCCGCCTACATGCTGGCGGTGAAGCGGGTGGCCGAAGCCGCCCGCATCCGCGGCATCTACCCCTAACCGGGACTATTCCGGAAAGCTGATTTTAATTATCTCTTCGGGAGGCTCTGCCTCCCGAAGAGATAATTAAAAGCGGTAGCCCACCCCCGCTTCCCACTCGCTGATGTCGATGCGGTTGTCCCGGTTCTCGTCTATGGCGAGGAAGCCGTTCCGCTCTTCGCGGGGGAAGCTGACCTTGTACTCCTCCCAGTCGACGCCGCCGTCGTCGTTGCGGTCGGCCTGGGAGAAGGCTTGCCGGGCCTTGGGCGACGAGGCGCAGCCGGCGAGGATGAGAGCCGCCGCGGCGGCGGCCAGGAACCTAATCATGGGTGTCCTCCCGAGTTTCGTTTGTGCTTAAGGCCGGGCGGGCCGCCGGGACCGTCGCCGGGCGGCGGACTACCGCCAATTACCCGGTGTCGTCGATCCTTTCAGGCCGAGAGACGGAGCGCCAGCTCGGCCACCCGCCGGCCGAGCTCGGCGGCCTGGGCGGCAGCGTCGGCGCCGGGCGTCCCGAGGCAGGCGACCCCGTAGTGGCCGCCGGCCGCCAGCGGATCCCCGACGACGACCATCCCGTAAATCAGGAAGGCCTGGAGGATGGAAAGGAGGGTGGTCTCCTTCCCCCCCGACTCGCCCCCGCCGGTGGCGAAGGCGGCGCCGACCTTTCCCTCCATCTGCCTCCGGACGACCACCAGCTTGTCCAGGACCGCCTTCAGCTCCGCCGCCATCGTCCCGAAGTAGACGGGTGAGCCGGCGATCACCGCCCGGGCGGACTCGAAGTCGGCCCGGGTGACCTCGGCGCAGCTCTTGAGGACGCACTCCGCCCCCTCGACCCGCCGGACCCCCCCGGCGACCGCCTCGGCGAGCTTCTTGGTGTTCCCGGAGCGGGAATAGTACATAACCAGGATCTTCATATTTTTCCGCGGCTCTCCGCGCCCTTGTGCAACTTTTAGTGACCGTTAGTGAGCGTTAGCAACCCGTGGTAACCCGTTCTACTTGGTCACCGGTATGTCCCCCGTCATCCCGAAATAGGCGCGGGTGATGTCACGGACCGCCCAGAGGGTTGCGCTGTCGCGGAAGAGGCCGATGTCGGCCGTGCCGTTTCCGTCGTAATCGGCAGGGAGGGGATAGTCGGTGCAGCAGCCGTAGTAGAAGCGGGTGAGGTTGTAGATGGCCCAGAGGCCCCCGTCGGGGCGGAAGATCGCCGCCTCCGCCGTCCCGTCGCCGTCATAGTCGGCCGGAAGCGGCCAGTCCTCGTCGCCGCCAAAGTAGATCCGGGTGAAGCCGGAGACCGCCCACATCCCCTCCGAGGGGCGGTAGAGGGCGATCTCGGGGATAAGCGCCCCGGAGTAGAATGCGGGGACGGGGTGGTCGCCGGCCGAGCCGTAGAAGAGCGTGGTGATGTCGCGGATCCGCCACATCCCGCTCGAGCCGCGGAAGACGGCGCAGTCCACCGTGCCGTCGCCCAGATAGTCGCGGGGGACGGCGAAGTCGGAAGGGTTCCCCATATTGAAGCGGGTGACGCCGGGGACGAACCAGAGGCCGGTCGAGGGTTTGAAGAGACCGAGGTCGGAGTCGGCGTCCCCGTCGTGGTCGCCGCAGACCGGCCGGTCGCCGGAGGCCCCGAAGTAGATCCGCGTGATGTCGCGGGCCGCCCAGAGCCCCGCGGAGGGGCGGAAGACGGCGACGTCGGCGTCGCCGTCGCCGTCGTAGTCGCCCTCGGCGATCTCGAAGTCCGGGATCGGGAGGATGGGGCCGCAGGTCGGCGTGGGCGAGGGGATGGGCGTCGGAGCGGGCGTCGGCGTGGCATCGCCGATCAGGAGGCGGCCGTTCATCCCGGTGTCGGGGACGGAGCGGTAATAGTAGCTCCCGGGGATGCGGAAGAACTTCCCGTAGTCGTCGCCGGGGTCGATCGGGCCGGAGTGCCAGGTCTGCGGACCGAAGTCGCAGGTCACGGTGTGGACTGTGCTCCCCTTGTTGTTCCACGCCACCGGCGTGTTGATCGGGAGACGGATGAAGGCGGGCTCGAAGTAGTCGTCCTGGATGTCGATCGGGAAGGGAGGCGGGCGGGCGGAAGGCGTGGGCGAGGGGGAGGCCGGCGGGATCAGAGTCGGTCGGGGGGTGGGGGTCGCGATGCGGACCGTGGGCGATGCGGTGGGAAGCGGGGGGCGGCTGGGCGTCGCCGAGGGGACGGGCGTGCGCGTCGGCGGCGGCGTGGTCGAGGGGGTGGGGAAGGGAGAAGGCGTCTCGACGCAGACGTGGTCCATCACCCGGGCGATGGAGACGGCGTAGTAGGCGGGCTGGGTGATGGAGGCGGCCGTGTTGCTGATCCGAAGATACTGCCAGCCGGCGTGGGTGGAGGTGGAGTGGACGTAGAGATCCTCCGGCTCATCCGGTCCGGTCCCCTCGTGGCTGGATTCTTCGAGTTCGGTCAACACCCCGGAAAGGTAGTAGTAGGTCAGGACGGCGTTCCACTCGCCGGCCAGGCCGTCGCGGTAGGGGTCGTCGGAGAGCATGACGGCGACGTCCACGTTTTCCGCATAGGAATCGACCCAGACCTTGTAGAAGTCGACGTCGGTTTGCGCCCCGAGTGTCCCCAGGACCCAGCCGTTGAGGCTGACCTCCTGGGCGTCGGTGTAGACGTCGTTGGTCGAACCGTCCTCGATCTCGCGGACGTCGTCCCCCATTACGGTGAAATAGACGGTGTAGTAAGCGAGTGCGTTGTTGCCGTATTCGTGCACTTGGACGGTGTAGGTCCCGTCACTGTCGAGCGGCGCGGCGGCGATCAGTGAGTTGTATGAATCGCCGTCGTCGTCGTCCGATTCGACCATAGCCCCGTCCGGTCCGTAGAGGTAGAGGAGGGTGTCGTAGCTGGGGCTGGAGGAGCTGGTCCGCGTGGAGATCCAGGCCTTCTCGCCGGCGGCGGCGGAGAAGGCGAAGAAGTCGTTGTCGCCGGTGAACTCGACCCATCCGGTGACCCGGATGCAGGGCCCGGGGGAAACGGGGACGGCGTAGGCCGAGGTGTCGTTGAACTCGCAGTCATCAGCGGCTCTGGCCAGGGAGACCGCGGCGAACAGGCTGCATAGCGTAACCGACAAAGCTTTCATTCGTTTCCCTCCATCCGGGTTGGCAGGGCGGCAAGATGCCCCTGTATCGGAAAGGAGCACATGGCATGCCATTTATGGCCCCGGAGTGTCGAGAATGGGCATCGGCTTGGCGAAGAGGATATTATAGACGCTTTTCCGGCTCGAGGGTGAGGTAAAAGCGACTCATCGTGTTGCAGGGAAGCAACGGATGTTGCACTTCTGCTGCGCGTCTTTCCTGAGCCTCGCCCAGGAAATGCTATCCGCGAATTGGAGCGAATTCTCACGAATTGAAATTGGGCATGCGCATGGACAATCAAGTTGTGTTTCGGGCGACGCCGGAACCGATTCGCGCTTGAATTCGACCGGTAGAGCTGGATTTGTCGATCGGACGGCATGCTGCTAACATGGGGGGCGTGAACGACGTCCGGCGGATCTATGACGCCCTGCTCCGGGCCTACGGCCCCCGCGGTTGGTGGCCGACCACTCTCCCGGGGGAGGATGGTCCGACCTACCACGGGAGGCGGATTGACGATCGCCAGCGGTTCGAGGTGATCGTCGGGGCGATCCTCACTCAGAACACCTCGTGGAGGAACGCGGAAAGGGCGGTCCGCTCCCTCCTCCGGGCCGGTTCCCTGGACCCGGGCGATCTCCGTCGGATGCCCCTCCGCCGCCTCGCCCGCCTCGTCCGTTCCTCCGGCTACTACAACCAGAAGGCGGAGCGCTTGCGGCTCGTCGCCTCATTTTTCGCGGAGAATTTGGGGCGTTTCCGGAAGAGGAGCGGTGCGGCAGTGACGGCCCGCCTCCGGGAGGAGCTCCTCTCCCTCAAGGGGGTCGGTCCCGAGACCGCCGACTCCATCCTCCTCTATGCCTTTCAGAAACCGGTCTTCGTCATCGACGCCTATACCCGGCGGATCCTCCACCGCCTCCGCCTCTGCTCCGAAAAGGCCTCCTACGAGGAGCTCCAGTCGCTCTTCCATCGCTCTCTCCCCCCCGACCCCCGCCTCTTCAACGAGTACCACGCCCTTCTCGTCGAGCACGCGAAGAGGCATTGCGCAAAGTCCCCCCTCTGTTCCGCCTGCCCCCTGGCAGGAGGGACGGGGTTTAATTGTTAAGTTGAACTTAACAATTAAACCCGGTCCCTCCTCTCTGGGAGCTTCAGGCCTTCTGCTTGAATAATGGCCTCTCCGCGTCGAAGTCCATAAAGAATCGCCGGGCTGGTGACACCCAAGTAGTCTGCGATTTCGGTCAGCCGATAGCCTAAGTCTTGGCGGGCCCACCAACAAAACATGGCACGAGATTTTGCCCAATAGGATTGCCTCTTGCCTGACCTGATCTGCCTTTCCGACGCCCCAGTCATTCCACCCACATATTGCGCCAGATCCTGCAACGTCCAGCCAGCTTGTTCCTTCCGGAATCGACTCGTCATCCGCTCCCCCGCGATCTGTAGGGCGTGCTTGACGAAAGCACTGCCTCCCAGTATCCTTTCGTCCCCCCGCCAGCGTTCTCCCCCTTTGCGCAAGGCCTGGAAACCCTGCCAACCGCCGGCGCTCCTGATCACCCCACCGCCTTCCAGATCCTCCTCCGGCCCGGCTAAGAGCCCTTCCAGCAGGTAGTCCATATACTGCTTCAGCGCTTCTTCGCGAGTGCGGCCGAAAAGGGCCAGTACGGTCTCCACGTCCTGCCAATCCGCTCTTTGATTCCCGAGGATGACCGAGTGGCCGCACCAGGGAAAGCGGTTCAACTCCCAGATATCCTTGACCAACTTGGCCTTGAGAGGATTGAGGTGAATATACCTGACCAGTCTTTGGAAACTTGCCTTCTCGTCGCACAGGATCGACTTGAAACGGTCCTGCAGCAGATAGCCGACACGGTTATGGCGGCGATTGAAGTAGACCGCGTAACCGGTGAGGAGTTTGTGCATCAACGCAGTCAGTTGGCCTCCGTTCGAACGCAAGAGGAGATGGATATGGTTGGGCATGAGCGACCAGGCGAAACAGGAGATGGGAACCGACTGCAGGCAAGCAGAGAACTTGTTTAGGAAGCGGCTACGATCGTCGTTATCGTAAAAGATTGCGGAGTGGTTGATCCCCCGGACAAGCACATGATGGACCGCTCCGGGGTAGTCGATTCGGGCCTCACGCGGCATAGGCACCTCCCCTGGTTGGTCACCCAACTATAAGGATTCATCTGGGGAGGTATTTTCTTGCAAATAATTCAGGAGGGATCAGGAGGGACGGGGTTTAATTGTTAAGTTGAACTTAACAATTAAACCCCGTCCCTACCTCCTAGCCGAGGGAGACGTCGAGGAGCATCATGATGGCGAAACCGGCGATCGCTCCCAGGGTGGCGAAGTCCGTGTTGCCGCCGCGCTGGGACTCGGGGATGAGTTCCTCCACCACCACGAAGATCATCGCCCCGGCGGCGAAGGCGAGGGCGTAGGGGAGAAGCGGCCGGGCGTGGGCGACGGCGTAGGCGCCCAGCACACCGGCGACCGGCTCGACGACTCCGGAGAGCTGACCCATTCGGAAGGCCTTGCCCGGCGCCATCCCCTCCCGGCGGAGGGGGAAGGCGACCGCCATCCCTTCCGGGAAGTTCTGGATGCCGATGCCGATCGCGAGCGCGACCGCCCCCCCCAGCGTGGCGGAGGAGAGGCCGAAGGCCGCCGCCCCGAAGGCGACGCCGACCGCCAAGCCCTCGGGGATGTTGTGGAGGGTGATGGCGAGGACAAGGAGGACCGACCTCTGCCAGTGGGTCTTGATCCCCTCGGTCTCGGCGCTGGTGAATCCGGGGTGGAGGTGGGGAAGGACCTTGTCCATCCCCCAGAGGAAAAGACCGCCGAGAAGAAAGCCGAGGAGGGGCGGCATCCATTTAAAGGCGCCGTAGCCCAGCTCCTCGCTCATCTCGATCGAGGGGGCGAGAAGGGACCAGAAGGAAGCCGCGATCATCACGCCGGCGGCGAAGCCGAGCGTTCCGTCGAAGGTCTTCGGTTTCAGGTTCCGGCCGAGGAAGACGGTCGCCGCGCCGAGCGCGGTGAGTCCCCAGGTGAAGAGGGTCGCGAGCAGGGCGAGGAGGGCGGGGTTCCAGGAGGACATGGCTAAAACGAAAGGGTCAACCGCGCCGCGGCTTGGTTAATGATGTCCGCGAATTAACGCGAATCTCCACCCTACATAGATTTGGCCTGGGCGACGATGTTCTCGACCGTGAGGCCGAACTTCTGGTAGAGGATCTCGGCCGGGGCGGAGGCGCCAAAACCCGTCATCCCCACGATCTTCCCGTCGAGTCCGACGTAGCGCTCCCAGCCCTTCGCGTTCCCGGCCTCCACGGCCACCCGTTTGCGGACGGCGGCGGGAAGCACGGACTCCCGGTACTCCGCCGGCTGCCGGTCGAAGATCTCCCAGGAGGGGAGGGAGACGACGCGGACCTTTCGCCCTTCGGCGGCGAGCTTCTCCGCGGCGGCGAGCGCCAGGTGGACCTCCGAGCCGGTCCCGATCAGTATGATCTCGGGATTTGGGCCAGGAGTCTCCCAGAGCGTATAGCCGCCCCGGGCCGTCCCGGCGGCGGAGCCATACCGGCTCCGGTCGAGAACGGGGAGGTTCTGGCGGGTGAAGACGAGGGCGGTCGGGCCGTCCCGGCGGGCGACGGCGAGCTTCCAGGACTCGGCCGTCTCGGCGGCGTCGGCCGGGCGGAGGATGACCAGGTTCGGTATCGCCCGCAAGGCCATCAGGTGCTCGACCGGCTGGTGGGTGGGGCCGTCCTCGCCGAGCCCGATCGAGTCGTGGGTGAAGACGTAGACGACCCGGGAGTGGTCCATCGCCGCGAGCCTAATCGGCGGGCGCATGTAGTCGGAGAAGGTGAGAAAGGTGGCGGTGTAGGGGACAAGGCCGCCGTGGAGGGCGATTCCCCCGGCGATCGAGCCCATCGCGTGCTCGCGGACGCCGAAGTGGAGGTTCCGTCCCGCGTAGGACCAGTCCTCGCCCACAGCACCCTGGACGCCTTCCGGCTTAGTCCCAAGCGGCTCGAAGTCGCCGCCGCCCTTGATCCAGGTGAGCGTGGAAGGATTGAGGTCCGCCGATCCGCCGATCAGCTCGGGGATATTCTTGGCCAGGGACTGGAGGACGGCCTCCGAGGCCTTGCGCGTGGCGATCGCTTTCGCCTCCCCCGCGAAGTCCGGTATCCCCGCATCCCAGCCGGCGGGGAGTTCCCGCCGCATCACGCGCTCGAACTCCTTCGCCTCGTTTGGAAACTCGGCGGCGTAGCGGGCGAAGGCCGCTTTCCATTCCGCCTCGCATTTTCCCCCCTTCTTCACCGCCTTGCGGAAGTTCTCCAAGACCTCGGGGAAGATCAGGAAGGGCGGCTCGACCGGCCAGAAGAGGGCCTTCTTGGCGGCGAGCAACTCCTCCTCGCCCAGCGGCGAGCCGTGGACTCCGGAGGTGTTCTGCTTCTTCGGGGCCCCGAAGCCGATGATCGTCCGGACCATGATCAGGGAGGGGCGGGAAGGCTCGTCCCGGGCGCGGGTGAGCGCGCGGGCGATCGCGCCCAGGTCGTTCCCGTCGGCGACCCTCAGGACCTGCCAGCCGTAGGCCGCGAACCTCTCCTCGACGTTCTCGGTGAAGGCGAGCGAGGTCGTCCCGGCGAGAGAGATCCGGTTGTCGTCGTAGAGGACGACGAGCTTGCCAAGCTTCAGGTGGCCGGCGAGCGAGCAGGACTCGGAGGCCACCCCCTCCATCAGGTCCCCGTCGGAGGCGAGAACGTACGTGAAGTGGTCGACGATGGAATGGCCGGGGCGGTTGAAGCGGGCGGCGAGGTGCGCCTCGGCGATCGCCATCCCCACGGCGTGGCTCAAGCCCTGGCCGAGCGGCCCGGTGGTCGCCTCCACCCCCGGGGTGAGGCGGCACTCCGGATGGCCGGGCGTCTTCGATCCCCACTGGCGGAAGCTCTGAAGCTCACCGAGGGGCAGGTCGTAGCCGGTGAGGTGGAGGAGGGTGTAGAGGAGCATCGAGCCGTGCCCGCCGGAGAGGACGAAGCGGTCGCGGTCGGGCCAGCAGGGGTTCTTGGGGCTGTGTTTCAGGTGCTTGGTCCAGAGGACATAGGCCATGGGGGCGGCCCCCATCGGAAGCCCGGGGTGGCCGGAGTTCGCTTTCTGGATGCCGTCGGCGGCGAGAAAGCGGATCTGGTTCACGGACAGGGTCTCGAGTTCCTTGCGGTCCATCTTCATCGGTTTCTCCTGGGTGGATGATCGGGGGATTGTAGCCGGGGAAGAGGGGCGGGTTCAATCCCAATGATGCCGCTCCCACGGTTTGCAGAGAGAGGGCCTTGGGAATCGGACGGATCGGTCGGATCCGACGGATCGGACCGGCGGGGTCCTCGGCGAAACCGCGCGGACGGCTCGGCGGGCGAACACCCCCGATAGATCGGGGCCCCTACAGCCGCGGGAGGTAGGATTCGGGGAAGATGTTGCCTCGGCCGAGGATCGCCTTCGGGTCGAGGGCGGCCTTGACCCCGGCCATCTCCTGGAGTCCCGCCTTCCCGTAGAGGATCTCCAGGTAAGGGTGCTTGAGCTTGCCGATCCCGTGCTCGGCGGAGACGGTGCCGCCGAGCGCGACCGCTTTCCGGGAGAACTCCAGAGCCAGCTCCCGGGAGAGAGCGAGCTCCGCCTCGTTCCGGGGGAGCATGTTCACGTGGAGATGGTTTTCCCCGATGTGGCCGAAGACGGCGTGGGGAAGTTTGGCCGCGCGGAGCTTCTCGGCGTAGAAGCCTATCATCTCGAAGAGCTTGTCCCCCGGGACGGCGAGGTCGGTCGACATCTTGTGGACGGCGGGGCAGCACCGCTGGTTCTGGGCCACGATCGCGTTCACCGCCTCGGGGAGGGCGTGGCGGAAGAGGCGGACCTTCTCCCGCTCCGCGTCCTCCATCCCGGTCCAGGTCAGGTCAGTGGAGGAATGGCGGCCGCCAAGGAGGGCCTCCAGGGCGGCGATCCGGCCGTCGAGGTCCTCCTCGGTGTAGGGGATCTCGAAGAAGATCGCGGCTCGCGCCGCCTCCGGGAGAGGAGGGAGGGGCGAGCCGGCGCCGTCGGCCCTTTTCTTCTCCCGGAGGATGTCGAGCGAGGAGGAGTCGAAGTACTCGAAGACGAGGGCGTCCGGGAAGGCCGCTTTCGCCTCCGGGAAGAAGCCGAGGGCGTCCTCCTCGGAGGGGAAGAAGGGGACGAGGGAGAGGAGGTTCTCCGGCCGCCGGACGATCCGGACCTCCGCCTCGCTGATCACGCCGAGCGTTCCCTCCGAGCCGATGAAGAGGTCGATCAGGTCCATCCCCGAGGCGGCGAAATAGCCGGCGGAGGATTTGACGGCGGGCATCCGGTAGCGGGGGATCGCGAACCCGCGCGTCTCCCCGGAGGCGGCTACGATCTCGAACCGCCGGTCTTTCCCCGACCGCGCCTGACCCCGCCGGAGGTCCAGGACGCCTCCATCGGCGAGGACCACGCGGAGCGCCCGGACGTGCTTCCGGGTCGGGCCGTAGCGGTAGGAGCGCTCGCCGGAAGCGTTGGCGGCGATCGTCCCCCCGAGCGTGGCGCTGGTCTCGGTCGCGTCCACCGGGTAGAAGAAGCGTTCGGAGGAGGCGAGGAACTCCTCCCGGCCCGCGCCGGGGGGGAGGGCGGCGGGGTCCTTGGCCTCGATGGCGCGGTGGAGGGATTTGAGGAGGATGCCGGGCTGGGCGCGGACGAACCACTCGCCGGTCTCCGGGTCCCGGCCGAGGGCGAGGATCCGGTCCATCTTCTCGAGCGAGAGGAGTCCGCCGGACCGGGGCACGGCCCCGCCCACGATCCCGGTCCGCCCCCCGGAGACCGTGACGGGAAGGCCGCGGGCGTTCATCTCGGAGAGAAAAGCCGCGATCTCGGCCTCGTTCTTCGGGAAAAAGAGACGCGCGGCCGTCCCTCCGGAGAGGCGCGACTCGTCGCGCAGGTAGGACGAGTAATCGCCGGCGATCCTCTCCGTCCCCTCGATGGCGGAGCCGGTCGCGCCCGGGGCGGGGCGGGATCTCTCGGCGCGGATAGCGAAACGGGGCGGCTGGAGTCGGGTGTCGGCTGGGTTGGTCATGGCGTGTGCGTTTCTCCTGATTGCGCGGGCATGGACGCCGCCTCACCGAGGCGGCCGACACGGGGCGAACCTCCGATTCCCGGCTTATTGGATCCGGATCAGGCCTCCGGCCTGATCCGGATCAAAAATCCTGGGTTGTCGATGACGGCGATCGTCGACTCCGCCGCGTGGCGGAGGACCCAATGCTTCAGCCTCCCCTCGGGGGGCGTCCCGTGGCCGCCGAAAAAGGAGCAGGGGAGAAGGGAGCGGTCCTCCGGCGACAGGCCGTCCTCGATGACGTGGAGGCGGCCCGGCCCGACGTGCTCGAGAATGCGGAAGATGTCGACCGCCTTCTGCTTGCCGATCTTGAATTCTCCGCGGACGATCTCGAGGACCTTCAGCTTGCCCGCCCGCGCCGCTTCCCGCTCGTCGGCGTGCCGGTTCATCTCCTCCCGGGCCAATCCCATCAGGCGGCGGAACTCCTCGTTTCCGAAGCGGTCGGGGCAGGGCGCGGCCATAAGGATCAGCCCGCCCGGCCGGACCGCCGTGTAGGCGGCGTGGATGGCCTTGCCCGCCTGGTAGAGGTTGATCCCCAGCGACCCCGCGCCGGCGATCACCGCCCCCGGCCGCTCGGGCAGGGCGGCCGTCCAGACCTCGTCGAGCTTCTTCGCCGCCGCGCGGTGGACAGCGAAGATCTCCCCTCCGGAGAGATGGACAAGGGCGCCGCCGGCGTCGATGACCGAGGCCAGGCAGTAGACTCCCCGCCCCCGCATTTTTAGCGCCCCGACGATCGCGGAAACGATCCGCCGCTTCGCCTCGTATACCGGGTTGCCGTCCAGGACCCCCAGGGCCACGTTCTCGGCGAAACCCTCGTCCGAGAACATGCGCAGGTGCTCGGCGGTGATCGTCGCCTTGTCGCAGATGCCGGGGCAGAAGGACTTCGGCCCGCCGGCCACGCCGGCGAAGTAGTGGTTGTCGACGTCGGTGAGGGCGAGGATCAGGCCGGCCTCGGCGGCCGCGCGGTTGATCCGGATCGGACGCCCGAACGCCTCCCCCGCCTCGGCGAGGTCCCGGTCGCACTCATGGGAGACGATCTCGATCCGCCTCCGCGTCTCCTCTCCGACGATCTGCTTGAGCTCGGCGCCGGTGGGGAGGCGGTGGGTCCCCGTGCAGACCACGGCCACGACCTTTTCGGCGCCGACGCCGTAGCGCGCTTGCAGAAGGGCGATCAGAGGCGGGAGGAGGAGGCGGGTGTGCAGGTTGGGGCGGGTGTAGTCGTCGATGAGGATGGCGATCTTGCCCAGGGGGAGGCAGCGCCGGACCAGCTCGCCGAAGGGGGGGCTCTCGCCGACGGGGCGAGAGAGGGCCTCGGCGAGGGCGGCGGACGGATCTGCGAGCGCCGGGCTGCGGGGAGTGAGGCGGAGGGGAAGGAAGCGGCCCCGGTCGATCGCCTCCTGGGGGATGAAGCCGGAGAGGACCCGGTCGCCGTAGTGGAGGCGGATGTCTTCGGAGCGCATGGCAACGGGGATTCTATCCGTTTGTCGGCGATAAAGGCAGGGCATAGCTAAATACGAAATCCGAAGTACGAAATCCCTGCCTGCCGGCAGGCAGGGATTTCGTGCTTCGGATTTCGCATTTATGCCTTGTTGCCGGAGGCATTCCCGGAAGTTCGAAACAAGTTTATCGAAAGCGAGTTCAAGACCACCGAGACCGAGCTCATCGCCATCGCCGCCCCCGCCACCACCGGGTTCAGGAGAAAGCCGGTCAGGGGGTAGAGGGCGCCGGCGGCCAGCGGGATCGCGATCGCGTTGTAGGCGAAGGCCCAGAAGAGGTTCAAACGGATTTTGCGCATCGCGAAGCGGGCGAGGCGGATCGCCGCGACGACGCCGCCGAGATCGTCCCCGACCAGGACGATCCCGCCCGCCTCGATCGCGATGTCGGTCCCCGCCCCAAGCGCGATCCCGAGGTCGGCCTGGGCCAGGGCCGGCGCGTCGTTGATCCCGTCGCCGACCATCGCCGTCCGCTTCCCCGCGGACTGGAAGCGTCCGACCGCCGCCGCCTTGTCGCCCGGGAGGACCTCGGCCAGGACCGTCTCGATCCCGAGGGCGGCGGCGACCGCCCCCGCGGTCCTCGGGTTATCGCCGGTGAGCATGGCCACCTCGATCCCCATCCCCTTCAGCTCCCGCACCGCCCGTCGCGCCGACGGCTTGGGGTCGTCGCCGACGGCGATCGCCCCCCGGAAACCACCCGGCCCGGCGAGGAGGAGCACCGTCCGCCCCTCCTCCTCCCAGGCGCGCAGTCGCGCCTCCGCCGCGCCGGGGTCGGCGCCGATCTCCGCCAGCAGGCGGCGGTTGCCGAGGTAGTGGGTCGTCCCGCCGAAGTCACCCCGCACGCCCCGGCCGGGCAGGGCGGAGAAATTTTCCGGGACCGGAACGGGGACGCCCTCGGCCTCCGCCTTCCGGAGGATCGCCCGCCCGAGGGGGTGCTCGGAGAACCTCTCCAGGCCCGCCGCCCGGGAGAGGACCTCCCGCTCGGAGGTCCCGGCGGAAAGGACCCCGGTCACCTCCATCTTTCCCCGGGTCAGGGTCCCCGTCTTGTCGAAGACGGCGAGGGCGATCGTCTCCGCCGCCTGGAGGGAGGCGGCGTTCCGGATCAGGATCCCCCGGCGGGCGGCCATCCCCGTCGCCACCATCACCCCGGTCGGCGTGGCGAGCCCCAGCGCGCAGGGGCAGGCGACGATCAGGACGGAGATGGCGGCGGAAAGGGCGAAGCCGAGGGGGCGGCCCAGGAGGATCCAGGCGGCGAAGGCGGCGAGCGCGACGGCGCCGACCGCGGGGACGAAGACGGCGGCGACCCGGTCGGCCAGATCCTGGACGGGCGCCTTCGATCCCTGGGCTTCCTCCACCAGCTGGATGATCCGGGCCAGGGTCGTCTCCTTCCCCACCCGGGAGGCCGTGAAGACGAAGGCGCCGTGGAGGTTGATCGTCCCCCCCGTCACCGCGCTCCCCGGCTCCTTCTCGGCCGGGAGGGGCTCACCGGTGAGCATCGACTCGTCCACGTCCGAGCGTCCTGCGGCCACCGTCCCGTCCACGGGGATCCGCTCACCCGGGCGGACGGCGAGGCGGTCCCCGACCGCCACCTCGGAGATCGGGATCTCCGCCTCCTTAGCGCCCCGGACGACCCGGGCCACGGCGGGCTGGAGGCGGGCGAGGCCGGCGATCGCCGCTCCCGCTCGGCCGCGCGCCAGGGACTCCAGGTACTTCCCCAGGAGGATGAAAGCGATGAGGCCGCCCGCGACCTCGTAGTAGAGATGGTCGGCGGGCGATCCCGGGCCGGAGCGGAGGATGAGGGCGGTGGCGCGGAGGCTGTAGAGGAAGGCCGCGCCCGTGCCCAGGGCGACCAGCGTGTCCATGGTCGCCGTGCGCGACCTAAGGAGCGCGCGAACGCCCCGGGTGTAGAAGCCGCCGCCGGCGGCGAGGATGGGGAGGGTGAGCGCAAGCTCCAGGAGGGCGAGCCAGCGGCCGTCGGCGATGAAGCGGGGGAGGCCCATATGCGGCCCCATGGCCAGGACGAGGAGGGGGAGGGCGAAGGCGGCGGCGAAGAAAAAACGGGAGCGGAAGCCGCGGACCTCCTCCTCCCGGGCCCGGATGGCCTCCTCCGGTATCGTCGCCGCCGGGTCGAGGGCGGAGTAGCCGGCGGCGGCGACCGCCGAACGGAAGGCGGGGAAACCGACGCGGGCGGGATCGAAATCGACCCAGGCCTTTCCCGCGGCGAAGCTGACGCGGGCGGAGCGAACGCCGGGGAGCCGGCGCAGACTCTTCTCGACATTGGCGGCGCAGGACGCGCAGTGCATCCCGTGGATGGCGAAGGAGAGGGTCATGTCTCATTGGCCATTTATCATTTTTCGACGCTTTTCCCGGTGTTATACTGTTCCGAAGCGGCCGTCGGAGGCAACCGAAAAGCGGCCGGGCCGATCCGGCCAGTGGGACGGGTCGGACCGGTCCGACTGGTCCGACCGGTCGGACGACAGGAGGCAGAAATGAGCGATCTTAGGAAAGACATACTCGCCACGGTCAAGGAGCGGAGGATCCGCCACATCCAGCTCTGGTTCACGGACATCCTGGGGAGGCTCAAGTCCTCGG
>CAZOYW010000037.1:0-31476 GCA_964584165.1 uncultured bacterium
CGTCGTGAGACAGTTCGGTCCTTATCCGCTGTGGGCGCAGGATATCTGAGGAGACCAGTCCTTAGTACGAGAGGACCAGGACTGATGGACCTCTGGTGTTCCAGTTGTCGTGCCAACGGCATTGCTGGGTAGCTATGTCCGGACGGGATAAGCGCTGAAAGCATCTAAGCGCCAAGCCCCCTCCAAGATCGGATATCCCCATCAGGCTCCTCGTAGACTACGAGGTCGATAGGCAGGAAGTGTAAGTCCGGTGACGGATTCAGCTTACCTGTACTAATCAGCCGATCGGCTTGACCAGCTTATTTTTTGCTCCGGTCTTTCCGGCCGGAGCAGAAAATAAGAATTGCTGGAGCCGCAGACGTTTTACGCATCGGGAGCGATCCCGATGACCAGACTGAATTGGCGTCTCGGATCAACCGGGGCTAAAGAGATCGCCCCGGTTGATCCGGGGCGATTTCTTTAGCCCCGTGGCAATGTCGGAGGGGCCACACCCGTTCCCATTCCGAACACGGCCGTTAAGCCCTCCGGAGCCGATGGTACTTTGCGAGCGATCGCGAGGGAGAGTAGGACGCTGCGGGGCTATTTTTCCGCCCGGAGCAGAGTAGTCCCGACGATGCTCCGCTCGTCGGGATCCCTGGGCTTCATCGGGCTTGCGTTCGCGAAAAGCTCCGCAAGTCCGTGAATCCCAGGGAGACGCTGCGGGGCTATTATTAAAATTCGCGGGCCCGAGACCTTCCGTCTCGGGCCCGCGAATTTTATACGGATAGTTCGGGACAGGTCCGCGCGGGCCTGGAGTACCCGGGGGACTGAAAGTTAGCCCGCGCGAACGCATTGATCCTGACAGCATTTCCTGTGGTATGCTATAAAGGTTCGGCATGAAGGCGGTGATCCAGAGGGTGGCCGAGGCCTCGGTGGAGATAGACGGGGGAAAGGCCGCCCGGATCGGGCGCGGCCTGCTGGTGCTCCTGGGCGTGGCCCGGGGGGACAGAGCGGAGCAGGCGATCGCCCTGGCCGACAAGATCGCCAAGCTCCGGGTCTTCGACGACGGGGCCGGGAAGATGAACCGGGCCGTCGGCGAGGCCGGGGGCGAGGTCCTGGTCGTCTCCCAGTTCACGCTCTGCGCGGACTGCGAGCGCGGCCGCCGGCCGTCCTTCGAAGGGGCCGCCCCCCCGGACGAGGCGGAGCCGCTCTACGGCCTCTTCGTCCGCTACCTCGGGAACGCCGGGCTCGCCGTGCGCACCGGCGTCTTCGGGGCCAGGATGCGGGTCGGCCTGGTCAACGACGGCCCGGTCACCATCGTTGTGGAAATGAAGAATGACCGATGAAAAATGGGCTGGGCATTATACGCCGATGACCTCCTCTCCTCCAACGGACCCGCTTTTTCTGAACATCATCGTCCCGGCCTACAACGAGGAGCAGAACATCTCCGAGACGATCCGCACGATCGAGGAGATCCAGTCCCTGGTCACCATCCCCCACAAGCTGATCGTGGTCAACGACAACTCCACCGACCGGACCCGGGAGGTGGTCGAGAAGCTGAAGGGAAAGTACGACAACCTGGTCCTGATCAACCGGCGGGGGAACCACGGCCTGGGGCGCTGCCTGGACCGGGCCTACGAGGAGGTCAAGGGAGGGGCGGTGGTGGCGGTGATGGCCGACCTGGCCGACGACGTGACCGACATCCCCCGCATGCTCGAAAAGCTCCGGGAAGGCTACGACCTGGTCTCCGCCTCCCGCTACGTACCCCGGGGCTCCGGAGAGCACGCCAACCGCTTCAAACACTTGCTCTCCCGCCTGCTCGGGAAGGCCCTCCAGGTCCTGATCGGCCTCCCCACCAACGACGCCACCAACGCCTACAAGATGTATCGCACCGACCTCCTGGACAAAATCGGCATCCTCAAATCCGACAACTACACCACGGGGCTCGAGATCACGGTCAAGGCCTTCGTCCAGGGGCTTCGGATCGCCGAGATCCCGACCGTCTGGAAGGACCGTTCCCACGGGCAATCGCACTTTCGAATCCTCCAGGTCGCTCCCGAGTATATCCGCTGGTTCCTCTGGGCGGTCTGGAAGGGCTGGGGGCTCTGACCATGGGCCAGCCGCTGATCCTGCTCACCAACGACGACGGCATCAACGCCCAGGGGCTCTACTCCCTCGCCCGCGCCGCCGCCGGACTGGGGGAGGTGGTAATCGTCGCCCCCGACTCCGAGCGTTCGGCCACCGGCCACGCCATCACCCTCTCCGAGCCCCTGCGCGCGGACCGGGTCTTCAAGGACGGGACGTTTTACGGCTACGGCGTGAACGGCACCCCGGCCGACGCGGTCAAGGTGGGGGTGAAGGCCCTCCTGGCTCGGCCGCCGGACCTGGTCATCTCCGGGATCAACCTGGGGCCGAACACCGGGATCAACGTCATCTACTCGGGGACGGTCTCCGCCGCCACCGAGGCGGCGATCATGGGGCTCGACGCCATCGCCGTCTCCCTGGGGACCTTCACCAACCCGGACTATTCCGTCGCCGCCCGCTTCGCCGCCTTCCTGGCGCGCCGCCTGCTCACCCGCCCCCAAGGGGAGCGCCTGCTGCTCAACGTCAACGTCCCGGCGATCCCGGAGCGGGAGATCCGGGGGGTAAAGGTCACCCACCAGGGGACGGCCCGCTTCGACGAGACGCTGGAGAAGCGCGCCGACCTGAGGGGGCGGATCTACTACTGGCTGGGCGGGGAACTGAGGATCGGGGACGAGAGCGAGACCTCGGACAGCAAGGCTCTCCAGGGGCGGGCGATCTCCGTCACGCCCCTCCACTTCGACATGACGGACTACCGCCTCCTCCCGGCGGTCCAGGGGCTCGACCTCGATGGCTGGCGAAAAGGATAAACTCACCGCTCGCAGCTTCCGCCTGATTCGGACCGCCGCCTCCGGAGCCCGGGGCGGGATCCTCGCCCTCAAGGAGAACATCCTGGTCGGCGCCGGGGCGGGGGCGCTGGTCGGCGCCTTCCTCCACCTCTACTTCTTCTTCTCCCGGGTCGATTTCTCCTGTCTCGCCCGCTACTCCATCGTTCTCTTCGGGCTGGTCGGCCTGCTCATCGGCGTCCTGAGCGGCCTGGAGCGCCGCCGCTCGGTCCGCCTGGAGGAGCACACCCGTTTCCTCCGGGGCGCCCTGGAGGCCAAGGAGAAGCTGATCCGGGACAACGACCAGAAGACCAAGGAGATGGAGGAGAGCCTCCGCCGCCTCCACCAGGCCCAGGACCGCCTGATCCAGGAGGGGAAGATGGCGTCCTTGAGCTCGCTCGCCGCCGGCATCGCCCACCAGCTCAACCAGCCGATGACCGCGGTCCGGGGCTATGTCCAGATCATCGTCAAGCACACGGGGACCGCCGCCCCCTTCTACCGCGAGCTCAAGGCGATCGAGGAGCAGACCGGGCGGATGACCGCGATCATCGAAAACCTGGGGGGGTTCTTCCGCACCGGCGACGAGACGGACTCCTGCTGCGAGGTCAGCCGCTCGGTGACCCGGGCCCTCGACTTCCTCTCCGACGGTTTCCGCCTGAACGGGATCGCGGTGGAGGCGCGCTTAAGGGCCCCGGAGATGACGGTGGAGATCGAGGGGAAGAAGATGGCCCAGATGCTGATCAACTTTTTCCTGAACGCCCAGGAGGCGATGAGCACCCTCCCGGAAAAGCGCCCCCGTCGCCTCACCGTCACCACCGCCGCCGTCTCCGGCAAGGCCGAGGGGGTGGAGATCCTGATCTCCGACACCGGCCTGGGGATCCCCGAGGCGATGCGCAAGCGCGTTTACGAGGCCTTCTACACCACCAAGGGGCCGACCGCCCTCGGCCTGGGCCTGTATATCAACTATTCGATCATCCGCCGCGCCAGCGGGATGATCGAGTGCGAAAGCGAGGAAGGCAAGGGAACTACCTTCAGAATTTTCCTGCCCGCTTCCAAGCGGACGGAGGCCAAGCGATGAAAAGAGTGCTTCTGGTCGACGACGAAGCGGTGGTCCTGGACCTGCTCCGCACCCTGATCCGGGTGGAAAAGCGCGAGTACGAGGTCCTGATCGCCAAGGACGCCGTCTCCGCCCTGGAGACCTTCCGGAAGGCCCCGGCCGACCTGGCGGTGATCGACCTGAGGCTCCCCGGGATGAACGGGCTCGATCTCCTCGCCGCCCTGCGGGCGATCAAACCCGGCCTGCCGGCGATCCTGATGAGCGCCTACTCCGACGAGTCCCTGGTCCACCGGGCCCGGAGCGGCGTCGCCCTGGCCTTTCTCCCCAAGCCCTTTAAGGACATGGACGAGGTCCTCGCCCTGATCGACCGGGGGATCCAGGGAACGCAGTGAACCCTAAACCGTAAACCGCAAACAGGAACGGGATGTTACTGCTTGCGGTTTGCGGTTTAACGCCCGTCCGGGATGTGCTAACCTTTCCCCGTCGCCAACCCCGAAAGGAAAGGCCTTTTGCCGTCATGAGAATTTCTTCCATCGCCGTGCTCGCTCTCTTCCTCGTCTCCGCCCCCGCCGCCCGCCTCGGGGCCGCGCCCACCCCGGCCGCCCCCGCTCCTTCGCCCGCCCCCGGCATCGAGGACTACCTCAAGCGCCTGGACAGCGAGGACGATAAGGAGAGGAACGAGGCCAAGATCGCCCTGGCCAAGCTCGGAGACGCCGCCGCCCCCCGCCTGCTCAAGGAGCTGCCGTCCGCCCCTCCGCCCAAGGCCTATGACCTCATCCTGGTTCTCGACTACCTCAAATGCGCCGACGCGGCGCCGGTCTACGAGAAGCTCTTCCAGGAGAGCCAGGACGTCAAGATCAAGCTGGTCACGGCGATGGCCCTGGCCCGTCTCGACCGGGATTACCAGTCCCGCCAGGATTTCATCGTCTCCCGGACCAAGGAGGGGAGCGAGGACGACCGCCAGCAGGCGATGCAGATGCTGGGCTATCTCAAGGACGCCCGGGCCGTCCCCGTCCTTAAGGCCGTCTTCTACGATCCCGCGCAATCGGACGCCATGCGCCAGGCCGCGATCTGGGACCTCGGCCATACCCCGGTCGCGGAGTCGGCTCGGACGCTGGTGGAGATCTCCCAAGACCCCGAGGTCGACTGGTTTTACAAGGAGATCGTCTTCGCCGCCCTGAAGCTTCTGGCCGGGGACAAGGAGATGGCCGAGGTGATCAACCGTCTCCTGGAGCAGGCCCAGCGCCTCCCCGCGCCGTCTGCCGCCGTCGCCCCCCAAACCGCGGCTTCGAAATGAACCGTCGCGCCGCCATCGCCGCCGGCGCGGTGGTCCTGATCGCCGGCGCGCTGGCCGCCGTCCTGCTCCTGCGCCGCGGCCCGCCCCTCCTCCTGCGCTATCGCTGGCGCCCGGCGACCCGGCTGGACTACCGCCTCGCCCTCCGGGGCGCCGGGAAGGCCGCCCTCTCCTCCGCGTCGAGCGGGAAGCCGGAACGGTTGGAGCTGCCCGTGGAGATGGAGGGGACGGTCGCCTATTCCCTGGAGGTGAAGGAGGTCTCCCCCGAAGGGGTCGCCGATCTCGTCCTCACCGTCACCGGCGCCGAGGCGACCGTCCGGAACGAGGTGCGGGGGAGGAAGCTGCGGATGGAGCTGGGACGTGAGGGCCTCAAGACCTTCGAGGCCGACCGCCTGATAAAGGAGGTCCCGGCCGGATCCGACGACTATCCCCTGAAGGGGACGCTCGGAACCCCCTTCCGCCTCCGGATCGACGGCCGGGGGAAGGTCCTCTCCAGCGACCTCCCCGCCGAGATCGCCCGGGCCTTCCCCCTGCCTGACCTCCGGCAGCTTCTCGCCGGGGGCCTTCCCGACTTTCCCGAGGCGGCGGTCCGGCCGGGCGAGACCTGGCAGTCCGAAGCCGTCCTCGCCATGCCGGCGGTGGGTAAGCCCTGGGCCCGGAGCGAGACCTGGAAGATGGGGCTCGGCTCCTCCCTGCGCCGGGTTGGCCGCGAGGGGGGGAATCCGGCGGCCTTCATCTCCTTCTCCGGGCGGATGGAGCAGGGATGGACGGGGACGGAGGAGGAGAAGCGGAAGCGTTCGGGGATCAAGAGCTTCGTCCAGACCGTCTCCGGCGAGTTCTGCTTCGACACCCAGGCGGGCGTTCTCCGGAAGATCCGGGAGACGGTCGCCCAGGAGTTCCGGATCTTCATGACCCTCGACCGGATCGTGCCCGGAGAGGGTTTCGACATCGAGGTCGATTTTTCCCTCGACGTGGAGACGGCCCTGCTCGGATCCGGCCGGCCTGGTTTTGATGTTGAATAATCCGGGGAATCCTGATAATCCACGATCAGGCTAGTGCCGGTTCGTTCCGGGAGGGAGCCATGAATTACCTAAGGAAACACGGAGAGATATTCCTGCTGATCATCATCCTGGTCGCCGGCGCCCTCTGGGGAGCGGCCCGGCTCTTCCCCCCGATGAGCCTTCCCCAGAAGGGGCTTCTCCTCGCCCTCCTCGCCTTTTGGACGGCGAGTTTCGCCTACTGCCTCTTCAAGTCCGATTTCCCCTTCTTTCGGGCGCGCGGGGACCAGATCGGCCTCACCGTTCTCATCGTCTACGTCATCGCGCTCGGCGTCCTCACCGTCTCCGAGGTCTTCGGGCTGGGCTGGTTCGACTGGATCTAAATGCCTCGCGGGCGCTTCGCGCCCCCGAGGCATTTAGGATTGTTCCGCGTCCGGGCGCTCTCTGGACCGCCCCTGTCCGCCCTCCCGCGTGATCACTTGGACGCCCCCGATACGACGCCCCATGACAGCGCTTGGGTCTTCGTTCTCCGTCGCGGTGGGTTTCGCGCTCCTGATCGTTCTCCCGTCCTGCCGCCGGGAAGCCTTCCACCAGGAGTCCCGGCCTCTCCTCGGAACCACCGTCCGCGTCGAGGCCGAGGGCGATCCCGCCGCGATCGCCGCCGCCTTCGCCCTGGCCGAGTCCCTGGAGGGGAAGCTCAGCCTCTATCTCCCCGAGAGCGAGCTCAGCTCCCTGAACCGCCGGGCCGGCCGGGAGGCGGTGGCGGTGAGCGATGACCTCTGGGAGATCCTCGTTCGCTCCCGCGAGATCGGGCGGGCGACCCGGGGGGCCTTCGACCCCACCGTCGGCCCGCTGATGCGGGCGTGGGGATTCTTCCCGAAGCGGGAGGGGCGCGTCCCCGCGGAGGAGGAGATCGCCGCCGCCCGTTCCCTGGTCGGCTGGGACCGGGTCCTCCTCGACCCGTCCTCCCGGACGGTCCGCTTCGCCCGACCCGGGGTCGAGATCGACCTGGGGGGGGTGGCCGCGGGCTATGTCGTCGATCGAATGATCGCCTCCCTCGAGGCGGCCGGCGTCCGGAACGCCATGATCGACGCCGGCGGCGACATCTACTGCCTGGGGGAGAGGCCGGGGGGCGGCCCCTGGCGGATCGGCCTGGAGCACCCCCGGCGGGAAGGCGAGCTCCTCGGCGTCCTCGAGCTCCGAAACCGGGCGGTCACGACCTCGGGCGATTACCGGAACTATTTCATCCGCAGCCGGAAGCGCTATCCGCATATCATGGACCCCCGGACCGGCCATCCGGCCGCTTCCGCCGTGGTGGAGGCGGCCGCCTCCGCGCCGGACTGCCTCACCGCCGACGCGCTGGCTACCGCCCTCTTCGTCCTCGGTCCGGAGGAGGGGAGGGCGGTCCTTTCCGAGCATCCGGACTGGGGGGGGATCGCGGTGACGGAAAAGGAGGGGAGCGTCGAGGTGACTTCCTCGCCCGGGATGGAACTGCGCGGTCTGTCGGACGATCTTCCGGCACCATGATCATTCCGTATTTCTGCTGCTTGCTCTGTCTTTTCGCCGGGGATACCCTGACGGCCTCCGGAGGAGAAGTTCTCGACTCTCCCGCCGCCCCGGAACGTCTGCTGGAAGCGTGCCGACCGGAGCTGGTTTCCCCGCCGCTCCGGAACGCCTTAAATGCCCTCGGCTGGATTTTCGCGGCCGGAGTTTTCCTGAACGTCCACGCCTTGATTCGCCGGCGCTGGGGTGTTCTCCCGGCCGGAACGAAGCCCGCGGTCCCCTGGGGGATGGCCGAGATAGGGTGGACGGCGCTCTGGCTGGGCCTGGCCCTGGCCTCTTTCACGGTCCTGGAAGGCTGGGCGTTGAGCTCCTCGGCCTGGGGGAGGGCGGCGCGCTCTGATCCCCATCTTCTCATCTTCAATACCGGCGTCCAGAGCGCGGTTGCGCTCCTCTTGATCGGACGCGTTTCGCGCCGGGCAGGCTACTCTTTTCGCCTGTTCGAGTCTTTCCCCTCGGCCTTCGCCGATCTCCGCCGGGCGTTCCGGGCCTACCTTTTCTTTTTCCCCGCCCTGGTATTTCTCGTGGCCGTCTCCTTCGCCGCCAATCGTCTTCTCGGGATCCGTGCCTTCCCCCATCCTCTGATCAATCCTCTTTCCGCTCCGGGCGGGGCTTCACTCGCTCCTCTTCTCTTCCTGGTCGGTGTCGTTCTCGCCCCCCTGACGGAGGAGATCGCCTTCCGCGGCTTCCTCTATCCGGTCCTGCGCCGGCGTTTCTCCGTCGCCGCTTCCATTCTGCTGAGCTCCGCCCTCTTCGCCCTTCTCCACCGACAGCAGGCTTCCTGGCTGGCCCTCGCGGGGTTGGGCGCCTTTCTCGCCTGGTCCTACGAGAGGACGGGGAGGCTCTCGGTCCCCCTATTCATCCACGCGATCCACAACGCCCTCTCCCTGGCCTTCGCCCTTCTCCTGGCTTCGGCGCGTTGACCGGGCGGGCTAAGCGGCCCGCCCGGCATGGACGATATGGACGCCATGGACGATATGGACCAGATGGACACCCGAACCCGCCCCTCCCGCCTTTCCTGCCCCTCCTGCCCCTCCTGCCCCTCCTGCCTTTCCTGCCCCTCCTGCCTTTCCTGCCCCTCCCACCCGCTCACTGCCGTCTTGTCTCGGCCCCGCCTTTCCTGCTATCCTCATCCCGCGGCTAGCCCTCGGGCCCGAGGACGACCATGACAATGCGCGAGATCAAGACTGTGGAATGGCACGACGGGGCGGTCCGGATCATCGACCAGACCAGGCTGCCCGGAGAGTATCTCCTCCTCGACCTGAAGACCAAGGAGGAGATGTGGGCGGCGATCCGCGAGCTCAAGGTCCGCGGCGCCCCCGCGATCGGGATTGCGGCGGCGATGGGACTGGCCGCCGCGATGCGGGACAGCCCGGCGCGGGACCGCCGGGCCTTCTTCGCGGAGCTGAAGCGGACCGCCGAGTATCTCGCCTCCTCCCGCCCGACGGCGGTCAACCTCTTCTGGGCGCTCCGCCGGATTCGAGACCGGGCCGAGTCCCTGAAGGAGCGTCCGCTCGGGGAGATCCGGGAGGCGCTCGTCGCCGAGGCGCAGGCGATCCTGGACGAGGATCGGGCGATGTGCCGGGCGATCGGCGAGGCGGGCGACGCCCTGATCAAGGACGGGGACGGCATCCTGACCCACTGCAACGCGGGGGGACTCGCCACCTCCGGCTTCGGGACGGCCCTGGCCCCGGTCTACGTCGCCCACCGGAAGGGGAAGCGGGTCTCGGTCTTCTCCGACGAGACGCGCCCCCTCCTTCAGGGGGCGCGCCTCACCCTCTGGGAGCTCCAGCACGTCGGAGTCGACGTCACCATGATCTGCGACAACATGGCGGCGGTGGTGATGAAGCAGGGGAAGATCGGCTTGGTGATCACCGGAGCCGACCGGGTGGCCGCCAACGGCGACGCCGCGAACAAGATCGGCACCTACGGCGTGGCCCTCCTCGCCCGCGCCCACGGCGTCCCCTTCTACATGGCCTGGCCCTCCTCCACGCTCGATCTTTCGATCGCCTCCGGGGACGAGATCCCGATCGAGGAGAGGGATCCCGGCGAGCTCACCTCCTTCGGCGGGGTCCGCGTGGCGCCGGCGGGGGTCAAGGCCTACTGCCCGGCCTTCGACGTCACCCCCCATGGGCTGATCGCGGCCTTTATCACCGAGCGGGGAGTGATCCGTCCCCCGTTCGCGGAAAGCCTGCGGCAGTTCGCCCGTCCCGACTCGGGGAAATCCATGAAGCGAGGGGAGGGGAAGGCATAGCGCGAAGCGCATAGGGCAGAGCGCCCTGGCCTTTTGGGCCGGGCGCTTTGCGCTTGGCGCCCTGCGCCCGGCGTTCGGTCATGAACCTCGAAGCGGTCATCGGCCACTCGCTCCTCGCCGGTCTCTCCGGTCCGCAGCTGGAGGCGGTCTGCTCCCGCTTCCGGGAGAAGCGCTTCCGGAAGGGAGAGGAGATCGTGCGGGAGGGGGAGGAGGGGGACGGACTCTACTTCATTGCCGAGGGGACCGTGGAGATCCTGAAACGGGACGAGTTCCTCAAGACGATGAAGCCCAAGCGGATCGCCCTTCTCCGCGCCGGGGACACCTTCGGGGAGATGGCCCTGCTCGACCGGGAGCCGCGCTCGGCCACCGTGCTCTCGGCCGAGGACGCGGTGGTCCTGCGCCTCCCCCGGGAGGACTTCGACGCCCTCGCCCGCTTGGACCCCTACGCCTACGGCGTGATCGTCTCCAACCTGGCCCGGGCGATCAGCCGGCGGCTCCGGACCATGGACGCCAAGTTTGTGGACGCCTTATTTTCTCTGGAGCGAAAATAAGGATTGAGATAACGCCAGCGTATCCTCGGGATGCGGATAGCGTGCCGGCGGGCCGAATTCTACGCACAGGAGGAAGACATGAAGAGAGTCTGGATTCTGGGGGCGCTGCTCGCTTTTGCCTTCTCGGCGCCCCTCTTCGCCGCCGATGTCCGGGAGGTGGAGTGGGGGATGACCAAGGACCAAGTGCTGGCCAAGGAGCCGGGGAAGCCCCTGATCAGCAACGAGCTCAAGCCCGAGGTGGAGGCGATGCTCGGGCTGCGCTACAGCGGCACGATCGGCGACATCCCCGCGACGATCAACTTCTACTTCACCGGCGGAAAGCTGATGCGGGTGGAATACGAGGTCAAGACCAACGCCTTCGAAGCGGGGAAGAACCGCTACCCGGCGCTGAAGAGCTCCCTGGTGGAGAAATACGGGACCCCCGCCTCCGACGGCAAGGAGACCTCCAAGGACGCCATCTTCTCCCGCCTCCTGGGGTGGAAGACGGTCTGGACGACGGAGCGGACGACGATCGTCCTCTACAAGAAGGAGCCGGAGGGGACGGTTACCATCACCTACACCTCGGCCGCCGCCGCGGCGCCGGAGAAGCCCCGCGCCCAGCCGATCTCGAAGGACTTGTGAACCGGGCGGGCCCTCCGTTCCCGCGCCGCGGTAATCGCCGGGATTCGGAGTGATAAGTCAGCCCCCAATAGCGCAGAACCGTCATTGCGAGGACCCAGAGCGAAGCGCGTCTGGGAAAACCATGCCATGAAAACCGTGACCGCGATCGCATTGCCCCTGCTCGCCCTTCTCCTTCTCTCCTGCGGGCCGAAGAAGGAGAAGCCGTCTCCGCCGGTGGGGAAGGGCTTCACCGCCCAGGTGGAGGTGGTGGACATCCTGGAGCCCGGGCGCATCGAGTGCGCCCGCCTCCTCGAAGGGGGCGGGCCGATGACCGTCCGCGCCCAGGGAGATTTCCCCGACACCCTGAAGAGATCGGATTTCATCGAGCTTCGGGGGACGATGACCAACTGCCAGAAGATCAAGGACATCCTCTTCGTCGACCTCGTGGACGCCGAGGTTGTCCGCACCATCCGGCGCTAGCCCACGGCCCTGGCCGTTTCAGGCCCAATGCCGGAATTGTCTGGCCGATCCCCGTTTCGCCGGTTAGACTGCGGGCATGAAATGGCGGAAGAAGACCTCGGCGGATGAAGGCCTCTCCCGGGCGATCCGGGAGTGCGGATTCATCCCCGCCGCCCAGGCCCGGGAGATGGCCCGCGGCCGGGGGATCGCGGGTCTCCTTCTCGACCTTCTCCCGGCCGCCGCGGCCTTCGCCGAGCCCCCGATCTCCCGCTTCCGCGTCGGCGCCGTCGCCCGCGGGAAGAGCGGGAGCCTCTACCTCGGCGCCAACCTCGAGTTCCTGGGCGAGGCCCTCACCTTCGATATCCACGCCGAGCAGGCGGCCGCCGTCAACGCCTGGGTCCACGGGGAAGGGGGCCTAGAGGCCATCGCCGTCACCGCCGCCCCCTGCGGCCATTGCCGGCAGTTCCTCAACGAGCTTCCCAACGGTTCCTCCATCCGCTGCTTCCTCCCCGGCCGCTCCCCCCGCCGCCTCTCGTCTCTCCTCCCCGACTCGTTCGGGCCGAAGGACCTCGGCGTCTCCTCCGCCCTGATGGAACCCCAGGACCACCGCCTGGCCCTGAAAAAATCACCCCGCGACCCTCTGGCGGCGGAGGCGCTCCGGGCGGCCAACATGTCCTACGCGCCCTACACCCGCGCCTACTCCGGAGTCGCTCTTCTCACCGCGCGCGGCCGCGTCTTCCGGGGTCCCTACGCGGAGAACGCCGCCTTCAACCCGTCGCTCCCGCCCCTGGAGGCGGCCCTGGTCTCCCTCAAGATCTGCGGGGGACGCTACGACGAGATCCGCCGCGCGGTCCTGGTGGAAGTGGAGGGGGCCGCCACCAGCCAGGTCTGCTCCACCCGCGCCGTCCTGGAGTCGATCGCTCCCTCCGTTCCCCTGGAGATCCGCCTGGCGAAGAAGAGAACATAATGGTTCAACGGTTCAGAGGTTCACGGTTCAACGGTTGAAGGCGTACTTTTATTCACCTGACCCCTGAACGCTGAACCGTGAACCGTTGAACCTGGAACCTTTGATCTTTTGATATTTTAATCTTTTGATCTTTTCTTGTTATGCCCCCGCCCGCGAACAGCCGGAACAAGATCAAGCGCGTCGCCGTCCTCTACACCCGCCTCCCCGACGAGACGACCGACGACCAGCAGGACATTCTCGACTACGTAGACGCCGTCTCCGCCCCCCTCCAGGAGATCGGTTATGAGCCGGTCCCGGTCCCGGCCACGCTCGACCTGTCCGACCTCGTTCTTCGCCTCAAGGAGCTCAAGCCCGTCTTCGCCTTCAACCTGGTCGACGCCCTCCACGAGCATGATCAGCTCCTCTCCCTCGTCCCCTCGGTCCTGGAGGCCTTCCGCATCCCCGCCACCGGCGTCAACGCCCGGGGGAACTTCCTCACCACCGACAAGATCCTGGCCAAGGAGATTCTGGAGCTGGCCGGGATCGCCACCCCGGTCTGGCAGCGGTGCGTTGACGTCGCTTCCCTCGGTCCGCGCCTCCCGCTTCCCGCCATCATCAAGCCGGTCTGGTACGACGCCTCCTTCGGGATGGACGAGAAGGCGATCTGCCGCACCCCCGAGGATCTTGCGGCCAAGGTGTCCGCCCTCCCCTTCCGGGACCGGGAGTCCTTCTTCGCCGAGGAGTTCATCGATGGGCGCGAGTTCAACCTTTCGGTCCTGGCCCGGGAGGACGGCGTGCACGTCCTCCCCCCGGCCGAGATGCTCTTCGTGGACTATCCCCCGGAGAAGCCGAAGATCGTGGACTTCAAGGCCAAGTGGGATCCCGACTCCTTCGAGTTCACCCATACCTCGCGCCGCTTCGATTTTTCCGAGGAGGACCGGAAGCTCCTGGAGGAGCTGAAGGCGATCTCGCTCAAGTGCTGGGAGATCTTCGGCCTGACCGGCTATGCCCGGGTGGACTTCCGGATCGACCGGGCGGGGAAGCCCTGGGTTCTCGAGATCAACGCCAACCCCTGCATCTCGCCCGACGCCGGCTTTATCGCGGCCGCCGAAAAAGCGGGCTTGAGCTACGCGCAAGCGATCAAGGCGATCGTGGACGACACCCTGCGCCGGGAGGCCCGCCTCAACGGGGACGAGGAGCAGAAGGCCCGCCGCCGCGCCCGCCGCCGGGTCCTGGACAAGAAGCGATAGGGGGGGACGGCGCTTGGGATTGTTCGGAAGAGCCCGGGGAGTCATGGCCCTCCTCGTTCTGCCTCTCCTCGCTTCCTGCGTCCGGGAGGCGGAGAGGGAAGGGGGGGAGTGCCCTCCCGGCCCGTCCGGCCTCCGGATCGTCGACGGGAAGAACCTCGTCGAAAAGGACGAGCTGGTTTTCGAAACCGGATCCGCCGAACCCTTCACCGGCCGGGCCGTCGGATATTTCGAGAACGGGCGGAAATCCTACGAAGAAGCCTATCGCGCCGGCCGGCGGGACGGGCCCTATGTCGCCTGGCACGAGAACGGACGGAGGCAGGTCGAGGCCGAGTACCGGGACGGGATCAAGGTGGGGAGATACGCCTGCTGGTACGAGAACGGCCAGCCCCGCCTGGAAACGACCTACCGGGACCGGGTGGACGACGGCCATTACGTGAGCTGGTACGAGAACGGCCAGAAGAACCGGGAAGGCGAATTCCGCCACGGCCGCGAGGAGGGGCTCTGGATCTTCTGGCACCGGAACGGCCGGAAGAAGTGGGAGATCGTCTACGAGCGGGAGGTTCCGATGAGCCGGAAGACCTGGGACGAGAACGGCGTGCTCACCGAAAACTGGATCCGCTAGCGGTCTGGGATTTCGAATTTCGTTAAAACCAAGGGGGTACCTACGCGATGAAGATCTTAAGACTCCTCGTGCTCTTGGCCGCCGCCTCGCCGCTCCTCGCCCTGCGGGCCGGCGCGGCCGATCCGGAGGGCTGGCAGGCGGAGCTCACGCCCTATCTCTGGCTCGTGGGCTTAAGCGGCGACGCGACCGTGCGCGGCCAGAAGGTCCACTTCGACCGCTCGACCAACGACATTCTGGAGGATGCCAAGGTGGCCGGCTCGGCCCTCGGCGTGCTCCAGTATGACCGCTTCCTCCTCTGGAGCCAGGCGGACTTCTACGATATCAGCACTAGCAAGATGGACGTGAAGAACCGCCCGGCCGGCGGCACTCTCGACACCAAGATGATCCTTGGGGAGGCGGCCCTGGGTTACCAGATCGACGGCTGGAAGGAGGGGCAGACCTTCGACCTCCTCCTCGGCATGAGGGCCCTGCACGTCGAGCAGGACCTCGAGGTGTACGGGACGGGGACCTTCAAGCACACCGCCAACGCCTTCGACCCCATCCTCGTCGTCCGACCCAACTTCCCGATCTTCCCCTCCTCGGTCCCCGGCCTCGCCTGCAACCCGACCCTGGCCATCGGCGGCGGCGGCGACTCGAACCTGATCTACGAGCTCTACCTCCAGCTCCAGTATCGGATCTCGCGCCACGTCATCGGCCGTCTGGGCTACCGGACGGTCGGCTACCATGCGAGCGGCGACCGCGCCGGCAACAAGGTGGACTTCACCCTCTCCGGCCTGATGGTCGGCCTCGGCGTCGCCTTCTAGCCCGAATTATTCATGAAGATCGGAAAGATCTTCATGAATAATTCGAGCTAGCGGATCATCGCCCGCTCCCCCCGCCCGCTGTAGTTGATGAAGACGGTCTTGGTCTGGGTGAAGAAATTCAAGCCGTCCTCCGCCATCTCGCGGTCCCCGTAGCCCGTCAACTTGCCGCCCCCGAAGGGGAGCTGGGCTTCGCCCCCGATCGTGGGCTCGTTGATGTGCGCCATCCGGATCTCCGCCTGCTCGATGAAGCGCATGGCGGTTTTGACGTCCCGGGTGAAGATCGCCCCCGTGAAGCCGTAGGGGACGTCGTTGGAGAGCGCCAGCGCCTCCTCGAAGCTCCCGAAGGCGGCGAGCGCGAGCACGGGGCCGAAGATCTCCTCCTGGAAGATCCGCATCCCGGCGGTGACCCCGTCGAAGACGGTCGGCTCGACGAAGTAGCCGTTCCCCCCGGCCGCCTTCCCCCCGCAGAGCAGGCGGGCCCCCTCCTTCCGCCCGGCCTCGATGTAGCCGAGGACGCTCTCGTACTGCTTCCGGTCGACCACCGGCCCCATCGTCGCCTTCGGGTCCAGGCCGTTACCCGGAAAGTACTCGCGGGTCCTCTCCAGGAGCCTTTCCGTGAAGCGGTCCTTGATCCCGCGCTGGACGAGAACCCGGCTGGTGGCGGTGCAGCGCTGACCGGTGGAACCGAAGGCCCCGTCGATGGTGGCCGCCACCGCCGCCTCGAGGTCGCCGTCCTCCATCAGCACCAGGGCGTTCTTCCCGCCCATCTCGCACTGCACCTTCTTGTGCGTCTTCGCCGCCTCCTCGATCACCCGTCTCCCGACCTCGTTCGATCCGGTGAACGAAACCGCCTTGAGGTCGCGGTGGCGGATGATCGTCTCGCCGACCTTCGAGCCGGGGCCCACCACCATGTTGAGCACCCCGGGGGGGAGGCCGGCCTCGGCGAAGAGCCGGACGAGCAGGGTCGCGGTTCCCGGCGTCAGCTCGGCGGGCTTGAAGACGACGGTGTTGCCGGCGACCAGGGCGGGGGCGATCTTCCAGCAGGGGATGGCCCAGGGGAAGTTCCAGGGGCTGATGATCCCCACGCTGCCGAGCGGGCGCCGGATGGTGCAGGTGAAGCATTCCCCGAGCTCGGAGGGGATCGTTTTCCCGTAGATCCGGAAGCCGGCCCCACCGTAGTATTCCAGGACGCTGTTGCCCTTCTTGATCTCGCCGAGCGACTCCTTGAGAAGCTTCCCCTCCTCCCGGGTCATCACCCGGGCGAGTTCGTCCTGCCTTTCCCGGGCCAGCGCCGCCACCCGGGCGACGTAGCGTCCCCGCTCCGGGGCCGGCACCGCCGCCCAGCCCGGAAAGGCGTTCTGGGCCGCCTCGATCGCGGCCAGCGTCTCCTTCTCCCCGGCAGAGGCGAATTCGCAGACGGTTTCGCCGAGATCGGCCGGGTTGACGTTTTTGACGATCCGCCCCGAATCGGGCGTCAGCCATTTCCCGTTGATGTAGCTTCGGATTTCCATGGATGCCTCGCTTTTCCGCGATCGGCGCGTCCGATCGCAATGACCGTCGGAACTCGGCCGTTGTCCGTTGGCCCGCTCGAGCATTTAAAAATGTCCGGCCGGCGTTGTCAAACGCTAAATCCCCCCTGCGGCCGGCGATTCGCCTTCCTCCGGGAATGTATCTGGCGCCGCGCTAGCGCTCGCGGCGGAAAGGAAGCGCAAATAACCACCCCGGGGCCGATCCGCTTCAGAAGCGGATCGGTTTCGTGCCGTCCAGCCAGAGGGGGAGCGGAGAATCGGCCGGCGGGGCCGGCCGCGGGCAGGCGAGGAGTCCCCCGATCACCTGGAGGAGCTTGGCCGGGTCGAACGGCTTCTCCACGTAGGCGTCGGCGTGCAGCTCCCGGCTCCGGGCCAGGTCTCCGGCGCCGGCGCGCCCGGATACGATCACGATCGGGATGTGCTGGAACCGCTTGTCGAACTTGAGCAGGCGGCAGATCCGATAGCCGTCCAGGCGGGGGAGCATGATGTCCAGCAAGAGCAGGTCGGGCGGATCCAGGCGGGCGGCTTGCAGGGCTTTCTCGCCGTCGTCCACGTTTTCCACCGCGTAGCCGGCCGCGGTCAGGCGATTCCTCAAGAGCCGGCCGATGCTCGGCTCGTCCTCCACCACCAGGATCTTCCGCCGGTTCCCTGTCGGTTCTCCGGTCTTCATGGCGAGCGCCGCGCCGCCGGGGTCGGGGGTGGGGGGTACTTCGCTCCGCCGTACTGCATGCTTTCGACGGTCTGGCCGTTCCGGAAGACGCGAGTCATGATCTTCCGCCCCGAGAGGTCCCAGTACGTCCATTCCCCGTCCGGCTGGCCGTGGTCGTACGCGCCCGCGAGCATCCGGGCGCCGTTTTCGAACCACATCTCGTGCTTCCCGTTTTTCACTTCGTTGGAGTATTCGGTCCGGCTCTGGAGCTTCCCGTTGTCGTAATAGGTCAGGGACACGGCGGGGGCGCCGCTCGCGAGCCTCGCCTGGGCCGCCTGGTCCTTGAGGCGGGCGCTCTCTCGCGCGCGCCCGGCGCGGAAGACCAGGAAGCCCGCCGCCGCCGCCAGCGCCGCGAGCCCGACGACCGCCCCCAGGCGCCGGAGGCGCCGCCTTTTCTCCGCCCGCCGGGAAAGGCCGGCGGCCAGCGAATCCCAATGATTGTTCTCGTGGACAAACCGGTAGAAGGTTTCGATCCTGTCCCGCGCCGGCGAGCGCGTCGAGAGCATGTACATCCTGCCCAGGGTCACGTCTCCGTGGCTGGTCATCCCCCCGGCGCGGGTCTCGCACACCCCCGCCTTGGCCAGGCGGGAGAGCGACCGGGCCACCAGCGGGGTGCGGCTTTCCCCGATCCGGCGGCCGATCCCGTGGGCGGTCTCGCAGAGGAAGGGGTTGCGCAGGAACAGATCGACGACCTCCAGGGCGATCCGGGAGTCGATGATCTTCAGCGCGAATCCGGACTCCTCTCCATAGCGGGCCTTCAGGTCTGGCGCGTTTGGCATAGGGATATCCCCCGGCCGGTGATGACGAACTCCCGGGGCTCCTCTTCGTGGGCGGTCATCCGCATCTTCACGACCGAGATGAACCGCTTGTTCCTTCCCCCGGCGATCCGGTGTTCCAGGAGGATGGCGTTGTCGATCACCATGGGCAGCCGGAGGTATTCCGGCCCCTGGCCTCCGACCGAACCGCCGATCCCGTAGGTCAGCAGGGAGGTGACCCGGTGCATTTCGAACAGGCCCAGGAGGTTGTAGAGGTACTCGCCGACGAGGGCGGGCGACGGGATGGCGTACTCCAGGTTGGTCAGGCTGTCGATGGCCAGCCTCCGGATTCCTTTCTGCCGGATGGCCGACTCGATCCGGCTGAAGAACTCGTTCACGTCCAGCCCGATCGGCGAGTAGTATTTGGCCTCGAACAGCTCCCCGGCGCTGAGGTCGTCGAGCATGCCGTAGGAGTGGGCGGTGGCGTAGATCTTGTGGAGCTTCTCGTGGAAGGAGACGAACAGCCCGGGCTCCTTCCGGCGCACCCCCTCGCCCAGAAACTGCAGGCAGAAGGTGGTGCGGCCGCTCCCGGGGCCGCCGACCACGACCGTCGAGCTCCCCTCGATCAGCCCGCCTCCGATCATCTCGTCCAGGCCCAGGATGCCGGTGCCGATCCGGCCGGGAAACTCGCCCTTGATGATCTCCTCGGGCACCCGCGGGGAGGGGAAGACGGAGACTCCTCCCGGGCCGATCCGAAACATGTGCTTCCCGGAGAGCGCGGGGTGGCCGCGGCTTTTCAGGACCTCGAGGTAGCGGCAGCGGCTCTGCCATTTGGAGAGATCGAAAGAAAGCCGGATCAGGGCGTCGGTCATGAACTCCTCGGAGCTCCCGCCCGAGTATGCGCTCTCCTCCTTCTCCCGGATGAGAAACGCCGTCAGCCGCTTCATCTTCAGACCGCTGATGAAGCGGTACAGAAGCTCCCGGAACTCGGCCGGGGAAGCGCCCAGCCGCCCGAAGTGGGTGATGCTGTCCACCACGATCCGCTTTGCCCCGATCTCCTCCACGAAGGGGTCGAGAAAGCGGGCGGCGTTCACCCGGATCACCTCGGGGGAGGTGCAGACCACCCGAAGGCGGTTCGCCTTCTCCTGGGACCGGAAATCCCAGCCGAAGTTGGACGCGTCGCGGTAGATCTGCTCCGGCTGCTCTTCGAAGGTGAGGTAAATCCCGGGCTCCTGGTATTCCGTGATCCCCCGGTAAAGAAACTGGAAGCCGAACATGGTTTTCCCGGTCCCCGGGGCCCCTTCGATCAGCACGTTGCTTCCCGGGATGACCCCTCCGCCCAGGATGGTGTCCAGACCATCGATCCCCGTGTGTGTTCTCATCGCCGATCGTTCCCTTTCGACTGGCCCGGGGCGCCTCCCGGTCCTATCCTTTCGGAGCCTCGCCGCCCAGGGCGCGCTCGATCAGATCGAGCAGCTCCTGGGCGGCGAACGGCTTTTTCAGCAGGAAGACGTTCTCCTCTCCGGCCTCCCGGGCGATCCCGTCCCATTCCGCGACCTCCTCCCGCCCGAAGGCCGTGATGAAGATCGCCGGAAGCCGGGCCGCGCCGGCGGAGGCCAAAAGGTCGCGGTAGAGGGCGAAGCCGCTCCCTTCGCGGAGGCGGACGTCCATGATCAGGAGGTCCGGCCTTTCCGCCCGCGCCCGCTCCCGGAGGACGGCGGCGTCGGTGAAGATGCTCGCCTGATAGTCGCTGGCCCGGAGCCTGGTCTCCAGGAGCTTCGCGATCAGGCGGTCGTCGTCCACCACGAAGATCCTCTTCCTGCCCGCCCCCGCGCCGGGCGGCGGTCCGGTCGGGCTATCCGGCGGTCGTTTCATGCCCCGTCTCCTCTCCGGCCGATCAGGCCTGCGATCACGTTCAGAAGCTCCTGGGACTGGAAGGGCTTGGTCAGGTATCCCTCGACCCCGAGCTCCCGCCCCCGAATGAGGTCCGCCTCCTGGGTCCGGGCGGACAGGATGACGATCGGGATCCCCCGGGTCGATCCGTCGGCCTTGAGCCGCCGCGCCACCTCGAAACCGTCCAGCTTGGGGAGGTTCAGGTCCAGGATCATCAGGTCCGGGGAGAGCCTCCGGGCCGCCGCCAGGGCCTCCGCCCCGTCCGCGGCCGTGACGACGGAGTAGCCGTTGGCTTGGAGCCGCGCGCCGGCCAGCCGCGTCACGTTCGGCTCGTCGTCCACCAGAAGTATCGTCTTGCTGCCCCCGTCCATGTCCTCGCTCCGAGGCGTCCTACACCGACACCGTGTTTTTCTCCCGGACCTGGCTGATGGCCCGGGCCAGCCGCGGCAGCTCGATCGGCTTGGCCAGGGTCGGTATGGTCCGATCGGCCAGGCGGGCGCTGTTCACCTCGTAGCCGGAGAGGGAGATGATGGGGAGGGTGGCCGTGCCGCGCTCCGCCCTAAGCTGCTGGATGACCTCGTAGCCGCTGATCCCCGGCAGGCAGATGTCCAGGAGGACGAGGTCGAGGGGCTCAGCGCGGGCGATCTTCAGCGCCTCCTCGCCGCTCTCGGCCGCCAGCGGGACCATCCCCTCGCCGGCGAGAAAATCGGAGAGGAGCTGTCGCGCGGTCGGGTCGTCCTCCACCACCAGGACGCGGGGGGGCCGGCCGCCCACCGGGACGGCCCTCGCCGCGGACAGCCTTTCCCAGAGGGCCCGGAGCCGAGCCGCGGCGTCCCCGCCGTTCCCCGGCCCGTTGCCGGCCGCCGCTTTCAGGAGCAGGCCGGCCTCCTCTCCCCGGCAGCGGAAACGGTGGCGGGCGAGGGCGCGCAGGACCTCCTCCTCCCTCCGGGAGGGCTCGTCCTCCTCCGCGTTCTCCACCGCCGTGACGCAGGCGCCCCGGTCCGGGAAGATCCAGACCTGGGCGCGGGGATCGACTTCGCCGCCGACCGTCTGGCAGAGCTTCTCGAAAAACGCCATGTAGCGCTCCCCCATCGCCCGGGAGAGCTCCGCCCGGTTCTCGAGGGCGACGCCGAAGAGGGCCGGGCGGGAGAGGTTGTTCCCGGCGGCGACCAGGAGGGAGTCGAGGTAGCCCCGCAGGGATTCCTCGCTCGAGCAGTCGGGGAGGGTGAAGACGATCCGGGTGCCCCGGTTGAGCTCGCTTTCCGCCCGGATGGTTCCGCCGTGCATCCCCACCAGCTGTTTCGTGATCGCCAGCCCCAGGCCGGTCCCCTTGGCCCCGCCCCCCTCCTCCCGGGCGAACTGGGTGAACTTCTCGAAGATGCGCGTGAGGTCGGACGGGCTGATCCCGATCCCGTTGTCCGCGACGACGATCTCCAGCCAGCCGTTCCGGGCCTCCGCCGCGATCGTGATCTTTCCCGCCCGGGGGGTGAACTTCAGCGCGTTGCCGATCAGGTTGAACAGCACCTGCTCCAGCTTGTCGGGGTCGGCGAAGACTTGGGGCAGCCCCGGCGGGATCCGGGCGTCGATCGCCACCTGCTTCTCCTCCGCGGCCTGGCGGAAGCGGGAGACCGTTTTCCCGGCCAGCTCGGAGACGTCGAGCCGGGAGCGCCGGAGGATGACCTTCCCGGCCTCGATCCGGGAGATGTCCAGAACGTCGTTGATGATGCGCGCCAGCCGGTCGATCTCCTCCAGGACGATCGCCAGGACCTCCCGCTGCTCCGGCGGGACCTCGCCCAGGATCCCGTCCAGGAGCTGGCTGGCCCCCTCGCGCATCGAGGTGAGGGGGGTGCGCAGCTCGTGGGAAACGATGGAGATGAACTCGGACTTGAGCCGATCGAGCTTGGTCAGCTCGACGTTCTTCTCCTCCAGGACCTTCTTGGCCTTCTCGAGGGAGGCGACCGCTTGGGTCAGCTCCCGGGTCCGGCTCTCCACCAGGGAGGCCAGGTGGTGGCGGTGGTGGTCCAGCTCCAGCTCCAGCTCCTTGCGCTCCGTGACGTTGCGAAGGATGAGCATGATCCCGTCCCGGCCGTCGGGCAGGCGCACCTTGTTCTCCTTGAGCTCGACGACGATCCGCCGGCCGTCCCGGGTGAGGTTCACCACCTCGTGGCTCAACTTCTCGCCGGAGAGGATCCGGGCGATGTGCTCGCCCACTCCGGCGTGGAACTCGGGGGGGACCAGCCGGAGCACGTCCATCCCGATCATCTCCTCCCGGGGGTAACCGAAGATCTCGCAGACCGGGGGGTTGACGTCGATCACCCGTCCCCAGGGGTCCTCCAGCATGATCCCGTCCGGGGAGGAGCGGAAAAGCATCCGGTAGCGCTCCTCCGCCTCCCGAAGCGCGCGCCCGGCGCGCTTGCGCTCCGTGACGTCGCGGACGATGGCGAGGATCCGCTCCTTCCCCTCGAGCTTGAGGCGCGAGCAGCTGACCTCGACCGGAACGCTGACCCCGTCCTTGCGGACGTTCTCGGACTCGAGGTAAACCCCGTCCTTGAGCGTCTCTTCCCGGATGGTGCCGGGAAGGCGCGCCGCCAGGGCGGGGGGAAGCAGTTCGCCCACCCGGCGCCGGAGGAGCTCCGAGCGGGAATAGCCGAGCAGGGAGCAGACCGCTCGGTTGACGTTGAGGATCCGTCCGTCGGGCGACTCGACGAAGATGGCGTCCTTGACCCCGTCGAAGATGTTCTGGAACAGCTCCTCCGCCGTGCGGGCCTGGGCGGTGCGCCGGTTGACGAGGGCGTTGAGGGCCAGGATGAGGGCGATCGCCGCCGCCGCCGCCGCCAGGCCGACGACGGCGGAGGGCGAATGCCAGCCGCCGTTCCCCGCCAGCGCGCTCCCGGCTTCCAAGGCCGGCCAGGCCGCGAATGGGAAGCCCCCGGCGGCGCCGAGGCCGAGCGCGGAGGCGAGCGCCGCCCGCCTCGTCCGGCGCCGGCTCGCCGCCGGCGCCGGTTTATCGCGCCTGCAGCCAGCGGAGGATCTGTTCATCCAGGGTGGCGGAGTCGGACGGGGGAGGGGACTCCCGCGTCCCGGGGGCTTCCGCCCCGGTTGCTCCGACCGCCTCCTCCCGGGCCGCGCGGAGCGCGTTCTTCACCTTGGCGAGGAGCTCCTCGCCGGTGAAGGGCTTGGAGAGGAGGCGGCCGGCCAGCTTTTCGGAGGGCATCTCGTTCGCGCACTGCTCCTCGAGATTCTCCCGGCTCAGGCCGGTGACGAAGATGATCGGGATCAGGGCGGTGTTGACGGAGGACTGGAGATTCCGGCAGACGGCCGCGCCCCCTCCCGCCGGAAGCTTGATGTCGAGGAGGATCAGATCGGGCTGGCCGGCGTGGGCCTGCCGGACGGCGCTGATCCCATCGAAGGCGGCGAGGACTTCATAGCCGCTGGCGCGCAGCCGGCGGCCGATCTGGTTGACCAGGGCGACGTCGTCATCGATGATCAGGATCTTCTCGGGCACGGGACGCCCTCCCATCCGACCGCTGTCCCGACCTGCTGCCCCCCGGAGAAAGCGTCAGTCCGCGGTCTCCCGGAGGCCCCTCTCCCGCGATTTCGGCGCGATCAGGGTTGCCGCCGATACTCTCCCGACCCTCCGGACGATCCCGAGTTCAGAGCGGCCTCGGTCCGGTCGAGGCGGGATGCTAGTAACCCGTCGTGCTCCAGCCAATGCAGGAAGTCGTCCAGCCCCGGCCAGGTCATGTCGCAGTCGCCGATGTCGATGCGGACCCGGGCGATGTCCCGGGCCACCTCCCGCAGGACCTGCTCCCGGTCGAAGGCGGAGAAAGAGGACTGGTGCCAGGGGCAGCACTCCCACTTGGCGCAACGGGGGGATTTGGCGATGACTCTGCCCAGGTCGCAGCGGGAGCAGAGGAGGATGATGTGATCCTGGTGCCCGGAGATGTGAAAGTGAACGTGGCCTTCGACGAGATCGTTCTCCCGGAAGACCTTTTGAAACACCCTTGTCGCCAGCCGTTTCTGGAATTGGCGTTCGCAAACGTCCATGGTCGTCCGCATGCCGCGCTTTCCGGTTCGGGGAGCCGGCGGAAACGAACCGCGTCACAAATTCGCATGGAAAGACTAGCAGGAAGGGCCAACGGGGGGAATCAGCGGGGGGATGATATTCTTGTCGGTATTCTTCCTACAGGAGCCGCCAGCGGAAGCTCGGATCGACGGGGAGGGCGGGAGGAGGAGTGGGCTGGAGTGTCGTCTTGCCAAGAGCTAGCATAAGCGTGTCATTGCGAGGACCCCGAGCGCGAGCGAGGGGGACGAAGCAATCTCTGGGTTGGCAATGGAAGGGATACTGGGACACCGCGCTAATTGACCAGTCCTTCCCGGACGGCGTAGCTCGTGAGCTCGGCGTTGCTCTTCATCCCGGTCTTCTCCAGGATGCGGGCCCGATAGGTGTGGACGGTCTTGGGGCTGAGGCAGAGCTGCCCGGCGATCTCCGCGGTCCGTTTCCCCGAGGCGATCAGCCGCAAGACCTCGAACTCGCGGTCGGAGAGCCTCTCGTGGGGGAGCTTGCTGTCGTCCGTCCCCAGGCAGAAAGCGATTCTCTCGGCCAGGGTGGGGGTGATGTACCTTCCTCCCGCGGCGAGCTTCCGGAGGGCTCGGATCAGCTCCTCCGGGGCGCTCTCCTTGGTCAGGTACCCGGCCGCCCCGGCTTTCAGCATCCGGATCGCGTATTGGTCCTCGGGGTAAACGCTGAGCACCAGGACCGGGAGGCGCGGCTGGGCGAGCTTCAGGCGCTTGAGGACTTCCAGTCCGCTTAAGCCGGGCATGGCGATGTCCAGGACCACGGCGTCGGGCTTGAGCTTGGCGGCCTTGGCCAGTGCTTCCGCCCCGCTCCCCGCCTCGCCGGCCACCGCCAGGCCGGGGTTTTCGGAGATGATCTGCTTCAAACCCCGGCGGACGACGATATGGTCGTCCACGATGAGGATTCTGATCACCGGATCTCTCCTGATTGGAGGTCGCCGTTTCGCCTTCGGGCCGGCCCCTGCTCCCCGGCCGTTTCCTTCCCGAGGGGCAGGGCGACGGCGATCGTGGTCCCTTTCCCTCTCCGGCCCGCGATCTCGATGCGCCCGCCGTGCGCGTGGACGCGCTCGCGCATCCCGATCAGGCCGAAGGAGCCCGAATCGTTCATCTCGGCGCGGGAGATCCCGACCCCGTTGTCCCGCACCGTCAGGCGGATCTCGCCGTCCCGCCGGATCAGCTCGACGCCGATCCGGGTGGCGCGGGAATGGCGGGCGGCGTTGGTGAGCGATTCCTGGAGGATCCGGAAGACGGTGGTCGCCAGCTCCGGCGCCGAGGAGAACTCCTCCGGCTTGACCGAGAGGGCGACCGGGATCCCCGTGCGCCAGGCGAAGTCTCCGGCCAGCCATTCGATCGCCGGGATGAGACCGAAATCGTCGAGCATGGCCGGGCGGAGTTTCGCGGTGAGGTTTCTCAGCGCGGACATGGTCCGTTCGGCCAGAGCGGCGACGGACTGGATCTTTTCCGCGACCGCCTTCTCCCTTTCCAGGATCGGCTGGCGCAGGAGCCAGAAAAGATCCAGTTTCATGGCCGTCAAGGCCTGGCCGAGTTCGTCGTGGAGCTCGCGGGCGATCCGGCGCTGCTCGTCTTCCCGGGCGGACTCCAGGTGCTGGGTGAGCTGGTGCAGCCGCTCCTGGTGCCGGAGGAGCTCCTGGCGGGCCATTTTCTGCTTGGTGATGTCTTGGCAGACGCTTAAGACCGCCCGGACGCTGCCCTGCTGGTCCTTGATCGGAGTGAGGATCGCCTTGACCCAGAGTTCCTTCCCCCGGACGGTGATCGGCGACTCCGAGCTGAAGAACTGCCGGCCCGATCTAAAGACCGTCTTGATCCGGAGGGCAATTTTTTGCCCCAGGTCCCCCGGAAACAGCTCCCGGATGTTCCTGCCCACGAGCTGGCTCTTCTTCTTCCCCTGGAGCCGGGCGGAGGCTTGGTTGAGCGAGAGGAGCGCGCCGTCCCGGGCGAACACGAAGACGAAGTCGTTCATGTGCTCGATCAGGGCGGAGTGCTCCGTTTCGCTCTGCCATAATTTGTCGTCGGCGCGCCGGAGCTCGGTGATGTCCTGCAGGATGCCGTGGATGACCTTCGGGCGGCCCCGGCTCTTGATCTCCGGGAAGAAACAGATGGCCATGTGGGCGGCTTTGCCGTCGGCGAACCGGAAGCGGCGCTCCAGCCTCAAATCGGAGTTCGGGTCGGGGGATTTCACCGCGCGCGCGATCTCGCCGGCCATCCTCGGCCGGTCCTCCGGGAGCAGGAAAAGCTGGGCGAAGCGGGCCGCGGGGATGGCGTATCCCCCGACCCGCTCGGCGGACGTCCGAAAGAGCGAGTAGAACTGGTCGTTCAGCCTGAAGCGGTCGGTGGCCGGGTCGTACCCCCAGTAGGCGAGCTTGGCGACCTCCATGGCGGTGGTGAGCTGGATCTCCTTCAGCCGGAGCTCGTCCTCCGCCTCTTTGCGGGCGGTGATATCGTGCACCAGGGTGATGCACCGGCCTTTCGGCGAGGCGGGATTCCCCAAGGCGGCGGCCGTGATCTCGTACCAGCGCCGTCCCCCCGGCATCTGGAGGGAGTAAGTCGCGGCGGGAGCATGCCCGTCGCGGAGCGCCGCAGCGATGCTTTTCATCAAAATATCCGCCGTGGCGGGGGGGAACACCTCTCGGACCGTTTTGTTCAGGAACTTCTCCGGGGTCGTGTAGAGGCGGGCGGGGTCGGGAGTGTGGTAGTCGAAGATGCGGCCGCGTCGGTCCACCTCGAACATCAAGTCCGGGAGGGCGTCGATGGTGCCCCGCAGATGCTCCCGCTCCTTCCGCAGGGCTGCTTCCGCCGCCATCAGGTTCGTGACGTCCCGGATGATCCCCACGATCGCGCGGGTCTTTCCCCGGCCGTTTTTGATCGGGCTTAAGCTGACGCTCTGGTACACCGTCTCGCCGCGGCGGCGGATTTGGATCGGGACGTCCATGGCCGCCCTCCCGGTCCGGAGCACCGTTTTGAGCTTGCCCGCGAACCGGTCCGCCAAGAGTCCGGAGAACGCCTGGGCGACGGTTTTCCCGGCGAAATGCTCCGGCCGCCGGGGCTTTCGCCCGGAGAAGCCGGCCCCCGCGGGGTTCATGGATACGAAACGGAGGTTTTCGTCGATGACGAAGATCCCGTCGCCGGTGCTTTCCACCAGGGTCCGGTATTTCTCCTCGCTCTCCCGGAGCAGCTCCTCCGCCCGCCGGCGCTCGCTGATGTCCCGGGCGGAGGCGAAGAGGTAGCTCCGTCCGTCGAGCCTCCCGATCGAGGAGACGATCTCCACCGGGATCGTTTCGCCGTTTTTCTTCCGCAGCCAGCCCTCCCGGCGGAAGCAGGGATCCCGCTTCCGCCGGCGGCATTCCCTCTCCGGGCTCCAGGTTTCGCGAGCGGAGGGGTCGATGTCGGACACCCGCATCCTCCGCCACTCGTCGAGCGGATAGCCCGAGACCCGGCAGGTGCTGCGGTTGACGTACAGGTATAAGCCGCTCTGGAGGTCGATGATGGAGACGAAGTCCTTTGAGCGGTCGACGAGTTTCCGGAAGAGGTGGAGGTCGGGGCCGTCCTGGCGGATCGGAGGAGGTTTGTCCTTCCCCCGCCGCCGGCCGGCGGGGCGCCGGGCCGGTCCCTGTCGTGGTAGCCGGGGAGATTTCATGGGGAGTCCGGGAGCTTCATCCCTTCGACGTCACTTCAAACCACCGGCTTCAAGCCGGTGGTAGTTGACTGCTTCCGAACGGGATTAACACTACCACAAACGCGGAAGGGTGAGAAGACCGCGCGCGATCTATCGAGTCGCGGGGATGTCGTTGGGGGAGCCGAAATACGCCCGGGTCACGTTCCGGACCGACCACAGCCCCGCCCCGGCGCGGAAGATCCCGAGATCGTCGGCGCCGTCCCCGTCGAAGTCCGCCGGCTCGGGATAGTCGAGGCAGTTTCCGAAGTAGATCCGGGTCAGGTCCCGAAACGCCCAGGTCCCCGAGCATCCCTGGAAGACGCCGTAGGCCCTCGCTCCGGTCCCGAGGTAGTCGCCGGGCACCGGCCAGTCGTTCGATCCGCCGAAGTATAACCGGGTGAGGGAGCGGATCATCCACTGGCCGGAGGAAGCGCGATACAGGCCCGCCGCGGCCGTTCCGTCGTTCGCGTAGTCGCCCGGGATCGGCCAGTCGTTCGTTCCGCCGAAGCAGAACCGGGTGAGGAAGCGGACCGCCCACATCCCGCCGTCCTCGCGGAAGAGGGCGATCTCGCAGGTTCCGTCTCCGTCGAAATCGGCGGGGACCGCCTGATCTCCCGCCCCGCCGTAAAAGGCTCGGGTGATTCCGGAGATCGACCAGAGACCGGTCGCGGGTCGGTAGATGGCGATCTCCGCCGTCGCATCGCCGTCGTAATCTCCGGAGGCGGGCTGGTCGGAGGAGCCCCCGAAGTTCCGGCGGGTGATGTTCCGCACCGACCAGAGACCGGTGGCGGGGTGGAAGACGGCCGGGTCGGCGGTTCCATCCCCGTCATAGTCGCCCGACTGGATCCCGGCCATCCGCGGGGCCGCGGGCGGGCCGCAGGTCGGAGTGGGGGAGGCGGAGGACGTCGGCTCGGGGGAGGAGGTCGCCGTCGGCTCCGGGGAGGGCGTCGCGGTCGCGACCGGCGTGAGCGTCGGCTCGGGCGTGGGGGGAGCCGGCTCTACCCGGAGGGGATAGTCCTCCACTTCCCCGTAGGTGAAGTCTCCGCAGGGGTTTGCCGAGGCGCGAAAACGGAGACGGACGCGCAGGCGGGTCTCCCCCATCCGGGCCGCCGGAGGGACGGCGATCGTCCCGGTGAAAACCTCGGGTCCGCCGCTCAGGGCGGTGTTTTCGCTCTGCCCGGTGAAATCCCCGTCCTGGTCCCAGTCCACCCAGGCGTCGCAGGCGTCGCCTTCATAGGGCTCAGGGTTGGTGACCGTGATCCCGTAGCTGCTTCCGAAAAAGACGACCGCGGTGACCGCCGGATAGTAGGCGTATTTGGAGCAGGCGCTCATGTTGTCGATCTCGCCGAACTGGACCCGCGAGATGTATTCGTCGCAACCGCCCGCCGCCGCGCAGTAGCCCGGCGTGGGGACCGGCGTTTTGTAACCCTCCGGCGTCGGTGTGACGGAGGGGGTGATCGTCGGGGTGGGGGAGGAGGAGGGGGTGGGCGTCGGCGTCCGGTAGCCCTCCGGTGTCGGGGACGCCGTGGGTGTCGCGGAGACGGAGGGGCTGGGGCTGGGCGTCCGGTAGCCCTCCGGAGTGGGCGTGGGCGTGGTCACCGTCTCGTCCACGGGATAGGCCGTGCCGTTCAGGTAGTAGTTGGGCGCCCCCAGGCTGTAGGCGACGACCATGTCGCCGAGCGTGGGACAGTCCCATTCCGGCGCGCGGCTGTCGTCCTGCTCGGCGTAGGTGGTCCGGAAGACGCTGCTGCAGCCCGTCCAGGTGACCCCCGTGGCCCCCCCACCCGCGGAGTAGGTCGCCCTCCCCTTCAAACGGTCGACCGCCGTCCAGCGGGGGTGGCTATAGTTGGTGCCGCCGTTGATCACGGCCAGGCCGTGTTTCAGGTTGTTCACGTAGGCCGCCCGCGAGCTGCCGTCGCTGCCGTGGTGGTTGACGTGGATGACGTCCACGCCCGCTCCGGGATCGAGGAATGGGGCGCCCGGCGGGTAGGAGACGAGCATGGCGGCGAGGTGGTCCTCGTTACTCTCCAGGTCTCCGGCCGTGATGTAGTCGAACGCCCCGTAACGAATCAGAAGGCAGACGCTTTGATTGTTGTCGCTCGAGGCGGATCCGGTCGTTCCATCGATGTATTCGGCGTTTCTGAGGACGCAGGTCGCCGTCGCGCCGTTCCCCAGGGCGATCACCGTTCCTAACGGAATCTGGTCCCCCTCCCCGAAGCTCCCCGCGCCGCAGCAGTTGTAGACGGTCCCCGCCGAATAGCCGTTGGCGAGAAGATACTGCAGGCCTCCATAGTGGTCGTTGTCGTCATGGGAGGCGACGATGTAGTCAAGGTGGCTCGATCCGAGGACCGATTGCAGATAGGGGGCCACCTGGCTCTGGCCGGCGCTGTAGGTCCCCGCGTCGATCAAGACGGTGGTCCCGTCCGGGCCGATGACGAGCTCGCTCGCCCCCTGGCCGACGTCGATGGTGTGGATCTGCAGCTGCTGGGGGTAGGCGGATGGCAGAAGGATCAGCCCGATGGCGGCGAGCAGGATCTGGGCGAGTCGGCGCATTCTCGTTTTCGGATTCGCGTTCACGATTGCCCGGTGAAGGCGCTGGGGCTATTCCGCCTATACATAAAAATTAGCACATACCGTCCCGCCCGCACTGATTATTCGTGAAAAACCGCCGCTCCGTCCGAGTCGGGAGTTCGATCGCTCGCTGGCGCATGTTGGCGCGATTGGGGATCGACCTTTCGGGTCGAACGAGGGCGGTTCCGGGGGAGGTGGCGCTACTGCTTCCCGGGCTCGAACGCCTGGAACCAATACGGCTCTCCGCAGATGTAGAGCCGCCCGCGGCCGTCCAGGGTCGCCCCCTCGGCCTGACGGAGATCGATCGGAAGGCGGGAGACCTCCTTCCCTTCGATCGTGCATTCGACCGCCGCCGCCGACTCATGGCTCAAGATGACGAGGTGTCCGGTCGGGGGGTGGAAATAGATGTCGGACATATCCGATATCCCCGGCGGCCCCGCCTCCGCCGGCCAGGGGTTCGATATCTCCCCCTTCCGAGTCACCCGGTAGATCTTCTTCGGATCCTTCTCCTTGACGACGTAGAAGACGTCGCTCCCCGGGTCGTAGGCGATCCCTTCCAGGCCGCTATTCCCCAAGTCGCCTTCCACCGTGATCTCCCTGGCCTGGGCTTTGCCGACCGAGTCCGCGCCCGGAGGCAGGTCGAAGATCGCGATCGCGCCGCGCTTCTCTTCGACGACGGCGAAGGAGTCGCTGCCCAGCCAGGCGATCCCTTCCGGGTCCTCGAACCCCTCCAGGCGGACCGCCCGCTTCCGGGCCCCTTCGGGGGTGAGTTCCACGATCCCGGGCGGATTGTTCACGACCAGGTAAAGTGTTCCGGGATCTGGTTTGAAGGCGAGGCCCGAGGCGTTCTCCTCGACCCCCTCCAGGCGGACCGGTGCGGAGAGGGGGAGGTAGGAATCGAGATGGATGGCGGGCGAAAGCGGGGAAACGGTCTCGGGGGAAGCGACGGGTACCGGATTTACATCATTCTCTCGGAAAAATTCTATCTGC
>CAZOYW010000037.1:31486-31993 GCA_964584165.1 uncultured bacterium
GACGGCCGCGGGGGAGGGGGCGGGCGCAGGTGGGCGTATAGGAGAGGGGAGGGGAACGGGGGAAGGCGGGAGACCCCGCGCCCCCGCAAGCAAAAGCAGCGAGGAGACGATCGCTTTCATCGAACCATCCGGCATCCCGATCTCTCGTCCCTTGCTAAAGCTATATTTTGCACCGGGACGGTCGGAAGAGCAATCCCGCATCGAATTTAGGGACTCATCCCGGAACTTTGACTTGGCCAGCTCCTGTTGCTATAGCAAGGGAATGACCAAGCGGTACATGTTCCGGCACCCGGCGGAGCAGTGGACCGCCATGGTCAACCACGACCTCGAGCACTCGGGAGACCAGGACTGGGTCCTCCGCACCCGTGGGGATACTCTCCTCGGGATCGTCTCGGCGAGCTACAAGAAGTTCGACAAACGGGAGGTGGTCAAAGCTCCGATCGAGAACCTGGGTGAGGAAGCGAAAGTCCGCCGGCACCATGTGGACGAGAGGTTCTTCTTTGTGCG
>CAZOYW010000038.1:0-20280 GCA_964584165.1 uncultured bacterium
GCCAAGGCGATGATCGTGACCCGCTCCCGGTTGCACGCCGTCCGCTACAAGCTGGCGGTGGATCGCTATCTCCGGGAGAAGGGCTATCCCTTCCGGGCGCTGGTGGCCTTCTCCGGCACGGTCCAGGACAACGGGCAGTCGTATACCGAATCCGGGATGAACTCGGCGGGGGTGGACCGGACAATCGGAGAGCGCCAGACCGCCAAAGAGTTCGAGAAACCGGAGTATCGCTTTCTCATCGTAGCCAACAAGTTTCAGACCGGCTTCGACCAGCCCCTTCTCCATACCATGTATGTGGACAAGAAATTGGGCGGCGTGAACGCCGTCCAGACGCTATCCCGCCTCAACCGGATCCATCCCGACAAGCGTGGGACACTGGTCCTCGACCTCGCCAATGAAGCCGACGCCATCCGGGCGGCCTTCGAACCCTACTACGAGACCACCCTCCTATCCGAAGCGACCGATCCCAACCTGCTCTACGAGATCCAGAGCCGCCTGTCCGCTTTCCCCGTCTACACTGCGGCCGACATCGATCGATTTGCCCGGATCTACTTCGATCCCAAGGCCGGCCAGGACCAGCTCTATGCGGCGCTGGCGCCGGTCGTCGAACGCTTCCGGGATATCTCCCTTGAAGAAAGAGCCGATTTCCGCGGCCAAATAACGGACTATATCAGGCTCTATGCCTTCCTGGCTCAGGTCCTGACCTTCGCCGACGCGGAGCTCGAGAAGCTCTATGTATTCGCGCGTTATCTCCGCCGTCTCCTCCCCGCGGACCGGGCGGAACTGCCGCGCGAGGTCCAGCGCAACATCGACATGGAATCCTACCGTCTCCAGCGCACCAGCAGCGGCCGGATCCCGCTCGAACGGAAAACGGGCCTCCTCGATCCGGTCTTGACCAAGGATCGCCATGGCCTGGACGACGAGGAGATGGAGCCGCTCTCCCGGATCATCGCCGATCTGAACGAGCGTTTCGGCCTCCACCTCGGCCCCGAGCACAAGGTGACGCTCGGCCAGATGATGAAGCGGCTGGACGGGGACGCCGCTCTGGACGCCAGCGCCCGGGTCAACACGCGCGAGAATGTCCGTCTCACCTTCGAACACAAGGTCGAGGACGTGATCCAGGAGATCGTCGATTCCAACTTCGATCTTTACAAGCGCATCACCGACGACCGGGCGTTCGGTTTGGCAATCAAGACTTTCCTTTTCGACCAGTATCTCAGGGCTCACCGCCAGGCCGACGAATTGATCAAGCGGGGGGAATCGAAGACGCTGGAATTCAAGGCCACCCTGCGTTGGAGCCTCCGCGAGAAACGTCAAGACGACACGGGCGTCACCCACGCCGTTCTTAAGACGGTCGCCGCCTTCCTCAATACCGAGGGCGGGGACCTGTTGATCGGCGTGGCCGACGATCGGACGATCGTTGGGATCGAAGCCGATCGTCTGGAGAATGACGATAAGTTTATGCTTCACCTGGCTCAGGTCGTCCGCAACGGCCTGGGGGACCGCGCTGGAACCTGCATCGATCCTAAGACCCAGATTGTCCAAGGGAAAACCGTGTGCCTGGTAAGCTGCCAGAGAAGTCCCGAGCCGGTGTTTCTCAAGTGGAAAGGGATGGAGGCTAATCCTAGTGGGGACTTCTATGTGCGCAGTGGGCCGGGGAGCATTCGCCTCAGCCCGGAAAGCGCCGCGGAGTATATCCGGCCTCGCTTCAGTAGTGCGACTAAACCGCCCCTGAAAGTCTCCTAGCGAGCTATTTCTATCGATGTTGAAGATTGTTTCAGCGTTCAAGCCGGTTGCGCTATAGCCAACGCCAATGCCCATGCTTGTACTAATGCCACTTTTTCAGTTCGCTTATGTTGACGATGTTGATTACAAATTCACCGATCGCCGTTTTTCGATCCGCTCTTTCAGGGTAGCCGAGATTCCATCTATTGACCTTTTTTCGGCGCATGATCGCCAACAGATGGGACACGCACGCTGGGCAATCGTCGCTGACACCAACGATCTCTCCAAGTATGAGAATGATATTAATCTCCTCATCATGGCATTTCGCATCCTAAGCGATGACTTACCTCCATTTATTAAATATCGGTTATCTCCGGATGCTTCGTTTTGCAGCATAATCCATGAAACTATGACCAATATCCATATTGGCCCCAGAATGCGCCAGATATATCGAGTGGATGACCTTTCCAATATCGATAACTCCTATAGTTCTCTCAAGGCGGCCAATGAAACATCCGGAAGACTACATAACGCATGCTATTTCCTTTATCGTGCATTCCATAATACGCATTGGGTTGACTCATTTCTCTTTTTCATGAGTGCTCTCGAGGCAGTATTTTCCAAAGATTCGAAAGGCGGCGCTACGGCAACTATATGTCGTCGCGTTTCAAAGTTTCTGAATGATCCAACATCGTGCTCTTATGATGACGTAAACAATCTCTATGACATCCGATCTCGAATTGTTCACGGCGATCTTCGAGCTAGTGATGATCCGGCTGAAAACTTGCGCCACCTTAAGAAGCTAGAGCGCCTTACAATCCACTGTTTCCGGAAATTAATTGCGATTGATGGATTTGCTCATTTCAAGGATAGGATTCTTAGAGACAATTATCTTTCCGCTCTGGACTCGTAAAACTGCAATAGGTGGGATCGAGGGACTTACGCACGATTAATGTCGGCTGGGATCGCGGCTGGAAGCCGCTCCCACATTGGGTGGAGAGACACTCAACCCGTAGCACAGAGTTAATTCAGTGCCGCGGTTGCGCGGATATTTCCGTCCGGCCAGCCTGCGCGCGGTGCTGCTTCTCGGACGGCGCACCTGCAGCGCCCCGGCGGACTCGCGCGCAGCGGCACTGCGGCGGCCGCTCGCAGAGCGGGCCGACAAACACCGTCAGCGTCGGCGGGGCGGGGGCGGCGTCGTTGGTAGGCCGCTTCTGCGAAGCGGCGCTAGCTCCGGCCGATCGCCGAGAGGGCAGATCCCCCCTGGCACTGAAGCATTACGGACTACCCCGGGACGGTCACAGGCCGGAGGCCCAGGAACGGGCCCAGTCGAGGATGCGTTCGAGGCCCCCGCCCGAGGGGTCGGGCGGAAACGGGGTGGGGGCGGGCGGGTGGGGTGAGGGCGGCGTGGGTTCGGCGGCGGACCCGTCCCAGCCGGCGAGGCGGGCGAGCATCCACCAGAAAGCCCGCCCCTTCCGGTTGCAGTTCAAGGGCTCCGAGTGGGCGCACGCGCAGGGGGAGCAGAGCTCCGAGCCGGGGTGACCGGCGCACCACTCGACCACCCAGTTTCCCCCCGCGTAGTCGCAATTGTCGTTCGCTCCCCGGTCGAGGAAGTCGTTTCCATCCGGGTCGTAGCGCTCGAGGTCCGCGAAATCGAAGAGGGTTTTTCCCCGGGCGACGCAGAAGTCCCGGATCTGCTGGTTGCGGGCGTTCAGGTTCCCCCCCGAGCCCGAACCGTCGAGATGGCCGGTCATGTAGACGAAGCGGATCTGGGGATAGTCGGCCTCCAGGCGGCTCAGGTGGTCGAGGTAGCAGGCGATCCCCTCCGGCGTCTGCTCGGAGACGCCGTCGCACCACGACCAGACCACCAGGTTGCGGTCGTTCCCCGGCTCGTCGAGGCGGGCCCGGGTGGCCCAGTACCAGGCATCGTCGCAACCGTAGCCGAGGTCCCCTTCGGCTTCCTCCAGGGAGAGCGTTCCCTCCCCGCCGTTGAACGTGAAGGGGGCGCGGTCGATCGCCGCCATCCCGCTGACGATCTGGCTGCCGTGGGAGGTGTGGCCGTACCAGACGCGGAAGGAGGCCTTGGCCTGGCTCGCCCAGGAGGCGGGGACGCGGGAGAGGTCGGCGCAGGAGTGATCGATGACGATCCCCTGCCCCGCCGCCAGCGCCGAGCAGGCGGCGGCGAGGCCCAGGGCGATTCCCAAACCGATCAGCGCGGTCCGCATCGATTTTCTCTCGCCGACTCGGCGCGCCCGAAATTGCCTCCCGGGGCCGCGCTCCAGATTCGATCAGGCCTTCGCGAGGCGGGTGTCGAAGGCCGGGACCCCGGCCTTGAACTTCTCCACCTCGATGTCGAAGCCGTCCAGCGCCGCCAGGGTCAGCGTCTTCTTCTTCCCCCGGACGATGTTGACCAGGCGGCCCTTGATGTGGAGCCGCAAGCCCTTCTTGAACTCGCCCCGGACCGCGCCGTCGTAGACGACGAAGTCCATGGTCGGGTGCTTCTCGCCGTCCACATAGACGTTCTCCAGGGTGAGGACGACCGGGACGTAGAGGGAGTGGATGTTCTCGGCCACCGTCCCGTAGGCTTCCACTTTCTCCTTTACCAGCTCCACCGCGCAGTCGCGGACCGGCGCCTCGGCGAGGTCGCGGTAGACGAAGAAGGTGCAGACCTCGTTCCGGTTGAGGTAGATCTTGAGCGGCCAGAACTTGCCGTACTCCACCACCTGCCGCTCCGGCTCGCTGTAGATAATCGACCAGAGCTTCCGGACCACCCGCCAGTTCTCCTCCACCGTCCCGAAAAAGACCAGGTCGATGTCGGAGTGGAGGCCGCGGCGGCCCAGGGCCGAGGAGCCGGTGATCCCCAACCGCTTCAGGGGGACCTCGAAGAGCTCGCTCGCCTGGCGGACGATCTCCCCGACCTTGGGGAACTGATCCATCACGTACTCGAGCGCCCGGCGGTCGTTGAAGAAGCCGGCGAAGGAGGAGCGGGGAAAGGCGACCTGGTACTCGCAGAGGGAGAGCTTGTGGGAGTCGGGAGGGAGTTCGGGATAGAGGCGGTAGAGCTTTTTGATCTGGTCCTTGTGGGAGACGTAGGCGGTCTTCCCGTCCCGTTCCTCCTTGATGATGCTGGAATACTTCCGACCGTGGATGTCGGTGGATCCCTTGGGGTCGGGGTAGTAGATCAGCTTCCCGATCGCCGTGTCTCCGGGGTGCCAATACCCCTCCACGTAAACGAAGGCCCCGTCCGAGCGCATCAGGTAGGTGGTGTCGAGCGGCCCCATGGTCATCTGCTCGATCGGCTGCATGATCCGGGAGATCACCTGGTCGAAGGTGTCGGGCATGACGGTTCTCCGGTGTTAGGGGTTGACGATCGACGTGGACCGGCGCTTCCGCCGAACCTTAGGCTTCCGCGCCCGTCCGCGGGACGAGCGAGGAAACATAATCGTAGAAGTCCAGCTCGCCGGCGGCGAGCCCCTTCTCGTAGACGTAGCCGGAGGCGAGCGTGGAGGCGAAGACCGCCCGCAGGTAGATCCCGGGGACTCTCGCCAGCACCCGCTCGAGCCCCACGGCCTCGATCAGGACGGGGGGGCAGTGGCGGCAAACCACCGCCTCCCGGAGCCGCGCGTTCTCGAAGAGACCGGAGGCGGCGATCCGGTCGGTCATCAGGTTGATCTTGTCGGAGAGAAGGTCGGAGAGGAGGGCGAGGGGGCGGCCGGTCCGCTGCCGATCCTCCCAGAGGACACGGAACTCCCGCCGGGCGTTAAGGCGGATGACGCTGACGATCTCCTCCACGTAGCGGGCCCGGAAGGAGGGGATCTTCCCGCCGGGGCGGACGGTCATCATCTCCCGGAACTCCTCGTCGGAGAGGGCCAGGGCGGCCAGGACCTCGAGCGAGGAGGAGGTGACACCCCCCTTGTTGGCCGAGGAGTCCTTGAAGACGACGACCCCCTTCTCCTCCAGGCGGAGCCGCGCCTCCTGGGTGATGAAGAGGTTCGCCCCTTCCACGATCGCTTTGGCGCGCGGCTTTCCCTTCTCGGAAAAGAACTCCTGCCAGTTCCCGATCGTGATCGCCCGGGGCCGGCCGCCGCAGGGAACAAAGAGGTCGGCGGCGAGCGGGGGAAAGAAGTGGAAGCGGTTGCGGAACTCGGTCCCGTTGTGGACCTTGGTCCCGTCGGGGAGGACGACGTCCCGATCGGCGACGGAGACGAAGAACCCCTGGGCGGAGAGCTTCGCGCGGTCGAAGGACTTGACCGTCTGGCGCTTCTCGGCCAGGCGTCCGAGCTCCCCCCGGTCGATCCCGGCGGGGTCGTAGAGGACGCCCGAGCCGTCGATCACGGCCAGCATCTTCTCCCGGGAGAGCCGGATCTCGTTCGAGCCCAGGTCCCCGTCCGGGCCGCCGGTCTGGAACTTGGTAGTCGTCTCCTCCTTCCAGCCCAGGGCCTCCCGCACCCCCCGCACGAACTCCCGGACGCCGTTGGTGGTCATCCCGTAGGTGTCGTGGGGGATGCCGCCCAGCTCGGGCTTCTTGCCGGTGGTGAAGGCTTTCCAATAGCGGTAGCCGCGCTCGCGGGCGCGCGCCGCCGCCCAGTTCATCAGCTCGGCCGTCCCCTCGTCGGGGCCGAGGAAGACGATCTCCTCCCGCCCCAGGGCGTCGAGGACCTGGGGGTGGGGGAGGAGGAGGTCGAGCAGGCCGTCGATATACTGCTTGAAGATCGTCTCCCCCTTGTCCTGGTAGCCCAGGGCGAGGAGGATCGTTCCCTTCGACCCGCCCTCCGGGATGTCCTTGTTCTTCTGCTGCTGGGTTAGGGCGAGGTTGTAGTTCTCGTCGAAGATGAAGTCGGAGTTGAGGTCGTAGTCGGCCTGGGAGGGGGAGCGGACTATCCGCACCCCGCCCCGGGCGATCTCCCGGAAGCGGACGTGGAAGCCGCGGAACCCCTTCCCGAAGATGAAGAAGATCCCGCAGGGCCGCTCCGGGTAGTCCGCGGGGTTGAGATAGGCGGGGTCGAGGCGAAAGGAGACGCAGATCTTCTCGTCCTTGAAGAAGTTGGTCTTCTGGATCGACCGGTGGAAGGCGAAGAGGGACTCCAGGACCTGGCGTTCGATCTCGGAGGTGACCTCGGCCTCCAGGCGCTTGCGGGCCCGGGCCAGGGGGAGATCGGGCTGGCGCTTCTTGAGGTCGGGGTCGCAGGCCTGGACGAAGGCCTCCCAGAGGGAGCGGACGATCTGGCTGTGCTTCAGGAGCACGCCGTTGATCCTGTCCTCGTGGTAGGTGTCCTTCGCCAGGTGCGTCTTGAATAGGGAGAGGAGGCCCAGGAGCTCGGGCTTGCCCGCCAGGGCCCGGGAGAGGGCGATGTACTCCTCGGTGTAGGTGGTCAGGAACTGGTGGGCGAAGGCGGCGGCGGCGAAGGCGTACATCGTCTCCGGGGCGGAGCAAGCCCCGGAGTAGAAGAGCTCGGCGAGCCGCCCGCCGGGGAGGATGGCCGCCATGCCGATGTCCCGCTCCAGGCGGGGCGGGAGGTCAGCGGCGGCGGTCCGGGAGAGGTAGAAGGAGAAGATCACCGTCCCGTCGGCGAAGGGCTCGGCGTACTCGCGGGTGATGTGAAGCTCGTACTTCTTGAGGATGAAGGTGAAGTTGGTGAGAAAGCCCGGCGCGGCGTCGCGTTCGAGACCGACCATGATCCGCGTCTCCCGCTCTTCGGGGAGCTCGGAGACCCGGGTCAGGGGGACGTGCCGCCCCCGCAGGTCGTTCCAGAGCGACCGGTAGCGCTCGATGGTGGACGCCGGGGAGTTCTGGAGGAAGTCGAGGCTCGACGCCTCCTCGAATGATCCCCCCCCGGAGGCGGAAGGGAAGGCCGGGCGGGTGACCAGGTAGATGCGCAGGGGATAGCCGCGGCAGAGGTAGCTGTGGAGGCGGCAGGCCGGGAAGCGCCTTTCGATCCGCTCCTTGATCGCCCGCACCTGGTCGTAGCCGTCCTCTCCCACGTAGGTCGCGGAGGAGGCCTGCTCGTCGATGAACTGGATGCCCGCGGTCTGGCCCCCGCTCGACTCGGCGATGATCCGGGTCGCCCGGAAGAACTCGATGTGGCGGGCGATCTGGTCGAGGGGGGTGTACTTGAAGTAGTAGTCGGCGATCCCGAGGTCCCGGCAGAACCAGGCGACCTCCCGGCGGGTCCGCTCCCGGGAGAAGTTGCCCCGCCCGAGGATCAGCTCCTCGATCTCCTTGAGCTGGGCGACGGAGAGGGGGCTGCCGCGGGCGATCTCGGGGAGGGTCGGGAGGGGGGAAGGGCGGGGTCGGGCCATGGGTCGTCCACTCCAGCGCCCCCTATGCTAACGCCAGAGGGGAGGGGGGTGTCAAGGAGAAGAGGGAACACCAAAGAAGGTTACGTAAGGTTACGCCAAGACAAAAGTTACGTAAGGTTACGTGAGGTTACGAAAAATCGCTGGCGCGGGACGCTCTAACGTCTCGCGGGCAAGCGGTCTCCTCGGCGGCCTGGAGTTTTCCACCCACCCGCTTTCTCCAGGCGGTAGAGCGCGTGGATGAATCTCCCCATCATGAAGTCGGCTCGGCGAAGAAGAGACGAGAGTTCCCGAAACTCCTCGGCCGTGATCAAGCTATCTTCGCGGCAGTCATCTACATCTCCGGAAAGCTCGGCGAGCGAACCTTGGCTGATGTGGATGCCCTGGATAAATTCGCCGAGACTCCCCCTGCGGTAGAATTCTCGGATGTTTTGCTTGGCCGATCTCGCCGCGGCCCGCATCTGCGACACAAGGCGGATATGGCTCTTGGGGAATCGATCGGTGATCCGACACACCAGGCGCCGGATCTCGCAGATATCCCGATAAAATATCAGCTTCTCGTATGCCGCTGGACGGTTCGCCATCATATAGATAAGGACTCATCTCGAGCGCCTTTTCTTGCATTTTTATTCGGACGACGCCTTAGGTAACCTTACGTAACATTACGTAACTTTTGTCTTGGCGTAACCTTACGTAACCATTTTTTATCCGGGATAGCTCGCCGGGACCAGGTAGGCGAAGAAGGCGATCAGGTTGAGCGCGGCGAGCATGGCGACCAGAACGGCCGCCGCGCGGGACCGGCGGGCGGGCGGGAAGAGGTCCAAGAAGCCCGCGGCGAAGAGGACGGCGATCGCGGGGAGGGCGGGGAAGAGGTAACGCCCCTGGTGCTGGGGGACGAAGAGGTTATTCTTGACCGCGCCGAGGAGGAGGAAAAGCACGGCGGCGAGGAGGAGCGGAGAGCCTCTGAGGGCGAGGCGGTCGCGCTGGCGGCGGACGGAGGCGATCCAGCCGGCGGCGGCCGCCGCCAGCGCGCCCGCCCAGCACCAGACAAGCCAGTCCCCGACGGCAATGCTCATCCAGCCGAAGCGGGCGACGAAGGAGGCGGAGATCTCGGCGGCCATCAGGCGGAGACGGGCGGGGACCAGGAGGGCCGGGTCGAGCGCGGTAGCCCGGAGCCAGAGGAGGCGGGCGCGGGGGAGGAGATCCCCGGGGAGGGCGAGGAGGGCAAAAGCGATCAGGACCGCCGAGGGGAGATAGAGATCGAGGGCGCTCCCGGATGGGCCGGGGCGCCGGCGGGGGAGAAAGAGCGAGAGAAGGGCGACGGGGAAGAGGAAGAGGAGGTTCGCCTTGACCAAGAGGCCGGCGGCGAGCAGGAAACCGGCCGCGAGCCGATCGGCGCGGGAGGGGATCGCGGCGAGCGCGCTCCTCAGGAGGAAGAAGAGGGCGGCGGCGGCCACGGCGACCGAGAGCGCGTCGTTCCCGATCGCGGCGGTGATGAAGGTGAACTGGGGGAGGGTCGCGGCGAAACCGGCCGCGAGGAGGGCGACCGGGGGCGAAGACGGGGCGAGGAGGCGCGCCAGACGGTAGATGAAAAAGACGGCAACCGCGCCGAAGGCGACCGAGAGGAGGCGGAGGAGGTGGCCGCGGATCTCGCCGGGGGGGAGGGAGAGGAGGGAGGAGCGCCGGTGCACGAACAGGTTGCCCTCCCTGGAGAAGCCGGGACGGACCGGGGGAAGACCGGGCGAAGCGCCCAGGGGGAGGGCGCGGGAGAAGGCGACCGTTGCGAACGGCGCGGCGAGGCGGTAGTAGAGGGGGGGCTGGGCGGACTCGTAGAGCGAGTAGAGATAGCCCTCCGACCAGACTTCAAGGGGCGGGGCGGACGGGCGGGGGGGACGGAACGACCGCCCGTCGGAGATCTTGCGGACGCAGAGGTAGTGGGAGGGCTCGTCCGGCGCCTCCCAGAGGGGGACGCCGAAGGCGTAAAGGAGGGAGAGGAGGACGTAGAGGACGAGAATCCGAAAACAGCTTTTGTCCATGGCGATCGCGGGGCGATAATAACGGCCGCGGCTAGCATATATCATCGGCCAGCGGTCATGTATCATTTATCAACCGCGCCGGCGGGGGCGCGCCCGGCGGGCAAACGCGGCATGCGAAAAGAAGATTCGATCCTGATCGGACTCTGCGCCGATCCTCCCCGGCCGTTCGCCTCCGCTTCCGCGATCGACTGGGGCTACCTTCTCCGCGCCTCCGCCGCCAACCGCCTGGACGGGATCGTCTTCAACGCGCTCGATCGGTTGGGGATGCTGGGGGCCGTCCCGGAGGCCGCCCGGGTGGCCCTGGAAGAGCGCTACCGCCGGATCGTGGAGACGGTCTCCGTCCACCTCCGCCACGCCCAGGACCTCGCCGCGCGCTTTAGCGCGGCCGGACTCCGGATGGCCGTCCTGCGCGGGCCGGCGCTCGGCCTCACGATCTACCCGAAGCCTTACCTCCGCCCCTTCCACGACCTCGACCTCCTCGTCCCCCGGGAGGAACTTGCGGGAGCCAAGGAGATCCTCGCCGCCGCGGGCTTCCTCCCGGAGGCGGGGCTCCTCCCCGACCGCTACTTCGAGAAGCACCACCTCCACCTCCGCCGCGTGCACGGGCAGACGCGGGCCGTAGCCGAGATCCACTGGGCCTTCGACCACCCCTACGCCCCGACCCTGGTGGAGATCGGCGCCCTCCTCGCCCGCGGACGCCACGCCGGTCCGCCGGGGGCGCCCCTCGTCGTCCTCGAACCCGCCGATTCCCTGGTCACGCTCTGCCTCCACCTGCGCAAGCACTGCGTCTTCCTCGACGCCCTCCGGGCGGAGGAGGACTTCCCCTCCCTCCTGATCGGGGAGCGGGCGCTCCTCTGGCTCGCCGACATCGACCGGGCGGCGCGGGGGATGGACGCCGCCGGCTGGGAGCGGGCCCGCAAGCGGGCCCGGGAATGGAGTCTGCTGGAGGCGCTGGAGTCGTGCCGGCTGGCCGCGGAGCGGGTCTGGAGCGGCGGCGGACGGGAGCCGGGGGCGGCTGGGCTGAGCCGCTGGGAACGGGCGGCCGCCCGGCGGCGGATCGCGGTCCTCCGTGGCGAGGGGGGAAAGGGACGCTTCGACCGCTTCCTCTTCGGGCTGCGCGCCGACACGATCTTCCGGCCGGTGCGGGGGCTGGAGCTCGCGGGCTGCCTCTTCCCGCCGGCCGACTACCTGCGGAAGCGATACGGGAGCGGCGGGCCGGCGGCGCGGGCCGCCCATGCCGCCCGGATCACGGGACGGCTGCTGGCGAACGCCTGGGACTACGCCCGCCTGAGGCGGCGAGGGAAACACCCTGATCGGCGACAGCCGAACTCTTGATCAGCGCGCCCGGCGGACGCCGCCGCCGGGAGCGCTGATCAATGCTCCATCTCTTCTCGCAGGGCGTCCTTCTCGACGACTTCCCAGTCCCCCGTCTCGTTCAGGAAGACATAGTAGTCGCCGGGGTGCTGGCGGGCGAACTCGTCGCGGTAGTCGAGCGTGTAGATCCGGATCGGCCAGGCGGTGACCGCCCCCCAGGGCTGGGCCGGGCCGAAGCGGATCGAGTAGGGCGTGTGGCCGAGGTGGAAGTAGTCGTCGACCGCGAACCAGGTGTTGGCCCGGGTGGGATGGACGGCGCAACCGGAGAGGAGAACGAGCGACGCCGAGGCGAGAACGAGCAGTGTCAGACCGACGCTCTTCATCGCTTAACATACTAGCGTCCCCGCCCTCTCGGGTCAAGCCAATGCTGGCCCGGCGCGCGGAGATGAATGTCCGCGCCTACGGATGAGGCCGGGGCGTCCGCTCGGCCACGGTCAGCGGGAAGCCGGGAGATCGGAGGAGGACCCGAGGAAGAAGCGGGTGAGGGACCGGACCGACCAGAGGCCGGTTGCGGGACGGAAGATCGCCGGGGAAGCCGCCCCCGGACCCCCGTAGCCGCCGGGGACCGGACGGTCGCCGGCGCCGCCGAAATATATCCCCGTGACGGACCGAAAAGCCCAGAACCCGGTAGAAGGACGGAAGACCGCCGGATCGACCGTCCCGTCGCCGTCGCCGTCGGAGGGGACGGGCTCGTCGGAGGACTGGCCGAAGTAGAGAGCGGTCAGCCCCCGGATTGCCCAGCGGGAGAGGGCGGGCTGGAAGACCGCGATCTCGGCCGTCCCGTCGCCGTCGTAGTCGGCCGGGACGGGGAGCGAGCTCGCAGCGCCGAAGAAGAGCCGGGTCAGGTCCCGGACCGACCAGAGGCCGGTTGCGGGGCGGAAGACGGCGGCGGACGCTCCGGAACCGTACGCTCCGGGGAGCGCCCAGTCGTCCGAGGACCCGAGATAGAAGCGCGTGAGAGCCCGGACCGACCAGAGGCCGCTTCCGGGGCGGAAGACGGCCGGGACGGCGGTGCCGTCGCCCCGGAAATCGGACGGAACGGGGAGATCGGACGAGCCCCCGAAATAGAAGCGGGTGAGCGACCGGACCGACCAGAGGCCGGAGGATGGGCGGAAGACGGCCGGGTCGGAGGTACCGTCGCCGTCGTAGTCACCCCCGCCCGGGCGGGCGTGGAGGGGGGTGGGGCTGGGGACGGGCGACGGGGTGGGCGCCCCGGTCTGGCCGCTCCACCCGGCCAGGCGCGCCATCAGCCACCAGAAGGCGCGCGCCTTCTGGTTGCAGTTCAGGGGCTCCGAGTGGGCGCAGCAGTCGTCGCTGCCGCAGCCCGCGCAGCGGTCGTCGCCGGGATGGCCGGCGCACCACTCTACCGCCCAGTTGCGCTCCTCCCCCTCCCGCCAGTAGTAGCAGCCGTCGTCGGCGTCCAGATCGAGATAGTCGGCGCCGGCAGGGTCGTAGCGCTCGAGGTCGGCGAAGTCGAAGAGGATCTTGCCGTTGGCGACGCAGTAGTCCCGGATCTGCTGGTTGCGCAGGTGGAGGTTCCCGGAGGATCCGCTCCCGTCCAGATGGCCGGTCATGTAGATGAAGCGCTTCCCGGGATACTCGGTTTCGAAGGCGTCCAGGACGGACAGGTAGCCGCCTATGTAGCTCTCGTCGCTCCCGGAGACCTGGCCGCACCACGCCCACATCGAGTATTGGATCGCGGGGTTGTGGTCGATGACGTCGCGGGTGTGCTGCCTCCCTTCCTCGTTCTCCCAGTAATCCCCCGGTTCAATGTAATCCTCGTCCTCCTGGCCGTCGAAGATGCAGAGCGCACCGGCCTCGGCCGGGAGGGAGCAGTAGCCCACGGCCACGCTGTAGTAGGTGTCGATCCCCTCCAGGACTTCGATCCCGGTGACGATCTGGCCGCCGTGGGAGGTGTGGGCGTAGTGGAGCTTCAGGTTCTTCGCCTGGTCGATCCAGTAGGCGGGCACCAGGCTCAAGTCGGTGCAGTTGTGGTCGATGACGATCGCCTGGGGGAGGACGGCGGGGGCGAGGACGAGGGCGGCCGCCAGGGCGGTGGGGAGGAGAGAGTATGTTTTCATGCTTAAACATAGCACAAACAATCCCCTTGCCGGAGAGGGGAAAGCGCGTAGACTGGGCGGATTTGTCGGACCGGTCGGACCCGTCTGACCGGTCTGACCGGTCTGACCGGTCGGACCGGTCGGACCGGTCGGACGGGTCCAACGCCATGAAAAACCGGATTCTCCTTTCCACCGGATCGATCAACAACTACGGGACCGACCGGGCCTTCGAGATCGCTCGGCGGACCGGCTTCGACGGGGTCGAGGTCATCGTCGACCGGAAGACCGACACCTTCCAGGCCCCCTATCTCCGGTCCCGGATCGAGCGCCACGGCCTCCCCGTCCGGGCGGTCCACTCCCCCTTCTCCTTCCTCAAGCTCGCCGGCTGGGAGAGCGGCGAGATCCCCCGGGCCCGGAAGTCGGTCCGGCTGGCCGAGGAGCTGGGCGCGCGCCTGGTCGTCCTCCACGGGCCTTTCTTCACCGACCGTCCTTACCTGGCGTGGCTTCGGGAGGAGCTGGCATCCTTCCAGGCGACCACGAAAGTCATCGTCGCGGTCGAAAACATGCCGCGCTACCGCCAGCCCCTCGGGCGGCTCGGCTCGCGCTTCCGCTGGCCGAACGTCCAGGACGCGAAGAGAAAGCGGGGTTGGGATTTCTTCCCCCCCTTCCTCCTCCCCTCCTGCCACCTCCTCACCCGCCCCGAGGACCTCCTCCCCTTCCGCCACGTCGTCCTCGACGTCACCCATCTCGGGACGGGGGGGTATGACCCCGCCCAAGCCTACGACCTCCTCGGGGAGAGGGTGGCCCACGTCCACCTCTCCAACTTCGACGGGAAGGAGCACCGGGAACTGAGGAGGGGAGAGCTGGAGATCGGGCGCTTCCTCCGCCATCTGAAGGCCAGGGGCTACGCCGGCGACGTCGCCCTCGAGATCAGCCCCGGCTCCTTCGCCTCCGAGGACGAGGCGGCCACCGTCGAGACGCTCGCCGCCAACCTCGCGATCATCCGGGAAAACCTATAGGTCCTATAGGACCTATAAGACCTATAGGACCTATTAACCAAGCCGGGCCGGCGGCGGGGGCGCTTGATTTCCATCGGCGATTGGTGTATCTCCTGGGTTCGGCGGGCGAGCGACACCCGCCGAACCCAGGAGGAAAACCATGAACCGCCGCGTTTTCGCCGGTCTGGGCTTCGCCCTTCTCCTCGGCCTCCCCGCTTCTCTCCCCGCCTCCTCCGATCCGGTCAAGGACCTGGTCTACGACCTGGAGATGGGGAAGAAGGACGTCCGGATCAACGCCGCCCGTGCCCTGGGCAACCAGGACGACGCGCGGGCCGTCCCGCCTCTCCTGGAGATCGTCCGGAACGCCAAGGAGAGCAAGGACCTCCGCCGGGAGGCGATCCTCTCGCTGGGCAAGCTCGAGGCGAAGGAGGCCGTGCCGACCTTCACCGGCCTCGCGATCAACCCCTCCGAGAACGCGGAGCTCAGGATCGCCGCGATCGAGATCCTGACCCGGATGAAGGCCAAGGGCGCGGTGAAGGAGATCGCCCGAGCCCTGGAAAACCCGAAGGACAAGGACCAGGTCCGCGTGGCCATGACCGCCTTTCTCTCCGCCTACGCCGACCGGAAGATCGTCCCCTCCCTCAAGCTGGTGATGGAGAACGAGAAGGACGACTGGGAGATCCGCGTCCCCGTCCTCGACCTCGCCTACCGCCTGGACGGGAAGAACACGCTCAAGTCCTTCGAGGCGATCGTCCTGAACCGGAAGGACGACCGGCGGGTCCGCGCCCACGTCCTCCAAATCCTCTTCAAGGAGCCGGAGAAGTCGCTCGTCCCGGCGGTGATCGACGTGGCGGGCGACGCCAAGGACCGCGATGACATCCGGATGGCCGCGATCGACGCCCTCGTCAAGAGCGGGGACAAGCGGGCGGGCCCCCCCCTCCTCGCCCTCGCCGATAACGCCCGGGACGAGTGGAAGGTGAGGGCCAAGGCGCTCCAGTTCTTCCCGGTCTCCCCCCCCAAGGAGTGGCCCCAGGTGATGGAGCGGATCCTCTTCAACCCGAAGGAGAAGGACTCGCTGCGGGTCGTCGCCTTCGGCGTCCTCACCGCCCTCCAGGGGACCCGGCTCGCCCCCCAGGCGATCGACCTCCTGAAGAACCCCAAGGAGGACGAGGAGGTGAGGACGGCCGCCGCGGCTTTCCTCGGAGACTGCGGGGTGAAGGAGGCGGGGCGGCCGCTCGCCGACGTCCTGGGGACAACGCCGAAGAAGGCCTACTTCCGGGAGGCGATCGTCCGGGCCCTGGGGAAGCTGCGCTATAAGAACGCCCGGGAGATGATCGAGTACCTCTCCCGGCGGGACGACGACGTCTCCGTCCGCAAAGCCGCCCGCGAGGTGCTGGAGGAGATGTAAAAAGTTACGTAAGGTTGCGCAGGGTTACGTAAGGTTACGTGAGGTTACGGCGGGGGACGCATCGGGTACCGGGGGGCTAACGCTGAAAGGCGGCGATCAGGCGGAGCGCCCGCAGGGTCAATCGCCCCCGATCCGGCCGAGCAAACCCGGCCGGTTTTTTATCATTCGGGCCGAACGACCAGCACCCGTAAATGGTAAGACCGAGAGAACTTTCCCTCGCCTCTACATCCGTAATCTTTCCTCGGATCCAACCCCCGGCATCGACGGCGATCTCGGCCGGGTCGCCGGTGCGGATCGCCTGGAATTTCTGGCGGGGGATGGTCATCAGATAATGCGATCTCCCATCGCTCCACTCGGGCGATCGCGGCTGGGCGGTTATCTCCACCTCGTAGGTCGCCTTCATCCGCGTGAGCCAGAAGATCGCCCCCAGGGCGGCGGAGAGGAGCGCGATCACCGCGACCGACCAGAGCCAGAGGACGAGCCGGCGGTTGATCAGCCGCCCCGCCCAACGGTTTAGTCGCCCGCGCTTATTGCTTTCGCTCACGCTCATACCAGGATTTCCAGCGCCGTCTACAACCGAGACGACTGCTCGCGGTAGATCTCGGAGTAAAAGCCGCCCCGCGCCATCAGCGCCCGGTGGCTTCCCGCCTCCACCGCCCGCCCCTCGCTCAGGACCACGATCGTGTCCGCGTCCTTGAGCGAGAGGAGGCGGTGGGTGGCGATGATCAGGGTTGAATTCGGCAGCTCGCGGCGCAGGTTGGAAAAAATCCGCGCCTCGGAGTCGAAGCCGACCGCCGAAGTCGCCTCGTCCAGGACCAGGATCCGGGGGCGGGAGAGGATCGCGCGGGCGATGGTGAGCCTCTGGCGCTGCCCCTCCGAGAGGTTCGACCCCCTCTCCCCCACCGGAGCGTCCAGGCCGTTATCCATCCCGCGGACCGCGGAGTCGAGGTCGGCGATGGAGAGCGCCCGCCAGAGCTCCGCCTCGGAGGATTCCGTCCGGCCGAAGAGGAGGTTCTCGCGGACCGTCCGGTTCAGGACGAAGGCCTCCTGGAGGGCGAGGCCGAGCCGGGGGAGGAGCGAGGAGAGGCGGATCCCCGCGAGGTCGGCGCCGTCGACGAGGACCTGCCCCCGCCAGGGGCGCATCAGGCGCAGGAGGAGCATGAGGAGGGTCGTCTTGCCCGAGCCGCTGGGTCCGACGAGGGCGGCGAAGGATCCCGGCGCGACAGCGAAGGAGATCCCCTCGACCACCGCCTTCCCCGGACGGTAGCCGAAGGCGACGTCGCGGAAGGCGATCTCCCCCCTCAACTCCCCGAGGGGCCGGGCCGAGGGCGGCTCGGCCTCGGCCGGGAGGTCGAAGGTCTCCCGCACGCGCTCCCAGGAGACGAAGCGGACCATCACGGACTGGTAGAGGCCCCCCAGCGACTTCAGGGCGTCGAAGAGCTGGACGAGGTAGATCATGAGGGCGATCAGCGTCCCCAGGGTCAGCCGCCCCGTGATCACGTTGAAGCCGACGTAGTAGGTGAAGCCGGTGAGGATGAGCGTGTTCAGGAGGCCGGCGGACAGACTGGAGAAGAGCCCCACCTCGGTGAGCTTGAGGTCGAGGCGGATGATCCCGATCCGCCCCCGGAGGTAGCGCAGGGCCGCCCAGGGTCCCTTCCCCAGCGCCTTGACGAGCTTGATGTTCGAGAGGGAGTCCTCGAGCTCGGCGAGGAGCGCCTGGGAGGACTCCTTGATCCGGCGGGTGAGGGCGCGCTGCTTCGCCCCGAAGTGGCGGGCCTGGAGGTAGAAGAGCGGGGAGAGGAGGAGGGTGACCAGGGTGAGGGTCCAGTTCAGGTAGAGGCAGATGGCGAGGAGGAAGAGCAGGCGCAGGGCGAGGCTCAAAATCTGGGGGATGGTGTCGGTGGCGAGCGAGGAAACGGTGTCGATGTCCTGGCCCACCCGGTACATCTGCTCGCCGGTCGGCCGGCGGTGGATGTCGGCGTAGGAGAGGGCGAAGAGGTGGCGGACGTACTCGGAGCGGAGGTCGAAGGTGAGCCTCTGCCCGATGTAGGCGGAGAGGTACTGGTGGAGAACGGCGAGGAAACCCTGGAGGAGATAGAGGACGAAACCGGCGAGGAGGAGGAAGTGGAAGAGCCGGAAGTCGCGCCCGCCGAAGGCCTGGTCGATGGTGATCCGGGTGAGGTAGGGGCCGAGGAGGGCGGCCAGGGAGGAGAGGAGAACGGCGAAGAGGACGAGCGCCTCCAAGGACCAGTAGGGGACGAGGTAGCGGTTGAAGGCGCGGAAGTGGGCGAGGAGCGAACCGGAGGAAAAACGCGATTTGACCGATCGGATCATCGGGGGCGGCGATGGCTCAGGCGGCCGAGGGGGGAGGCTTCAGGCGCCGGTAGAACTCCGCGCCCAGAATCTTCTCCGCTTCCCGGGCGATCGCGATCGAGCGGCGCTTGAGCCGGCACTCCACCGGAGCGGGATCGAAGAGGGAACCGGTCGCCTGGAAGTTGGTCGCGTAGCAGCCGCCGAAGCACAAGTCCGCCTCGGGACAGGCGGAGCAGGCCTTCCTCTCCACGGGGACGAGCCCGCAGAGGAGGAGGCGGTTGTGGATCTCGGTCAGCCCTTCGTCCAGGGTGCCCAGCGGGCAGAGCCCCTTCAGGCCGGAAACGCCGAGCATCTTGGAGCAGGGGTAGATCGATCCGTCGGCGGCGACGGTGACGCAGTGGCGTCCGGCCCGGCAGCCCCAGCGGGACCGCCGGCCGCCCATCATGGCGACGGACTCCTCCAGGGTGGTCACCCGGAAGCGGCCGCCGCGGTCGAGCTCGCGCCGAAGCCAGGCGGCCACCCGGACCATCTCCTCCTGATAGCGGTCGAGCTCGGCCTCGGACCAGTCGACGCCGGTGGCCGCTCCGATCAGGAACTGGTTGAACCCGAGGCCGGCGAGGTGGGCGACGTTCCCGGAGAGCGCGGCGGCCGTGTCCGGGTGGACGGTCATCCGGGCCCCCAGCCAGGGCTGGCGGCGCTTGATCAGGGGGAGGGCGGCGGCCACCCGGTCGTAGGAGCTCTTCCCGTCCCGGGCGAGGCGGTGGCGGTCGTGGGCGGCCCGGTCGCCGTCGATGCTGACCAGGATCTTCACCCCCGCGGAGACGAGGAAATCGACCCGCTCCTCGTCGAGGAGGGTGGCGTTGGTGGTCATGTCGAAGACCATCCGCTTCCCGGCCGCCCGGGCCCGGGACGCCGCGTAGGGGAGAAGGTCGCGGAGGAGGTCGAACTCGATGAGGGGCTCGCCCCCGAAAAGGAGAAGGGTGAGCTCGTTGCGGTCCCGGGACTCGCGGAGGAGAAAATCCACCGCCTGCCGGGCCCGCCCGGGGGGCATCCGGTGGCCGGGGTTCTTCCCTTCGACGAAGCAGTAGTGGCAGCGGTGGTTGCAATCCTCGGTCACCATCAGCTCGAGATGAGTGATCGGGGGGAACCGGGAGGCCTGAAGCTTCCCGACGACGGCGCGGGCCGCCGCCGCGGCCGAGGCCGGGTCGAGCCCCTCCTGCTCCCGGAGGAAGCGGACGAGGCCAGCGAGGTTCGATCCGGGGCGGGCGACCTCTCGGAGGAGGCGGCCGCTCAGCGCGTCGATCGTCCGTTCGTCCATGGCGGATGTCTCTTCCGGTCCTCTGGCGCGGGGTTCACCCACCCGGAATGGAAGAGGACCCCTTTCCCCCGCCCCGGTCCCGGAGGAGCTCGGCGCAGCGCGCCGCCACCCGCTTCAAGTCCGCCCTCCCCCGGGGGGGCGAAGCGGCGGCGCGGGCGACGGCGGCGGCGAGCTCCGCCGGAGACTCCCTCCCGCCGCCGAGGCGGACGGACCAGGCGGGGACGGCGGAGAGGAGGCGGGTGAGCCCGCGGATCGGGCCGGTCCCCTTGCCCGCCCGTAGATAACCCGGATTGACCGCGTGGTCAAGGAGCAAACCCAGGGCCCGGGCGGCGGGGAGGGGGCGGAGCTCGGTCCTCCCCCGCCGGAAGCCCTGGAGGAGGAAGACCGCACCGGGCGGCGCGGAGAGGTCCCGCGAGGAGGGGGGACGGGCGGAGAGCGCGCGGCGGGAGGGGCGGCCTCGACGGTCCCTCTCCTCCCAGTCCAGGAAGACCAATCCGCGGCGGCGCCCCCGGATCAGGAAGGAGCGCGGGAACGCGCGGAAGAGGCCAGTCCGCAGGTCGAGGGGGGCGAACTCGTCGGAGAGGAGAAGATGGCCCGCCCGCTCCAGCTTCACCGCCAGCGTGGACTTCCCGGAGCCCGACCCGCCGCAGAAGATCAGGGCCCGGCCCTCCCGGAGCACCACCGAACCGTGAAGGAAGAGGAGGGAGGAGCGGAAGAGGTGGTTGACGAAGAGCTGCGCGGAGAGGAAGGA
>CAZOYW010000038.1:20380-27678 GCA_964584165.1 uncultured bacterium
AGATCGGGGACGCGCCGGATCATCGCCCCTCCCCCCAGGCGGCCGGGTCCTGCAGGTAGTAGCTTCGGAAAAGGTCGTAGAGCTCGGCATGGCGGCGGGCGAGGGCCCGCCCCCGGGTGAAGAAGGACTCGGTGGCCACGGCGAAGAACTCGGCCGGATCCTCGGCCCCGTAATCGTCGAGGAACGTCGCCCGGCCCGCTTCCACCGCCCGTAAGAGTTTCTCGAACTCGGCGCTCATCACCTCGGTCCAGCGCCGGCGGAGGGCGGGATCGGCGATCCGGGGGCAGCCGTCGGCCGTCCCGTCCTCCTCGTCCAGCTGGTGGGCGAACTCATGGAGGACGATGTTGCGCCCGCCGCCCCGGGAGTCGCGCCGGACCTCGTCCCAGGCGAGGACCACCGCCCCCTCCCGCCAGGACTCCCCGTCGCGCTCCTCCTCCTCCTCGTGGACCGTCCCGTCCTCCCCGGCCCAGGAGAGGGGGGCGACAAAGGGCTCCGGATAGAGGAGGATGGAGCTGAGACGGGGGTAGTAGTCCCCGGGACGGCGGAGGATAAGGAGGCAGGCCTGGACCGCGATCACCATCTTCATCTCCTCGGTCACCGCGAGTCCGGAGCAGCCTTCGAAGGCCTTCTCCGCCAGAAAGACCCGGGCCTGGCCGCCGAGCCGGGCGCGGTCGGCGGCGCCCTGCGCCCGGTAGAGCGCGACCGCCGGCCGCAGGGTCTCCTCCCATCCCGGCGGGGGGGGAGCGGCGATGATCCGGCGGCGGCGGCGCTGCTGGAAACCGAACATGCCCGGGATTATGCTGGAGCGGATTGCCCCAGACAACACCGAATCGCTCCGCATTAAACCATTCGCCGGCGGAAGCGTTATATTTTAAGGACAGGCGCCGCAAGGGCGCAGAGCAAGGAGGTGCCTTATGACTCGCGTGCCAGCGTGGTCCCTTCTCCCGATCGCCATTACCGTTTTCGCTTCGGGCGCGTTCTTCCCCGCCGCCTCCCCCGGCGCGGAGTTATCCTCCGCCTGGACGATCGCTTACACCGACCTCAAGGCCAACCTCCGGGCCCTGGCCGGCGACCCCCACGACCCTCGCCGCGTCTACCTCGGGACCGACGAGAAGATCGTGGCCAGCAGCGACGGCGGGCGGACCTGGACCGACCTGCAGAGCTTCCGTGACGACAAGATCGCCCTCTCGAGCCTCCCCAGCGATAAGGCCAGCCGCTACCTCTCCCTGATCGAGACGCCCGAGGAGATGAAGGCGCGGGCGAAGATGGGCGGGGGCGGGGGCGCGGTAGAGGAAGGGGAGGCCGGCCGCTCCAGCCTCGAGGGCGCCGGGGCGGAGGCGGCGGCCGCCGCGGCCCAGGCCAAGCTCCAGGACCTCCAGTCCCGGCAGGGGCAGGCGGAAGAAGAGGCCAAGAAGGCCGAAGCGGCCCTGGCGCTGGCTCTCGCGGAACAGGACAAGTGGCAGGAGGAGGATCTGACCGCGGCCCAGGTGGAGTCGATCGAGGAAACCGGCAACGATTTCGTCCCCGAGCCCGACTATAGCCTCCTCGCCGACTGGCTGGAGGAGCGCGGGCTCCCCGTGGTCGCCTCCGGAGGGGAGCGGAAACGGACGCTGATCGACTACCTTCAGAAGCACGAGCTGGAGAGGCTGGCCCTGGCCGCCGAGGTCGCCGCCCGCGAGAAGGACCTGGACGTCGCCCAGTCGGGACTGGAGTCGCTGGAGGCCCAGGTCGAGGCGGCCCGCGCCGAGCGGGATCAGGCGGCGGCCGCCCTGGCCGCGCCCCGCGCCCAGCCGGCCGAGAGCGAGGCGCGGACCGCGGACGCCGCCGCCGCCGACGCGGAACCCACGCCCGGACCCGGCGAGGAGTATATCTCGGGGGTCGCCTATCTCGCCGTCGACCCCGCCCGCCCCCAGCGCATCCTCGCCGCCACCTTCGACGGGATCTTCCTCTCCCAGGACCGGGGCGCGTCCTGGAAGCTGGTCTATCGGGGAACCGGCGCCGGCCAGTCGGCGATCGTCTGCCTGGCCTTCGATCCCTCCCGCCCCGCCACGGTCTTTGGCGGGTCTTTGAGCGGGCTGGTCCGCTCCGCGGACGGGGGGATGACCTGGGAAAGGGTGGAGGGGATCATCGCCGACAAGGTAGTCATCTCGCTCGCGATCCATCCCTCCGATTCCCGGATCGTCTTCGCCGGCACCGAAGGGGACGGGCTCTTCCAGAGCGTAAACGGCGGGAGAAACTGGCGGCAGGTCTTCACCCACTCCACCTCCGCGGGCAACGGCATCCGGTCGATCGCCTTCGCCCCCTCCCGCCCCGAGGTCGTCTGGCTGGCGACCGAGGCCGGCGTCTTCGTCACCTTCAACGGCGGGCGTGCCTGGCAGAAGCCGCTGGCCCAGGGGCTGGCCGACACCGACGTCCAGTACCTGGCGGCCGCGCCCGCCGACCCCGCCGCCGCCTACGCGGCCACCCCTTCCGGCGTCTTCGCCACCGCCGACTCCGGACGAACCTTCCGCCGCATTACCTTCGGCCTCAGCTTCCGCAACGGGCACTTCCTGGCCTTCGAGCCGGGGAGCGGCGAGGCGCTCTGGCTGGTCACCGACCAGCGGGTCTGCCGCCAGGGCCCCCGCTCCCATTCCGGATCCTCCTCCTCCCGCGAGCGGGGCGCGTCCTTACGGCCGAAACGCTGAAGACGGGAGGGAAAGCTTACGCCGGGTCCGCTCAGTCCGCGGCGAGGTCTTCCAGGGCCAGGCGTTTCAGGCAGATCGGGCAGGGCTTGAGCCCCATCCGGCGCGCTTCCCGGACGGAGACGCGGAAGGAGTCCTCGGAGGGGAAGAGCGCGGCGCAGGCCGCTTTCGGGTCGTGGAACTTCCCGTCCGGCGGACCGACCAGCCCGTAGCGGGGAGGGGTGAAGCGGCCCGTCCCCTCCCAGACCCCCCTTCCCCGTTCCCGGGCCGAGGACTCGGCCCGGGCCAGGGTGGCGCCGAAGGCGCCGGCCGCCGAACCGCCGTCGTAGCGGCCGTAGCCCTCCTCGAGCAGGCGGGCGTTGATCAGCTCCCCGTCCAGGACGACGAAGGCCAGCCGCCGACCCTCCGCGTCCCGGGCTGGATCGCCGTACTGGAGGCCCACCTTCCGGTGGAGGAGGAGGCGGGAGAGGTGGCGGAAGGAGTCCCGTCCCCAGGGCTCGTCCTCTCCCCGGTACTCTCCGTCCGCCAGCCGCCGGATCCCCGGGGAGTCGACGCCGATCAGCTTCACCCGCTCCCCCCCCTCGACCACGACGGTCTCGCCGTCCACCACCAGGATGACGCGGGCGAAGACGGAGGGGACGGGGTCGGTGGGCGGGGGGGAGGCCGGGCGGCAGGAGGCGGCCGCGAAAACGCAGAGCGCCAAGCGCAATGCGCCGGCCGCCGCCGGCCCAAGCGGACCGGACCGGGGGCGGAAGGAAACGCGGGAGAAGGATTTCATTGAGCGCTTGTCCGGGGGCGGTTAGAATGATCGCCCGGGTCGCAGCTTATAGTTCACCGTCTCCCGCATTGAAACCAAGGAGAAGCCTCATGTCAAGAATCGCCGCCGCCCTGGCCGCTCTCGCCGTCCTCTCCGCCGCGCCCGCCGCCCCGGCGCAGAAAATGCCGCCCACCCTCCCCCGGGCCGAGCCGGACGAGGAGTCCTTCGCCGGCGACCTCGACGTCCTCGCCTTCTCCCAATACGTCTGGCGCGGGCGCGAGTTCAACCCGGACGGCGTCCTCCAGCCGAACCTCCGCCTGAACGAGAAGGGGCTGGAGCTGGGCGGGCAGGGGACGCTCGACCTCAACGACGCCCACGGGATGAAGGGCAACTTCTCCGAGTGGAAGCTCCGGGGGGGACTGGCCCGGAAGACGGCGGGGAGCGAGATCGCCCTCACCTACAACTACTACAACCGCCGGAGCGAGGACGACAAGACCCAGGAGATCGCCCTGGAGCTGGCTTGGGGGAACCCCTTTTTCCTCGGCCTCGACGTCTACTGGGACGTCGACGCGGCGGACGGCTTCTACGGCCGCTTCTCCGGCGGGCTGGGCTGGAAGGCGGGCTTCCTCTGCCTCATCCCCTCGGTCTCGGTCGGAGCGGCCACGGACAAATATCTCGACTACTATTTCGGCGTGGACTCCAACTCCTTCTGCGACGTGCAGGCCAGACTGCGCGCGGAGGCGGAACTGGCCGCGGGCGTCGCCCTGGTGGCCGAAGGGGACTACTCCGAGCTCTTGACCGACGACCTCCGGCAGGCGCGCAAGGCCCTGGCCACCGGGAGCCGCTTCTGGTGCGGGGGGGGGCTGAGCCTTAGATTTTAACAATGTTTATGGGCGGTGGGTCAGGAAGTGAGTCTGGGGGATGGGTTAAGTCTAGGGAAACGCCGGACGGGCTGCACCATCTACCTTGCCTATCGACCAGACCCACTTCTTATCCCCGACCCATCGGCCAGTCGGTTAGAATATCGCCGGGGGCTTCCCCCGGTTCGGGTCCGGGGGCGGGGGCGGCGGGGGGGGGCGGGCCGAGAAATTGGAGCAGGTGTCCAAGGCCTCCACCTCCCGGCCGCTCCGGCCGCACTTCTGGGCAAAGGGATTCTTGACGTAGTGGCGGCAGCGGTGGCAGACGCGGCGAACGTCCCGGTCGTCCGCCCAGTCCGGGACCTCGGCCGCGATCGGCGGCGGCTCCTCGTCGACGAACTCGTGCCCGCAGAAGCCGCAGGAGAGCGTTTGGCCGACGAGGGTGAAGCCGTCGTACCGCTTCACCGCCTGCAGCGCCGATTCCTGCTGGCAGTGGGGGCAGAAAATCCGTTGTCCGGCGGACGCCATGGGAGGCCGCGATCGCGGGATCATGTTACCGCAGGGCGCGGCGGGGAACAAGATGAGTCGGCCGGGTGCCGTGTCCAGCGCGGAGCTAAACGGGCAACCTCTGCGGCACGTCGCACCTTAAACGCCAAATTCCGGATGAGGCAGCCATGACCGCGTACGCAGAGACCTTCCGGGCGATCCCGATCGCCGACGGCGTCTACTGGGTGGGGGCGATAGATTGGGAGCTCAAGGAGTTCCACGGCTACGCCACCGGCCGGGGGACCACCTACAACGCCTACCTCGTCCTCGCCGACCGGATCGCCCTCATCGACACGGTGAAGCGGCCCTTCCTGGACGAGATGCTCTCCCGCATCGCCTCCGTGGTCGCCCCCTCCGAGATCGACTACATCGTCTCCAACCACTCCGAGCTCGACCACAGCGGCGCTCTCCCGGAGACGATCCGGATCGTCCGGCCGGAGAAGGTCTTCGCCTCGGCCATGGGGGCCAAAGCCCTCCCGGCCCACTTTCCCCTCCCGGAGCCCCTCACCCCGGTCCGGGACGGGGAGACCCTCCCGCTCGGACGCCGCTCCCTCCGCTTCCTCGAAACCCGGATGCTTCACTGGCCGGACAGCATGATGACCTACCTTCCCGGGGAGGAGGTCCTCTTCTCCCAGGACGGCTTCGGGATGCATCTCGCCTCCTCCGAGCTCTTCGCCGACCGGATCGACCCGGCGGTCCTCCGCTCCGAGGCGGCCAAATACTACGCCAACATCCTCCTCCCCTACTCCCCCCTCGTCCTCAAGCTCAAGGCCCGGATCGAGTCCGAGCGGCTCCCGATCCGGATCATCGCCCCCGACCACGGGCCGGTCTGGCGGCTCTCCCCCCTGACCGTTGTCGGCTGGTACGCCGCCTGGGCGGAGCAGCGGCCGACGCGCCGGGCCGTCGTCGTCTACGACACGATGTGGGGATCGACGGCGATGATGGCCCGGGCCTTGAGCGAGGGTCTCCGGGCGGGCGGGGCCGAGGCGAGGCTGTTGCCCCTCAGCAAGACCACCCGGGCCGAGCTCGCCACCGAGGTTCTGGAGGCGGGGGCGCTTCTGGTCGGCTCGCCGACTCTCAACAACGGCCTCTTCCCCACCGTGGCCGACGGGCTCTCTTACCTCGCGGGCTTAAAGCCGCGCCACCTCCTCGGCCTGGCCTTCGGGTCCCACGGGTGGTCCGGGGAGGCCACGGGGATCATCGCCGGGACGCTCCAGGCGATCAAGGCCGAGACGGCGGCGCCTCCCCTCCGGGCCGTCTATGTCCCGACCGCGGCCGACCTTATCGCCTGCTTCGGCGCCGGGGAGGCGATCGGGCGGAGGCTGGCGGGAGAAGCGAACAGTAATCAGTGATCAGTGATCAGCAACCGACCGACCGCCATCCGCGACCCCCAATCCCATGCCCCCCATCCGCCGCGAGGTGAAGGAGCTGCGCCTCCTCTTCGAGATCTCCCAGATCCTCGACCGCTCGCTCGACCTGGGAGAGGTCGCCGCCCCCATGCTCAAAGCGATGGCCGACCACATGGGGATGGTCCGGGGGACCCTCACCCTCCTCGACCGCGCCAGCGCCGAGATCTCGATCGAGGCCGCCTACGGCCTTTCCGAGAGCCAGCGGGGGCGCGGGCGCTACCGGGTCGGCGAAGGGGTGACCGGCCAAGTGGTCTTAAGCGGGCGGCCCATGGTCGTCCCCCGCATCTCCCGGGAGCCGCTCTTCCTGAACCGGACCAGGGCCCGGGAGGTCCTGAAGAAGAAGGACATCTCCTTCATCTGCGTCCCGATCAAGCTGGGGGAGGAGGTGATGGGCGCCCTCTCGGTGGATCGGCTCTTCAGCGCCGAGGTCTCCTACGAGGAGGACGCCCGCCTCCTCGCCATCATTGCCTCCATGATCGCCCGGGCGGTCCGCCTCCGCCGATCGGCCGAGGAGGAGCGCCGGCGCTTAAGCGAGGAGAACGCCCGCCTGCAGAAAGAGCTCAAGGCGCGCTTCCGCCCCGCCAACATCATCGGCAACTCCCGCCCGATCCAGGCGGTCTACGACCTGATCGCCCAGGTCTCCGCTTCCGAGGCCACCGTCCTGATCAACGGGGAGTCGGGCACGGGCAAGGAGCTGGTCGCCCACGCGATCCACTTCAACAGCCCGCGCGCGGCCCGCCCCTTCATCAAGGTGAGCGGCGCGGCCCTCCCGGAGAGCGTGGTGGAGAGCGAGCTCTTCGGCCACGAGAAGGGAGCCTTCACCGGCGCGGTGAACCGTCGGGCCGGGCGCTTCGAACTCGCCCACGGGGGGACCCTCTTCCTCGACGAGATCGGCGACCTCTCCCCCGCCATCCAGATCAAGCTTCTCCGGGTGCTCCAAGAGAAGGAGTTCGAGCGGGTGGGGGGGGGCGAGACGATCCGGGTCGACGTCCGGCTGATCGCCGCCACCAACCGGGACCTGGAGGGATTGGTCAGGGAGGGCGGGTTT
>CAZOYW010000038.1:27688-30134 GCA_964584165.1 uncultured bacterium
CCGCCTCCCCCCCTTAAGAGAGCGCCGATCCGACATCCTCCTCCTCGCCGACCACTTCGTGGAGAAGTACTGCCGGGAGAACCGGAAAGTGGTGAAGCGGATCTCCAGCCCCGCCCTCGACGTCCTGATGAGCTACCACTGGCCCGGAAACGTCCGGGAGCTCGAGAACTGCATCGAGCGGGCGGTGCTTCTCTCCACCGACGAGGTCATTCACAGCCATCACCTCCCGCCCACCGTGATCAACGCCGAAGCGTCCGGCACGCCGCCCCAGGGAGCGCTCAAAGCCCACCTCGCGGCGGTGGAAAAGGAGATGCTCCTCGACGCCCTCAAGTCCTCCCGGGGCAGGATGTCCCGGGCCGCGCGGACGCTCGGCTTGACCGAGCGGATCATGGGGCTGCGGGTCAAGAAATACGCCCTCGACCCGAAGAAATACAAGCTCTAGCCCCGATCGTCCCTCCGGGACGATCGGGCCTAGGATTGCCGTGGACAACGGATCATGGATAAGTCGTGCGTTTGGGTAGAGAGCTTGAGTTTGCATGCTGTCGCTCGCCCAGTTGGCTGATCACGGGCGCGAACCGCGATTAAACTCACTAATTCACACGTCGTCAGCGCCAGCCCTGAAAGTCCCTCGCGAGCGAGCAATCGCCCGCAATATTCATGAAGATCTTTCCGATCTTCATGAATATTGCGGGCTGGAGGAAACCATGAAGCAGGCCCGGATGATCACGGGAGCGATGCTATTCCTGTTGACCGCCGCGGTCATCGCCGCCGAGAGGAAACCGGATTTCCGCCAGGCCTCCTGGGGGATGACGCCGGCGGAGGTGAAGAAGGCCGAGACCCGGGCGGAGGCCGTCTCGGGCTCCCCCCCTGGCGAGCTCTGGTATCGCGACTCCCTGATCGGCGCCTATCCCGCCCGCGTTCTCTATGAGTTCGCCCAGGGCAAGCTCGTCCGCGGGGCCTATCTCCTCAGCGGACCGCGGCGGCCGGCGGACTACGATTACCTGCAGAACCTCCTCATCGCCAAGTACGGCCCCCCCGCCGACGTTTCCGCCCTCAATCCGTTCGGCGAGCGGGAGACGACCTGGGAGGCCGGGGCGACCGAGATCAGCCTCCTGGAGAAGCGGGACGGGAACGGCGCGGAGGGGCCGGGAGCGGACCGGCGGGAGAACGCCCGTCCGGCGACCGAGCTCGAGATCAACTACTATGGCGTCGCCGGGGCGAAGAAGGACGCCGCGCGCTACCGGAAGACCGAAGCGGCCGACCGCTTCACCGACGCGGTCATCCGCGAAGTGATCGAGGACTGGCATGAGGTCGCCCCGGGGGTCTGGGAGTGGAACGAGATGTGATTCCTGCCTTCTCACTTCATACTTCTGCCTTCTCACTTCATACTTATATCCATGCTTCCGCCCTCCCGCTATAACCGCCTGGCCGAGACCGCCCTTTTCCTCTACTACGGCTTCGTCGCCCTTTTCATCGCCTTCTTCCGGGGGAGGATCGCGGGCGCGGGAGGGCTCCTCCTCGTTCAGGGGGCGGCCCTCCTCGTCCTGATGGCGGTCGTAGGGCTCTCCGAGGCCTTCCCCGGCGGACGGGCCCTGGCCTTCGTCCGCAACTGGCTCCCCCTTCCCGCCGTCCTCTTCGGCTACCGGATGATCCATTTCCTGATCAACTGCGACCGGAACAGGGGGTTCCTCCCCGACCGGGACGCCCTCCTGATCCGGATCGACCGCCTCCTTCTCGGCGCCGACCCCACCGTCTGGCTGGAGCGGATCGCCTCGCCGTGGCTGACCGAGATCCTGCAGTTCGCCTACGCGACCAACTACTTCCTCCCCCTGATCCTGCTCGTCATCCTCTACCGGGAACGCCGGCGGATCCCCTTCCAGTTCTCGGTCTTCCTCCTCACCGCGGGCTACCTCCTCTCCTATCTCGGCTACTTCCTGATCCCCGCCGTCGGCCCCCGCTTCACCCTTTCCCACGGCTGCGAGCTCTCGGGCGTTTTTCTCCGTGAAACCCTTTGCCGCCTCATCTACTTCATGGAGGCCTGCCCGAGGGACTGCTTCCCCTCCGGCCACACCGAGATCCCCCTGGTCACCCTCTACCTCGCCTTCCGTTTCCGGCGACCCCTCTTCTGGATCTACCTCCCGGTAGTCGTCCTCCTCGTCTCTTCCACCGTCTACCTCCGCTACCACTACGTCGTCGATGTCCTGGCGGGAGCGGCGTTGGCGGGGGCGGTGGCCCTGATCGGCCACTGCCTCTTCCGGACCGAGGGGGAGGAGAGCCGGGCGCGGACCTGAAGGTCCGCGCCTGCGGGGCGGCCCTCTCTCCGCCGCGCGGACCTCTTGCGGTCCGCGCCTACGAAACCCCCCGCCGCGCCCCCTATAGGTCCTATAGCGGCCGGGCGAAGCCCGGCCGAAAAAAACGGGCGGCCCCCGCTTCGGGGGCCGCCCGT
>CAZOYW010000039.1:0-24274 GCA_964584165.1 uncultured bacterium
CCGACGGCCGCGGGGAGGTAGGCCTCGATCACCAGGATCTCCGCCGCCTCCTTCACCCGGCGGTCGATCTCGTCGCGGGGGTACTTGCGCAGCTTCAGCCCGAAGGCCAGGTTCTCCCGGACCGTCATGTGGGGGTAGAGGGCGTAGTTCTGGAAGACCATCGCGATGTCCCGGTCCTTGGGGAGGACGTCGTTGACCAGGGTCTTCCCGATCTTGATCTCGCCCCGGGTGATCGTCTCCAGCCCCGCGATCATGCGCAGGCAGGTGGACTTACCGCAGCCGGAGGGGCCGACCAGGACGACAAACTCCTTGTCGGCGACCTCGAGGGAGACGTTATTGACGGCCGTAACGCCGCTGGGATAGACCTTGCTGACTCCGCGCAGGACGACCTGAGCCATGGCCGGGCATCTCCTCGGGTGGCCGGGCGCGGGGGGCGCGCCCGGGGTCTTTACATGGTAGCAGGCCGGGGCGCGGAGTGCAAAGCGAAAGCTTTGCCGCCCCGGCCCTACCAGCCGGGGAGGCGGAGCTGGGTGGCGGGCGGTCTGGGCGCCGGGCGCGGCGGCGCTCGGTCCGGTACCTCCACCACCTCGCTGATCCGGTCGTGGTAGGTGAGCCAGACCCGGACGTGCGCGCGCCCCTTCTTCTCCAGCCTCCCCTTCACCGCTTTGAGCACCAGGTCGGGGCGGTTGCAGTCCCGGCTCAGGTGGGCCAGGAAGACGTCGCTCAGCTCCTCCCCGGTGTCCGAGGCGATGAGATCGGCCGCCTCCTCGTTGGCGAGGTGGCCCTGGGTCCCGTGTATCCTCTGCTTCAGCGACCAGGGGCGGTCGCCGGCGAGGAGCAGGGCGGGGTCGTGGTTGGCCTCCATCACCACCACCCGCGCCGTCCGGATCCGGTCCCGGACCACGGCGGTCGGCATCCCCAGGTCGGTCGCGATCACCACCGTCGTCTCCCCCCGGCGGAGGGAGAAGCCGACCGGCTCCTGGGCGTCGTGGAAGACCGGGAAGGAGGCGATGGAGAAGTCGCCCGCCGTCCACGACTCGCCGGTGGTGAAGATCCGGACCTCCCAGGCGGCGCCGGGCGGCCGGCCCACCGCCCCCGCGGTGGCCCGGTTCATGTAGACCGGCCGCCGGTGGCGGCGGGCGAGGACGTCCAGTCCGCGGATGTGGTCGCCGTGCTCGTGCCCGACCAGGATGGCGTCGATGTCCTCGATCGCCAGTCCCAGCTGGCCCAGGCGCCGCTCCGTCTCCCGCGCGCTCAGGCCGGCGTCGATCAGGAGCCGGCAGAAATCGGACTGGACCAGCGTGCAGTTACCGGACGAACCGCTGGCCAGGACGCAGATCTTAAGACCCATGTTTCATCTCCAGCGGCTGGATTATCCGCTTATTAGTCCCTCTTTTCACCGCAAACCTTCGTGAAAATTCGCGCCAATTCGTGGATATCATTCGCCGGGCCGAGCCGGGCCAAGCCCCGGCCGTCTTGACATCCCTTTCCCGCCGGGCATATATTACAAAAGCAGGGCGGCGGCTATACCGCGGATGCTCGAGCTGGTTCCGCGGCGCGAGCCGCGGAAAAAGGAGACAGCCATGGCGATCGAGATGCAGCAGCTCCAGCGACCGGAGCAGAGGATGATCCTCACCCCGCAGATGCAGCAGGCCATCCATCTGCTCCAGGCGCCCCTGCAGGAGATGAGCGGCATCATCGAACAGGAGATGGTCTCCAACCCGGTGCTCGAGGAAAGCCCCGACCCCGAATCCCCGGCCGCCACAGCCGCTTCCGAGACGGCCGGTGAGACCGAGTTCCGCGAGGAGTTCAACCGCCTTTCCTCCGCCGACGACGAGTGGCGGGACTACTTCCACCAGGTCGGCTCCTCCCACCGCTACCAGGCCCCGGACGAGGAGCAGAGCGCCTTCCTGGAGAGCCTGATCACCCGCGGGGAGACCCTGGGCGAGCATCTGCACGCCCAGGCGCGTGGCCTCTCCCTCTCCGAGCGGGAGAAGAAGATCGCCGACGCGATCATCGGGAACATCGACCGCAACGGCTATCTCGGCGAGGCGGCGGAGGAGATCGCCCGCGAGACCGCCACCGAGATCGCCGAGGTGGAGAAGGTCCTCTCCGTGCTCCAGAAGCTCCACCCGCCCGGCGTGGCGGCGCGCGACCTGCGGGAGTGCCTCCTCCTCCAGATCGAGGCCCGCGAGCACGCCGACCCCCTGGCCCGGGAGATCGTGGACCGCTACCTGGATGACCTCGGCCACCGCCGCTACCCTCAGATCGCCCGGGCCCTCAAGACCACCCCGGAACGGGTCCAGCGGGCGGCCGAATACATCGCCACCCTCGACCCCCGTCCCGGCGGCATGTTCGACACCGACGAGGTCCCCTACCTCACCCCCGACATCTTCCTGGATAAAACCGAGGACGGCTACACGATCAGCTTCAACAGCGACTACCTCCCCCACCTCCGGATCAACGACACCTACCGGGCCCTGATGAACGGCCCCGAGTCGGACTCCTCCACCCGGAACTACATCAAGGACAAGGTCAAGGCCGGCCTCTGGCTGATCAAGAACATCCGGCTGCGCCAGGAAACCCTCTACAAGATCACCGCCGAGATCGTCGGACGCCAGCGACAGTTCCTGGACAAGGGGCCCTCGTTCCTGGTCCCCCTGAAGATGGCGGAGATCGCCGGGGCCGTGGGGATCCACGAATCCACGGTGAGCCGGGCCGTCTCCAACAAATACATCCAGACCCCCCAGGGGCTCCTCCCCATGAAATTCTTCTTCTCCAGCGCTCTCGCCTCGCCCGCGGGGGCCGGCGTGGCCGCGGCCAGCGTCAAGGAGGAGATCGGCCGGATCATCCGGGAGGAGAATCCCCACCATCCCTGGAGCGACCAGGAGATCGAGGAGATGCTCACCCGGCGCGGGATCAAGCTCGCCCGCCGCACCGTCACCAAGTACCGCAAGTCCCTGAAGATCCTCCCCTCCCACCTGCGGAAGAAATACTGACCGGCGGGTCGTAGGCGCGGACCTTTCAGGTCCGCGCGGGGCCGCGACCGGCGGGTCATCGAGTTCCCTTTGCCGATCCCGCCCTCTCTTTGCTAGACTCCGGGGGTCAACATTGCGCCTGCCATGGCCCGGGAACGACAGCGCTGGGGGTCCAAGCTCGGCATCATCCTCGCCGTCGCCGGGTCCGCGATCGGCCTGGGCAACTTCCTCCGCTTCCCGGTCCAGGCCGCCCAGAACGGCGGCGGAGCCTTCCTCATCCCCTACTTCATCTCCCTCCTCCTCCTCGGCCTCCCCCTGATGTGGATCGAGTGGACGGCGGGGCGCTTCGGGGGCGGCTTCGAGCACTCCACCGCCCCGGGGATCTTTCACTCCCTCTGGCGGAAGAACCGCTTCATCAAGTACTTCGGCGTGATCGGGATCTTCGGCCCCCTGGTCATCCTGATCTACTACACCTACGTCGAGTCCTGGTGCCTCGCTTACAGCGCCTTCTCGCTGGCCGGGAAACTGAAGGCCTGCGCCACGCAGGAGGCGATGGTCGATTTCCTCCGCTCCTTCCAGGGGCTCCAGAAGACCCCTCACTTCAACGGCCTCTGGGTGGCTTACTTCTTCTTCCTGGTCACCTTCGCCCTCAACTTCTTCACCGTCTATTTCGGCATCCGGGCCGGGATCGAGCGCATCTGCAAGATCGCCCTCCCCCTCCTCTTTATCATGGGGCTCCTCCTCATGCTCCGCGTCCTCACCCTGGGCGCCCCCGACCCCGGCCAGCCCTCCTGGTCGGTCGGCAACGGCTTCGGCTTCCTCTGGAACCCCGACTTCAACGCCCTGAAGTCGGCCCGGGTCTGGCTCGCCGCGGCCGGGCAGATCTTCTTCACCCTCTCGGTGGGGATCGGCGTCATCCTCACCTACGCGAGCTACCTGAAGAAAAGCGACGACGTCGCCCTCTCCGGCCTCTCCGCCGCCGCCACCAACGAGTTCGCCGAGGTGATCATCGGCGGCTCGATCATCATCCCCGCCGCCTACGCTTTCTTCGGGCCGGCGGGGACGGCCGCGGTGGCCAAGGGGGGCGCTTTCAACCTCGGCTTCGTCGCCATGCCCACCATCCTCCGCCATGTCCCCTTGGGCGACGTCTTCGGCTTCTTCTGGTTCCTGATGCTCTTCCTCGCCGGGATCACCTCCTCGATCTCGCTCATCCAGCCGGCGGTCGCCTTCCTGGAGGACGAGTTCGACCTCTCCCGGAGGGAGGCGGTGGTCGTCCTCTCGCTCGTCACCTTCGTCCTCTGCCATCTCGCGATCTTCGGCCTCGCCAGCGGGGTCCTCGACGAGCTCGACTTCTGGGGCGGGACCTTCTGCCTGGTCCTCTTCGGGACGATCGAAACGATCGTCTTCGGCTGGGCCTTCGGGATCGACCGGGCCTGGGACGAGCTCCACCGCGGCGCCGCGATCCGGATCCCGCGCTTCTACCGCTTCATCATCAAATACGTGACGCCCCTCTTCCTGCTCGCCATCCTCGGCGCCTATCTCGTCCAGGACGGCATCCCCCTCCTCCTCCTCCGGAACGTCAAATCGGAGAACACCGCCGCCATCATCCTCACCCGGATCGTCCTGGTCCTGATCTTCTCCCTCCTCTTCCTGATGGTCTGGCTCGCCTGGCGCCGCCGTTCCGCCAGCCAAAACGCCTTGCCACCAAGGCACTGAAACATGAAGGGAAAGACATTCTGGGAGTTGGGGGAGGGCCGTCCTCGGCCCGATCCCAGTTCACTGATTCTCGGGTCGTTGCGACCATGAACGCCGGCGGCTGGACATTCCTCCTCGTCTCCTGGGCCCTGATCCTCGGCCTGGTGGTCTTCTGCCTGGTCAGGGTCCTGGGCGGGAAGGAGAGCGGCGAAAAGAGCGAGAGGGAAGACGACGGCGGCCTCTTGACCGGCGGCCGTTGACGATCAGGAAGGGACGGTGTCAACTTGTCAACTATCAAGTTGACAAGTTGACACCGTCCCTCCTCCCCCTGCGGGGGACGGGGGGCGGGGCGGCGGGTAGAGGGCGCTCCCCAGGAGCGCGTCCGTGTCCCGGAGGCGGCGGCTGAGCTCGCGGGCGATGTTCATGATGATCAGGGTGTAGGCCTTGAGGTTGGACTTGTAGATCTGGTACATGTCGGCGTTCGAGAGGGTGAGCGCCGAGACCTCCGTGAGCGCCCGCACCGAGGCGGCGCGGGGCTGGACGTCGATCAGCTCCATCTCGCCGAAGGTGTCCCCCGGGCCCAGGAGCATCAACCTCCGGGAGACCGGTCCTTGCGGGGAGGGGCACTCCCGGACAATCTCCACCTCCCCCTGGTGGATAAAGTAGAGGCGGTCGCCCGGCTCCCCCTGCTTGACGATGTATTCCCCCTCCGGGAAGCTCACCTCCTTCAGGAGGGACCGGATCCCCTTGATGTCCTCGCCGGTGAGACCCCCGAAGAGCGAGTGCGACTGGAGAAACTTGGTCTTGACCATGAGCCTCCCTGCGCCGGCGGCGGCGGGCTTATATAGTCTGCACCGGAGTGGTCGCCTCCGCCACTTAAATCCGGAAGGCCGGAGGGAGCCCGCGCGGGGCTTGGCCTGCCATCCAGCGCGCCGCCGGAGGGCCGGCATGCCCGGTTATCCCTGCCTGGCCCCAGGCGTTCCGCGACACTTGCTCACCGATCGGACAACAAGTGCCTCATCCCGCCCACGACGGACCGGGATGGCCCACGCCAGCAATGAGGAAGAACTGGTTCTTCTTCGGGAGCAACCGGGGCGGTGAGACCGCTACGATCCTGAACAGCCTAATCGTCACCTGCAAACGGAACGCGATCGATCTCTTGGCCTACCTGAAGGATGGGTTCGAGCGGATCAGCGCTCATCCGATGAGCCGCCTCGAAGAGCTTCTCCCCGATCGCTGGCAGGCCGGCCGCCCATCCGCCTCAGCCTGATTCGTTCGTCTCCCCTCTCCCCGCCTCTCCCTCATCCCGCCACCGCCGCAACCCGTGTGCCAAGCAGAGGTGTGTTTAGCGGACGTTTGCCGTCACTCTACTATAAGGCCATCCGCCCTGAAACCTCCTATAATGATCGTGACCTTGTCTCCTGACTTAACGAATCCGCCCGGGTTGCCGAAGAACATCCAGTAGACACGACCCGGTTGGGGCGCGTCGGACGTGCGCAAGGGGCCGGTTTTGGGCGGACTCGGCACCATAAACTTGGCTCCTGTACTCTGATGGATCAGGTAGGGCTTGGTGGCACGATCGAACAGGGGCGCCGCTTTTTTCGCATCCACCACCCGATAGCGGAAGTCGATCATATACCCGGAAGAGGTTAGCCGAATTCCCACGATATCAACGCCCCAACGCTCTTTAATGCTTTCCGCATCGACAGCCATTTCAGCCGTTTGCTCTTTTGCTGTGGCAGCATGTCCGATCAACTGCAAAGAGAAGATGGCCGTAAGAATAGCCACCGGCATCAGAATATAATCCTTCATGAGCCTTCCATTCTCCCCACGAAACCGGGCATCCCGTGGCCGGAATATGCCCGGTTTCGTGTTGGACTAATCCGCTTGTTTATCGCGCAATCGGAACATCCCCCGAGCTCCCGAAGTAGACCAGACTAACCCCCCATATTTCCCACAACCCCGAAGAGTCACGGAAGATGCCGATGTCGTCTCTGGAGTCGCCGGTATAGTCCGCGGGAACCGGCTTATCAGCGGCTCCTCCGAAATAAACCCGGGTTACCCCGCGGATATCCCATAACCCGGTCGATGGCCGGAAGATGCTGATATCCCAAGCTCCATCGCCGTCGTAATCCCCAGGAACAACCGTGTCCCCCGCCGAACCAAAATAGGCCCGACTTAATTGCCGAATGGCCCATAATCCCGATTCCGCGCGGTAAATCGCCGCTTCAGATGTTCCATCACCGTTATAGTCGCCGCTGATTGGAGTATCAGCGGCGGCGCCGAAGTAAATTTTTCCCAGCCCCCTGACTGACCACAACCCGGTGGAGGGACGGTAGATGGCAACATCCGTACGGTTATCCCCGTTGTAATCACTGGGAACAGGATAATCCGATGATAAGCCAAAGGATGCCCTGCTCACCCCTCGTATGGCCCACAATCCGGAACTGCTTCGGAAAATCCCGATATCAGTGGTATGGTCGCCGTCGTAATCTCCGGGAATCGGGACATCGCTCGAGGATCCGAAATATGCCCGGGTTATTCCTCTAACCGCCCAAAGACCGGAACTGGCCCGGAATACGGCGATATCGGAGGTACCATCGCCATTGAAGTCTCCGGAATCGATCAAGAAGTAGAACGGCGTCGGGGTCACCGTGGGAGTCGGGGTCACCGTGGTAGTCGGGGTCGGCGTCCCGTTTTCTTCCGGGGTCGGCGTCGGCGTTCTGTATCCCACTGGGGTCGGCGTCGCCGTCTTGTACCCCTCCGGGGTCGGGGTCGGCGGCGGGGAGGCCTCAACCGATAGGTATGTGTGCAACGCCCCCAGGACCGTCGCGACGTTGGTTCGGTAGGCTCTACGATCGAAGATGGGATAATCCGCCGTGGATGGCGAAAACAAGCCATCCAGTGTTTTGCCCGCGGCCAGGAGCAGCGAATAGTGCTTCCTGGGATACGGATACGGGTTGCCGTCCTCCGCGACAACGCTCAGATGAGACCCGAGTATCTCCGGAGCGTGGTCCTTCAGCCCCGCGTTCAGGAACCGCACCAGTATTTTAGTACCGGCAACAACCGTATCTAGCGGGGCCGCAGCGTCGGCGGCTACCCCGTTGACCAGGAAATACTTTGGGTGGTAGTTGATGGTACTGGGATAGGCGAGGGTTCCGTAGATGGCTCCCGCCACCGCATTGTGCAGCGCCGGGTCGATCTCGCTGTAGATGATCAGGACTTCTTCGTCGTAGGCGACGCCCGGATAAGCCTGCGCCGGATTAACTGCTCCAGCCTCGACCACATTCTTGGTTACCGCTCCGTATAACCCCATCTGCACCTGGACGGCGGGATGGGTGCCGCTGTGGTAGAGATACGTGCCGGGTTTGATATTGCTCCAGCTGTATGTGGCCTGGCCTCCGGCCGGAGTTTCAGGGACAAAGGATCTTATCCGCCCATCCGGATTGCGGGTCACCTGCGGCGAATCAACCATCTGCCCCGGTATGAGAATGGAGGCAGCCGTATTGAGTTCGTTGGTCAGATTGACCGTCAGCCCTTGCCCGGCCGGAACCCTCAGTCTCGGTCCCGGGACTTGGACGACGTTATCCCCGATCACCGGGCCATTGCCGATGTCGTAGGATACAAGGGCATATCCCCACATAACAACCAGCGACCCATCGGGCATGTACCTAGTCGTGGGGGCAACCCTCAGGTTGTAGGTCGCTCCCCAAGCCGGGCCCACCGCCGCCGCTAGAACGATCAGCCCCACGATACTAACCAGGGGCAGTCTTCTTTCGATCATGTGGCGCATCATGTTAAATCCCCCTTTCCTTCCCCATTATGGGTTTGTCACCTCTTCTCAGGGGCACGGGCATCATGGGGTGGTGCGGTGGGTGTATCATCAGCATAGTCATCATGCCGCCGGGGAAGATATCGTTATTGGTCATCTCCTTTTCGCTGTGGGAGTGCCACATATAGACAAACGCGCCCATGGGGTTAAGCCCGCCTTCTCCCGGCGGCAGAAGGCCCAGCGCCCCCAAGAAGGGGCTCCCGCTCCAGAAGCCGCCGTAGGTCAAGTCTCCTTTTGAGGGCAGGAGCACCGGGAATGGCTTGCCATGGTCGTTTAAATCCTCTCCGGGCGCGGCGGGATCACCCGGAGCATGGCCGTAGATGTCCCAGCCCATTCCCTCGCCGGTCCAGGTGAAGATAGCGTCCACGGTCTGCCCCGGGATGGACTGCACGGTAAACACTTCGTAACTCAAATCGCTCCCCAGGCCCGCTCCGGATTCGAGCAGCCGGCCGTCCCTGGCGATCACCCGGGAGTGGTTGCCGTGATGGTGGAAGGGATGCAGATCTCGGCCCGCGCCAATGACCCGCATGAGCAATTTCTCGCCGGGATACATCATGGGCATGCAGTTGTACGGCTGGGTGGGAAGCCAGTTGACGAAGGGCGGAAACATGGTATCCGGGGCGCAGCGCCCGTTGATGAACCAATACGCCGGGAAATATGCGGTGGTATCGACTTCATCCATCAGGCCGCGTTCCACGAGACTGTGGATTTTGGGGTCCATCTCGCTCAGCAAGAACAGATACTCTTGGTCGTACGCCGAGTCGGAATGGCCGTAGGCCTGTTTGGGCGTCGAAGGCCGGACGATGAGGGCTCCGAACAACCCCATATCCAGCTGCAGATCAATCCGGGTCCCGCTATGATACAAATACGTCCCGGGCTGAGCGGCCGTGAAGCTGTACTTCACGGTTCCCCCGGTCCCGGCTTCCATAGCGAGCAAGCCTGCCGCATCGGTAGGCGCGCTAATCTCTTCCGCCGCGACGACGGACTGCCCGGGGAACACCAGGGACACATTCATAGGCAGGGTGTTGTTAAGAGTGACCGTCACCGTGTCCCCCTGATTGACGATCAGGGTGGGCCCGGGATACTGAATCGTGCCCGCGCCGTTGGCAAACCCCCAGAAAAAGACAGAGTTTCCCTCGGGAGTGGTGATATGACCGGACCGGGCGGTCAGGTTGAAGTCGGGACCGTTGATCCCGTCAATCACGCCGGGCACCGCCCGCGCGCTCCTCGCAAACAGAAGAAGGAGTATCAGGGGGAATGCCAGCCCGCCGAGAGTTGCGGTTTTCAGAATTTTTCCTTTCATAAAGATTCTCCTCTCGATGATTTTATGTCCATTGGGCCGATAGGACAGCCGTCCCCCTTCCTAGGGCGCTGTAATCACAATCTCGGTCATCATTCCGCCGAAGTCCTCCTGATTGTTGCTCAGATAGTTCAGGTTGGCGGTATAGAGGGCATACGTTCCCGGGACCACGTTGCTGGTGTCGATGACAGCGTCCAAGGCTTCGCCGCCGCCCAAGGTGACCGAGTTGGCAGTGTAATAAAGGTTCTTGCCGTCCGGGCCGCGGAGCAGGCGGGCGTTGAGCCCGACCACTTTCATGGGAAGGGTGGAGGCCAGCGTGTAGAACCGGGTTACGTCCAGGTTCGATATGCGGAGCAGGATCTTCTGCCCCTGCGTCGCCTGGATCAGGGAGTTGACGTTCTGGGACACCCGGCCGATGGCAAAGGTGTCGCCGGCCGAGGGGTTCTGGGGAAGCATGTGATGAAGAACGACCAGGACCTGGGTGCCTCCTCCATTCGTTTGAATTGTATAGTCCGCGATCTGCCGGGAGGCGCCTTGGAGGGCGCCCGAGGTGAACACTAAATCCAGGCCGTTGTAGGCATCGTCGAGCATCTCCAGCGCGGCGCCCGAAACATAGAAGCGGTCCATCTGCGGCGCCGGCTCATTTTCCACCGTCGCCGACTCCACCAGGGTGTTGTCGTCCGCGGGCGGCAGGCAGCCCGGCACCAGGGTGTCCGGGTAGCCACGGCCGTTCAGCATGGGATATTTATCATCCATCAGCTGGAAAGGCAGCGGCTGCGTCATCATGCTGGCGTCGTGGAAAGCCGGGTCGAACCCCGCCATCTGGATGGGGTAGTCCACATGGTAACCCGTGGAGCCGTCGCCGTCGTTGTAGGCGAACCCCGCATAAGGAGGATTGGCGAGGTTTTTTAGCGCCTCATTAAAATTCTGCTTGGGTTCAACATACAGATTGCCCAGCATCCCCATCTGCATGTGCTCGGTGGCCTCCACGTGGCAGTGATACATGTAGGTTCCGGGCTGCACCACGTTGTAGAAGTAGGTCAAACTGGCCATCATGTTTACGGAAATGGAGGCGTCCGGCACCCCGTCGAAGACCGCCGACGCCTGGGGGAAGCCGTGCCAGTGGACCGAGTGCGGGTCGAACAGATCGGGGCGCATCGCCATGCCCACGTTGGCCAGGTTCAGGTAGAGTTTCTGCCCCTCCCGCACCCGGATGGTCGGCGCCGGCCATTCCGCTCCCATCATGCCGTGGTGCATGGCCTCGTCCAGGGGGATGGTTCTCACGGCGGGATCGCCGGCCTGCACCGCGGGAAGCAGATGGCTCAGGTCGCGGAAGCCGAAGGTATACTGCTCGTACCCGTCGCCCATGGTGCTGAAACCATCGCCGGCGGACAGGAGGAGATACATATGATCGTTGGCCGCATCCCCGTCCCCGTCCGAGTCGAGGCCGTCCTCATCGGGGGGAATCTGAACCAGCAGATCCTGGCTCGGCATCAGGTTTAAACCGATCGTGGCATTCACGGTGACCGTGCCGGTCAGGTCGTTCTGGTCGGTTACCAAGACCACCAGGCTGTCCTCGCCCAGGAAATTCAAGTCCGGCGTATAGGTGACCGTGCCGCCGTCCGACACCGTGGCTATTCCATTCTGCGGAACCACCTGGATGTAGTAGGTATGGGTATCGCCCAGATCGGGATCGTTGGGCAGGACGCGGGTGGTGCCGGCGGTGTTGATCTGAGTGACGATATTCGCCGCGGTCGGACTGGGCGCTTCGTTGGAAGCCGTGATCGTCACCGTGACCGTCACGGTGGCCAGGGCGTAGCGAGAACCATCGCCTACCAGGTAGGAGAAGGCGTCCACGCCCTCAAATCCCGTGTCCGGCGTATACGTAAAGGCCCCGTCAGCGCTCAGGGCCAGAGTGCCGTTGCCTGGCTCGGCCCAGGGCGTAGTATCGACCGCCAGTTGATCTCCGTTGGGATCGAAGTCATTGGCCAGAAGCCCCGGCGCCGCCACCACGAGCGGATCGGGATCGCCTAGGCCGGACAGGAGAAGGGCATAGGCGTCATTGGCCGCTATCGGCGCCGCGTCGCCCGAGGCGACATACAGATCGGCCCCGATGTAGGCGGTGAACGCGGCAAGATCGCCGTCCACATCCGTGGCGGTCAGGCCGGGAGTGCCGCCGGCGATGGTGGCCGTAACCCTGTAGTTCGACACCTGAACTCCCCCTGCCGGCAAAACGTCGACATTGATGGAAAGGGGCGAGTAGCGCACATCGATAAAATTGCCCCCCTCGTCAAATGCGGGCACGGCCGACGGTATTACGGTGAACTCCGGCTGGAGGATCGTGGTGCCCCGGGGGTTGTTGAAGTAGGGGGCGACAAAACTCGGATCGGGATCGCCGGTAAGCAGACAGTTGGTGGTGGGCAGGGTATCCGGCCCCAGGTCCCGGAAACCGTCCAGCACCAGCCCGAATGTGGTCGCGTCGGTTATCTCGAAGTGGAAGGACCGGTTCTGCCAGATGATGTTGCTGTCAATATTCGCGTTGGAGTTCCGGGACATGATGCCCGCCGGCTGGGGCGAGGAGCTGGAGGCGGTCACGAACGCCTCCCCGGCCGTGGCCGTGGAATCATTGTGAGCTATGGTGTTGTGAAAGATGCTGATATTTTCCGTGTCCTGCAGGGCGATGCCGCCGCCGGCCAGACCGGCCACGTTATTCACGATTATGTTGTTAGTGACCGTGATGCGGTCTTGGGGAAGGTTGAACTGGGTGCGGATTCCGCCGCCGTCGCCAGACCCGGCCAGGTTGCCCTGGATCAAGTTGCCGTCTATGGTCACCGATCCCGAACCCGGAGTGCTGGCGCCGGGAGCCAGAGGCGCCGCTCCGCCGACGAAGATGCCGCCGCCGGACACGTTTATGCCCTGGTTGAAGGACTGGTTGAAAATGATCTGGTTGCGGGCGATGATGCCGCCGTCGCTCCGTCCCAGGTGGCCGATACCGCCGCCGTTATCCTGCATGAAGTTTCCGGCGATGAGGTTGTGCTTTACCTCGTATTGGTGGGCCCCCGTGAAGAGAGAAACGCCGCCTCCGGCGCCGTTCATGCCGCCGTTGCCGGTGATCTGGTTGTGGTGGATGCTGACATGATCGTTCTGAGCGTCCTGATACCCCGCGCCGCCGCCCGCCTCCAGCACGAGCGCAGGATGACCGATGGTGATGGCCCCCCCCTGGACCGAACTGTTGAGCCTGACCCGGTTGTTGGAGATTTCCAGGAAATGGGCGTAGCCGTTGACGAAGATGCCGCCGCCGGTGGACGCTCCCTCCACGGTGAAACCGTCGATCCGCGGCCGGGGATCCTTACCGAAGCCGCCGTTGTCCGGGGTCGTGTTCCGGGCAAATACGGAGATGCCCGCTCCTTCCACTGCCGCCAGGGCGGGTTCCAGACCGACGAAATCGATCTCCTGGGCCGGCAGCAGATGGAAGGCGGCGCTCAGCCACAGGCTCTGGATCTTTTCCCTCCAGTCGAGAATCTTTTCTGAAGGAACCTGAACCGCATTGATAAAGGTGACGCCGGCGCCCCACCCCTGAAGCTGGACCGGCTTGTACATGATCACCAACTCGGCATACGTTCCCGGGCCCACCAAAATCAGGTCGCCCGGGTTGGCATTGTCGATGGCCGCCTGAATACTCTGGCCGGCGCTGACCGATCGAACCTGTCTCGGCAGCCCGGTGGGCCCGGTGCCCAGGGGTCCCACCGTGACGGTCACGCCCAGCACGCTGGACTTGCCGTTGTCGCTGCGGGTCACCATCAGCTGGCCGGTGGTGGCCCCGGGCTCGACGGTGGCGGTGATGGAGGCTGAATCCCAGCTGTCAATGGTCAGGGGCGCCCCTCCGATGGTCACGGCGCCCGCGGAACCGAACCCGTAGTCCCTCGTTATGTATTGAGGTTCACCGGCATCACCGTAAGCCGGGTTCGGAACCTGGACATTGCCCATGGATTCAATGGTTATCTGGGCGCCGGTGCCGGCAACATACGGTCCGTCCACCACCTGCTTGATCACCGGCGTACCGTCGGGAAATTCAGAATCGACCGGGAACTGATCCGGCCCGGCAAAAGCCGCGATCGGGATCACGGGGGTGTCCAGGTAGGTGGTTGTCCCCGGCATATACTGGAAGGTGTAGGAGAACTGGCTGTATTTTGGATTATGGGGCACGGTCGGATGGGTCGGATCGTTTATCACCACCGTCAGCATATGGGGCGACATACCGCTGGGCTGCGGCAGGTTCGCCGTGTAGGTGGACGGAACCAGCACGTTGTAAGCTCCGTACATGTCGGAAGCGAAATATGCGATCAGATTGCCCATCCAATCCCGGATGGAAATGGGCAGGTTCGGCGGCGCATATTTCTCGCCAAAGGTTGGGGCTGCCGGGTCGAACTCATTGGCCAGGTCATCCAGGATGAAGCCCACGATCTGCCCCGCCACCGGGACTTTGGTGAACAGGAAGAAGTCGCAGGCCGAGTTCAGTCCCGGCCTCAGCGTCACCTGCTTGCGGTCCGGCAGAGGCCGCGGTTCCCCCGCGAAAGGAGCCGGCACGCCCGGGAAAAGGGAGAGTTCGTTAGGAACCACGCGCAGATCGCCGACCAGGGCCGGCTGATTGTCGAGCAGATCCTGGTTCAGCGCCCGGGCGGGGATGAACTCGTCGCCGAAGTCCACGTTTTTGTCCTCTTCCTTCGCATGCTCGTAGCCGGGCGGGGCCACCGCCTCCACTATGTAGACGCCGGGCGCAAGACCGGAAAAGGCGTATCCGCCGTCAAAGACACCCGGCCGCGCCTGGTTGAAGTTCCTCAGGCCGTCGAAAGCGTCCTTTTCCCCGAAGGGGGAGCCGAGGATGGGGCTATTGGTGCCGGCGGCGCAATCCGGCAGGCTGTCGTCCCAGCTGTCGGTCCGGGTCATGTCTATGGCATCGCCCGGATCGAACAGTCCGTTCATATTGCGATCGATATCTTCGGAACCCTTGGTTCCGCCCTCGGACCATCCGAACGGATAGTTGTCCACATCGGACAGGACCGGGGTGTAGGGATAGGAGGTGCCGGGTTGCGGGTCCGCGGGATCAATCTTGCCGTCCGAACCGGGATCGCCCGTCTCGTTATTGAGCTCGTCTCGATACAGGTTCACCTGCACCCTGGGAATGCCCGGCTCCCAGGGCTCCGCCGCCGCCAACCCGGGATCGTTTTCCGCCCGAGTGGTGGCGTAAATGGCCATGCCGGATATGCCGCCGTTCTGGTCGGGGTTATAAGGCGCTTTGCCGAAATCCATCCGGATGGTCTGGCCCAAGAACACCTGGAAGGCCTGGGTGAGGACCGGTCCGATCTCAGTTCTTTCCAGAGCGCCGCCGTCACAATCCTGCGCCTGGGGATTAAGGTAATAGTCGTAGGCGGCGCTCGGCTGCCCGCCGGCATCGACGACGAAGGTGGCGCCGGTGGCCTGGAAGCGGGCAAAGTCCACCTCCGCCACCAGCCAGTTAAAGAATGGGAAGACCTCATCGAAGGGCGCCTTGCCCTCCGAGTCGGTGGGGAAAGACTGGTAGATGGAGCCGTCCCGGAAGCGGATGTTGATAGCCTGCTCCGGAATGCCCGTCTCGCCGGCATCCCAATATCCATTCAGATTGTCGTCGGAGAAGACGCCGCCTTCCAGCCTGCCGAACCAGTTGAACACCGCAATATCGCCCAGATCGCCCGCGTCGGCCGGAAGATTTATATTTTTCGTCGCGAAGATAAGGTCCAGGTTCTCGTCCCAGATCACCAGTTCGTAGGTCCCGTCCGGGATTCCGCTGATGGAGAACGTGCTGTCTTCGTTGCACGGCGCCGCATACACACCGCGGCCGGTCCCCGCCGGGCCGCTGTTCAGCCCGACCCAGGCGCCGGGGATGGGATGGCCCGGCCAGAAGGTGAAATCCGGCGGCCGGGAGTTGTGAAGGTTCACGACCCTTCCGCTGACGCTGTTGGTTCCAGTCATGAACGCCGCGTCATTTATCTCTTGGACAAAACCGATGAACACGTGAGGCCCCGGCGGTCCGAACTCCACGAAGAAGGGCGGCTCGTCGGCCTTGACCCAGGCATCGATGACCATCTTGCCCTCGATGGTGGAGGTCTGTATCCAGCGCTCGCCCGCGGGCGAGACCACGCTGATTCCGTATTTCCCGGGCGCCAGATTCTTGATCAGGGCGTAGCCGTCGGCACCGGTGGTCACCACGCCGTCGCCCATACTGGCTACACTGCCGTCTTCGCCGTATACGGTTCCGATGGGGTTGCCGAAAGCATCCATCATCTGCGCGCCGGCGGAGATGCCGTATCTGCCTCCGGCGTCCTCCACTTTGACTTTGAAGCCGGCCAGTCCGCGCTCCTCCGGGAGATCGGGGGCATTATTGATGGGGAAATTGTCTTCGAATACGAAGATCGAGATCTGAGCGGTGGGAAGCGGGAGGGGGCTGACCTTGACCTCGGCGGCATCATTTATCACCGGCGCTCCGCCGATGGTGTAGCCCGCCGCCGGAAGCACGGAGACGAAATACCGCTTGTTGGGATCAAGCGATAAGCCGCTGGGCGGATTGCCCTGATCACCGGCGGCCACCACCGGCGCATAGCTCTTGTGGAAATTCAAAGACAGCTGGTCCGGCTTGCCGGGGCCGAGATCATAAGTGGTGTCCTCTTGCACCAGCCAGCGGTAATCGTTCACCGGCCCGGTATTGCCGTCTTGATCGACCCACACCACATTCAGAGTGAGTGCGCGGGCGTTGGCCGCCGTCAGGGTTCCCATAAGCAGCGCCAGCGTGAATGATAGGCGCCGCCCAACGAGCCTCATTCCGCGCTTGTTATAGCTATCCATGACTACCTCCTTGCAAGCTAACAGTTGATTGACGATGAAGCGCTGTAACCCTGATGTTAAATGTTTGGTCGGCATAATCATCTCCTTGGATTAGTGCGAATAAGCCGAATTCCATTGGGATCTCGGATTCGCGAGTTAGAATCTCAAATAAGCGAGGGAAAGATCCATTGCCGGAATCCGCTATTGATTGACTTTTGTCCACCTTGCCTTCTCTCGAGATAAAGCATCCAATAAATCCTGCGACACCTGTCCCTTCTTCCACGCTCTTTCCAGATAATCCAAGAACTCTCTACTATCGGCATCGCCGACGGGATAACCTGGCGCTTAGGATGCGTGTCAAGAAGCTCCAGGCATGGAGGGAAGACTGCAACACGGTCCGCCCGCACGGTTCGCTCGGCAATATGTCGCCGGTCGAATATCTGCTATCCTGCCAGAAAGACAGCACCACGCAGGAAGGACACCAGGAAGAAAACAGGTTACTTGCGGCGAGAAACTAGAGTAAGAGTGCTCCAGAGTTGGGGGGCACCGCAAGCGGGGTAGGACTAACATCGAAAGTGGCCCGAAGAATGGGGGCAGGTCCCTTCTCAAGGAGAAAGCCTCGGCACTCCCCTCGCTGCGATCATGAACATCTCAACCTCTGACCCGATGGTCACGACGGCGCTGTTCGCCCTTTTCGGGACGGGACTGCCATGCCTATCCGACTGAAGCTGACCGTGCTGCTGCTGGCGATCGGTCTGATCCCGATCGCATTCACCAGCTTCCTGATCTTCGGCCGCTATCGGGAGTCGATCGAGACCGCTCGCCTCGCCGAACTGAGCCATCTCGCCGAGCTCAAGGCTGACCGGCTGGAAAGCTATTTCGAAGCGCTGGAAAACAACCTGGACATCGTCCGCATCGGCTACGCGATCAGGTCCAGCCTCCCCGACCTCTCCTCTCCCGCCGGCGCGCCGGATGATCGCCGCCGCGCCGCGGCTCAGAGGATGGCGGATCAGGTCCTGGGGAAGATGCCCGCGATCCCCGGCCTACGCGGGGTGCGCCTGGCCGACCTCGCCGGAAGAACCGTGTATTCCTCCCCCGCCAAGCTCGAGGCGGAGGAGCTGGCCATCCCCTTAAGCGAGATGCGGGGGAGCCTCGCAAGCGCGGGAGAGCCTGGGATCTACTTCGCCGATTCCTACGCCGCCCCCGCGCGGGGGCGGTCCCCCACCATGCTCCTTGCCGCGACGGTATTCGATCTGGATCAGAGGCCGGCCGGGTTCATCGCCTTCATCATCGACCCGGCGCCCCTCTATGCCATCCTTCAGGGCGCCGCCGGCCTGGGTCAAAGCGGAGAGGTGCTGATTGGCCGGCGGGAGGGGGCCGAGATCGTGTTCCTGAATCCCCGGCGGTTCAACTCCGAAGCGACTCTCCGGAAACGACTGACCGTCGGCGATCGCGCCGGCATCCCCATCCAGAAGGCCACGGGAGGGGAGAACGGGGCCGGTCTCCTGCGCGATTACCGGGGCAAAGAAGTGGTGGCCGCCTGGCGCTACCTCCCCGCTCTCGGCTGGGGACTGGTGGCCAAGATCGACGCCGAGGAAGCGTTTGCCGATATCAGGAACCTGGCCAAGCTGACTCTCGGCATCGGCGGGATCGTGCTCCTCCTGGCCGGCGCAATCGCCTTCTCCGCCGCCCAGTCGATCTCCAAGCCGATCCGCTGGCTCGTCCGGGGGGCGGAGATCGTTGGGAGCGGCGACTTGGACCATCGCGTGGCCCTCGCCCGGCGTGACGAGATCGGGCAGCTCTCCCGCGCGTTCGACACCATGACCGAAGACCTGAAGCGGATCACCGCCGCCCGAGACGATTTGAACCAGGCGATCGGCGAGCGCGAGCGCCTCACGGGCGTTCTCAACGCCCTCTTGGCGGAGCATCGCGTCATCCTCGACTCGGTTCCCGCCCTGATCTTCTTTAAGGATACCGAGAACCGGTTCGTCCGCGTGAACCAGGCCTTCGAAGACGCGCTCGGGGTCGGCCGGGCGGAATTGGAGGGGAAATCCCTCTTCGATCTCTTCCCGAAGGAGCGGGCGGAGGCGTATTTCAAAGACGATCAGGAGGTCATGGCCACGGGGCGGGCCAAGCGGTCGATCGTCGAGCCGATGGAAACGCGGCGGGGGACGCGGCTGGTCCAAACGGACAAGCTCCCCTACTTCGATGAGAAGGGAGCCTTGCGGGGGATCATCGGTTTCGCCGTCGATATTACCGAGCGGCAGCAAGCGCAGGACGCCCTCCGCCGGGCCAACGAGCGTCTGGAACTCACCCACCAAGGGGCGGAGATCGGGGCCTGGGACTGGGACTTGGCGACGGGACGGCTGGAATGGACGCGCGAGCTCTTCAGCCTCTTCGGCCTCGACCCCGCCGCAGCGCCGGCGACCTTCGAACTCTGGCGGTCCCTCCTCCACCCCGAGGACCGCGCACTGGCGGAAACGCGGATCGACGTCGCCCTTCGCGACCGCGTCCAGCTCGTCAACGAATATCGGGTGGTCAGGCCGAACGGGGAGATCCGGTGGATCTACGCCTTGGGCCGTCCGATCCTCGGCGCGGACGGCCGGCCGGCGCGCATGACCGGGATCTGCATCGACATCTCCGACCGCAAGCGGGCGGAAGAGGCTCTGCAAAAAGCTCATGACAAGCTGGAAAGCCAGGTCAAGGAACGGACTAAGCAGCTGAATGAGTCGGTGGCCAGGCTGGCGGTCGAGCGCCAGCGCTTCAATGATATCCTGGACAAGCTCCCGGTCTACGTGGTCACCCTGACGCCGGACTACCATGTCTCTTTCGCCAACCGCTACTTCCGCGAACGCTTCGGAGAATCCTTCGGCCGCCGCTGCTATGAGTACCTGTTTCAGCGGGCCGAGCCATGCCTGAACTGCGAGACCTATAAGGTGCTGCAAGCCGGGACGAACCGGGAGTGGGAGTGGACCGGGCCGGACCGGCGCGACTACCACGTCTTTGACTTCCTCTTCGCCGACGTCGACGGCTCCCCCCTGATCCTGGAGATGGGCCTCGACGTCACCGACCGCAAACGGTCCGAGGCGGAGGTCTCCGAATACCGCCAGCGCCTGGAGGAGCTGGTCAAGGACCGCACAGCACAGTTAGAAGCATCCAACTCACGGCTGCGGGGCGAGATCGTTGAACGCCGACAGGCGGAGGAGAACCTCCGAGAGACCCGGGACTACCTGGAGAGCCTCTTCACCTATGCCAACGCCCCCATCATCTGCTGGGATACGCGGCTCAAAATCACCCGTTTCAACCCGGCCTTCGTCAACCTCTCGGGCCGTCGGGCCGAGGACGTGATCGGCCGCGACCTCAGCATCCTTTTCCCAAAGGCGAGCCGGGAGGAATCGCTCGACAAGATCAGGCGCACCCTGAGCGAGCGCTGGGAGGTGGTGGAGATCCCGATCCTCCGCGCCGACGGGGAAGTCCGGATCGCCCTCTGGAACTCGGCCAACGTCTACGCCGAGGACGGCCGGACCGTCCTCGCCACCATCGCCCAGGGCCAGGACATCACCGAGCGGCAAAAGAGCCAGGAAACCCTGCAGACGCTCAACCGGACGCTCCGGGCGCTCAGCGACTGCAACCAAGCCTTGATCCGGGCCGCCGACGAGCCAGAGTACCTGGGGACCGTCTGCCGGATCATTGTCGAGGTTTGCGGCTATGCCATGTCCTGGGTCGGATTCCCCGAGCACGATGGCGGCAAGACGGTCCGGCCGGTGGCCTCAGCCGGGGATACGGGCGGTTATCTGGCCGCGGCCCGTTTCAGTTGGGCGGACACGGACCGGGGACGCGGCCCTTCCGGCGCGGCTATCCGCCTGGGACAAGTCACCTTCTGCCAGAACATGCTTACCGATTCGGACTTCGAACCCTGGCGCCGGGAAGCGACCAAACGGGGGTATGCCGCCTCCATCGCCCTGCCCCTGAATTCCCGGGACGGCATTCTGGGCGCGCTCAGCATCTACTCGCGGGAGGCGAATCCCTTTCTGGACGAGGAGGTGAAACTGCTCAAGGAACTCGCCGCCGGTATCTCCGAGGGGATCATGACGATCCGCCTGCGGGCGGTGCGGGCCCGGGCCGAGGAGATCCTGCGCCGGGACAAGGCCACCCTGGAAAAGTTGGTCGAGCGAAGATCCCGGGAGCTGATCGTCTCCCAGGAGGAGTTGGCGAAGACCCGGCGCCTCTCGGATATCGGAGCGCTCGCCGCCACCGTCGCCCACGAGCTCAGGAACCCCCTGGCCGCGATCGCCTTCGCCGCGGCCAACATCAAGCGAAAGGCCGCCAACCCCGCCCTGGCCGGCAACATCCGCACCATTAAAAAGAAGGTCGCCGAGAGCGATCAGATCATCGACAACCTCCTCTTCTATTCGCGGCTGCGCCCACCCCGTCTCGAAAGCGTCTCCCTCTCCCGCCTGATCCAGGAAAGCGTTCAGGCCGCCCGCGCCCGATTCAAGAAAGGCGTGTCCCTGAAAATCGACCTGGCTTCCCTACACGAGTTTCCCCTCCAGGCCGATCCCCTGCAATTAAAGGAGGTCTTCAGCAACATTCTCTCCAACGCCAACGAAGCGCTCGAATCCGGCGAGGGAATCGTGGAAATCCGGGGGCGCGCCGCGACCGACTCCGTTAGCGTCTCCTTCACCGATAATGGTCCCGGGATGGATCCGGAGACGTTGGAGCGGGCGTTCAGCCCCTTCTTCACGACCAAGGTCAAGGGGACGGGCCTCGGCTTGGCCATCTGCCAGAACATCGTGCAGATGCACGGAGGGAGCATCGCCATCGAAAGCGCGCCGGGGCGGGGGACGACCGTGACCGTGGTTTTGCCCAGGAAGACGGGGAGTTGAACCCATGCCCGCTCTCACCATCCTGATCATCGACGACGACGCCGATCTGTGCGGGGAAATCGCCGAATCCCTCCAGGCCCGGGGCTACCGGGCCCGCCCCGTCCCCGATCCGGCCGAGGCCGAACGACTCCTCGCCGAGCGCGCCTTCGATATCGTGATCCTGGATTACAAGATGCCGGGCGCCGATGGGGTGAGCCTGCTCAAACGGATCAAGGCGCTCCGTCCCCGAACGTCGGTCATCATGATCACCGGACGGCCATTCATGGATAAATTCCTGCGGGAAGAGCAGGTCTCGGCCCTGGTCGCCGGCCTCCTGACCAAGCCCTTTGACGAGCGGGAGCTCTTGCGGATCGTGGCCCGGGTGGCGAGAGGGCGCTGATCCTTCCCGGCGCTCCCCTCGAACGAGCGTCCCTTCCTTCCCCGGGGGGCCGGGCGACCGGTCCAGCTTATTCCCGGTCTCCGGTTTTCTCCCGGGCAGCGAACCGCGCGAGCGATGAGTTGTCCGCCCGCATGACCATCGCGATTTTCTGAATCGCCACTTCGGCCGTGAAAGGTTTGAGCAGGCAGGCCCGCATCCCGCAGGATTTCATGAGCCGCTCGTGTTCCTGTTCGGTGTAATGACCGGTCATGGCGATGATCGGGATGCCGCTCGTGCGCGGATCCTTCTTCAGCAGGCCGGCCACCTGGAAGCCGTTGCACCCCCTCATCTTGAGGTCGAGCAGGATCACCGCGGGGGGCCGCTTCGCGGCGGCGAACAGGGCCCGGGCTCCGTCGGTAAAGGCGGAAACCCGGAAGCCGCCCGACCGCAGGGCTTCGGAGAGCTCGGCGAGGAGCTCCGCGTCGTCGTCCACGATCATGACATGCGCTCTGGCGAGCACCGACAAGTAGGTCCCTCCTCCCCGGCATCCGGCCGCGGCCGGATTGAGGGGATTTCCTACCGGGTCGCGGGCAGGTCGCCGGCTAACCCGAAGGCTGCCCTGGTTAGGGCTCGCACCGCCCATAGGCCATCCGCATCGCGGAAGACCGCCGCGGCGTCCTTCCCGTCCCCCTTGAAGTCTGCGGGGACGGGATGATCGGCGGACGACCCGAACCAGAAACGGGTGAAGTCAAGGACCGTCCAGAGGCCAGTGGCGGGCCGGAAGATCGCTGCGGCGGCGGGGCCGGTGCCGCGGTAATCTCCGGGGACCGGGAGGTCGCCGGCCGTCCCGAGGTACCAGCTCCCGACGTCCCGGGCCGACCAGAGACCGGTGACCGGCCGGAAGATCGCCGGCGCTGCCGTTCCGTCGCCGGAGTAATCGCCGGGGACCGGGAGGTCGCCCCAGACTCCGAAATAGTCCTGCCCCATCCCCCGGACCGACCAGAAACCTAGGCCGGGGCGGAAGATGCCGATATCGGACGTTCCGTCCCCGTTGTAGTCGGCCACGGCGGGATAATCCCCATCGATGCCGAAGATCAGCCGGGTGAGCGCGTTGACCGCCCAGAGACCGGACGAGCCGCGGAAGACGGCGGCGTCCGCCCGGCCGTTTCCGTCGTAATCCCCCGGAACGGGGAGGTCGGCGGCGGCGCCAAAATAGAACCGGGTGATCCCCCGGACCGACCACTGGCCGGTGGAGGGACGGAAGACCGCCACATCGGAAACGCCGTCGCCGTCGTAGTCCCCGTCCGCGGCCGCCGCCAGCGCCGGGGTGGGGGCGGGGGTGGGCGGGATGCGGAATTTTCCGCAGGTCACCGCTTCGTAATCCGACGCCTTTCCGAGCCGCCGAGGATTGCAGACGTGCCCCGTGTCCTTGTTGATCTCCCAGAGGCGGTTGGCGAGTTGGGGATCGGTGTATCGCCCGGTCGTTCCCCAGAGTATGCCGTCGCAGCCGAAACCGAGTCCCTCCATGTCCTGGACCGCGAGTTGGGCGAGCGGGCAGTAGAGCTCCGCGATCTCCTCGATCGATCCGTCCACCGGGTTAATCGTGATCAGGTGATCGTGACGGCCGGCATCGTTGGCTGTCGCATAGAGGGTGTCGTCGGCGGTATCGAAGGCGATATCGTCGATGTCGTCATCGCCTGAGTCCGGGACCTCCTCTATGACAATGTAATCGTCGCCGCCGAAGGCCCCGGCAATGTGGGCGCCAGTGATGTGGTCCACCTGGATCAGGAGATCGTTCTCCCCCTTTCGGACGGAGGCGAAGAGGACTCCGTCGCTGTGGCGGAAGGACATGCCGTCGCAGTCTCGGAATGACCGGTAGCCGAGGGAACCGTAGCCCGCACCGATCGGCTGTTCCTTGGGGGTGAACACGCCTGTGACGAGATCGATCGTCCCCAGCTGGCCGTAATTGATCCCGTAAAGCAGACCGTCCTCTCCATTGTAATCCATCGCCTCGATCCCGGTCGCCCCTGTAGGCCCGATGACGGTTTCATTCGTGTTGGGATTGAAGACCTCCGGGTGGACCAGCATGAGGATGTTCTCGTAGGTGTTGTATAGCGTCTGTTGGGGCATAACGTAACAGTGGCAGTCCGGCGTGGGTACCGGGCTGGGGGACGCCGAAGGGGCAGGAGACGGGATCGCGGAGGGACGGGGGGTCGGGGTCGCGGAAGAGGAAGGGGTCGCCGATGGCTCCGCCGTGGGCGTGGCTGTCGGCGAGGGCGTCTTCGTCGGCTCCGCCGTCGGCGTAGCCGTGGGCGAGGGAGTCTTGGTCGGTTCGGCCGTAGGCGTAGCCGTGGGCGAGGGCGTCTT
>CAZOYW010000039.1:24374-29418 GCA_964584165.1 uncultured bacterium
GCGAGGGAGTCTTGGTCGGTTCGGCCGTAGGCGTAGCCGTGGGCGAGGGCGTCTTGGTCGGTTCGGCCGTAGGCGTCGCCGTGGGCGAGGGCGTCTTGGTCGGTTCGGCCGTAGGCGTAGCCGTGGGCGAGGGAGTCTTCGTCGGCTCCGCCGTCGGCGTCGCCGTGGGCGACGGCGTCTTCGTCGGTTCGGCCGTAGGCGTCGCCGTGGGCGAGGGAGTCTTGGTCGGTTCGGCCGTAGGCGTCGCCGTGGGCGAGGGAGTCTTGGTCGGTTCGGCCGTAGGCGTAGCCGTGGGCGAGGGAGTCTTGGTCGGTTCGGCCGTAGGCGTCGCTGTCGGCGACGGCGTCTTCGTCGGTTCGGCCGTCGGCGTCGCTGTCGGCGACGGCGTCTTCGTCGGTTCGGCCGTCGGCGTAGCTGTCGGCGAGGGCGTCTTCGTCGGCTCCGGCGAAGGCGACGGTGTCGGCGAAGGCTCTGGCGTGGGGGTCGGGGAAGGAGTGGGCGTGGCGCAGGGAGGCTGGCCGATATTGGCGCAGGAGCCGAGGAGCACGATCGCCAGGTCGTGGAGAGAGATCCCCCGGTTCGGGTTGTTGGTGGCGAAGCGGATGTAGCCAGTGTGGGTGGCGGCAGAGAAATCCGGCCCCATCCCGTAGATCCCGCCGGCGGCGTGGTCGCCCGTCTCTTCGTAGAAGCGGCTCACCGTCTCGGAGACTGGGCTACCGTCCAGGGTGAGGTCGAAAAACCCGTAACGGTCGCCCGGCGCTCCGTCATAGATGCCGTGGGAGGCGATGTTGGAGGCGATGACGATGTCGCTGTCGGTCTGGAGGCTCAGCTCCACCTGGCTGGTCGCGGCGTCGACCATCGTGGTCGAGGTCGTGTCGTTGAAAGTCTCGGAGGCGGCCTGGGCGGCCGGGAGCTCGAGGCCGCCGGCGTCGGCGGTGGAGAGAGCGACGGCGAGGAGTGTCGCGTTCAGCGTCCGGACGGGGAGGGCGATATCGTTGGTCCGATGCTGCACGGTGACGGTGTAGGTCCCCGCGCACAGGTTGTCGGTGAGCCCGTGAAGGAGGACCGCTCCCAGGTCGGCCGAACCGCTCAATTTCCGGTGCTCCTGGGCCACCCCGACGGTCGTGCCATCGACCTGGAGACGCCAGAAGCCCATCCGCGCGGAGGCGCCGCCGGATGATTCTCCGTTCAGGGCGCAGGAGACGAAAATCCTCCCCGGGATATCCAGGGTCACGGTGCAGCTAAGCCCGTCGACGTCCTCGAACGACAAGTTGCTGGTGGTGTCTCCGGTCGCGTCCAGGACGGAGGTGCCGTAGTTGAAACGGGCGCTCCCGTCCTCGACCGTCAGGTCGAAGGCCACCATGTCGGCGTTCCGAGTCACGATCTGGGGGTCGGTTGTCCCGTTGCTCTTGTGCCGGAGGCGGACCACGTGGTTGCCCGGGCTCACGTTCTCGAAAAGGTGGATCGCCCCGCTCAGACCCAAGTCTTCGTTCCCGCTCAGATAGCGTCCGATCGTCTGGCTGGACCAGGTGTTGTCCATTCGGAGGTCCCAGAAGCCGGTTTGGGCCTCGGTGGAAATGCCGGTGCTGCAATCATGGGAAGACAACACCACCACCGACGTGGTGGCCGGGGCCCAGAGCGTGAGCTCCAGCCCGCTGTTCACGAAGGAGGTGGCGCTGGTCGCGCCGCTGGAGAGGGTGGCGTGCCCTACGCGCAGGCAGATCTCGCTCAGGTAGGGCGTCGAGGTGGGGGACGGCGACGGAGTCCGGCTGGGAGTGGGAACCACCGGGCTGGGGGAGGGAGTGGGCGTGGCTCCGATGACCACGCAACCGACGATCGATTCGTAGTCGGAACCCTCCAGCATGTGGTCGATCTCGCTGACGAACCGGGTCGGATCGCCGAAGACGTCGGTCTGGAAGACCCAGATCCGGTTCCGCTGGCCGGTATCGCTGGAGTTCTGGCCGGTTACTCCCCAGAGGGTGCCGTTGCAGTCGAAGTCCAGCCCCTCCATGTCGTCCACGTCTTCGGAATCATCGCTCCGGCGCAGGCGGCCGACATCGGTGGTGGAAGCGGTGTTCTTGTCGACGATCACCAGCCGGTCCTCCGACCCGCTGTTGTTGTTGATCGCGTACATCGCTCCGTCCGAGGAGCGGATGGCGATATCGTCGATGTCGTGGAGGCCGGCCCCCTGGTTTTGGATCACCAGGTAGTCCGTGCCGGTCCCCCAGGCGGCGGCGACGTGGGCCCCGGTGCCGTAGTTGATGCGGATTAGGAGATCGGAGGGGCTGCCGCCCCCCTCCCGTCGCACGGTGCCGTACATGACCGCGGGCGAGGTGGTGGCGTCGAAGGCGATCCCGTCAACGTCGTCGAAAGTGCGCGTCCCCAACGGCCCGGGACCGGAACCGTAGGTGGAGGCGAGGGCGGTCGCCACCCCGGTGATCTTGTTGAGGCGGTAGAGCCGGGAGGCGGTGGCGCCGAAAAGCGTCTGGGTGATGAAGCTGGCCTCGGGATAGCGGGCGGCGCCCTCCATGCTGACGGTGCTCGTCCCCGTCCCGATCGGGGTCTCGACTAGCGTAGCGACATTCTCCAAGGTGAGCAGGTCGTCGCCGGGAGGCCCGCCGCCATCGTCGGCGACGAGGTAGAAGTTGCTGTTTTGGGCGGGCGCCGCGGGCACGAGCGCCAATCCCATCAGCAGCGCGACGTAAACGCTGATTCCTCTGAGGTATCCTTTCATCTTCATCCTCCCTGGATAGCGACCGCTCGACTGGTTAGCCGTTTTTCGAGCGCTGCCATCATTCCACGCCGGCACCGATTGGGAAATGAGCGGATTCCTCCAAACATTGACTTTAATCCACCCCGGGAGCGGGGGTGATCCGACCCGCTGCGGGGCGAGAGCGGCGCGGGGGAAGGGGGAAGAGAGCTGCGCCGGAGGCTCGAGCGGGGGCAGGGGCGCTCGGCGACTCCGGGTGGCGAAGACCGGTCGGGGCTTCAGCGGCGGGGGCGCCGCCGAGAGCGGGGAGCCGCCTTGTCCGGGCGTTTCGCCGGCGGGGGGAGCTCTCCCTTGCGATACTGGGTAGGCGTGCGGCCGGTGGCGGCCTGAAAGATGCGGATGAAGGACTCGGCGTTCTGGTAGCCGAGCGAGTAGGCGATCCGGTTGACGTTGCCCTCGGTCTCGACCAGCCATTTCTTGGCCTGGGCGACCTTGAGCGCGAGCTTAAAGTCGCTGAACCCCTGACCGGTGACCCGCCGGAAAAGGCGGCTCAGATACTTCGGGCTGACGCAGATCAGGGCCGCGGCCTCCTCCAGGGGGACCAGTTTATGGACGTTGCGCTCCAGAAAATGCTTTACCCGCGCGATCTTTCCGTTCGGGCCGTCCGAAGCGGGCGGCGACCGCCAGGGCGAGGCGGAGACGATCCGGACGATGATCTTCTCGGCCGTCGCGGGATCGAGCGGCTTCTCCAGGTAATCGTCGGCGGCGCCCTTCAAGGCCTCGATCACCACGTCCTTGCTCCCGTGGCCGGTGAGCATGACCACGGGCAGGTCTGGGGCGGTCTCCTTGATCTTTTTGAGGACATCGGTCCCCCGCTGGCCGGGAAGCCGGACGTCAAGGATGACCAGGTCGATCTCGTGCGGACGGCCGAGGCGCGCGAGCGCCTCCGCGCCGTCGCCCGCCTCGATGATCCGATAGCCGCTGAAATACTCGCGGAACTCGCGGCGGAAGTCGGAATCGTCGTCCACCAGCAGGATGGTGTAGGGCATGGCTGGTTCCCTCGATCGGGATGATAACTTAGCCAGGGGCGCGGCGCCATCTAAAGTAGCCCGGCTTATTCATGAAAACCGCCGGTTTTCATGAATAAACCGGGCTATGGGTCAACCCCAACGGGGCTGAGTCTTCTAGCCCAGGGTTGCGCCAGAGGCGCTACCTTAGACTATCCTCGTCCCTCTTTCGAGCCTCCTCTCCTGTTGGGGTCGGGCTTGCTCTATGCTATCATGTGTCTACGAAGATAGGACGATGGCGCAGATGCCGCCTGGCGGCGACATCGGGACGCTTGAATCTCATCGGACTTGCGTTCGCAAAAGCTCCGCAAGTCCGTGAGAACGGGAGGAGATCGTCCCGATATCGCCTCCGGCGCTATCGGGACGCTTGAATCTCATCGGACTTGCATTCGCAAAAGCTCCGCAAGTCCGTGAGATTCAAGCGGGGGCGTAGCTCAGCTGGTAGAGCATCCCGACGCGGTTTTCAACCGTGTCGGGATGGCCGCAGCTTCGATGGCATCGATCCTGTGGCGGCTTTGCGGGTAGACATCGAATTTTTGAGTCCCGCAAATTACTGAGATGATACAAGATGTTCGCCCCGATGCCGCCTGGCGGCGACATCGGGACGGGTGATCTTCATCAGACTTGCGTTCACTTCGTTCCGCAAGTCTGTGAATCTCATCCCGGGGGCGTAGCTCAGCTGGTAGAGCAACGGGCTTTTAACCCGTTGGCCGCAGGTTCGAGTCCTGCCGCCCTCATTTAAAATTCCGCTCCGCGGAATTTTAGTTTTGACCCCGTCGTCTAGCGGTTAGGACTCCCCGACACCGCTTTTCAAGCGGCGTCGGGACAGCACGGGTTCGACAAGTCATGTGCTGGGTATATATTCTCAGGAGCGGCAAAGACGGAAGATTCTATATCGGATCAACGAAAGATCTGGAGAGACGGCTAGCCCGACACAGCGCCGGCAGGGTCCCCGCGACTAGAGCCAGGCTACCCTTGGCGCTGGTTTACTCGGAACGATATCCGACATTGGCCCTTGCCTATCGGAGGGAGAAGGAGATCAAGGCGGAGAAAAGCGCATTATTCATTGAGCGCTTGGTGCGGAAACGCAGTCAAGACCCCGTCGTCTAGCGGTTAGGACTCAGGCCTTTCAAGCCTGCAGCACGGGTTCGACTCCCGTCGGGGTCGTAGAGTATCGCGGTTAGGACTCCCCGACACCGCTTTTCAAGCGGCGTCGGGACAGCACGGGTTCGACTCCCGTCGGGGTCGTAGAGTATCGCGGTTAGGA
>CAZOYW010000040.1:0-17788 GCA_964584165.1 uncultured bacterium
CTAAATCTCCACGAGCCTACGCTCGGCCTGAAAATCGCTATCTCCGATGTCCCGTCTCCATCGTAATCTCCGCATTCCAAAGTGACTATCGGGGAGATGGGTGTAGGGGTAGGAGTGGGTTCCCATTTTAATTTGGAGACAAACGCATCGATGGCGCCGGCATAGCTTGATTGATACGCATTGACGGTCGGGAAATTCATAGATTCCGTATGGCCGCTTATGTATGCGGAATTTATCGAATCTAGAGCAATATTTAATCCAACATCGCGAGCGCTTCCTCCTATATATGTTGAGTATATCAAGAATGATCCCGAGGACGATATACAGGTTGCAAACGAATCCTTGGTCCCTTCGTTATAGCTAGCTTGATAGGGATTAACTGTTGGGAAGTTCCGCGACCTGGTATGACCTGCAATATATGCTTGACCAATACTATCTAACGCTATACCTAATCCTCCATCTCCATCCAACCCACCTAAATATGTTGAGTATAATATTCTCGATCCACTGGAATCCAATTTCGATATGAACGCGTCGCCAGGATATAGATATCCGCCCCCTCCGAATGTTGATTGGTAGGCATTGCATACTGGGAAATTATCCGACCATGCACCACCGGTCACAAATATGCATCCATTGGAGTTAGCAACCACATCTCGCCCAGAATCAAGCCAAGATCCTCCAATATATGTCGAATAGCATAATTCGGTACCACTGGATTGCAATTTCACTGCGTACGCATTCATGCCTCCATTGAGCGTCGCCTGATATGAAGACTTTATTGGAAATTCATCGCTTCCCGTTCCCCCTACAGCATAAGTGCAAGCATCGGTGTCTATTGTTACGCCAAGTCCATAATCAGTATACTCCCCGCCGAGATATGTCGAATACTCAAGTGATGAACCAGACGACGCAAAGCAAGAGACGAATGCATCACCCTGAGCCCAGTAACTCGCTTGATAAGCGTTGTATGTAGGGAAATCTCGTGATGAGGTATCCCCAACAATCCCTATGATGTTGCCGGGACCTAAAGCGATATCCCATGAATAGTCCTCATAGCTACCCCCGAAATATGTCGAGAATACAATATCTGATCCAGATGAAGACAGCTTAAACAGGAACGCATCGCCAGCTCCAGCATAGCTCGATTGATAAGCGCTATATATTGGGAAATCATTAGATCCGGTATCTCCGCTGACGTACGCACATTGGTCTGAATCTAGTGCGATGCCGAAACTCCAATCATAACTACCCCCTCCATAATACGTGGAATATATAAGTGAAGATCCCGAAGATGACAATTTAGATATAAATATATCCAACGCGGCTGCAACACTCGACTGATAAGGGTTGCTAATCGGGAAATCGGATGATCCTGTAACTCCCGTAACGTAAGCGCAAAGATTGCTATCAATAGCAATCCCTCCAATGCCTGCTAGATCGTTTCCGTCGTAGCTGCTTCCGCCTAAATAGGTTGAATATTCAAGCTTTAATCCCACCGGATACGCCCTGACAGACACCATACCTATAGCCACGATTGATATGGCCATTGATTGTATTATCTTCATTGCATGTCTCTAATGTGGAACGGACTTATGAGCCAAGCGCCCATTGCTCAGGGCCCAATTATCATTAAGTTCCCTTCTACATACCCCGCTCTTGTACCTTGATAAGCGCTATATATAGGGAAGTCGGAATCTACGGATGAGTATCCACCAATGTATCTACATAGACAACTGGAGCATCAGGCGCTCGCGCTAGGAGAAGAGACGAGAAGAAAAGAGAATAACGGATCAGGCTGGTCATCTCTCACCTCCTGGGCATTGGACAATAAAAAAACCCTGCCGGCTAAGCAGGGTCGCAGTTGCGCCTAAAAAACCTAATGAGCAATTGAAAATCCGGATAACGCTCGCCGCTCACGACCATCCGCCCTATTTGGGTGTAGTGTCTTGTGGCTAATCCGATAATATCGAATATTCATATTTCGTCAAGCGAAATCGGTTGAATCTAAAGGAATTATAAGACAGTCCATAATTGTATAGACAGTCATTGCGAGGAGCGTAGCGACGAAGCAATCCCAAGCCGTTGCGCAACAAGAGATTGCTTCGCTGCGCTCGCAATGACTGTCATCGCCGAGGTCCAGACTACAACGATCGGATTAGTATCGAGGGCTCATTCTTTGAGCAGGCTTAGGGCCTCCGCGCGGCTGCGCGGGTCCTTGCGGAAGATCCCCCGGATCGCCTCGGTCTTGACCGTCATCCCCGGCTTCTTGAGCCCCCGCATGGAGAGGCAGAGGTGCTCGGCCTCGATCTGGACCAGGACCCCTCGCGGCTTCAGAGCCGACATCAGGAGGTCGGCGATCTCCGTGGTCAGGCGCTCCTGGACCTGGAGGCGGCGGCTATAGACCTCCACCACCCGGACCAGGTGGCTCAAGCCCGTGATCACGCCGTCCCGGGGGATGTAGGCGATGTGGGCCTTCCCGAAGAAGGGGAGGAGATGGTGCTCGCAGAGCGAATGGAACGGGATGTCCTTGACGAGGACGATCTCGTCGAAGCCTTCATAGCGGAAGACCCGGATCCCGGCCGCGGGGTCCTGCTTCATCCCCTCCAGGATCTCGGCGCACATCTCGGCCACCCGGGCCGGCGTCCGCTCCAGTCCGGGGCGGGCGGGGTCCTCCCCGACCGCGAGGAGCCACTCCCGAACGGCCTTCTCGATCCTCCGCGCCTCGACCGCCGGCGCCGCACGGCTGTTGTTCTTCTTGGCCATCTCCGATCCTCTTAAGCCCGGATTATACCGCTTTCGAGCGAGACCGGGCATACGATATTTTTGGATCTGAGATTTGAGATCTCAGATTTGAGATCAGAGATTTGAGATCTGAGATCCACAAGCCGGGACCCTGTCCAGCGGCCGGATGATCTTGCGGGGGCAGACCGAGACGCACTTCAGGCAGGCCGTGCACTTGGCGTAGTCGATCCGGGCCACGTTCTCGATCAGGCTGATCGCCCCCGCCGGGCACTCCCGGACGCACTTCCCGCAGGCGATGCAGCCGACCGAGCAGACCGAGGTGACCGCCCTCCCCTTCTCCCGCGAGCTGCAGGCGACGGCGACCGCCGCGGGGGAGGCGACCAGGGTGAAGAGCTGCTTGGGGCAGACCTTGAGGCAGGTCCCGCAGGCCGTGCACTTCTCCCGTTCCACCTCCGGCACCCCCTCCTCCCCCATCCGGATCGCGCTGAAGGGGCAGGCGCGAACGCAGTCGCCGAAGCCGAGGCACCCCCAGGCGCAGGCCTTCTGCCCCCCGAGCATCAGGAAGGCCGCCTGGCAGCGCCGGATCCCCTGGTAGACGTACTCGTCCCGGGCGTTCCGCCCGCCCGCGCAGGAGAGGACCGCCGCCTTCTTCGCCTTGGCCTCGTACTCCACGCCGAGGATCGCGGCGATCTGGCGGGCGGTGTCGTCCTTGGTCGCCGGGCAGGCGGAGGGGAGCGCTTCGCCCCGGCGCAAGGCCTCGGCGAATCCGGAGCAGCCCGCCCGCCCGCAGGCCCCGCAGTTCGCGCCGGGGAGCTTGGAGATGATCAGGGCCACCGTCGGGTCCACCTCGATGGAGAAGAGCTTGAGCGTGTAGGCCAGGCCGAGTCCGAAGATGAGCCCGAGGCCGGCCAGGGCGAGGGCGGGGAGGAGGATCGCGGCGATCATAGCGTAAACCCGCTGAAGCCCAGGAAGGCCATCGACATCAGGGCGGCGATGATGAAGGTGATGGGAACGTCCTTGAGCGCTTCGGGGATGTCGGCCGCCTCCAGCCGCTCCCGGATCCCCGCCATCAGCCCCATGACCAGGGTGTAGCCCGCCCCGGCCCCGAAGCCCTGGATCAGGGAGGAGAGGAAGCTCGCGGGGAGGGGGCGACCGTCGCGGAAGAAGACGTCGGTGTTGAGGACGCAGACCCCGAAGACGGCGCAGTTCACGGTGATCAGGGGGAGGTAGATCCCGAAGACCCGGTAGAGCGCGGGGAACTTCTTCTGGATGACGATCTCGCAGAACTGGACGAAGGAGGCGACGACCAGGATGAAGGAGAGGGTGCGCAGGTATTCCAGTTGGTAGGGGACGAGGACGAAGCGGAAGATCAGCCAGGAGATCAGGGAGGCCATGGTGGTGACGAAGGTGACGGCGATCCCCATGGAGACGGCGGGGGCGATCCGCTTGGAGACGCCGATGAAGGAGCAGAGGCCGAGGAAGCGGGAGAGGATGAAGTTGTTGATGAAGACGGCGCTGATCAGGACGGCGATGGCGGCGGAGATATCCATGGTCATTCCTCCCGGCGGGAGAGGAGGTTGAGGAGGCCGATGAGGAGGCCGATGGTGAGGAGCGCCCCCGGGGCGAGGACCATCAGGAGCGCCGGCTCGAAGGAGGCGAGGACCGGCCGCCCCGCCACCGTCCCGTTGCCCAAAGCTTCGCGGATGAGCGCGATCGTGAGCAGCGCCCAGGTGAAGCCCGCCCCCATCCCCAGGGCGTCCAGGATCGACTTCCCCACCGGCTCCCGCGAGGAGAAGGCCTCCGCCCGTCCCAGGACGATGCAGTTGACCACGATCAGGGGGACGAACATCCCCAGGGCGCGGCTCAAGGGCGGGGCATAGGCCCTCATGGCGAGATCGGCGATCGTCACGAAGGTGGCGATGACGACGATGAAGCAGGGGATCCGGATCTTGTCCGGGACGATCCGCCGGATCAGGGAGATGAAGACGTTGGCGCCGAGGAGGACGAAGGCGGCGGCCGCGCCCATCCCGAGGGCGTTCTCGATCGAGGTGGAGACGGCGAGCGTCGGGCAGAGACCGAGGACCAGGCGGAAGGTCGGGTTCTCCCGCCAGATCCCCTTGAGGAGTTCGGCCGAGGCCTTCACCGCCCGCTTCCCCCCTCCGGAACGGCGGGAAGCGGGAAGGACTCCGCTCCCCCGCGGACGGCCTCGACCACCGCCCGGCTGGTGATCGTCGCTCCCGTGATCGCCTGGATGTCCTTAAGCCCGATCCGGCGGGCCGGAAGCCCCCGGAAGGCGGCGAGGAACCAGGGCTCGGACTCGCCGGGCCTCACCTCGACGATCTTCGCCCCCAGCCCCGGCGTCTCCTGGTGCTCGAGGACCCGCACCCCCGCGATCTTCCCCTCCGGGTCGATCCCGACCATCAGCTTCAGGAAGCCGCCGTAGCCGCGGCCGGAGGCCGGGAAGCAGTAACCGACGGCCCGGCCGCCCGAGAGCCCCGCGTAATACTCCATCCCGCCGGCGGACCTCTTCTCGAAGGCCTCCGCGGCGGGGAGAAGCTCCCTCCGGGCCGCCTCCTCCTCGCGCCGGCGGGCTTCCTCGATCTTGGGTTCGGTCACCCGGTAGACGAGGGAGAGGACGAGGGCCGCCGCGAAGCAGATCCCCGCCAGGATGAGCCCGTATTTGACCATCTGGTTCACGATTTCTTACTCGCGGCTTTCTCTGTTTTGCTTGTGGGAGCGAGATTCCTGCCTGCCCCGATCACTAGAGAATCTAAAATAAGAATCGGGGCCTGCCCCGATTGCTGTTTGTCGGGGTCGCGATCCGGGTCAACAGGGATCGGGGCAGGAATGCCCCTCCCACAGTCTGAATGCCCCTTAGTGTCTTGATGCCTCCGTGGCTTTCGGTTGCCAGCCGAAAGGCCGGGGGGCGGTGAAGCGGTCGATCAGCGGCGTCACGGCGTTCATGATCAGGATGGAGTAAGAGACCCCCTCGGGGTAGCCGCCGTAGAGGCGGATCAGGGCGGTGATCGCGCCGCAGCCCAGGCCGAAGACAAGCCGCCCCTTCCCGGTGATCGGCGCGGTCACCATGTCGGTGGCCATGAAGATCGCGCCCAGGAGGAGGCCCCCGGAGAGGACGTGGTAGAGCGGCGAGGCGGCCAGGACCCCTTCCCGGGGTGGGAGGATCGCGGTGAGGAGCGCGACCGTCCCCACGAAAGCGACCGGCGTCTGCCAGCGGATATAGCCCCGGAGGAGGAGGAAGAGGCCGCCGAGAAGGAGGGCCAGGGCCGAGGTCTCGCCGATGCAGCCGCCGATGTTTCCCCAGAACATCGACTCGAGAGCGGGGCGGAACTGGGGCAGGGACTCCTTGAGGGCGTTGAGCGGAGTCGCGTAGGTGGCGCCGTTGAGGTCCGCGTAGAGCGGCGTGAGCGGAGGGGACCAGCTGGTCATCCGCGTGATCCAGGAGTGCATCACGAAAACCCGCCCGACCAGGGCCGGGTTGAAGACGTTCTGCCCCAGCCCGCCGAAGGCGTGCTTCCCGATCGCGATCCCGAAGGCGGCGCCGACCGCGGCCAGCCAGAGAGGGACGCCGGGGGGGAGGTTAAAGGCGAGGAGAAGGCCGGTGATGACGGCCGAGCCGTCGAGAACGGTCACCGGCACGCGCCGGAGCTTCTGGATCAGGGACTCGGTCAGGACCGCGGAGAAAACCGCCGTCGCCTCGAGGAGGGCCGCCCGCGGGCCGAAATAATAGACGCTGGCGGCGAGCGCCGGGACGAGGGCGAGGACAACCGACCACATCACCCGCCGAACCGACTCCCCGGAGTGGAGGTGCGGCGCCGGCGAGATGACAAAAAGATCTGAGCGATCGGCAGGCATCACTTCTTGCTTTTCGCCGCCGCGGCCTTCCCGAGCTGGATGAACTGGACCAGATCCCGCTGGGCCGGGCAGACGTAGGAGCAGCAGCCGCACTCGATGCAGAGATCCCCGCTCCCCTCCCGGAAGCCCGCGACATCCCCCTTCTCCGCCCGCCGGGCCAGTTGGCAGGGGACGAGCCTTAAGGAGCAGGCTTCCAGGCAGCGCCCGCAACGGATGCAGGGGAGGTTGCGGCGGGGCGGCAGCGGTGGGAAGACGAGCAGGCCGGAGGTCCCCTTGATCACCGGGGTCTCGAGGCTGAACTGGGCGACCCCCATCATCGCTCCACCGGAGACCAGGGAAATCCGGCCCTGGGGAAGCCCGCCCGAGGCGGCGAGGAGATGGGCGAAGGGGGTCCCGATCGAAACGCGGAAGTTCCCGGGCTTGGTCGCCCCCGGCCCGCTCACGGTCACCACGCGATCGATCAGGGGCCTTCCCCGGACGCAGGCCTGGGCGATCGCGCAGGCCGTGTGGACATTCTGCACCACGCACCCGACCGCGGAGGGGAGGCCTCCGGCCGGAACCTTCCGGCGGAGGAGGGCGTAGATGATCTGCTTCTCCCCGCCCTGGGGATATTTCACGTCGAGCAGTTCGGCCCGGAGCTTCGAGTCGCCCGCGAGCGCGGAGTGGATCTTGTCGAAGGCATCCCGCTTATTGGCCTCGACGGCGATGATCCCCCGCTCGGCCCCGACCGCCCGCATGGCGATCCGGAGGCCCCTGATCACCGCTTCGGTCTCCTCGAGGAGGAGGCGGTGGTCGACGGTCAGAAAGGGCTCGCACTCCGCCGCGTTGATGATCGCGCAGTCGATCGGAGCGCCCGGAGGGGGGGTAAGCTTGACGTGGGTGGGGAAGCCGGCCCCGCCCATCCCCACGATCCCCGCCTCCTTGACCCGCGAGCGGATCTCGTCCGGGGAGGCCTCCTCCGGTCTCTTAAGCGGCGGGAGGAGGAGGGGGGGCGGTTGCTCGGGATCGACCTCGATCTCGACCGCGGGCGATTCCGGGCCGGACGGATGGGGATGCTTCGCGATCCCCCGGACCGTCCCCGCCAGGGGCGCGTGGAGGAAGGCGGAGACCGGGCCGGACGGGCGGGCAATGACCTCGCCGGCGCGGACCTTCTGCCCCGCCGCGACGACCGGCTCGGGCGGACGGCCCGCGCCCTGGCGGAGGGGCACGAAGAGGCGGGGCGGCGGGGGGAGGGTCTCGATCGCCTTCCCTTCCGTCAGTTCTTTATGCTCGGGAACCTTGACCCCGCCGGGAAAGGTCAGAGTCCGGATCATATCTCACCACATGATCTGGATACCCTTGACCTCGAGAAGGGGGATGGGGTCCTCCTCCGGCGCGGCGACGGCCCAGAGACGGACCCGGCGGTTCTCGTATTTGGAGAGGTCGAAGCTCCCGCCCGAGAGCTGGCCGATGACCTCGCTCCTCTGCTCGAACCTGACGAGCTCGTGCGTCACCCGGAGGCGGCCGCTGGAGTAGGGCTGGCGGAGCTTCCGGAGAAGGCCCAGGTAGGACTTGACCGGCCCGCCCACGGAGACGGGAGTGAAGGCGGCCGCGGAGCCGGGTGGCGACGCCGCCGGCGCGAGAGAAGGCGTGGCGGCGGGCGAAAGGACCGGGGGGAGCGATTCCCCTCCGGCGTCTGGGGGAACGGACGCCTTCGGTGCGGGCGTCGGGAGGACGGGGGCGGACGGGAGGAGGGCCGGCGCGGTGGCGGCCGGAAGGGCGAAAGCGACGGCCTCGCCTGCCGGGCTGACCGCCGGCGAAGGGGCGGGCGACGCGGAGAGTCGGGGGACGAAGGCGGCTTCTTCTCCAAGACGGACCAGGCGGGAGTTCAACCAGACCTGGGCGGACCGGGGGAGGACGATCCGCGCCCATCCTTCCTTGGTCTCCAGGATCTCCGGGCGGTCGCCCTGCTGGAGCTTGGTCAGACTGGCGTAGGCAACGCCGGGGCCGGCCCGGACGTTGACGCGACTCGCGGTGACCGCGCCCTCGCGGAGGTAGTCGGCGGAGATCCAGCCCGAGATGCCCTGCGGGGGGACGATGGCGCACCACTCGCCGTCCATCGCGATCACCTCGACCGGCTGGTCCTTGTGGACCTGGCCGACGATCTCGGCACGGAGGTTTGGCTCCGCCCTTAAGTTGACGTTGTCGGCCGTGACGATCCCGGGGGCGGCGGTCTCGGAATGAAGAGTGGCCGCCGAGAGTCCGAACAGGATGGGGACGAGGAGATGGATAGATTTCATGCGATACCGTGACTCGATGGGGTGTGGCGCATCCTTGCTTCTAATCCCCGGCGGGCCCGGAAGGGCCGGCCGGGGACTAGAAGGCGCGGATCTTGGGGAGACCGAAGACGGACTTGCCTTCCGCCCAGGCGTTCTTGCCCTTGAGGACGCGAAGCTTCTCGTAGCGCTTGAGGACGTTGCGCCGGGCCCGGATCTTGCCCTTGCCTCCGAAACTGCTGTGCTGCGACATGACTCTACCTCCCTCGAGTTCGAGCGAATGTAAAAGGCGGGTTACTATACGGAAGTCCCCGGCGGGAAACAACCAAAATCTCCGGTTACGGCATGATCTTCGCCGCCGCCGCCGCCAGCGGCGTCCCCGGGTATTCCTTCTTCAGCGTCCGGAAATACTCCGCCGCCGCCTCCCGCTTCCCCAGCTTGAGCGCGCTTAAGCCCGCGCAGTAGAGGGCTTGGGCGCGCTCGCCGAAAGCGGGGTAGCGATCAAGGAGGGCGGCGAACTCGGAGAGCGATGCGGCGTAATCCCCGAGCCGGCCGACGATGTAGGCGCGGGCGAAAAGGGCGTTGTCGAGAAGGGTGGAGAGGTTGTCGGGGTCCCCGGCGATGATCCGCCCCGCCATCTCCTTCGCCTTCCCCCACTGCTCCTGGTCGAGGTAGAGGGCGGCGAGCTGCCAGGCCGACTCCCAATCGCGGGGCGCCTTCTCCAGGCGGGACTCCAGGCGGGAGGCGACGCGGTCCTTTTCCACAGCGTTCAGGATCGCGCCCAAAAGCTCCTCCGGGGGGAGACCGCCCTTCACCCGCGACTCCTCCCGACCGGCCGGGCTAAGAATGACGACGACGGGGACCTCCCCCACCGACCAGCGGGCGAAGGCCGGCGCGGCGGCGGCATCGAGCCAGACCGCGACGCAGCGCTGGAGAGCGTCGATCACCTTCTCGTCCAAGAGAGCCCCCTTCTCGAACGACTGGCAGAGCGGTGAGCCGGAGCGGCGGAAGTAGAGGAAGGCCGGCTTCCCGGCGGCGGAGGCGGCGGCGAGACCCTTCTCCAGATCGGTCTCCCAGCCGATGACGCCGTTGAGCCTCCCCAGCGCCTCCCGGGCGGCCGACCGGACGGGGTAGTTCCCGCTCGCCTTGTCCCGGTAGGGGTCGGAGCGGGCGACCGGCGCCAGAAGGGGGACGGCCTGCCGGTCCCCTCCCCTCCCCAGTGCGTAGGCGGCCGCCCAGCGAACCTCCCAGTTCTTGTCCTCGAGGAGCGGCGCGACCGCCTCCCGGATCCCTCGCTTCCCCATCATCCCCAGCCCGAGAGCGCTCACCCGGCGGAGGTCGTAGCTCGAGGCGGAAAGCCCCTCCCGGAAGATCTTTTCCGCCTCCGGACCCCCGATCCGGGAGATGGCATAGGCCGCCGAGTGGCGGACCAGCATCGACGGGTCCTTGAGGAGGGGGGAGAGGGCGCCGATCGCCCCCTCCCCCGCCCCGGCCAGGGAAAGGCAGGCGTCGGAGCGGGCCTCCTCGTCGGGCGAGGAGAGGCGGGAGATCAGGGCGGGGTCAGGCGCGGCCCCAGCGCTAGCGACGAGCAGGAGCGCCAGCGCCAATGTGGCAATGTTGGTGGTCATCGTCAATCCTTCCATTGGTAAAGGCCGGTCTCTTGACCGATTGTGAGAGCGGGTGATCGCTCGCCCCGCATTCCGAGGATCTACTCGGGCCGAGAGCCGTGTCGGCGGCGTCCCGCCGCGATGCGTCTAGTCTCCTTCATATTCTCCAGCCATCCAGTTCGGCCGGGGAAGGCGGCGCGGCCCGGAGTCTCTCCTTCTCGGCTCCGTCCACTCCCCCCCGGCAAGCGATGGCGATCGATTCCCCCGCCGCGGCCCGGCTGTAGCGCGCGGTGATCGCGGCGGCCCGGGCGACATCCTCGGGGCCGGCCCGGCCGGAGGGCGGCCGGAGCAGGACCAGGCTCGCCGGGCGTTCCTCCGCCTGGAAGAGAAGGTCCCCTTCCCGCGCGGCGGCGGAGAGCGCCTCGTTCTCCTTCTCGTCCCTCCCCGAGACCGCCTTCGCCCCGAAGGGCGAGCCGGGGCGGGCCGGGAGGCGGAAATGCCGGCCCCACCGGAGCAGGGTGACCGCCTCGGCCGTCCACCCCTCCCGTTCCCGGATCTCTTTTAGCCGCCGGCAGAACTCGTCGTCGGTCAGGAGGCAGCCTCCCCCCGGGGAGAACTCCGACGCCGCGCCGAACCTCCGCGCCAGCTCGATCTGTCGGACGCGGGAGCGGCCGGAGATGTCGAGGAGACGCGAGCGGTCCACCCATCCCTCCTTCTCCGGCGTCGTCTCCGGGAGGAGCTTCGCCGAGAGGGGGCGAAGGAGGAGGCCCTTGGCCCCCCCCTTGGCCACGCTGTTCAAGGCGTCGAGGCGCTGGGACTTGGGGCGCTGGCCGAGGACTTCGCCGGTGACGACGAAGTCCGCCGGGAGCGCGCCGAGGCGCAAGAAGGCCTCCGCCACCATCAGCCGGTGGCAGTCCGTGCAGGGGTTGAGGTGCTTGCCGTAGCCGTAGCGGGGGCGCGCGAGGAGGGGGAGAAACTTATCCGTGATATCGACGCACTCGCAGGGGATCCCGAGGAGCTCCGCGGTTCGGCGACCCCCCGCGCAGCCGAAGAAGGGGGAGCTAAACGATACCCCGACCGCCTCGACCCCCTGTTCCTGCAGGATCCTGACGGCGAGATAGCTGTCCAGGCCCCCCGAAAGAAGCGCCAGCGCCCTCATTCATACATTCCCATCTCGGCCAAGGAGTAGTAGGCGTTGACCAACCCTTCCCGGATCACCAGCCGATAGTAGCGATAGGCGCGGTCGTTGGGGAAGGTCCAAACGCACCACTCGCCGGGCGGAGGCACCGATTCCCGGTCGATCGGAGAGATGGTTTCCCATTCCTCCTCCGCGAAATCCCTCGCCTGGAGGTCCGCCCGGCGGAAAAGCTGGAGGGAGACGTCCTGCCGGGGGAGAACGGCCAGGGTCCGGACGGTCCGGGGCTCTCCCCGGAAATCCGCCATGATCCAGGCCTCCTCCCCGAGCTTGTCCATCGCGACGTGCCAGATGGTGGCGGGGTCGCCGTCGTGGATGCAATCCCGCCATTCCGGAGCGGTGAAGGACGAGGCGGAAAGAAGGGTCTCGGGCTCGGAGAGAAGGTTTGTCCTCCCCTCCAGCTCCGCCAGCGGGTCTGCCGGCGGGGAGGACGGGACGGGGGCGGGGGCCCCGATGAGGGCGATCTCCTTGACTATGACCAGGGCGCGCGGGGGGAGCTGTTCGGCGAGGGAGGCGACGGCTGCGAACTCCAGCCGCTTCTCCCAGAGCCGGCGGACCGCTCCATAGGTCAGGTGGCGGCCCTGCATCCCAGCGATCTCCCGCGGGAAAAAACCGGCGAAGCCGTACCGCTCCCTCTCGTGCAGCTCCATTATATTGCGGTTGATGAGGCAGAAGTTGTGCGCCTCCAGGATGAGAAGCGCGGCGACCAGGACGCGGTTCAGCGTCGCGAAGGGCTGTTTTTCTCCGGAGAGGAGGAGCCCGGCGAGCAGGGAGAGAAAGAGGGAGAAGAGATTGGCGTAGTAATAGATCGCGCCCACGACCTTGATATGGCGGCTCAAGACCAGGGTCTGGAATAGGATGAAGAGAGCCGTGGCGGCCAGGACCCGCGCGGCCGCCGAGCGCCGCGGGCGCGGGAGCGAGAAGAAAGCAAGCCCCAGGTAGGCGAGGACGACCGTCAGCCAGCGCCCGTTCGCGCCCGCAAGAAAGAGCGGCCCCGGCCGCCAGAGCGCGAACTGGGACCCCGTGAGGTAGCGCGCGTTGGCGAGAATATCTTTCCACTGGAAGCGCCGCCAGAGCGCGGACTCCCCTTCTCCCAGCGCGAGCCCCCAGAAGCTGTAGCCCCTCTCCCCCGCGAGGTCGGCGACGAGCCGCGGCGCCGCCCAGGTGACGAAGGCGAGGAAGGCCGCGGCGCCGGCGACGTAGCCGAGGAGGAACCATCCCCGTCCGGGGCGGGGGCCGAAGAGGCGGGGGAAGAGGAGGGGAAGGGCGAGCGGGATGAACCAGGCGGTCTCGTCGGTGAAGTAGGCGAGGAAGACGGCGAGAAGGAGCCAGGCGCTCAGCGCCGTGATCCGCCCGTCGACCCGCCGGATCTCCTCCCCCCGCTCCCGGACCGGGGAGTAAGCCGCGAGGCGGGCGCGGAGGGCGCCGAACCGCCCAGGGCCGGCGGGGAGGTGGGAGCTCCCCGCGGCCGCGGCGAGGCAGGCCGAATCCCGCGCGATCCTTGCGCCAAGCCTCTCCCGCCGTTCGATCTCCGCGACCGCCCGGGCGGCGAGGTAGAAGGCGGCGACGGCGAGGAAGAGCGCGGCCGGCTTGGCCAGATGGAAGAGCATGGCGAGCCCCGAGAGGTAGCCGGAGGAGAGAAGGAGGAGGGCGGTCGCGATCCAGGCCGCCGGGCGGCTCCTCCCGATCAGGCGGACGAGATGGAAGAAAAGAAGGGGGAGGAGGATCAGGTTGACCGGCCAGGCGAGCGAGAAGCTGGGATGGGGGGGGATGAAACGGTAGAGCCAGATGGTGAATTTCAGGTTCAGCACCTGGAGGAGGTAGGCGAAGAAGCGGCTCCTCCCGGAGGAATCGAACCCCGTGACCTGGAAGACGCGCAGGAGGTCGGAGGGGGAAAAGGCGGGCCCGTTCCGCATGACCGTGGGGATCTGATACCAAGCCATCTCGGGATGGGCCCAGGTGTGGTCGTAATCGCCGATGAAGAACAGCACCCAGAAGAAGGCGGCGGCGCAGAGTATGGGATAGAAGAGCGGACCGACCGGCCGGAGAAGGAAACGGAGCGGGCGGGGCATTCTCATCGCTCTTCCTCTTTCTCGGCCAGGACCAGCATGTCCCCCAGGGGGAGGGGGAAGGAGAGGCGGTTCAGCGGCCAGCCTTTTCCCCGCCCGATCAGGCCCAGGCAGTAACCGAGGTTGAAATACTTGATCAGGGGTCGGCGCCCGACCATTCGGAAGCCCGCCCTCCGGAGGAGGCGGCCGAGGGAGGCCGGGCCGAGGTAGAGGACGTGGGTCAGGCGGTATCCCCACCAGCGGGGACCGAGGAGGCGGGAGGGAACGGAACGGAGGTTCGGCGTGGTGAGGACGAGGAGCCCGTTGGGCTTGAGACAGCGCCAGGCGGCGCGCAGCGTCCGGAGCGGGTCGGGCAGGTGCTCGATCAGGTCCAGCATCGTCACCGCGTCCTGGCTGGAAGGCGGAATGGAAACGGTTTCGAACATCCCCTGGATCAGTTCCCGGCCGAAAAGCCGCCGGCATTCCTCGACCGCCCACCGGCTCGCCTCCACGCCCCGTAGCGACCAGCCGGGGTAGAGGCCCTCGAAGGTGTCCAGGAAGAGGCCGGTGGAGGCGCCCACGTCGAGGAGGGAGCCGGGCGGGCGGGGGGCGAGGCAGGGCCGGAGGGAGCGGATCAGCCCCCGGAAGGTGCGGCGGCGGTTCGCCTCCTCCACCCGGTAGTCCTCGTGCCGGCCGCTTTCGTAGATCCCGCGCAGGTCCGCGAACCGCGGGACCGCCGAGCTGAATACCGCGCCGCAGGCGCGGCAGCGGAGAAGATCGGAAAAGATCCCGAAATCGGAGGCGGTGGGCGAGAAGGTCCAGGGGCGGTCCGGGCGGTTTCTCCGGTAATGGGAAACGATCTCGGAGCCCGCGCAGGCCGGGCAGGCGGCGGGTGCAGGCGGGCGGTCGGGATGGGACGGCGCTTCCTTCACTCCGCCGCCTCCCTTTCCGCCACGGCCAGGAGGTGGCTGTTCAGGCCGAGGCGGGAGCCGGCCCGCTGGAGGGCGCGGGCTAGCCAGTAGGTGCCCCGGTTCGACCAACGAAAGGAGGCATGGGCGGAGAAGACGTGCTTGAGGTCGATGTCCACCGGAGAGAGCGACGCGAGGCGGAAGCCGGACGCGGCCAGGGCCGCGCGGAGGGTGCGGGGGGTGAAATAGATCCGATGCATCGCCACGATGACCCGCTTCATGCCGGCGGCGCACCGCCCCGCCGTCGCCCGATAGGAGAGCCAGGCCAGGCGGTGGAATATCCCGCCGGCGTTCGGGGTATAGACGACCAGACCGCCCCCCGGACGGAGAAGGCGATGGCAGAGGCGCAAGGCCGGGAGCGGGGCGGGGAGGTGCTCGAGGAGCCCCCACATGATCACCGCGTCGAAGGATCCCTCGCCCAGGGCGGCGAGGAGGCGCTCGTCCAGGGTGGCGCGGATCACCTCGATCCCGTGCCGGCGGCGCGCCAGCTCGACGACGGGGAGGGCGATGTCGGTCCCGGCCACGCTCCATCCCCGCTCCCGCAGGAGCCGGAGGAGGGCCCCCTCGCCGCAGCCGATCTCGAGAACGCGGTTGAGTCGGCGGTAGGGGTCGAGGGACTCGGGGCGGAAGATCCGCGCTTCCGGGTCTACCGAATACGAGGCGAGTGAGCTCGACTGGAGGAGGTTCCAATAGGCCTCGTGGACCTCCTCGGGAGTGAAGTCGAGATTCCCCAGGAACATCATCCCGCAGTCCCGGCAGCGCCGGAGCGAAATGCGGCAAAGCCCGCCCTTCCCGAAACGGGCGACCACCTCGTCCTCCCCGGCGTAGACCTCGCGGGAGCGGGCGGAAAGGCAGATCGGGCAGTCGCCCGGAAGGAGGGATGTCGGCTTCTCTTCCCCGCTTTTCATGGCCGGATCGGGAGACCCCGGACCGACCCGCGGCGGGAGGGGGATGGCCGTGATCTCAGCGCTTGCCCCGCCCGCCGGCGGAAAATCGCCGGGCGGGCCTTGACCTCCACCCCCGCCCGGGCGAGGTATTCCTGGGCCAGGCGGAAGTTGTAGCAGTCGTCTTTGAGATAGTTCAGCTCCTCGGTCACCACCAGCCTTCGGATCCCCGCCTCGATCATCGCCACCGCGCAGGGGGCGCAGGGGAACCACTCGCTCAGGTAGAGCGTCCCCCCGGCGATCCTCGTCCCCGCCTCCGCCGCCCGGCAGATCGCCCGGACCTCGGCGTGAACGCCGGGGCAGTCCCGGATGTTCTTCGGGCTGATCGCCCCGCCGACCCGGCAGGACGGGTGGCTCCCCGCCCGTCCCGGGGGGCCGTTCCAGCCCAGGACATGCTCCCCCCCGGGCGTCTCGATCACGGCCCCGAGGCGGACGTTGCGGCAGGTGGAACGGCCGCAAGCGTCCCGGAGAAGCTCCGGGATCGGATCCTTAATCCTTGGAGTCATCGTTGTCTTTGCGAGTCCCGATAAAAGCGCTCAGCTTTTATCGGAGCGAAGCAATCCCGCCCCTTGTCATTGCGAGTCCCCGTAGCGAAGCGGAAGGGGCGAAGCAATCCCGCCCTGCTCTATTTGCCCCCGCTTGCAACGACCCAGCTCCCTCGGGGACCGGGCTACCTCCTCCTGTCCTCGTTGACGTCGTCGGCGATCTCCTGGTCCTCCTCCTGAGCGAACGCCATCCCCGCGAGGCAGGCCAATCCGGCCAGACAGAACAAGAGCGATTTCTTCATCATCCCCTCCTCGAGTTATCGGTTTCTCGATCCCGCGCGCTTGCGCGTTGATATGATACCGCCTTCCCCCCGTCTCGGGATATGTCTATCCGGCATTCGCCGCGGACGCGGCGGCGAGGACAATACCTCTTCCGTAGACGCGGACCTTTGATCCACGACAGTGAGTTCCAATGTGATCATCCCGACGGAACGTCGGGACAGGTCCGCGTCCGTATACCGGCGATCCGGACAGAACAAGAATCGGTGATCTGCGAGCCATTCAAATAGCCGTCCGCCGCGAACGCGGCGGACGGCTATTTGAAGTGGAATCGAATCACGTCCCCCTCCCGAACGGGATACTCCGCCCCCTCGAAGCGCAGCAGTCCCTTCCGCTTCGCCTCGGCGGGCGATCCAGCCGCGTCCAAGTCGGCGAAGGAGACCACCTCGGCCTTGATGAAGCCCTTCTCGATCTCGGTGTGGACCTCCCCGGCCGCCTTGCGCGCGGTCGTCCCTTTCCGGACCGTCCAGGCCCTCACCTCCACCCCTTCCTTGGTGAAAAAGACGACGAGGCCGAGGAGCTCCTTCGCCGCGGCGGCGAGAAGCGCGAGACCCGGCTCCTGGAGCCCCAGCGACTCCCGGTAAGTCCCCTGCTCCTCCGGGGGGAGGTCGCCCACCTCCTCCTCGAGCTTCCCGCAGAGCGCGACCACTCCCGCCCCTTCCCGGCGGGCCTTCTCCCGGAGCGCGGCGAGGGCGGGAGTCTCCTTCCCGAGATCGTCCTCGCCGACATTCCCCACGTAGATCACCGGCTTGAGGCTTAAGAGCGACAGGTCGGGGAGGAGGGCTGTAGCCTTTTCGGCCAGGGGCGTCCCCCGGCATTCCTCCCCCTTCTCCAGGCGGGACTGGACGGACTCCAGGACCTCCTTCAACTCCTCGTCCAGTCGGGGATCGGCCTGGCGCCCCTTGAGGACCTTCCCCAGACGTTTCTCCACGAGCTCGAGGTCGGAGAGCATGAGCTCGGTCTTGACCACCTCGACGTCGCGGACGGGGTCGATCCCACCCAGGACGTGGGCGACGTCGGCGGCGGGGAAGAGGCGGACGACGTGGGCGAGCGCGGCGGTCTCGCGGATGGCGGCCAGGAACTGGTTCCCCAGCCCCTCCCCGTGGCTCGCTCCCTCGACGAGCCCCGCGATGTCCGTGAACTTGACCGAGGCGGGGACGGTCCGCTCCGGGCCGAAGAGCGCGGCCAAGCGATCGAGCCGCGGCTCGGGGAGGTGGACCATCCCCACGTTCGGCTCGATCGTGGTGAAAGGGTGCTTCTGGACGGGGACGCGGGCGTGGACGAGGGCGTTAAAGATGGTCGACTTGCCCGCGTTGGGGAGGCCGATGA
>CAZOYW010000040.1:17888-28378 GCA_964584165.1 uncultured bacterium
GGCGCTGAGCGACCGGCGGGATATGCTCTCCTCTTTGGTGTGGGGTTTGTCGTAGCCCACGCTGAGGTCGACGGCGGAGATCCCGAGGCGGTTGAGGAAGTTGGCGTCGGAGGCGCCGCAGGAAACCTCGGGGCGGTAGGGGAGGCCCTGCTCCGCGCAGACCCCGCGGAGAACCTTGAGCAACCCTTGGGAGCGGGAGAGTCGGAAGCCGTGGTAGTCCCGCTCGGCCCGGAAATGGGCCTTCCCTCCCAGCTCGGCGGCGGCGCGGCGGACAACCGCCTCCATCCGCCTCACCTGGCGGACGAGCTTCCGCTCGCTCAGGGAGCGGGCCTCGGCGTCGAGAACAACCTTCTCCGGGACGATGTTCACCGCCTCCCCGCCCCGGATCAGGCCGACGTTGGCCGTGGTCTCGGCGTCCACCCGCCCGAGCTGCATCCGGGTGATGGCGCGGGCGGCGATGAGGACGGCGTTGATCCCCGCCTCCGGCTCCATCCCGGCGTGGGCGGACTTCCCCTCGATCGTCACCCGGATCTTCTCCCCGTAGGGGGCGCGGTAGACGGCCGTCCCCACCGGTCCGCCCGTGTCGAGGATGAGCGCGGCCGGGCCCTTGAGCCAACCGGGGGCGAGTTTCTTCCCCCCGTAGAGCCCCTTCTCCTCGGCCACGGTGAAGAGGAGCTCGAGGGGGACCGGCGACCCGCCGCCGGCGAGAAGCGCCCGGGCGACCTCGACCATCACCGCCACGCCCGCCCGGTCGTCCGCGCCCAGGATGGTGGTCCCGTCCGACCGGAAGACGCCGCCGGACTCGCGCACCTTGAGGCCGCGGGTGGGAAGGATGGTGTCGAGGTGGGAGACCAGGATCAGGCCCGGGCGGCGGGGCGGCCCGGGGAGCCGGACCAGGAGGTTCCCGCAGTCTCCCCCCACGGCCGCGGCGCTCCCGTCCTCGACCGCCTTCAGCCCGAGCCCGCGGAAGATCTCCACCAGGCGGTCGGCGACCGGCCGCTCGTGGAAGGTCGGCCCGTCGATCCGGACGAGTTCGAGGAAGGTCGCGACCAGGCGCTTTTCGTCGAGGCGCTTCATCGGCGCCTATCCTACATGAAGATCGTTAGATCTTCATGGCTAATCCGGGCGAGGGGGAGTGGGCGGGACGACCAGGTCGGGGTACTGGCGCCGGAGGCGTTCCGTCGTCTCCGTGAGATCGCGGGAGGCCTGGTCGTATCTCTTCCGGGAGAACTCCAGCGCCTGGCGGGTGATCTCCACCTTCTTCCGGGCCAGCGTGAGCTGGATCTCGGCCGAGTGGCGGAGGGCTTCGTCGAGGCGGCGGCGGAGCTCCTGGCGCTCTTCGTCTCCGGAAGCGGCCGCGATCTTCTCTTCCAGCTCCCCGATCAGGGCGCGGGTTTTCTGGATCTCCTTCCGCATTGACTCGAGCTCCTCCCGGAAGCGGGAGCGGAAGCCTTCCGGTCCGCGGGGGCCGCGGTGGCCGCGGCCCTCGCGGGATCCCGGGGAGATCTCGGTTGGGGGGGGCGGCGGGACGATCCCTTCCTCCGCCGGGGGGCCGGGGGGCGGGCCCTCCTCTCCCCGCGCGGCGAAGGCCAGGACCAGGCCGGCGATGACGAGAATCCAGGCTGGACGATTCATTGTCTTTCTCCAGTTGTCTCGTGGTGGCCGAAAAGGAAGGTTCACGCGGTCGCGCCGGACCGCGAAAGGGAGGCGCCCGAATCGTCGCGGTTAGCCCCGATCCCGGAGGCGAGATCGTCGATCTCCCGGCAGACCTCCGCCACCTCCTCCGACTCCTGCTCGATGTCGTCGGCCATGGCCAAAACGCTGGCCACTGCCGCCTCCGGTGCCTCCTCCGGGGCACGCGGGAGGACGAGCCAGACCGCGAGCGCGACCGCGGCGGCTACGGAAGCGAAGCGCAGGATCGGAGAGGCGAAGAGGGAGACAAAGAAGCCGCGCGCCAGATACGGCCGGGGGGCGGGTTCGGCCCGGGCGGTCTCGGCGAGAACGCGGACCCGGAGGGCCGAAACCTCCTCCGGGGAGAAGCGGGGCTGGTTGCGCCGCAGGAAGGCGACCGCGGCCGCGGCCGAGGCTTGCGCGGCCCGGCAGGCGGGGCAAGCGGCGGCATGGGTATCGAGCGACCGCCGGAGTTTTTCCTCCAGCTCGCCGTAGATGTAGAGCGGGCATAGCTCCGAGAATTGCTGGCAGTTCATTTTCATCCCCTCCTTAATTGAACGATCTTTTCCCGCGCGGGTTTAATCCGTCCGGTAATAGCTCTTCAGGCTCCGCTGAAGCTTCTGGAGCGCCTGGAAGAGGTTGGCCTTGGCCCCGCCCAGCGAAGACTTCTGTATCCGCGCGATCTCCTTCAGGGGCAGGTGCTCGTAGTGGCGGAGGATGAAGACCTCCTTTTGGCGGGGCGGGAGCTCGGAGACCGCCCGGGCGATCAGCTCCCCCGTCTCCCGGTTCTCCAGGCGGAGGCCGGGGTCGGCGTCGCGGCGGGTCTCGGGGACGGTCTCCGCCTCCGAGAGCGCGGCCGTCGGGCGCTGGACCGAGCGCCGCCCCCGGTCGATGGAGAGGTTGACGATCACCCGGTAGAGCCAGGTGAAGAGGGAGGCCTCGGGGCGCCAGGAGGGGAGGATCTTGAAGAGCCGGATGAAGGCCTCCTGGACGATGTCCAGCGAGTCGTCCCGGTGCCCGGTCCAGAGGTAGGCGAGGGTCAGGGCCTTCTCCTGGAAGAGCCCCATCAGCCCCTCGAAGGCCTTTTCGTCGCCGGCTTGAAACTTCTCGATCAGCGCGCGCTCTTCCGCCAGCATAATCCCTCTCGGCGTAAGAAACCGTCTCCACTATGCCACCAGGTCACAAAGACACCAATGTCCAATCTTTAACGGGAGATCGCCCGAAAATGTTTATCGCCGCCGGGAGCCAACGAGTATATCATGCTGTGTTTCAGTGGCCGGCGAAGACGCCTTATCCGCAATGACGAAAACCCCGAAAAACACCGCTCGCCGCCGCTCGGAGGCCGGGGTCCTCGCCGCCATCGTCCGGGAGGTCTCCCGCCGGCGCTCCTTCGTCCTCCTCTCCCACGAGGAGCCGGACGGGGACGCCATCGGCTGCCAGGTGGCCCTCGCCCTGGCCCTCCGCGGCCTCGGCAAGAAGGCCGCGGCCTTCCGGGTCGACCCCGTCCCCCCCTTCCTGGAGTTCCTCAACGCCGCCCACCCGATCGAGGAGTACCGCCCGGAGCGCGACCGCGCGCGGATCCTCGGCGCCGACGCCCTGATCTTCCTCGACTCGAGCGACTTCTTCCGCCTGGGCGACCTCGCCGGGCCGGCCCGGGAGAGCAAGGCCTTCAAGATCAACATCGACCACCACCGGGACAACGCCTTCTTCGGCGACATCAACTTCGTCCGCTTCACCGCCGGGGGAACGGCCCAGCTTCTCTTCGAGCTCGTCCGGGCGCTCGGGGTCCCGGTCCGGGGGACGATCGCCGAGGCCATCTACACGGGGCTCTCCACCGACACCGTCAACTTCCGCTACATCGACCCCGAGGGGAAGATGATCGGGATCATCGCCGAGCTGACCCGGGGCGGGATCGAGATCGACGGCCTCCAGGAAAAGATCTACCTGAGCCGCCCCGAGACCTACCCCGAAGATATCACCGCCCTTTTCCGCCTCGTCCGCTACGAGGACGGCGGCGCGTTGGCCTGGTTCGCCATGCCGGGGACGAGCCACTTGAGCTTCTACGAGCGGGACCTCGCCTCCGAGGCCTTGAAGCAGCTCCTCTCCGTGAAGCGGGTCCGGGCGGCCCTGATGATCCATGGTGAGAAGGAGGGGACGGAGGTCTGGCTCCGCTCCAAGACCGACGTGGACGTGGGGACGGCGGCGCTCAAGATCGGCGGCGGCGGTCACCGCACCGCCTCCGGCGCCTTCCTCAAGGGGGTCTCGATCGGCGAGGCGATCCCCCTGGTCCTGAAGACGGTCCTCGCCGAGATGCGACAGGAGAAGCTACCCTTGCCGGAGAAAGCCGCGCGCAGGGTGCCCGCTGCGCCGGGATGTCTATAGCATTCGGGTCGTTTTTAGTGAGCGGTTAGTTTTCATAGCATTCAGTTCGTCCCTAGTGTTCATATCGTCCATACCGTCCATAGCGTCCATACCGTCCATAGCGTCCATACCGTCCATAGCTTCCATGAAGCTCGTGATCTTCGATCTCGACGGCACCCTGACCACAACCGTGGCGGTCGACGCCGACTCCTACGTCCGGGCCTTCGCCGACGTCTTCGGGATGGCCGGGATCGACACCGACTGGTCGCGTTATCGCGACTACACCGACGGGGGGATCGCCCGGGAGATCTTCGAGTCCCGGCGCGGGCGAAAGCCCACCCCGACGGAGATGGAGCGGCTGATCTCGCGCTTCACGTCTCTCCTCGCCAAGGCGGGGAAACAAGACCCCTCCCTCTTCTCCCCCTTGGCCGGGGCGGGCGAGGCCCTCCGGCGGCTCGAGGCGGATGGCTCCTTCCGCGTCGCGATCGCCACGGGCTGCTGGCTCGCCTCCGCCCGCCTGAAGCTCGATCTCGCGGGGCTTGACCTCGCCCATCTCCCCCTCGCCACTTCAGACGACGCCCCCGAGCGCGCCGCGATCCTGAAGCTCGCCGTGGAGCGGGCCGGGAAGCCGGCGGGCGGGAGTTGGGAAAAGCAGGTTTACGTCGGCGACGGCGTCTGGGACGTCCGGACGACCCGCGCCCTCGGCCTCCCCTTCCTCGGCGTGGGCGAAGGGGCCAAGCTGGAAAGGATGCGGGCGGAGGGCGCCCGCCACTTCATCCCCGACTTCCGCGACTATCCCCGCTTCCTCGCCGCCCTTCAAGCCGCGGAAGTCCCTTCCCCGGCGACCGCGAGCGGCCGGGATGCGTAGAGGCAAGGCGGACGGCGGCGGGTCAGCCGGCGGCCTCTAGGAGCAACCGGTATAGCTCCTCCGGCCGGTCCGCCATCGGGACGTGGGAGGATTCGATCTCGAGGTAGTTCCAGCCCTCTTTCGCGGCGAGGATCTTCGCCTTGGCGACGCGCGTGACCGCGGCAAATTCGCTTTTGGTGCAGAGGATATAGGTCTTCGCCAGTGCCCGCAGCCGCGCCGGGTCGAACGCGATTTTTTCGACGTAGGGCGGCGCCGGCTCCGGCAGATCGGGTCGGGCGCCGGTGGAGCCGGCCAGCCCCTCCTCGAGGATATCGTAGAGCGACTGGCCGGGATCGGGCAGGGCGGCGTCGAGATAGACCAACCGGCTTAACCGCCCCGCCATCCGGTCGGCCACCCCGGTGATCACCATCCCCCCGTAGCTGTGGCCGACCAGGATGATCCCCCGGAGATCGTTCTCTTCGATCAGCGACGAGACTTGGGCGATGTGCCCGGTCAGCGTGCCGACGCTCTCGTCGGCGAGCGCCGGCGCGAAGACGCGATGGTTGCGCGCCCGGAGAAAGGCGGCGGTCCCGTCCCAATACCGCGCGCCGAGATGTCCCCCGGGAGGATAGTCCTCCCTCCCGGCCAGGCGGTCCCAGGTATCGGTCGACATGTCGCCGCCGTGCACGAGGACATAGGTGGCCATGGGAATCTCCTCCTGACGCGCGTTCGGGACGGTGTCATCCCCAGCCCCGGCTTCCTACCGCCAGAGGGGGATCTCCCGCTTCCCCCGGGGGGAGAGCGCATAGACCCCGAGGGAGACCCGCTCGAACCATCCGTATACGTCCTTATACATGATATCCCTGGCTCGGATTTCCCCGAGCGCTTTCGCGATCGCAGAGGCCTTGGCCGGCCCCTGCTCCTGAAGATACCGGGCGATCGCCAGCGTCCTCTGCCGGTAGGCCGTCATGATCCCCCTCCTCCTCACCTGCCCCCCGAGGTTCGGGTCACCCACCCTTCTCGTGAACTCGCCCAGGAGGCGCTCCCGGCGGCGCCGCGAGGCGCGCGGCTTGTATTCTCCGGGGTCGAGGAGGGTTTCCACGCCGCCCGTCTCCCGTCCGGGATCGATGGCGAGGAGCCCGAGCCCGAGCATCCGGAAGAGCTTGAGAATGCGCCGGCGGCGGCGGGAAAGCGCCGGGGAGCGCGCGGGGACCCCGATGTACACCTTGGGTGTGAAGGAGAGCCTCTCCACCGCCTGGAGGATCACCTCGAGGTTGAGCGCGAGCTTGAGCTCGACCGCGACGGGTACCTCCTCCCCGCGCACCGCCAGGGCGTCGCAGTCCCCCACCTCCCCCTTCACCTCGTAGCCCTGGGATTCGAGGAAACGCTTGAGCGGCGGGTAGAGATCGCTCTCCTTCATGCCGGGCACGCCTTGGCGGGCTAGACGAGCGTCCCCAGAAGGACGAAGAGGCAGTGCGCGGCGCTCGCCGCGAGCGTGGCTTCGAGGAAGCACGCCCCGGTCCGACGCTGCGAACCTTCGAGGGAGCGGATCCGGACGACGACCGTCCCTGCCCACTTGTCGCCGAGGCGCTGTCTCGAAGGCGATCCGCGCATGCTGATGAGGGCGGGGAGGCCGAAGACGAGCGAGTCGATCCAGAAAGCCAGGGAACGGATCAGCGCCTGTCCGAAACCGCAGTATCCGCCGTCGCTCGAGCGGACAGTCACCCGAAGGATCATCTTCCCCGGCGTGGAGCCATGGATGGCTTCCCCCAGGATGTGGTAGACCATCCCTGCGATCGAGTACAACGCCCACCTGGCGACCGACATCCTATTCATCTGCTCGATGAACGGCTCCACCGAGCGGCCGGTCAGGCTCGATATGAACCCGACGGCGATGCCCAACGCGACCGCGAGCGCGATCGTGAGCAGGTAGTTGATCACGAAATCCAACAGCTGGGCCGCGCCCCGGAGGCCGAAACCAACGTATTCGAGCGAGTGTGGCGCCGGCGGCGCCGACGCCTCTTCCCCCGCCGGTTGGGGCCGTTCAATCCGGTCTTGTTCAACCGTCTCTGTCATCTTCGTTGCCTCTCCTGCCGTGCCTGCGGTCGTGGTTGGTAGGGGCGAACTTTCCTGCCCCGATCTATCGGGGATGTTCGCCCAGCCGGCTCCGCCGCCATGTTTTGTAGGGGCGAACTTAATGTTCGCCCCGCCGGCTCCGCCGCCGTATTTTGTGGGGGCGAACTTTCCCGCCTCGATCAATCGGGGATGTTCGCTCAATTGTAAGTGGCCAGGGCCTTGAAAACCTTGCCGGCGTTGTCGAAGAAGAAAGTCTCTATCGCCCTCCGGCCCGATCCCGCGTCGTAATAAATGGATATGGTATCGACGCCGGCTGCCACTTCGATGAGGGAGAACCTCAAGTCGGGCATCTTCCGAAGAGCGGCTTTCCAATAGTCCCCCACGGCCTTCTTGCCTTTGAGCGTCCCCGCGGCGAGGCCGAGAACCCTCTGTATCATCGGCGTGGTCATCTCGAAGTCATCCGTGTAGTGCGAGAGGACCGCCTCCAGGTCGTGTCTGTTCCACGCCTCCACCCAGTGCTCGGCGAACCTCCTGGCTTCCTCGTTCGTCATGTGTTCTTCCCTTTCTCCTTCGCCCCACGCTAATGGTCAGCCGCCCGGCGGCCGCTCCAACCGCTGGTTGGGCCGCGGCCCGTCAGACGCCTTCCTGCCGCGCGCCCTTGAGCGCCTCGATCGCCTGCTTGACGACGGCTTCCTGGCCATCGTTGGTAAGAATCGTGAACGTGACCGACAGCTCTCCGACCCGAACGATCCCTTGGGTAAGATACTTGAACTCGCCCGGCTGGGGTGCGCGGTCGGTCGCGGAGAAGCAGAAGCCCGGTCCGGAGCGGCCTAAAAACTCCACGATCGGCAGCTCTGGCTCGACGGCTCGGGGCTTTAGTCCTTGGGCGGCGCGCTCCACCCCGGCGCGCATTTCATCCCCGGACTGAGGAGGGCGGTCCTTGGGAATGGGCCAGATCGGAGTGATCAGGATTTTGAAAGATTCCCCCGAGGGCGGCGTGAACCTGATCGTAGGCGGCATTCGATTCGGCGCTTCCCCCACTCGATCCTCCCAGTCAACCGGCACCGGGAGAACGAGATGGCCGTGGTCGGGAAGCGCGTATTGGCGCTCGGAGGTGGCACTAGGCTGGGCGAGCGCCGTCGCCGAGAGGAAGAACGCCCCAATTACCAGTCGCTCGATGAGCCGATTCATGTGGCCTCCTTTCAGCGCTGTCCAAGGTCGCCGCGCATCGGCAGCGGGAAGTCATTGCGAGTCCCCGTAGCGAAGCGGAGGGAGCGAAGCAATCCCGACCTATCACGCCCCCCAAGATCCCTTACCGCCATCCTCCGTCCGTCCCATAGGCATCATCTCGTCCTGGCCGATCCCCGAAACCCCCCGAATCCCAACGGGATTCCGTCACCCAGCCCGGGGTTGCGCCACAGGCGCTACCCCGGGTAAATGCCGTCCCCCTCCCCTCACAACCCCAAAGGGGTTGCGTCCGCTCTTGCTCCTGTCCGCGCCTCGCTCCAGCGCGGCCCGGATGCGGATGGGAACAGCCGCCCCCCCGTTGAGCCGGCGCGCTTCGTGCGTCGGCCGGAAGCGTTCATCAGGCCTCGTTGTTTATGCGGAAGCGCCGCGACCGATGATCTCCTTGAGCACTACCGCTTCATTATGCATCTGATCCCTGGCCGCATACACGAGAGTGATGCCGCCCTGACGCGAAAGCGCTTTAAGCTCGGCCAGTGCCGGGTTGCCCTTCAACTCGGCGCGATATCGTCTCTGGAATTCAGGCCATTTCTCCGGGGCGTGGCCAAACCATTGGCGAAGCCCTGTAGATGGCGCTACGTCTTTGAGCCAAAGATCGATCCCGGCTTTGACCTTGGACAAGCCTCGCGGCCAAAGCCTGTCCACCAAAATCCGCTTGCCGTCGGTCTTGGCCGGGTGTTCATATACTCGCTTCAGCATAACGCTCATAGCCAACTCCTTTTTTATCGCCGTTTCCGCCCGGCGCAGCGCTGCAAGCCTGTTTCGCTGCAACGTGTGTTGGGAAGTCCCCGGCGAGAATATGGCCTTAGCCTTTTCGGTCTTGTTTATCATCGAAGCAAGCGCGCGGCGGGCTTCCTGCAAATCCTCTCGAGCGGGACGATCCGCATCGTCGGTCCCCTTGCTCAGCAGCGCGGACGCGATGCGCAGCGCCTTAAGGTTCTCCCCCAGCATCCTATGCTGCCACGTTCCCGGCGCCAGTTTCTGCTGCGCCTTGCGGGACTTGCCGATCAGCGAGGCGATCGGCCGGAGCGCTTCCCGCGACTCATCCGCCGTGAATTTAGCCGCGCGAATTGCGGCCGGGCCGTTCATGGGGTGGTGGTTGTTTGGGCCGATCTTTCCTGCCCCGATCTATCGGGGATGTTCGCCCAGCCGGTCCCGCCGCCGTGTTTTGTAGGGGCGAACTTAATGTTCGCCCAGCCGGCTCCGCAGCCGTGTTTTGTAGGGGCGAACTTAATGTTCGCCCCGCCGGTCCCGCCGCCGTGTTTTGTAGGGGCGAACTTTCCTGCCCCGATCTATCGGGGATGTTCGCCCAGCCGGACCCCGAATCCCAACGGGATTCCGTCCTGGCATCTCTCCAGCGCGGCCGCCGGGAAGAAGTTCAGCCGGACGCATGATCCCGGCGGCGGCCCGTCAGGGCTAGATCCCGGCGGGGATCTTGGCTGCCATTTTTGTGCGACGGTTGAGCCTCCTGCCATCCACGATGAACGTTCCGTCGCCCACGGCATGCACGGTGCGCTTCTCTTTGCGCGAGGAATCCACATACGCCGCCAAGGCTTCCAGCACCACGATGTTGTGCCTGCTGATGATCTCGACAACTCTGCACTCAATATTAGCCAGGCACTCTTTGATCAGCGGCGCCTTGATCTTCTTCGCCGGGACTGGCGTCAATTTGAATTTGGCGAATTTATCCGTCTCCGCGCCCGAACAGGTGCCAATGCCGACCACCTGGTCCAGCATGTCTACCGCCGGGATCGCGATGACGCACTCCCTGGTCTGCTTGAGCGACCGGAAGGAGTAATTCCACTCTCCCGTGGTGATGGCGATTCGCGGCGTGAAGTCCATCACCATGGTCCAGGAGATGGTCATGACGTTGCTCCGCCTGCCATCGCTGGTCGTTACCAAAACGACCGGTCCGGGCTCTATCAGGGTAAATGCCTTGCTTAGCTTCAATGGCTGCATAATTGTCCTTGCGGAGATCCGGTCGCGTTTCCGTTAATTGCGGACTGCATCCCGGCGCAACGGCGGCGGCCGCGCCCCGCCCGGGAGGCGGTCGCTCGCCGCCGGCTCCGCGGCCGGGGATTGTAGGGGCGAACTTTCCTGCCCCGATCTATCGGGGATGTTCGCCCAGCCGGTCCCGCCGCCGTGGGCTGTAGGGGCGAACTTAATGTTCGCCCGGCCGTTCCCGCAGCCGTGGTCTGTAGGGGCGAACTTAATGTTCGCCCAGCCGGTCCCGCAGCCGTGGGCTGTAGGGGCGAACTTTCCTGCCCCGATCTATCGGGGATGTTCGCCC
>CAZOYW010000041.1:0-28224 GCA_964584165.1 uncultured bacterium
TTCGCCGCCGATATTTTCAACGAGGGCTTCGACGACTTCCAGAACGGAGTCCGCCCGGCCGGCTGGACCTTCGTCAACTGCAACGCCGACACCGACGTCTACACTAGCGCCGAATACTACGGCGCGGCCGCGCCCGCCATCCGTCTCGCCTATAACCCCACCATCGTCTATACCACGACCTTCGCCAACCCATCGACGCTGAGTTTCTGGACGAGGGGAGTCAGCACCAACGCGACCAGCCACCTCCTGGTCGAAGAATATTATGCCGTGGCGGAATGGGGAGTGGTCACCGATCTCTATGTCTACGGCATGTCCGGAGGAACGATCTACGGTGCCTTCGACCTGAACCCGGCCTCGACCCGCCTTCGTTTCACCTATCTGAAAGACGCCGGCAACTTCGGCCTCGACGACGTCCTCCTCGAAAGCGCCGCGGCGCCGACCCCGACCGCCGTGACCGCCACGCCGACGGCGGTGCCGCCAACCGCGACGCCGACACCCCTCACGCCTTCTCCGTCTCCCTCGCCCGAGTTCCCGACCCCCTCCCGGACGCCCACACCGGTCAAGACCGCCTCCCCCTCGGTCACGCCCCTGACGCCGACGCCTGCCCCCTCCGCCACCCCCTCCCCCGGCGTCCACCTCGTCGTGGACGAGGGGTTCGATAACTTCCAGAACGGCTTCCGTCCGGCCGGCTGGGACTTCGTCAACTGCAACGCCGATTCCGACACCTACATCGGCGCCTACTACTACGGCCGCGCCGCGCCCGCGCTCAAGATGGGCAAGGCCGCCGGCGAAGGGGTGAGCGCCACCACCAAGAGCTTCGCCGCCGACGCGACGAGCGCGCTCACCTTCTGGCTGCGGGGCGTGTCCATCGACGCGACGAGCTCGCTCCTGATCGAGGAATACTACTCGTCGGCCTGGTTCGAGATCGCCGATCTGGACAACCTCCCCACCTCCGGGACCCCCTTCGGCCCCTACCCCCTGAACGTCGCCTCCAGCCGGATCCGCTTCTCCTACAACAAGAGCGCGGGGAACATCGCCTTCGACGACGTCCTGGTCACCGGGCCGATCACGCCCACGCCGCCGGCCGAGACCCCCACCCCCACGCCCGAACCGACACTGACGCCGCAAAAGACCGCGACGCCGACACCTCAACCGACACTAACCCCCGTCAAGACGGCCACGCCAACTCCGGAGCCCACGCTTACGCCAGTCAAGACGGCGACGCCAACTCCGGAGCCGACGTTGACGCCGGTCAAGACGGCCACCCCGACACCGGAGCCGACACTGACGCCGGTCAAGACGGCGACACCGACACCGGAGCCGACACTGACGCCGGTCAAGACGGCCACACCGACACCGGAGCCGACGCTGACGCCGCAGAAGACCGCGACGCCGACGCCAGAGCCTACGCTCACGCCGGTCAAGACGCCCGAACCGACGGCCACCCCCCCGCCCACTCCCTCGCCGACATGCGCTCCGCAGAGCGAAGTGTGGGTCAACCCGGCGTACGATTCCGGCACGCCGGGCTGGGACTGCTACTATTTCGATGCCATCCAGGACGGCATCGACGGAGTGACCGCGACCGGCACGGTGAATGTGGCGGCGGGGACCTACACGGAGAACGTGGTCATCACCAAGACCCTGACGCTGCAGTCGGATGACGGCGCGGCCACGACCATTATCGACGGCAACGGCAGCGGCTTGGTGGTCACCGTTGCGGCTGACTCCGTGCACGTGCAGGGGTTCACCATTCAGAACTCCGGCAGCGGAGCTCAGGATGGCGGCGTGGGTCTTTACGATGGTGGGGACGGCGTGACCGGATGTTCGGTGACCCAAAACACGGTCAGCTCGAACATGAGCGGCATCGGCATCATCATGGGTTCCGGGAACACCATCCAGAGCAACACGGTCACGAGCAGCACCGCTTACGGCATCGCTCTGGTGGGAACAAACGGTAACACGGTCCAGGAGAATCAGATCTCCGGCACCGGCCTGATCGCGATCGTTGTAGACAATATGTCAGCAGTCGGCGGCCCGGCGTCGATGGTCTCCACCGGCAACTTCATCAAGGGCAACACCATCACGAGCCCGGGCAGCGACGGCATCTTCGTGGGAGAGGACTGCGACGGCAACTACTTCACCGACGCCAACGAAGTTGCCGGCGTTGGGATCGGGACCGCGCTCAGCTTATGGAGATCCGGATCCCACATCGTCACCGACAACACCTTCAACTCCACCAGCACCGGGATCAGGATGCTGGGGTCCTCGTTCAACGAGATCACCGGCAATTCCATCACCGCTAACGTGGTCGGCTTCAAGATCGACGCCAGCTGGCAGGACGACACCTGGTACCCCTGCCTGGACAACACCATCACGGCCAACGCCATCGCCGGGAATACGACTTTCGGGATGGATGCCTTCGGCAACCAGTCCACGGGGATGGTGGACGCCGCCTGCAACTGGTGGGGCGACGAGAGCGGCCCCTACTACTTCGAGATCAACCCATCCGGAACCGGCAACGCGGTGACCGACTACGTCGATTTTATCAACTGGTGGGTTACCCAGACCGGCGACTGCTCCGGCGAACCGCCGCCTACGCCCTCTCCCTCACCCTCGCCCTCCGTCACTCCTCCCACTCCAACGCCGTCCGCGACTCCTCTCACTCCCACGCCCACGCCCGAGCCCACGCTCACTCCGCAACCGACGCTGACTCCGGTCAAAACACCGACACCCCTGACGCCCACGCCCACGCCCCAACCCACGCTCACGCCGGTCAAGACCGCCACCCCGACTCCCGAACCGACACTGACGCCGGTCAAAACCGCGACACCAACTCCACAGCCCACGCTGACTCCCCAGAAAACAGCGACTCCGACGCCTCAGCCCACTCTCACACCCGAACCCACGCTCACGCCGGTCAAGACGGCCACGCCCACACCGGAGCCGACACTGACACCGGTCAAGACGGCCACACCGACACCGGAGCCGACACTGACGCCGCAGAAGACCGCGACGCCGACACCTGAACCGACACTAACCCCCGTCAAGACGGCCACGCCAACTCCAGAGCCCACGCTCACGCCAGTCAAGACGGCCACGCCCACACCGGAGCCGACACTGACACCGGTCAAGACGGCCACACCGACACCGGAGCCGACACTGACGCCGCAGAAGACCGCGACACCGACGCCAGAACCCACTCTCACGCCGGTCAAGACAGCCACGCCCACGCCTGAGCCGACACTGACACCAGCCAAGACGCCCTCGCCCACGCCGACCTGCGGGCCGACGCTGCCCCCCCAGAAGGCGATCGTCGCCTCCGCCGACTACAACGGCGACGGGACGGCGGACGTCGCCATCTTCCGCCCGGCCACGGGGATGTGGTCGGTCCGCGACCTGACTGTGGCCTACTACGGCCTCTCCACCGACGCGCCCGCCCCGGGGGACTACGACGGCGACGGGACGGCCGACATCTCCGTCTTCCGCCCCTCCGCCGCCGGACAATGGTACGTCCGTTTCCAGACGCGCGTCTCCTTCGGCCAGACCGGAGACGTCTCGGTCCCGGCCGATTACGACGGGGACCTCGCCGACGAGATGGCCGTCTTCCGCCCCGCGACCGGGCGCTGGTACGTCCGGGACATCACCAGCGTTCCCTTCGGCCTGAACGGCGACTGGCCGGTCCCCGGCTACTATGACGGGGGCACTGCAGCTCTGATGGCGGTCTATCGCCCGGGCGGCGGCTTCTGGGCGGTCTTCGGGCTCACCCGCTTCTACTACGGGGGGGCGAACGACTGGCCGGTGGCACTAGATTACGATGGAGACGGCGTCGAAGAGGCGGCGATCTTCCGCCCCTGCGAGGGGATGTGGTCGGTCCGGTCGATCACCCGGGAGTACCTGGGTAATTGTCTCGACTGGCCGCGGCCGGACGACTACAACGGCGACGGGGCCGACGATATCGCGATCTTCCGCGACGACACGGGCCTCTGGGCCGTCAAGGACCTGACCCGGGTGTACCTCGGTTCGACCGGGGATATACCGACGGGAGTGAATGGTGAATAGTGAATGGTGAATAGATAAAGATACCAACGGCAGAAAGAGCCGCGGGGCCGAAAGGTCCCGCGGCTCTTTGCCGTCCCGGCTCCGTCGATCCAATCCGCAGGCGCGGACATTTATGTCCGCGCGTCGATGGCCTGTCCCGCGGACCCACAGGGCCCGCGGCTACGAACGCGCGCCGCCCGGCGACAGCGGCCGGCGCGCGCCCGGCCTTGACCGGTCGGGGCGGGGTGCTACTATAGACCGGCCGGTTTGAACCCGCGCACCCGAAATGAACCGCTGCCTCCCCCTGATCGTCTCCGCCCTTCTCTGCCCGATCGCTCCGCCAGCGCGCGCCGAAACGAGCGGAAACGGGACGATCCCCGTCGTCACTACCATCCTCCCCTACAAGGGATTTATCGAAGCGGTAGGGGGAAAACGGGTCAGCGTCTCCGTCATCATCCCCCCGGGAGCGAACCCCCACGCCTTCGAGCCAACCCCGTCGGCGCTCCGGCGGGCGGCCGAGGCCGAGCTCTACGTCAAGGCCGGAACCGGGATCGAGTTCGAGCTGGTCTGGGCGGACAAGATCATCGCCCAGCGGAAGGGGATCGCCGTCTGCGACTCCTCCCGGGGGATCGCCCTCATCGGGGAAGCAGGCGCGGGGGAGGAAGGGCTTCATCCCGGAGGGAAGGACCCCCACGTCTGGCTCTCGCCGCGCCTCGCCCGGACCATCGTCGACAACATCCGGGACTGCCTGAGCGAGAGCGCGCCGGAGTACGCCGACGAGTTCCGCGCCAACGCGGAAAAATACCGCCAGCGGCTTAACGCGCTCGACCGCGAGATCTCGGCCCTCTTCCCGCCGGGCGGGAAGAGGGCCTTCCTGATCGTCCACCCTGCCTGGGGTTATTTCGCCCGCGACTACGGACTCGAGCAGATCGCGGTCGAGGAGGAGGGGAAGGAGCCTTCCCCCCGCCGCCTGGCCGCTCTGATCGAGACCGCGAAGGCCAAGGGACTCACGCGCGTCTTCGTCTCTCCCCAGGTCAATGACCAGGCGGCCCGGTCTCTCGCTCGCGAGATCGGCGGCGAGGTAGTGACCGCGGACGACCTGGCGGGCGATTACATAGACAATTTAAGAAGCTTCTCCCGCATGCTCGCGAATTGACCGGGCGGAACGAGCCTGGACGCCGGCTGTAGGCCCGATCTATGATCGGGCGCGACGAGACCTCTGCCGCCGGTTCACAGAACCGGCCTACAAGGGCGCGACGGGCCTTCGCCGCCGGTTCACAGAACCGGCCTACAGGGCCCCTTGCATTCAATGGGTTGCGATTTTACCCGGCATGTTGAAAAACGCCCTGAACCAATGCGCATCATGAGCGATGCCGCGCATAGCCCGGCCGTAGAGATCGCGGGCGTCTCCTTCGCCTACGGGCGGGAGACGGTCCTGGAGGAGGTAAGCCTGACCGTTCCGGATCATCTCCTCCTCGGGATCATCGGCCCCAACGGGGCGGGGAAGACCACGCTGATCAAGCTGATCGCTGGTCTCCTCCGGCCGGACCGGGGGACGATCCGGGTGCTGGGGAGACCGCCCGGAGCGGCGGGCGGGCGGGTCGGCTATGTCCCCCAGCGCACCGCCTTCGACCCCTCCTTCCCGGCCACTGTCCTCGAGGTGGTCCGGATGGGAATGGTCTCCCGGGAAAGGATCGGACGCTGGTTCGTCGGCGCGGACGACGCGGCCTCCCGGGGAGCGCTGGAGCGCGTGGGGCTGGCCGGGCTGGAGCGCCGGCGGATCGGCGAGCTTTCGACCGGACAGGGGCAGCGGGTCCTCCTCGCCCGGGCGCTGGCCGCCGCGCCCCGCCTCCTCATCCTCGACGAGCCCCTCTCCGGCGTGGACATCGGCCTGGAGGAGACCTTCTACGACCTCCTCCGGGAGCTCAAGCGGACGATGGCGATCATCCTGATCTCCCACGACGTCGGGGTCGTCGCCCAGGCGGTGGACCGGATCGCCTGCCTGAACCGGCGCCTCTACTACCACGACGACAAAGCGGAGGCCATGAAGAGCTTGGATAAGGTCTATGGCTGCCCGGTGGACATCATCGCCCACGGCGTCCCCCACCGGGTCTTCGGGGTTCACGACCATGCTTGAGCACGAATTCTTCCGGAACGCCCTCCTGGCGGGGGCGCTCGCCTCGGTCGCCTGCGGGACGATGGGATCGATCGTGGTGAGCCGCCGGCTCGCCTCGATCTGCGGGGGGATCGCTCACGCCTGCTTCGGGGGGGTCGGCCTCGGCTACCTCCTCGGCTTCAATCCGTCCGGGGGGGCGCTCCTCTTCGCCGTCCTCTCCGCCCTGGGGATCGGCGCCGCCGCCCGGCGGGCGCAAGGGGCGGAGGACACCGCGATCGCGATCTTCTGGTCGGTGGGGATGTCCCTGGGGATCGTCTTCATCGGCCTCTCGCGGGGCTACGCGCCGGACCTCCTCACCTACCTCTTCGGAAACATCCTCGCCGTCACCCGGGGAGACCTTATCCGGCTTCTCCTCCTCGACGCCGGAGTCGCCGCCGCCCTCCTCCTCTTCTACAAGGAGATCCTCGCCCTCTGCTTCGACGAGGAGTTCCTCCGCGTCCGGGGGGTCCCGGCCTATCCCCTCTACCTCTTCGTCCTGGTCCTCGCCGCCCTCTCGGCGGTGGTCCTGATGAAGGTGGTGGGGATCATCCTGGTGATCGCCCTCCTCACCCTCCCCGCCGCGATCGTATCCCCCTTCGTCCGGACGCTGAAGGGGATGATGGCCGCCGCCACGCTCGTCTCCCTCCTCCTGATCGTCGGCGGCCTCGTCCTTTCCTACCGCTTCGACCTCCCCTCCGGCGCGACCGTGGTTTTGCTCTCGGCGGGTGTGTTCCTGCTCAGCCGCTTCCTCGCCCGCCTCTTCCCCGGTAAGTGTTTAAGAAAGACATAGGTATTCCGGATCGGTTCGTAGGCGCGGACATTCATGTCCGCGCGCCGATCCGTCCGCCCCTAACAACCTTCTGCAAATGAAAGCCGCATTAAAAGCCGTCCCGACGGTGAGGGGCGCTGGATATTTGCCCCTAGCAAGACTTATTCCAACCTTAACCGGCGTCTTGGCCTTCCTGGCTCTTGCTTTCGGAAACGGCCAGGCGCGCGCGGAGTGGCCCCGCGTCGTCCTCTCGAAAGACGGCACGCCCATTTCCTACGAGGTTTATGGCGCGGGGGAGCCGGCTCTCGTGTTCGTACACGGCTGGAGTTGCGACGGCCGCTACTGGCGGATGCAGACGCCGCATTTCTCGAAAAATCATCGCGTCGCCGTCCTCGACCTGGCCGGCCACGGCCACTCCGGGATGGGGCGGACAAAGTACACCATGGCCGCCTTCGGGGAGGACGTTCGGGCGGTGGCGGAGGCGGTCGGGAGCCGCCGGGCCATACTGATCGGCCATTCCATGGGCGGGGCGGTGATCGCGGAGGCCGCCCGGCTCATGCCGGACCGGGTGATCGGCCTGATCGGCGTGGACACGCTCGACAACATCGAGTACGAGCTAACCGCCGAGGAGCTGAAAAAGATGACCGCTCCCCTGGAGAAGGATTTCCGGACGGGGAGCCGGAAGTTCGTCGAGGGGATGCTCCTCCCCTCGACCGATCCCGATCTCCGCGAGTGGATCCTCTCCGATGTTTCGTCCGCGCCGCCCGCGATCGCCCTGAGCGCGATGAACGAGATGATGGCGCAGTACATCACCGGGGAGGCGGCCCGGGTCTTCGAGAAGATCCGCGTCCCGGTCGTCACCGTGAACGGGGACCTGTGGCCGATCAACTACGAGGCCAACCGGCGGCACATGTTCTCCTACCGGGCGATCGTCCTGAAGAAGGCGGACCATTTCCTGATGCTGGACCGCCCGGAGGAGTTCAACCGCGCGCTGGAGGAAGCGATCCGGGAGATTTCGGAGAAGCCGGCGAAGCCTGTCCCGCGGACCTGCCCAACGCATCCGTCGGGATGATTCTTTGTGAACATAATAAGGTGAATCAAAGGTCCGCGGCTACGGGCTATACGTCACCCGCGATGGTCTCGCTCCAGGACGGCGAGCGTCTCGAGGTGGGGCGTGTGGGGGAAGAAGTCGTAGGCGAAGACGCGGGAGAGGCGGTAGGAGCGGGAGAGGTCCTTGAGGTCCCGGACCAGCGTGGCGAGGTCGCAGGAGAGGTAGGCGATCCGCCCTGTCGGCCGGGACAGGATCGCGCGGCGAAGGCGATCGTCCAGGCCCCGCCGGGGAGGGTCCACGATCAGAACGTCTATCCCCCGTCCCAGGACCCGCGCCGCCTCCCGCTCGCTCTCCCCCTCGATCGCCGCGAAGTTTCCCGCCCGGTTTCGCTCGATGTTTCGCTTGAGGAAAGGGATGGAGTCGCGCGACGATTCCACGCCGATCACCTCCTGCGCGGAGGGGGCAAGAGACAGGCCAAAAGTCCCCACGCCGCAGTAGAGGTCGGCGACCGTCTCCTCCCCCGTGAGGTTGAGCGCCGCCTTGAGATCGCGGAGGACGAGAGCGAGAGCGGGCACGTTCACCTGGAAGAAGGAGGAGGGTCCGTAGGAGTAGGAGAGGCCTCCGATCTCCTCGGTGAGCGAGTCCGCCCCGAAAAGGCTTAGCCTCCTCCCGCTTCCGTCCACGGCCGCGCCGGAGAGGCCGAGCGCCGCCGAGCGCTCCTCCAGGGCGGCGCGGAGCGCCGAGACGTCGCGGGGGGGAGAGCCGGCGAGGAGGAGCAGGAGGCGGCCGGCAGAGAGGCTCTCGCGGACGGTGGCCTCCGTAATCCAGCCGATCTTCAGATCGCGGAGGACGCCGAGGAGAGCGGAGAAGAGCGCGTTCATCCGATCGGAGAGGAGATGGCAGGAATCGACCGGGACGTAGGCGGCGGCCGTCCCCGGTTCGTGGTAGGACCAGGTAACAGCGTCTCCCTTCCGAAGAAGATGGAGGCGGGCCTTGTTCCGGTAGGACCAGACCTGATCCGAGGGGACGACGCTCAGGTCATCGGCGGGATACTTCAGGTGATGGGAGAGCATCTCCCGGAGCTGGGCGGTCTTGATCTCCACCTGGAGCGGATAGTCGATGCACTGGTAGGGGGAGCAGGCTCGGTAGTGGGGGCAGCGCGGGGAAACGCGGGAGGGGGAGGGCTCCAGGACGCGGAGCGTCGCCGCCTCGGAGTAGCGGGGCCTTTCCCGGATGAGCTTGGCTTCGACCAGTTCGCCGGGGAGGCCCTCGTCGGTAAAAATGACCTTTCCCCCCTCGCGGGCGAGCGAGCGCCCGGGATAGACAATCTTCTCGACGCGGATGTTCATCGAGGGGATTCTAACAGAAGTGATCAGTTATCAGTCATCAGTGATCAGAAACTTGGATCGGGGCGAGACGCCCCTCCCACTGTCTTCGCTCCGATTCGTGTGATACATTCCCAGGCGCACACCATGAACACGGACTTTCTCCCGACGACGCGGGCCGCGATGGATAATCTCGGCTGGGACGAGCTCGACGTCCTCCTGGTCACCGGCGACGCCTACGTCGATCACCCCGCCTTCGGCGCGGCCGTGATCGGGAGGGTCCTCCTGGCGGAGGGCTACCGGGTCGGGATCGTCGCCCAGCCGGACTGGAAAAGCATCGATGATTTCCGCCGTCTCGGCCGCCCCCGCCTCTTCGTCGGCATCGCTTCCGGCAACGTCGATTCCCTGGTCGCGAACTACACGGCGAACCGGCGGCCCCGGTCCTCCGACGACTACTCTCCGGGGGGCGCGGCGGGGCGCCGCCCGGACCGGGCGGTCATCGTCTACGCGAACCGCGTCCGGGAGGCCTTCGGGAAGATACCGATCGTGATCGGGGGGATCGAGGCCTCGCTGCGCCGGTTCGCCCACTACGACTATTGGGACGACCGGGTCCGCCGCTCCATCCTCCTCGACTCCCGGGCCGATATCCTGGTCTACGGGATGGGGGAGTCTCAGGTCCGGGAGATCGCCCGCCGCCTGAAAACGGGAGAACCGCTGGACGGAATCCGGGGGACGGCCGTGGTCCGCGACGACGCCGGGGCGATCGACGGCGCGGTCCGCCTCCCCTCCGCGGAAGAGGTCGCTCAGAGCGCGGACTCCTTCAACCGAGCCTTCGCCCTCTTCTCCCGCGAGCAGGACCCTTTCCGGGGGAAAACGGCCGTCCAGCCGCACGCCAACCGGGCGGTCGTCCAGTATCCGCCTCCGCCGCCTCCGAGCGCGGAGGAGCTCGACCGGATCTACGGGCTCCCCTATGCCCGCGCCTGGCATCCGACCTACGACGCTGCAAAAGGCGTCCCCGCCCTGGAGACCGTCCGCTGGTCGATCGTCTCCCATCGGGGATGCTGCGGGGAATGCTCCTTCTGCTCTCTCTCCTTCCACCAGGGAAGGATCGTCCGGAGCCGCTCCGCCGATTCGATTTTACGCGAGGCGGAGGCGATCGCGCGCCAGCCCGGCTTCAAAGGCACCATCACCGACGTGGGCGGTCCGACGGCCAACCTCTTCCTCGCCGCCTGCGAGCGCTGGGCGGGGGCGGGCGCCTGCGCCAGCCGCTCCTGCCTGACGCCCCGCCCCTGCCCCCGACTCCGCCTGGGATACCGGGAGGCCCTCGAACTCTACCGGCGGATCGAGAGGATACCCGGAGTGAAGCACGTCTTCATCGGGAGCGGCTTCCGCCACGACCTCTTCGAGGGAGCGGAGGGGGAGAAATATCTCGGGGAGATCTGCCGCGGCCACATCAGCGGGCGGATGAAGGTGGCCCCCGAGCACAGCGAGGCCGGCGTCCTCGACCTGATGAACAAGCCCCGCTTCGGCGCCTACGACGCCTTCCGGGAGAGGTTCGAGGAGGCCAACCGGGGGCGGAAGGGACGCGTTTACCTCGTGCACTACTTCCTGAGCGCGCATCCCGGCGCCTCCCTCCGGGAGGCGCTCCACCTGGCGCTCGCCCTCGAGGAGAGAGGGATCCACCCCGAGCAGGTCCAGGACTTCCTCCCCCTCCCGATGACCCTTTCCTCCTGCCTCTATCACACCGGCGTCCACCCCCTCACCAACGAAAAGGTCCATGTCCCCCGGACCTTACAGGAGAGGAAGATGCAGAGGGCGCTCCTTCAGCACCGGAATCCCGTGAACCGCCCCCTGGTGGAGAAGGCCCTGGCCGAGCTTAAGGAGGGCCGCCTGTTCGATCGTCTGCGGCCCGGCCCGCGGAGATGAAGCGATACCGGCCGCCGGTCCACACTTGTCCGCCACAGCCCTGAGCAGCGTCGAAGGGCCTAGGCGGAGAACCGGCCTACAGAGCCCATCGATATGCCCGATTCTGTAGGCCCGATCTGTGATCGGGCGCGACCGGCCTGGCCGCCGCCTCACAGAGGCGGCCTACAAGATCCACACCCAAACACCCTCCCCCCTACTCCGAAGGGCCGGCGACGGAGCGGACATAGTAGAGGCTGGTTTTGGCGGCGTCGTCGAGATAGCCCCCGACATCAAACTGCATGATCCAGGCCCAGGCGCCGGAGCGGAAGACGGCCACCTCGGGCGTGCCGTCGCCGTCGAAGTCGGCGGCGGGGGACGGCCGGGTGACGCCCAATCCCGCCAGCGACAGGAAGCCGCAAGCCAGCGCGACCGCGATGCTTTGACGGGCGATAGTTATTCTCGTCTCCCCCCTTAGTCCCTGAAGCGATACTTGATCAAGGTGGCGAGCGCGGCGAAGGCGTCCCGGGCTCCGATCTTCTTCCCCTCCTCGTAGGTCCGCCCGAAGTAGGAGATGGGGACCTCGTAGATGCGGAGCTTCCTCTTCGCCACCTTGGCGGTAATCTCGGGCTCGAAGCCGAAGCGGTCGGAGCGGAGCGCGATGTCCCGGAGGGCGGAGCGCCGGAAGACCTTGTAGCAGGTCTCCATGTCGTTCAGGTTGACGTTGTAGAGGACGTTGGTGACCAGGGTGAGGAGCTTGTTGGCGACGTAGTGCCAGAAGTAAAGAACGCGATGGGGGCCGCCCAGGAAGCGGGCGCCGTAGACCACGTCGGCCACGTCGTCGGCGATCGGCTGGATCAGGCGGGCGTACTCGTTGGGGTCGTACTCCAGGTCGGCGTCCTGGACAAGGACGATCTCGCCCCGGGCGTGCGCGAAACCGGTCCGGAGGGCCGCCCCCTTCCCCCGGTTCCGCTCGTGGAGCACGACCCGCGTTTCCGGGAAAGAGAGGCCCCGGAGGATCTCCCGCGTCCCGTCGGTCGAGCCGTCGTCGACCAGGATGATCTCCTTCTCGATCGGCTGGGAGCGGACCTTCTCGAGGAGGGCGAGGACGGTGCGCTTCTCGTTGTAAACGGGTATGACCACGGATAGCTTCATGGATTTCCTTGGGCCGAAGGCCGGCCCGATCTCCGCCTACGCCCTTCGACGCTGCTCGGGGCTTTATCGGACAAGCGCGATCAGGCGCAGACCGGCTTCGGCCGTCGGTTCACAGAACCGGCCTACAAATCGGCCGGGCGGTTTCTGTAGGCCCGATCTCCGATCGGGCGCAGATCGGCTTCGGCCAGCCGGCATCAACTTGATCCTTGCATCAATGATCGTAGCAGCTTCCGGTCGTCGGCGTCAATCTCGCCCAGGACGGCGAGGAGGAGAAGATAGGCGACGAAGAGGCCCGCGGCGGCGGGGAGGACGGCCCAGCCGGCGGGGGCGAGGAGGCGGGCGGCCGCGTAGAGGAGGGCGGAGCCGAGTACGATCCGGAGCGCGGAGAGGGGGCGGAGGGAGGCGCCGAAGCGACGGCGGACGAAGACCGCCGCGGAGGCCATTCCGATCGCGCCCGCGACGGTGGTCGCCCCCGCCGCCCCCATGATCCCCGCGGCCGGGACGAGGAGATAGTTGGCGCCGGCGGAGAGCGCCGCGGTAAGGGCCACCAGGGCGAGGGAAATCCAGGGATATCCCCCGGCGGTGATGACGTTGGAGAGGACGATCAGGAAGGAGAGGAAGATCTGGCCGAAGATGAGGAGGCTCAAGGCCCCCGCCCCGGCCACGAAGCTTCCCCCGTAAACCAGGCGGATCAGCCCCGGGGAGAGGGCGGAGATGAGAGCGGCGAGGGGAAGGGAGAGGAGGAGCCCCGCCCGGAGGGCCTTCCCGATCGTCCGGGCGGTTTCCGAGAGCTTCCCGGCGGACGCGAGCTCCGAGACGTTGGGGAAGAGGGTGAGGGAGAGGGCGTAGAGGAGGAGGTAGGGGATCTTGGCGAACTGCTGGGCGCAGCCGTAGTGGCTCGAGGCCGCGGCGGTCCGCTCGGCCGGGAGGAGGGCCTGGAGAAAGTAGAGGTCGAGGGACTGGAGGAGGGAATTCCCGAAGGAGAGTAGGACGACGGGGAAGGCGAAGGCGACGATCCGGGCGAGGGGGAAGGGCGCCGACGGCACCCCCTCTCGAGTCGGGAGGCAGTGCCGGGCCAGGACGATCGCCCCGACGATGGCGACCAGGTAGCCGACCACCGCCCCCGTCACCCGGTCGCGGAAGAGATAGACCAGGGCGAAGAAGAAGGCCGCCTTGAGGACGGAGTAGACGTTCTCGACCAGGGCCTCCTGGCCGAAGAGCTTCAGGCCGTTGAGCGAGCCCCGGTAGACCGAGTAGAGGCCGAAGGCCGGGAAGAAGAGGCCGGTCAGGCGGATGTAGGAGGCGAGAGACGGCTTCTGCCAGAGGCGGGAGAGGGAGGGGGCGAGGAGGAAGACGAGGCCGCAGAGGGCCCAGCCGAGCGCGAACTGGAGACGGAGCGCCTTCCGCTCCACCGCGCGGAGGCGGGAGGGATCCTCGGAGACGTACTTGGCGACCGCCCGGTTGACGCCGGTGGCGAGGAAGATGCGGTAGTGGGTGAGGAGCGAGAGGAGGAGGACGAAGATACCGTACTGGGACTCGCCTAAAATTCTCCCCGCCCCGACGTGGATCGCCCAGCCGGAGAGGACGAAGATCCCCTCGGCGACCATCAGGTGCAATGTCCCGCGGCCCATTCTCATGATTTTAACCACGAATCCTCGCGAATCTTCACGAATAACCCGGCTGGCCCGGCCAATGCGCTCCACGAATTGACACGGATTTGCACGAAGTATAAGTGCCTGGCGTGATCCCGATCCATTCGGGAAAATTCGTGATAATTCGTGGACATTAGCCCGGGGCCTTTGCCGGGCCGATGCGGGGAGATTCGCGGTTAAATTGCGATCCCAGGAGGGAGAGGATCAGGTCGCGGTATTTCCCGGCCACGGCGGCGATGTCGAACTCGCCCGCGGAGGCCCGCGCGCCCCCAGAAAGCCTCTCCCGGAGCGCCCGGTCGCGGCAGACCTCGCCGAGACGGGCGGCCAGGGCCTCCTCGTCGCGGCAGACGAAGCCGTTCACCCCTTCCCGGACCAGGGGGGCGACGGCGGGGTTCGGCGTGGTGAGGAGGGGAACCCCCGCGGCCAGCGCCTCCAGCGCCACCCGCGAGTAGCCGAGAACGGAGACCGCGGAGCGGTAGGGGAGGACGATCGCGTCGCAGGAGCGGATCCAGGGGTCGATCTCGGGGAGATAGCCCTGGACGGTGATGTTCTCCCAGCCGGCCGCCGCCGCCCGCAGGGCGCCTTCCATCTCCCCCTCCCCCTGGATGAGGAGCTCGGCCTCCGCGGGCTTGAGCTTCTGAAAGACGCGGAGGAGGACGTCGGGACCCTTGTGGGGCTGGAGATGGCCAAAGTAGCCGATGCGGACCTCCCGCCGCTTGGCGGCCGGGGCGGCCCGGAGGAGGGGGACGCGATCGAGGCCGGGCGGAATGCAGACGGCGAGCTTTCCGAAATATTGTCCCAGCGCCTCGGCGATCGCGGCCGTCGTCCCGACCACGCGGGCGGGAGGCGGCCGGAGGAGGCGGAGGAGGCGGGATAATTTCCCGGACATGTTGGTGTACTGGGTGAGGACCACCGGGCCCTGGAAGCTCCCCAGACCCGCCCGAAAGATCTCCCAGTAGGGGAGGAGGAGCCAGGGCTGCCAGAAGCCGGAGCCGAAGACGACCGCGTCGGGGCGGAAGGCCTTCGCCGCCCGGCCGGCGAGAAACGGGAAGGGCTTCCCCAGGCGGACGATCTCGTAGCCCCGGTGGGCCTCCCGCTCCCGCGCCGCGGGGGAATAGCGGTAGGTGAAAACGGCGACGGTGAAATCCTTGGCCAGCTCACCCACCAGCTCGTAGGCGAAGCGGAGGATGCCGGAGATCCGCGGCATCGGGTGGTAGTATTTAACCACGTAGGCGAGGCGGGGGCGACAGGAGGCGGAGGAGGTCACGGTCGATCGAAGTCTCGGGATTGGTTCGCGAAGCGAAAGCAGGAGTAATGGAGTGTCGGAGTAATGGAGTAATGCCGGTCGGGCGGCTGGTTCAACACTCCATCACTCCGACACTCCATTACTCCGGCGTTTCGCCACTCCATCACTCCTTGTTCCGGCCCATCTCCAGCTTCTTCACCCGGGAGAGGGTGTTCTCGCCGATCTTGCGGGTGGCGGCGATGGTGTCGGCGAGAAGGCCGATGACCAGGATCTGGAAGCCCACGATCAGGAAGACCGCGGCGAAGATCAGGGACTGGACGTGACCCTTCCCCTCCCCGACGACGACGTAGTAGAGAAACCGCCCCGAGAGGGCGGCGCCGAGGAGGATGACGAAGCCTCCGATCAAGCTGAAGACCTTGAGCGGCTCGTACATCGTGTAGATCCGGATCAGGGTGGCGAGGGACTGCTGGACGTAGGACCAGGTCCCGGTGAAGAGGCGGGAGGGGCGGGTCTGGGGGTTGGTCCGGATGGGGACGTGCTTGACGGCGAGGGACCCCTTCCCCGCCTGGATCAGCGTCTCCAGGGTGTAGGAGAAGCTGGAGACTACGTTCAGGCTGAAGGCCGCCTCCCGGTCGTAGGCGCGGAAGCCGCTGGCGGCGTCGGGGACGGAGGTCCCGGAGAGCTTGCGGACCACCCAGGAGCCGAGCTTCTGGAGGAGCTTCTTCAGGGGGGAGAAGTGGGCGATCTTCTCCACCTCCCGGTTCCCGACCACGATGTCGGCCTCGTCCCGGACGATCGGCTCGATCAGCCTCGCGATGTCCGCGCCGCGATACTGGTTGTCGGCGTCGGTGTTGACGATGACGTCCGCCCCCAGGCGGAGCGACTCGTCGATCCCGGCCATGAAGGCGCGGGCCAGGCCCTTGCGCTCGGTGAAGGAGACGACGTGGTCGGCCCCGGCCCGCTTCGCCGCCTCGATCGTCCGGTCCGCGGAGCCGTCGTCGATCACCAGGACCTCGACCCGGTCGATCCCCGGGATCGTCCGGGGGATCTCCCGGATGGTTTCTCCGATCGTCTTTTCCTCGTTCAGGCAGGGGATCTGGACGATGAGCTTCATGGGGCGGGCACCGTTGGTTATGCTAGGGCAGGACGGGGGCGCTGTCAACGGGGGATGCGCCCCGGCCGGGCGAACACGAGGTTCGCCCCTACTGCCTCCCGTTCCCGTATGGGCCGGTAGGGGCGAACCTGGTCTTCGCCCACCAGACCGATCCGAACCCCCGATCTGGCGACAACCCTCTCCATCAACCCCGGCGGTTTTGGTACACTAACGGCGGTGAAAACCTTCCGCATCCGCCGGATCGACGACGAATCCCTCCCGGTGAACCGCGCCGCGGTCCGCCGGGCGCAGGAGGTCTTGCGGTCCCATTTCCCCTCCGTCCCCGAGGCCGAGATCGAGCGGCTGGGGGAAAAGCTCCGCAGCCCCTTCCAGCAGCGCTTCCGCTCCATCCTCTTCACGGCCGAGACCTCCCGCGGCCGCGGGGCCGGTTTCGCCCTCCTCTATCACGACCCGGTCGCCGGCTTCTGCTTCCTCGACTACCTTTCCTCGGAGAAAGGCTTCGCCGCGAGGAGGGCGGAACGGGAGCTCTACCGCCGGGCGCGCCAGGAGGCGGCGGCCCTGAAGGCCCAAGCCCTCTTCCTGGAGTGCCTCCCCGACGACCCCTCCCTCTGCCCCGACCGGGCCGCCCTGCGGAGAAACCGGGCCGCCCTGCGCTTCTTCGAGTCCTTCGGCGCCCGGCCGATCATCAACACCCGCTACGGCGCGCCGCGCGACCCTCCCGGCGGCGCAACGCCCTATCTGGTGGCGGACGACCTCGGGCGCCGTAACGCGCTCAACCTCGATTTCGCGCGCCGAGCCGTCCGGGCCATCCTGAAACGCCAGGCGGCCCACCGCTTTCCGGCGGAGCGGATCGCCGCCACGGTGGAGTCGTTCGCCGACGATCCGGTCCGCCTCCGTCCCTACCGCTACGGCCCGGCGGCGGCTCGGCGGGCCGCCCTCCCCTTCCCGGCCCCCGCCGTCCTGGTTGCGAGCGACCGCGAGCGGCCGGACCCCCGCCGGAGGCGGGGGACCGCCGCGGACGCCCTCTCCGTCCTTCTCTCCGGTCCCAACGGGCGGCGCCTCTTCCGGCGCCATCCGGCGCAGGCCTTCCCCGAGAAGCACCTCTCCGCCGTCCACACCCCGGAGCTGATCGCCCACGTCCGCCGGGCCGGGCGGGAGGTCGCCCGGGGCGAAGCGCCCGTTCCCTCGGTTTTCCCCGTCGCCGGTATCGAACGCCTCCCGGAAGACTACCCCGCCCGTACGGGTTGCTTCTGCCCGGACACGCTGACGCCGATGCGCCGAGGGATCTACCGGGCGGCCCGGTCGGCGGTCGACGCCGCGCTCACCGCCGCCCGCGCCCTGGCCGAAGGGGAGAAGGCCGCCTATGCCCTCGTCCGCCCGCCCGGCCACCATGCCGGCCGCGCCCGCTGCGGAGGCGGTTGCTATTTCAACAACGCCGCCGCCGCCGGCCATTACCTGAGCGCATTCGGGAAAGTGGCGATCCTCGATCTGGAAGGAAGCCACGGGAACGGCCTCCAGGAGATCTTCTACGGCCGCGCCGACGTCCTCACCGTCTCCCTCCACCGCGACCCCCGCCGCGCCTATCCCTTCTTCTCCGGCTTCGAGGAGGAGCGGGGCGAGGGGGCGGGCGAAGGCTTCAACCTGAACCTCCCCCTCCCCGCGAGAGCGGACGGGGGGAGCCGGCGCCGGGCGCTGGAGCGTGGGCTCCGGGCGATCCTCGACTTCAAGCCGGGCTTCCTGATCGTCGGCCTTCCCGGCGCGGGGACGGCCGGAGAGGAGCGCGAACGGGGGGCGCTGATCGCCGAGCTGGGCGTCCCGGTCCTGGCCATCCAGGAGGGAGGTCGGGACGGGCGGAAGATCGGGAAAAACGCCCGCCGCTTTTTCGCCGGGCTCCTCTCCCGCCCCGACGCCTCCCTCTTCTCCCGGTCCTTCGAACGTCGGGGCGAGGACCGGCTCGCCTTCCGCTACGAGGTTCGGACCGAGGACCGGGTCCGGATCCGCGAGATCGTGGAGGCGACCGGCGTCTTCAACCCGGCCGAGATCGAGATGGCGGTGGAGCTCGCCGACTCCCGCCTGGCCCAGGGGCCGGCTAGCGGCTACCATTTCGTATTCGCCGACCGCCGGGAGGCGACGATCGGCTACTCCTGCTACGGGCCCATCTCCGGAACCGTCGGCTCCTTCGACCTCTACTGGATCGCCGTCCACCCCGACGCCCAGGGGAAGGGATGGGGGCGGGACATCCTCAAGGAGACCGAGCGGAGGATCCGGGGGCTGGGGGGCACCCGGATCTACATCGACACCTCCAACCGCCCCCACTACGCCGAGACCAGGGCCTTCTACGAGGCCGGCGGCTACCGCCTCGCCGCGCTCCTCGACGACTTCTACGCCAAGGGGGACGCCAAGACGATCTACTGCAAGGTGCTGTAAAAGCTGCCCGGCGGGCCTCCCGCTGCCTTAGGCCCGCGGACCTGAAGGTCCGCGGCTACGAACCGGCGCCCGGGCGCTTCAGTAGGCGCGGACCTGAAAGTTCGCGCGCCACGGTTTCGCCAAAAAACACCAGAAAGGAGATCGCGGCATGGGTGCGAAAATTAAGCGGATCGGGATTCTCACCGGCGGGGGCGACTGCCCCGGCCTGAACGCCGTCATCCGGGCGGTGGTCAAGAAATCCATCGTCGACCACGGCTGGGAGGTGACGGGGTTCCTCGACGGGTTCCACGGGCTGGTCAACAACCGCACCCGGCGGCTCGACTACAACTCCGTCTCCGGGATACTCACCGAGGGGGGGACGGTCCTGGGGACGTCGAAGACGGTCAACCCCTACCACTACGCGATCCGGCGGGGCGAGCGGCTCGTCTTCCGCGACCTCTCCCGGCGGGCGATCGGTAACGTCCGGCGCAACCGGCTCGACGCCCTGGTCGTGGTCGGAGGGGACGGGACGCTCGGGATCGCCAACCGGCTCAACGAGGACGGCCTCCGGGTGGTCGGGGTCCCCAAGACGATCGACAACGACCTCAAGGGGACGGACGTCACGGTGGGCTTCTACTCGGCGGTCCGGATCGCCACCGACGCCATCGACAACCTCCACGCCACCGCCGAATCGCTCCACCGGGTGATCATCCTCGAGGTGATGGGCCACCGGACGGGGTGGATCGCCCTCTTCGCCGGGATCGCGGGCGGGGGCGACGTGATCCTCATCCCCGAGATCCCCTACGACACCGCCTCCGTCGCCCAGACCCTCCTCAAGCGCTCCCGGGTCGGACGGAAGTTCAGCATCGTGGTGGTGGCGGAGGGCGCCCATCCCAAGGGCGGGGGGGAGGTGGTCCGCGAGATGGTCAAGGAGAGCCAGGACCCGGCCCGCCTGGGCGGGATCGGCTTCGTCCTGGCCGCGGAGATCAAGAAAATCACCTCCCTCGACACCCGGGTGGTGGTCCTGGGCCACCTACAGCGGGGAGGCGCGCCGACCTCCTTTGACCGCGTGCTCGCCACCCGCTTCGGGGTGGAGGCGGTCAACCTCATCGCCGCGAGGCGCTTCGGGCGGATGGCGATCGCCCAGGGAAGCCGGGTGATGAGCGCCCCCCTGAAGGCGGCGGCCGGCGGCTGTCGGACGATCCCCCCCGCTCTCCCCCTGATCGCCGCCGCCCGCTCGGTGGGAACGAGCTTCGGGGACTGAGCACCGACTAAAGAATTTAACCGCGAATCGCGCGAATCCGATCGGCCGAGCCCCCGAAGAGATTCGCGAGATTCGTGGTTTATTTTTTGCGCGAGTCTAGCGGATTGGATCGGGCCATCCGTCCGATCCGTCGGATCCGACCGATCCGTCCGATCGGATCGCCCGATCCGAGGTTGCGCCGCCCTGGGGCGGGAGCTAGGGCCGGGCGAAAAATATCTTGAAGCTGGCGCCCCTTCCGTTTATGGTGGCGCCGCGTCAGCGGCTTGAGAGAGGACCACCCGGCCCGGACAATGCCCGGGCCCACAGTCGAGGAGGCGGATCATGGACGAGGCGGACGTCATTCGAGTTGGAGACCTGGTGAGATGGGACGCCGGCGGGGCGATCAAGGTCGGCGTGGTCTCCTGCATCAACCCCGACGGGACCTGCACGATGACCCTGCAGGGGAAGAACAACGAGAACATCACCATGCGGATCCGGAGCGAGCGGCTGGACAAGATCGTTTCCACGGTCGAGCCGGTGGAAGCCGAGGCGGAGGCCGAGGAGGCCGAGGAGGAGGCGGAGGAAGGGGAAGAGGGTGAGGAGTCCGACGAGGAAGTCGAGGTGACCGAGATCGACGAGACCATCGTCACCCCGGAGGGCGTCGAGGAGAGGACCACGATCGTCGAGGAGGTCGTACCCGCCGCCGCCCGTCCCTCCGCGAAGAAAGCTCCCGCCCGGAAGGCTCCGACCCCCAAGGCCGAAAAGAAAACCGCGAAGAAGGCGGCCAAGGCCAAGCCGGCGAAGAAGCCGGCCAAGAAAGCGCCGGCTAAAAAGGCGGCCAAGGCCAAGGCGAAGAAACCGGCCAAGGGCAAGCCAGCGACCAAGGCCAAGCCGACGGCCAAGAAACCGGCCAAGAAAGCGCCGGCGAAGAAGGCGGCCCGGGCCAAACCCAAGGCCAAGAAACCCGGCAAGAAAAAGTAGCCGCCCGCGGGCCCCCTTTAGAGAACCGCCGGAGTCCCCCGCCGGAGTCCCCCGCCGGGGGACTCCGGCGGCTTTTCTTTACAACCTATAACTTACAACTCGGCGCTTTTCCTGTATCTTCCTTCCCGTGAGCAAGCTGATCTTGAAACCCGGGCGCGAGAAGTCGCTCCGGAACCGCCATCCCTGGATCTTTTCGGGCGCGGTCGAGAAGACGGAGGGCCCGGCCGAGGGGGGCGACGTCGTCGACGTCCATTCCGCCGCGGGGGATTTTCTCGCCCGCGCCTTCTACAACGGCGCCTCCCAGATCGTGGGACGGGTCCTCTCCTTCGCCCCGGAGGCGATCGACCGGAGCTTCTTCCGCGGGCGGATCGCCGCCGCGCTCGATTTCCGCCGCGAGCTCGCCGCGGCGGGGTTCCCCGCCCACGCCCGCCGTCTCGTCAACGCCGAGGGGGACGGCCTGCCGGGACTCACCGTCGACGACTACGCCGGCCACCTCGTCTTCCGCGTCACCTCGCTCGGGATGAGCCGCCGGCTCGACCTCCTCCGGGAGATCTTCGCCGAGCTCGTCCGGCCCCGGGCGATCTACCTCCGCTCCGATCCCCGGGCGGACGCCCGGGAGGGGATCGCGCTCTCCCCGGGGGCCCTTCTCGGGGAGGTCAGCGGCCCGGTGGAGATCGAGGAGAACGGGACCAGGTTCCTGGTCGACCTGAAGGAAGGGCAAAAGACCGGCTTCTACCTCGACCAGGCGGTGAACCGCGCCGTCGTGGCCGCCTACGCCCGGGGGCGGAGGGTCCTCGATCTCTTCTCCTACAGCGGCGGCTTCGGCCTCGCCGCGCTCCGGGCGGGCGCGGAGAAGGCCCTCTTCATGGACAGCTCCCGCCCCGCCCTCGCCCTGGTCTGCCGCTCCCTCGCCCTGAACGGGATCCCCGAGGCGAAAGCGGTCCTCGCCGAGGAGAACGTCTTCACCGCCCTGACCGATCCCGCGGTCAGCGCGTTTGCCCCCTCGCTCGTCGTTCTCGATCCCCCGCCGATGGCCCGCTCGGCCAAGGACGCCACGCGCGCGGCCCGCGGCTACCTCTTCCTGAACGGCCGGGCGCTCGGACTCCTCCCGCCCGGGGGCATCCTCGCCACCTTCTCCTGCTCGCACTACGTCGACGACAAGCTCTTCCGCCAGGTGGTCTGGCAGGCGGCGCGGGAGGCGGGCAAGGAGGCGCGGATCATCGGCGAGCTTTTCGCCGCCCCCGACCACCCCGTCTCCGTCCACCACCCCGAGGGGAAGTATCTCAAGGGGCTTCTGCTCAGGGTCGGGTAGGCGGTTGGGAGCGATTGTAGGCCGCCTCTGCGAGGCGGCGGCCAAGCTTGACGAGTTGACACCGTCCCCCTCTTCCCTGTCCCCCTGTTCTTTCCTATTGCACTTCGGTAACAGCAGTTGCAATCCCGCATAGGCGTTCTCTCCCCCGGAAACCGTGGCGGGGGGCGGCCCAGTTTTTACCCCTTGGCGTCGTGGGTGTTATGCAAACGGACCGGCGGGGGGAGATCTGGCACGATACTTGCTCTTTCGACGATCCGGGGCAATTCCGTCCCGGACCGCTCACCAAGGGGAGTATCATGACCAGAACGAGAATGTGGGGAGCGGCGATCGCCGTCCTGGCCGCCGCCGTCTTCCCGGGACGCTTGTCCCCGGCGCCGACCGCGGGGAGCCTTTCCATCACCCTTAAAGCCGGCTCGGTCGCCATCGTTCAATCGAAGGCCGGGACTTCGGCGCTCCTGGACGGTTTCAGCCCGACGAACGGACCAGGGCTCCCGGCGGTGCCCTTCCGGGAATACCGCATCCTCCTTCCCCCCGGGACCGAGTTCGACCGCCTGGAGCAGGTCTCCGCGCCGGCCAGATCCGTGACCTACGCCGCCCCCTGGGTCTGCGCCCCCGCGATCCTGAAGGGCGAGAAGGAGTTCGCTCACCGCTTCGACCCCGCCCTGGCCCAGCCCGCCTCGGCGCTCGCGGTGGTCGGCGGCGGGGCGGCGGGGCTCTACCGCTACGTCGCCGTCCGCTTCACCCCCGTCCGGGTGACCGCGGCGAAGAACCTGGCGACCATCACCGATTCGGTCAGCCTCCGCGTCTTTTACCGCCCCGCCGCCCAGGGCGCCGGGTGGGGTTCCCCGTCCCGGTGGCCGACTAAGAAAGAGGCGGCGGAACAATTCTACAACGCCGGAAGCATCCTCCCTCTCTACCGGGTCGATCTCTCCGAGCTTTTCGGGGTATTCCAGCTTCTCTGGCGCGACTACGTGATCGTGACCACGGACGAGATCTACGGGGAATCGCAGCAGATCATCGAAGAATTCAAGGCCTACAAGGAATCGCAGGGCTACGCGGTACTGATCGCCACCGAAACCCTCTGGGGCGGATATCCCGGCGCGACCGCCTCCGACCGGGTTCGCGAATGGCTTCAGGCCTGGTACCGCCTGCGGGGGATGGAGTACGGACTGATCATTGCCGCCGACGAGGACATCCCCTTCAAGCGGATGGACCTCGTCCCCGGCTCGGAGCCGATCCTCACCGACTGGTACTACGCCGACCTGGACGGCGAGTGGGATCTGAACGGGGACGGGCTCTACGGGGATTATCAGAGCGACTGCGGCGCGGGAGGAGTGGACGTCGAGGCGGAGCTCAAGGTGGGGAGGATCCTCTACGATCCCGACACCCTCGGCCACGTCCTCCGGAGAATCATGCAGTACGAGCAGAACCAGCACTCCCCCGACAACGCCTGGCGCTCCACCGTTCTCCAGCTCGGCGCGATCATCCACCTCACGGACGACGGGGCGGTCACCGCCTGCGGCTCGGAACCGCAGGAATATATCTATGCCCACGCGATCAGCCCGCACGCGTCCCTGAGCAGCGTGAGGATGTACGAGGCGGGGAACAACTGGACCGATCCCGCCCTGCACTACGCCGATTCCGATTGCGACCTCACCGCCGAGAACGTCTACGACCGCCTGGTGAACCCCGCCGCCGGCGTCATCCTCTGGTGCGCTCACGGAAGCACCGAGAGCGCCAGCCGCCGCCTGCTCGCCCCCGGGCCGGGCGGCATCGAGACCACGCACATCCCCTTCGCCGAGGCGGAGGATGCCTTCTACGCCCGCCAGGAGCTGGTCGCGGCGGACCCGGACTGGGGGGATCACGAGCGCCCCCCGGTGATCGTCTCCGCCTCCTGCCTGAACTCCAATCCGGATCCCCAGGGGTTGGGCTGGGCCTTCATGGACTACTACGCGGCGGGCTTCATCGGCGGCACCATGGAGGTGAACCTGGCCAACGACGGCTGGACCTCTCCCGCCGACGGCGGCGCCCAGTCTTTCCTGGCCCTGGTCGCCCAGTCCCTGATCGACGAGAAGAAGGCCTTGGGGGACGCCTTTACCGCGGCCAACCAGAATTATTTTTCCTACGTCGGCGCCTACGACAATGCCCAGTGCCAGAACTGCTTCATTTTCAACCTCTACGGCGACCCCTCCCTGCGGGTCTACAACCGCTGGAGCCTCTGGAACGTCGCCCGGCTCCTGGGCCGGGCGCGGATCGTGGACCTCCCGGCCGCCGTGGAAGGGCTGAAGTCCCGCCAGCCGGCGCTCTACGAACCCTTGGCGAAGAAGTATAAAAGCGTCGCCCGGCGGCCGCTCCCCGTCCTGGTGGTGGACGCCGACCAGGACGGCCGGGAGGAGTGGGTCGTCTTTCCCGATGCCGGCTCCAGCGGTCTGGCGCTGGCCTTCGAGTCGCCGGAGGAGGGGCTCGTCTTCGCGGGCTCGGCGCGGGCGGACCGGGCGTTGCTGGCAAGGATCGTCAAGGCCTTGCCCGCCAAGTAGCCTGGCTAATCTGTTTCTCCCACCGCGTAGACCGGCACCGCCGAGCCGCCCTGCGAGATGTTGGTGATCTCGCTCCGGCTCAGCCGCGAGCCGAGACCGGCGGGGATCCCGTCGAAGACGTAGGCGACCGTGTCCTCATAAAACTCCTCGGCGGGAGCGCCGGGGGCGATCCGGGGATAGACGTCGCGCGGAGCGGCCAAGCGCTTTTGGACCACCCCGCCCTCCTTAAGAAGCCGGGAGAGAAAAGCGTCCCAGGCCGCCCGATCGACCGTCCACCCCAGCATCACGTCTCCCCCGCCCTGTCCGTGGGCTTCCTTGAGGACTAGGTCCTCCCTCCGCGACGAGATCCAGGCGGGGAGATCACGCGTCTCCCCCTCGGGCGTCCGGGCGGGCCCCTCGGCGACCACGGCGCCCCAGGGCAGGGCCTTCCCGATCAGGGCGCGGTCGCCCGGGGCGACCGACCCGCTCCACGGCGGCTGATCGAGGAGGGCGAGGAGATACTTGTGGCTGAAGATCTCCGCCGCGAGCGGGTTGACCAGGGGGACGGCGCCGGTCCGGGAGGCCGTGAGGAGCGCCCGGCACTCCTGCGGGCGGGAGAGGATGTCGGGGAGGTGGCAGAGGCGATAGACGATGTCCACTTCCTCGCCTCCGGCGAGGAAACGTTTCCCGTCGCAAGCGCACTCGGAGGGGCTCGCCACCGCCGTCCGGTAGCCGTGGAGGTTCAAGTGGGTCGCGAGCATCCGCGCGCTCACCGCTTCCGCCCCCTCCAGCCAGCCGACCACGCCGATCCGGGGGCGGCCGGGGGAGCGCCAGGGGGAGAGGAGCGTCCGGTCCTGGGCCGACTCCATGGGCAGATGCCCCAGGGGGAACTCGCGGCTGACCAGGTTCCAGGTCGGGGAGATCTCGAAGACGCGGCGGACGCCGTGGAGCATGACCGCCCCCTCGGGGACATCGGCGTTGAGCTCGATGATCCCGGTCGATCCGCCGATCCCGTAGGCGTCCATCCTCAGGACGGTGCCGGGGGAGCCGAGCGGATCGCCGATATGGCGGGGATCGGCGGACGCCACCCGCGCGATCCAGTCGTCGAAACCGGGGAGCCGCGTCCCGCCGGCGCGGTGAGCGGCGAGGAGGAGCGGCCAGACCGCCTCCAGCGCCCGGGCGAGCGCGCCGGCGACGCGCTGGGTGGCCGAGATATCCCGGCGGGACTCGAAGCGGGGGCGGGCGACATTGAGGAGCGAGCGGTCGCCGATCATAAGCCCCCGCGCTTTCAGGGCCGTCCGGACCGCCTCCGGGTCGGTGAGGAAGGAGTCCCGCCCGATTAGCTCATCCCAGCGCGCCCGGACGGCGGCGGGCGTGAAAGGGGATGCGCTCATCTCATCTCCCAGCTTGCCGTCGCACAGATACCAAGTTATAGCGTCGCCACTGCCCCGGGGCGACGTGCCTTCTTGTAGGCCCGGACTTATGTCCGGGCGATCAGCCCTCCGCGGGCGGAGTCGTAACTACAGGGGCAACGGGCGCGCCCAGAAGCTCCCGGTAAAACCGGGCGGTCGGCCGGGAGCTATAGGCGTTCTCGGCCGGGATCCGGCGAAGATTTCGCGCACGATCCCGAACCAGCCGGCATACTTGCCCGACGCGCCGACGAGCGAGTAGGCCTTTTTTCCCTTACCACCTGCAAATTAGAACTTTTCGTTGTTCAGTATTGCCCGGGCAGGCGGCGCGACGCCTCGACGGAGGCGAGCTCCCCCTTCCCCACCGTCACCTCCGCCCAGACCAGGGCCCGGCCGTAAGCCCCGGCGCGGGCGAGCGGCCCCAGTCCGGTCGGCGTGGGGTATTCGACGAAGCAATGGACGAGGTATTCCCCGGCGGGTAGGCGGTCGAAGCGGAAGCGGCCGAACCGGTCGGTCCGGGTCCGCCGCTGATACTCCTCCAGGCGCGGATCGAGGTTCTCGATCCGCGCCGGGGATTCCCGGTTCGCCTCGATCAGCTCGGCGGAATAGGCATTGGCCGGCGTGAGGACGACCTCCTCCTCCCAAGCGGGTTGGATGCGATAGCGCATCCGGAGGAAGGCTGTGCCCTCGAGAACGGCGGTCCCCTCCTTCCGGTAGGGCTCGAAGTCGGCGGGATCGAAGGCGACCTCCATCCGGTGGGTCGAAACGCAGCCGATAAGGCCGAGGAAGAAGAGAAGGGCCGGGGCGGCGCGCCCCCAGCGGAAACGCCTCTTCCCACCTTGAACTCGATGATCGGCCACCATCCCTCCTCCTCCCTCCCATAGGCCCCGCATCGCGGCCCCGATAGTCCCGTTTCTCTGCCGGGACTATCGGGGCAGGCAGGAATGTCGCTCCCACATTTCGCGCAACGGACAGTCTCAGTGGCTCTTGTGGGAGGGGCATTCTTGCCCCGATCCCAGCTGGCCCGGATCGTCCCGATCGAATCTTCGATTCGATCGGGGCTCCCACAGGCGCGGCGACCGCGAGCGGTTGCCTATAATCTATAGCCTGTAGCCTATAATCTTTTTACCCGAACTTGTCCCTCGAGGATTCCCGGGACTCCAACTCCCGGGCCAGGGAACGGTAGTCATCGGCCGCCTCCCCGGAGGAACGGTAGAAGATGACCGGCCGTTTCTGGTCGATGGTGGTGATCAAATCGACCGAATAACGGATGCGGGTCTGGAAGACCAGGGATCCGTAGTCGTTCCGGATCGCCCGTTCCGCCTCAACCTGGCCCTCCTCATCCTGGTCGAAGTGGGTGATGACGATGCCCGTGACCGCGAGATGGGGGTTGTAGGTCCGGCGCAGGCCGGAGACGCTGTCGATCACCCGCCCCAGGCCGGCCAGGCTTTCCGGGGAAGCCTCGGTGACGATGAACACCTCCCGCGCGAAGGTGAAGGCGTTGTAGGTGAGGATCCCCGGGAGGGGGGGCAGGTCCAGAAAAACGTAATCATGGCGGGAGCCGGCCAAGGCGTCCCGGAGCGCGGTGGCCTCGCCGTGGAAGCCGGAGAGCTTGGGGAGGCCGACCACGAGGTCCATCCCCCAGCCTTGCTGCGCCGCTTCCTCGAGCGACGCCTGTCCGCTCAACAACTCGAAGGTCCCTTTCTGGGTCTTCGCCCCCAGCGCCAGGCTCAACGACCCCTTAGGGTCGAGGTCGACCATCAGGACCTTCCTCCCCCGGTCGGCCAGGCCGGCGCCGAGGTTCACGATCACGGAGGTCTTCCCCGCCCCCCTCTTCGCGCTCAGCACGCAGATCGTTTTCACCGTGATCCCTCTCTGTTCATCCGTTGGGCGAACGGGCGCCGGTTCATAGAACCGGCCTACATAAGGCGCGGACCGCGGTCGTCTATC
>CAZOYW010000042.1:0-28063 GCA_964584165.1 uncultured bacterium
CCCTCGCCCAGCCCCACGGCCTCCACCACGCCCTCTCCCCGCGTCCCGACCCCCACGCCATCGCCATCCCCGACGCCGAACTGCATCGACGATCTGTTCAATGACTTCAGCGCGGATTGGGGCTGGCCCGAGAACATCGCCTACGGGAACTGGATCTTTATCGACACCTACCAGGCGCAGTCCTGGTCCTGCCACAGCGGCTCGGTGGCTCCGGGCTGGTGGGGTCTCTTCGGACCCCGGGTCCTGAGAATGAACCGGGTGGGTTCCTGGTTCGAGTTCCCCCCGGTCAACAACCCCGGCCTCCTCACCTTCGTCTACTACCTCGACTGGCTCGGGACCGTCCCCCAGAACCGGCTCCAGGTCCAAAAGATGGTGGGGGGATCCTGGACGGTCCTGACCGAGATTCGGGCCCCCGGCGGCCTCTCCAGCCTGGCCCGGAGAAGCTACTACCTCCCGATCGATCAGTGCGACGACGGCTGCGTCCAGATCCGTCTCTACGTCTCCGCGGCCCAGCGGACCGCGAACGTCGACTACATCAGCCTGGACAGCCAGCTCTGCCCCACGCCGACCGCCAGCCCCACGGTCACGCCGGTGAAGACGTGCACACCCTCCCCCACGCCGACCCCCAGCCCGACCGCCAGCCCGTCGCCTTCGCCCAGCCCCACCAAAACGCCCACGCCTTCCCCGTCGCCGACGCCGACCGCCTCGCCTTCCGCTTCTCCCACGCCGACCCCCAGCCCGACCGCCAGCCCGTCGCCTTCGCCCACGGCCACCCCCTCCCCCTCGCCCACGCCGAGCCCGGTGTCGCCGACGCCCAGCCCGACACCGGTGGTGCCCACTCCCTCCCCGAGCCCGACGGCCTCGCCCACGCCCAGTCCGATCACTCCCACGCCGTCCCCGACCGCGACACCGTCGCCGACGCCGACCCCTTCCCCGTCCTCGTCGCCGACCGCCACCCCCTCGCCCAGCCCGACGCCATCGCCGACGCCGACGCCCAGCGCCACCCCGATCACGCCCACGCCCACCCCGCTCTCGCCCACGCCCACCCCGATCACGCCGACCCCATCTCCGATCACGCCGACGCCGACCCCGGGGTACACGCCCAGCGCCACCCCGATCACACCCACTCCGACGCCGCCCGCCATCGACCAGCTGGTCATCGACCAGGTCTACACCAGCGGCGACTACCATTACGTCTCGATCTACAACCCGATGGACGAGGACATCAACCTGGGTCACGAGGACATTTTTCTCCACAGCCAGGAAATCTCCGACTATGGCCAGAGCTACCAGTTCACCGAGTGCGACATCATCCCCGCGGGGGGCTACTTCCTGGTCGCGAGCGCGCGCTACCCCGGGGGCGAGTTCAGCGCGGACACCGAGGTAACCTTTAACACGGACACCGCCGACGCCGTGGTCTGGCTCCGGATCGTCGCTAACAGCACCGCCGGTCGTTCCTGGGTCGAGACGATCAATATCGACGGCGAAGGGGACGCCCTGGGCTGGGGCACCAATCCGCTCTATTACGAGGGGACGCCGGCCGCCGGCGGCCTGGCCGTTCCCTATGCCTGGTTCCGCACGGCCTACGGCACGGTCCACGTCGACACCGAAAACAACTCGGCCGACTTCACCCGCCAGACTCACGCCCCGGTCGGCTCCGGACAGATCGACCAGTGGTACTGCCAGACGCTCTGGCCGATCGAGGACCTGCCCACTCAGGACTGGGTCAAGTCCACCGACGCCGGGGCCACCCATTATTACCAGGCCGTAGGGTCGCTCTACGACCCGCTCGAGGGCGTCCATTTCCTGCGGAGCAGCTACGCGACCGGGGCCGGCGGCTACGACACCGGCGCCGAGACCTGGTTCAAGCTCTCCCGCTTCTGCGAGACCTCCGCCCCCGACTTCGTCTCCTGCTGGGGGAAGGTCCACGTCCAGGTGGTGGCCTGGGGCGTCCAGTCGGGGACGGCCGGATCCAACGTCTGGCTGAAATCCGGCATCACGGCCTCCAAGCGGGATTACAAGTTCGGCGCCACCATAGACAAGGTGGACGACATCCCGACCTGGCACATCGACCCCGACACCGGCTATACCTGGAACATCGGCTACGATGGGAACCACGGCCTGAACGACCTCGAGATCGGGATCGAGAACGACGACAACGCCACCAAGATCCTCACCCAGTTCTATGCCCTGGTCTGGTACATGGGCGTTCCGCCGCCGCCGACACCGGTGCCCCCGACCCCGACCCCGACCATGTCGCCGACGCCCTCGCCGACGCCCTCGCCGTCTCCAACGGCTTCTCCGACCCCTTCACCCTCCCCGACCGCGTCCCCCTCCCCGACCCCGACCATCCCGCCGACCCCGACGCCCAAGGGCAAGAGCTTCTACTCGATCTGGTGAAAATGCCATCAAGACGCTAAGGCACGAAGGAATGCCTGAACGATAGATAAACGGTTTTAGGTTATTGGTTACTGGTCGATTCTTCATCGGATACTGGTTTGTGTGGGAGGGCCGTCCCGGCCCGATCCGGGATAGCCGGGATCGGGGCCGGCGGAGACGCCCCTCCCACGGGGACCGGAGAGAGGAGTGTATGGCTGATCACGTATAAGTGATCGCCGATTGCTTGTCGCCGAAGGCAGCCATGAACTTCTGGTGCTATCTTAATAAAAGGAAACAACCGAGAGAGGCATATGCCCCCCTCGTTGACATGAGACTATTCACGGCCAACATCCTAAAAATCGTCATTCCAACTCCACGGAGGTTCCCCATGAAATTCGCTTCCCTGGCTCTCTGCCTCTCCATCATCTTCCTCGGCGGCCCGGCCCTCGCCGCCTCGCCCCCTCCTCTCGACCCCATAATCATCAACTTCCAGGGCCGGATCGAGGTCAATGACGTCGGCTATACCGGCGCTTCCTGGTTCGCGTTCACGATCGGGAACGCGGGGATAACCGAGTCCTACTGGCACGGCCGGGCCTCGACCACCTGCTCTTACGGCATCTACAACATCCTCCTCGGCAAGGACACGGACGAGGCGCTCACCGCGGATATCTTCAACCAGAACACCGATCTCTACATGCGGGTGGCCTTCACCAACGACACCGACGGCGTGGCCAACTGGGAGCAGCTCACGCCCGACCAGCAGATCACCGGCGTCGCCTTCGCCGTCAACGCCGACCTGCTGGACGGCCGCGAGAGCCCGGACAGCGACATCGTCGGCGAGGATGACGCGCAGACTCTCACCAACAAGATCCTGGGCAGCGGCACCTCCGCCACCTACTTCTTGGTCCAGCCTGCCGCCGACCCCGGGGGGGTGCCGGAGGGCTACATCTGGTATGACAGCGCCAACCACGCCTTGAAGGTCCGCGTCGCGGACTCCAAGTGGGTCGTCCTCACCGGCGACAGCGGAGGAACGGCCAGCGGCGACTGGGCGAGCGGGACGGGCGTCGCCACCGGCGTGACCTACTGGACAAGCGAGACCGCCGTCTCCGGTGAGCTCGATTTCACCTACGACCCCGCCACCGACAAGATCTCACTCATGAACAACGGGACCGCGGGCGCCCTCTGGATCACCCAGAGCGGCCTCCTCACCACCACCGGCGTGGACGCGGACGCGGGGGGAGCTCTCCACGTCTACAACTCGAACAGCCTGGGCTCGGCCATAACCGCCTACAGCAACCAGACATCCACCTCCTCGCTCGTCTGGTTCCGCGCCTCCTACCAGCCGGTCCTCCGCGTGGAGGGGAACAGCGGATGGGCCAACCCCTTCTGGATCGTCCCCCAGCAGCACTGGGCGGGCGCCAATGGCTACACCGTCCAGACCGGCGAGATGTATATGGGCGTCGATGGTACGCTCAACTACTACCGGGGCGACGGCTGGGAGAGGCTGGTCGGCCGCTGGACCGTGGAGACCGGCACCTGGGCGGACAACGACGCCTTCGCAGTCACCGCCCAGAGAAACTTCAACGAAGGCCGGCCCCTCCGCTACCGCGGGGACGCCGGGGACCCCTGGCTCTACGGGATGGTCGCCGCCTACGCGGGAGGAACGGTGACGGTCGCCGGGGCGGCCCTCCCCAACCCCCTGGCCGAGATCGAGGTCGGGAAACCCGAGCTCATCCGCCAGATCAACTTCTTCGAGCCCGGGAACCTGGTCCAGGGAGACGATTTCATGTCCCCCAACTCCTGGGAGATGCAGGACGGCTACATCGTCCGGGCCACGGCCAAGGTGGAGACCGCCGACGACGCCGACGCCCACATCGCCATCGGCATCGGCGCGGCGGGCGCGGACCTTATCTCCGGCCCCGGCTACCTGAACCTAGCCCAGAGCACCGCGAAGGTGGCGACCGGCGTCGACATCGACACCGCGAACTACGGCCTCACCTTCGGCGACAAGATCTTCGTCAACGTGGATCAGGGCGGCGAGCCGGGGAACAACCTGTCCGTCACCCTGCAGGTGGTCACCCCCTGATCGGGGAACCATATTGAGTGATGCTCCAAGACTGAACGTCGGATGAACCGCCGCTTCCTCATGCCGATTTTCGCCGTCGCCGCGCTGGCTCTCGCCACCGCGATAGCGGCCGCTCCTTCCCTGGTCGATCAGGGCTTCGACGGCTTCGAGGGAGGGACCCGTCCGGCCGGTTGGACCTTCAACAACTGCAACGCCGATTTCGATTGCTACACCTCCGCCGGGAACTTCGGATCGGCATCGCCCTCGATCAAGCTCGACGCCACCGGCGACCAGATCGTCACCGAGACCATCGCCGACCCGCCGAGCGGGATCTCCTTCTGGATCAGGGGCCAGGGGACTACCCCGACCAGCGGGACCAGCTCCCTCCTGATCGAGGAATACTACAGCGATTCCTGGAACGCGCTCACGAACGTCGTCCCCCTCGCCGAGTCCGGCCACACAGTCGGCCCGATCCCGCCGAACGGCACGGCGACCCAGTTCCGCTTCACCTACGATCGAGACATCGGCAACCTGGCCTTCGACGACGTTCGGGTGTTCGGCGTCCCCACCCCCACGCCGCCGCCCACCCCTTCCCCCGAGCCCTCGTTGACGCCCAGCCCCTCCCCCGTCCCGACCGCGCCCCACATCGTCATCGACCAGGTCCACGGGGGCGCCAGCTCCGAGTACGATTACGTCGTCCTCTGGAACCCGACCGACGCCGACTTCAACCTCGGAACCAGCGGCTACCTCCTGCCCAAGAACAGCAACCCCACGGCCTCCGAATCCGGCGAGGACTACATCTTCACCGAATGCGACATCGTCCCCGCCCACGGCTACTTCCTGGTCTCCAACACCCGCGAGGTCCTGGGCAAGATGGCCGACGTCGTCACCAACATCAACGTCATCGCCGACAGCAACGCCGGACATTCCTGGGTGATCCTCACCGACTCGAGCGGTCTGGTTGACGCCGTCGGCTGGTCCAGCAACACCGTTGTTCCGCCCCGGTTCTACGAGAGCACATCCATTCATTACGGCCTCTCCGGCGGGCTGGCCTGGTTCCGGATGACCAACCCCGGCGGGACCTGGAAGTTCCATGGCGACACCGACAACAACGCGGCCGACTTCTACCGCCAGACCCGGATGCCGGAGTCCTCGGGCAATATCCCCTCCTACAGCGAAGGGACGGGGACTTGGTTCTGCCAGACCCTCTGGCCGATCGCCGATCTGGAAACCCAGGAGTGGACGATGGTCTGCCCCTCGGGCTGCAGCTACTACTACCAGGCGGTCAACGAGCAGGGACCGGCGGAGGGGCCTCCCTTCCTGCAGCTGACGGGGGTGGACGACAACGAGCAGGCATGGTTCCGGCTCGCCGACATGCCGATCTCCCTGACCGGGGGGGCCCTGGCGGATTGCTGGGGAAGGGTCAACGTCCAGATCGTAGCCTGGGGTCAGCAGTCCCGCGCCCGCCAGTACCCCGTCTTCCTCCAGTCGGGGGGGGTGTCCTCCCAGCGCTACGTCGTTCTCCCCGGCTTCGGGGCGCAGACCGGATCCTCCTACAGCAACCCCTGGAACCTAGATCCAAACGGGAACGTCCCCTGGACCGATGACGCGCTGGACGACCTCTCGATCGGCATCCAGTACCAGGCCTTGGAAGTAACCGAATACGGCCATCTGTCGCGGTTCTACGCCCTGGTCTGGTACACCGGCGAGCCGCCCCCCCCGACCAAGACACCGTCCCCATCGCCGCTCACCCCCACCCCGACCCCGTCCCCGTCGCCGTCGCCCTCTCCCTCCCCTTCCCCCTCCCCCTCGCCGACCGCCACTCCTACCGCCGAACCGACCAAGACGCCTTCGCCCACCCCGGAGCCTTCGGCCACTCCGACCGCTATGCCCACGCCAACTGCCGCGCCCTCCCCCTCGCCGACCGCGGTGGTCTGCGTTCGCATCAACGAACACTTCAACGGTTATGACGAGGGAGAACGCCCGGCCGACTGGACGTTCGTGGGATGCAACGACGACACCGACACATACACCGGCGATGGCTACTATGGGATCGCGCCCCCCGCCCTCAAGCTCGACAACACCGACGACAGCGCCACCACGGCCGCCTTCGCCAACGGGAGCACTCTCTCCTTCTGGCTCCGCGGGGCCTCCGCCAGTCCCACCAGCTCCCTCCTGATAGAGGCATACAGCGACCCCGACTGGACGGTGCTGACCACGATGTATTCGATCTACAACGGCGGCGGCTTCGTCCCCCCCATCGCCCTCGATCAGTCGACAACGCGGCTCCGCTTCACCTACACCAAGGTCTCCGGGAACATCGGCCTCGATGACGTCTTCGTCTACTGTCTCCTCACGCCGACCCCGACACCGGAGTCGACGCTCACGCCCGCCAAGACTGCCACGCCGACACCCGTGCCAACTCTCACCCCCGCCAAGAGCGCCACGCCGACACCGGAGCCGACGCTCACACCCGCCAAGAGCGCCACGCCGACGCCGGAGCCCACGCTCACGCCCGTCAAGACCGCCCCCCCGACACCCGCACCAACTCTCACCCCCGCCAAGACCGCCACACCGACGCCGACTCTGACTCCGGTCAAGACCGCCACGCCTTCGCCCTCGCCGACCGCGACGCCGACGCCGGAGCCGACACTCACCCCCGTCAAGACCGCCACGCCTTCGCCCTCGCCAACCGCTACGCCGAGCCCGGTTCCGCCCAGCCCGACCCCGGCGGGCTACCACACGCCGGGCCCTCCGGGACATTTCAACATCACCAGCTCCGAGTTGTCCATGTTCGGAAAATACAAATCCTCGGAGAGCTACGACACCTGGGACAGCGGCGGGCAGCCCTCAGCCATCGGGGCCTGGCCGAAGGGCGCCACCTTGGGAGGCATGAACAGCGGCGTCGGCTGGGCCTATACCATCAACCTCCCGATCTTCTGGGACAAGGACCACGACCACGACGGGATGCCTCTAACCTTCGAGGAAGAGTCCGGTTTCACTAGCATGAGCGACTACAACTCCGCCGACGCCTACGATGACCCCGATAACGACGGCTTCACCAACATCCAGGAGTACCTGGCCAGGACTAACCCGAATGACGACTCCTCGTTCTTCCAGTTCTCGGACGTCCGGATCGTAACCAACGCGGGAGAGCCCGCCCTCTGCTGGGTCTCCCCGACCGTCCTGATCACCGGCTTCGAGGCGGAGTATCCCCAGTACGCGCGTTCGCTCCGCTTCGACATCCTATACGCCGACTGGACGACCGCCCAGCAAGCGGTGGGGCAGTTCCCCAACGAAGACTGGTTCAACCAGACCGGGACCTGGAACGTCCTGAGCACGGGGACCAGTCTCTACCGCGATCCCGTCCACAACTTCACCTCCTTCACCGCCGCCGCGGGGACGATGGCCGCCCTTGAAGACGGCGACATCCGCTTCTTCCGCCTCGCCGTGAGCGGGACCGCCTTCGAGGGCGAGCCGGTGCCCGGCGTGTTCTCCTACCAGTCGATCGGCGACCCCCGGATCGCCTCCACCATCGCCAAGGAAGTAATGATGGTCCAGAAGCAGGGCCTCAACCTGACCGAGTATCCCGCCTTCGGCCTGGCCGGGGACGCGCCCGGAGGCGACGGGATGTTCAAGTTCGCCCTGGGCACCGCCTTCCTCCCCCAGGGCCTCACCGCCGGGGACGCGACCAACATCAACCTCTGGGTCTCCCAGACCGAGGGCAACCCCAATTACTCGACCGTGGACTTCCTCCAGACCGGCGGGAACTGGATGAAGCAGTCCGACGGGATGACCTATCCCTCCACCGAACGGATCGTCGCCGAGGAGGGCTTCCGCCTCGACTACAAGAAGGGCCTCCCCTCTCCCGCCTTCCTCTACCTCGGCGCCGAGCTCAAGATGACCGGCTACCAGCATTACGTTTACCGCCGCGACTACGACGCCTTCACCTGGCAGACGGTCAACGCCGGAGAGGCCGCCTGGTCCAACTGCTCGGACGCCGAGCCCGACTGTCCCATCGACGACACCATCTACTACCAGGCCTCCTTCCTCTCCTACAACTACCCCGTCGCCGTCCCCTTCCTGGACTCGGGCTTCCCCAACCTGGCCGGGACGACCCATCCTTCCTTCGCCGATCCGGTAGGCGCGGCGCTGGAGAGCGACTGGGTGGTCCTCTATGGGACCGACCCCGTGAACCTGGCCGAGGGGGGGATCTCCGAGCGGGTCATCATCTACTGCGACCACTCCAAGGGCGGGCAATGGACATACTTCTCTCCTCTCCTGAGCATGGGTAATCCTGTGGGACCGGAACTCCTCCTCTCGCCCGGCTCGCCGGTTATCGTCTATCAGTACTGGAACCCGCGCGATCCCGAGGGGACCGACTTCTTCCTCTGGGAGTCCGACGTCCCCTACCAGTCCCAGGGGAATAACGATATCAAGAGCTATCTCAAGTACTGATGTCTAGACTGCAGATGAAGCGAAAACTGACAAGACTGTTCCTGCTGGCTCTGGCGAGTGGCAGTTTCCTCGCCGCCGCCGGAGAGGCCCGCGCTTACACCGTCAACCTGATCTACTACACCTCCCGGGCGCTGGCCGATCAGTTCGGCATCTCCCTGCAAAACGGCGACATCGTCCAGCTCATCTACAGCCAAGACAACGTCCGCGATCCACCCAATATCTACAACGGCATGCCGACCGGTGACGACATGCTCTGGGAGTCCACGGTGATCGGCCAAAACATGGGCGGCGATCCCGGCAAGTTCCTCGAGCTCTTCCAATACGACAGCAGCTTGAGCGGGGGAAAGGTCTACATCCGCTTCTTCAACGCCCCGGTCATGGGCCAGGTCACCTACTACGGGATGTCCCCGCTCCACGTCCTGAGCGACATGTTCGGCATCGACGTCTGGGACGTCACGGCCGGCGGGCTTTACCTCTGGACCGAGTATCCCTTCATCGTCATCCCCGAGCCCGAAACCTGGCTGACCTTGCTCCCGGCCGTTCTGTTGGGTATGTATATGTATAGGAGAAACCGGAAGAAAACCGCCCGGACCGGATGAAAAAGACCCTCCTCATAGCCGCGATCCTCTCCCTGTTCCCGGGCGCCGCCCTCCGGGCGCAGATCTACGATCCCTTCTTGATCTGGGTCCAGGAAGGGTACTCCATCCGGGACGAGACCGGCGCTCTCCTGGTCGGCTGGAACCAGACCTCGCACGAGGAGAACGCCTGCTGCACCGGCGAGAGCGGCGACCTCCTTCAGGTCATTTTCGTCGGGGCCAACGGCCAGATCGACCCCCCGGAGAACGGGATCAGCCCCGCCGGGGACGACCAGCTCGCTCGCGAGATGCAGATCGGGATGGGGATGCCGTACTGCTGGAAGTCCACCGGGCAGTTCTGCTACAACTACAACGTCGCCCCTAACGCCCCCATCTACGTCCGGGCCTTCAACGCGCCCTCCCTGGAGGAGGCCACCCGCTACGGGGAATCCACGATCTGCACGTCCTGGACGGCGATGTCTATGCCGGTTAATCGCTACGGCCTCTCCCAGACCGACCGCTGGCTCCAGCCCACGCCAATCGCCACCCCATCCGCCATCGCCACCCCCACACCCGAGCCCACCCCCGAGCCCTCGGCCACGCCGGTGCCGCCTACGCCCGCCCCCTCCCCCACGGCCGAGCTGACGCCCACCCCCACCCCGACCCCCATCCTCACCCCCTCGCCCTCGCCGATGCCGACGGCCTTCTTCGTGGCCGACGGAACGGCCGATTTCCAGGGCGACGGGACGAGCCAGGCGGTCCTCTACCGCCCGGCCCTGAGCGGCTGGTTCGTCCGGGGTTTCTCCTCCTTCACCTTCGGCCTCTCCGGCGACCTCCCCGCCGTCGGCGACTACTCCGGCGACGGGGTGAGCGAGGCCGCGGTCTACCGCTCCGCCTCCGGCCTCTGGGCGGTCCGCGGCTTCACCCGCCTCTTCCTCGGCACGGCCGGCGACCGCTCCGCCCCCGCCGACTTCAGCGGCGACGGGGTCCTCGACGCCGCCGTCTTCAGCGGCGCCCAGGGGTCCTGGAGCGCGCCCGGGGTCACCCGCTTCTTCTTCGGACTGGCCGGCGACGCCCCGGTCCCGGAGGACTTCGACGGCGACGGCTCCGCCGACGGGGCGATCTTCCGCCCGGCGAGCGGCCTCTGGGCGATCCGCGGCCTCACCCGATTCTACTTCGGGCGGAGAGGCGACTACGCCCTCCCGCGCGACTTTGACGGCGACGGAACGGCCGACGCCGGCATCTTCCGCCAGGACGACGGGCAATGGGTGGTCCGCGGCCTGACCCGCGCCTTCCTGGGCCGGGTTTACGACCAGCCGGTCGCCTCCGACCTCGACGGCGACGGTCTCCCCGACCTCGGCGTTTTCCGCCCCTCCCTCTCCTTCTGGGCGATCCGGGGTTCCGACGGCGGGATCGACCGCTTCTACTACGGCGCCTCCGGCGATCTGCCGGTCGGCCGCTAGCCGCCCTCTTCGCCTCCCGCCGTCCGTAAGCGCGAAGATTCATCTCCGCGCGCCGGCTTTACCCTATGCCTTGTCAAAGGCGTTCCCCTCCGCTATATTTATAATGTGAGAAGGCTCCCGCCAGCCCTGCTTTCACTAGCCCTCCTGGCCCTGTCCCCGGTGGCAGAGGCCGACGATCCCGGTTTCACCGTCTTTGTCCAGACCACCGATCCCGTCAGCGGCCTGGCCGTGCCGCCGCTCCGGGATGAGAATGGTGATCCCCTGTTCGGCTGGAACCAGACATCCGATCCCGGCAACGCCTGCTACACCGGGGAGACCGGCGACCTGGTCCAGATTATCTACGTTGGAACGGACGGCGAGATCGATCCTCCGGAGAACGGGATGAGCCCCTTCGGGGACGACACGCTCATCGCCTCGTCCTACATCGGGGCCGGGAGGCCCTGGTGCCAGTACACCGCGGGCAAGTTCTCCTTCCTGGTTTATCCCACGCCGAATGATTATGTCTTCGTCCGCGTCTTCAACGCGGACGATTTAATCGGGGCGACCTACTACGGCGAATCCACGCGCTGCGCCGCCTGGACGGCAAAAAGCATGCCGGTCAACCGCTACGCCCTCTCCAGCACCAACCTCCGCTTCCAGTGGACGCCCACCCCCGTCTCCACCGCCACCCCGCCGACCACGCCTCCCCTCCCCACCCCCCCTCCCACGCCGGAGACGACCGCGTCACCTCCTCCGCCGACGCCGCTGAAGACACCCTCTCCGACGCCGGAGAAAACGCCCGAGCCGACGAAGACCCCCGCACCCACCCCTTCCCCCTCCCCCCTCCCGACCGCCTGCCACCTGGCCGAGGGGCGGGCCGATTTCGACGGGGACGGGACAAGCGAGCCGACGATCTTCCGCCCGTCCAACGGCCGCTGGTACATCCGCAACCTCTCCTCCTACGCCCTGGGCCAGGACGGGGACCTCCCCGCCGTCGGCGATTACACCGGAGAGGGCCTCTCCGAGGCGGCCGTCTTCCGTCCCGCGACCGGCCTCTGGTCGGTCCGAAACCTCACCCGATTCTTCTTCGGCGCGACCGGCGACCGCTCCGCCCCCGCCGACTACGACGGGGACGGTCGGGACGACATCGCCATCTTCCGGCCGGGCGGCTCCCTCTGGTCGGTGCGCGATCTCACCCGCCTCTACTTCGGGGGCGCGGGCGACGCCCTGGTCCCGGACGACTACGACGGCGACGGGACGGCGGAGGCCGCGGTCTTCCGCCCCGCCACCGGCCTCTGGGTCTCCCGGGCCGTGAGCCGCTTCTACTTCGGCCGCTCCGGAGACTACGCCTTCTCCGGCGACTTGAACGGCGACGGGACGGCGGAATCCGGCGTCTTCCGCCAAGACGACGGCTCCTGGACCATCCGCAACCTGACCCGGGTCTTCCAGGGGCAGCCCCTCGATTTCCCGGTCACGGCCGACCTCGACGGCGACGGGCGAGAGGACCTCGGCGTCTTCCGCCCCTCCTCCGGCCTCTGGGCGGTCCGCCGCTCCGCCGGCGGGACCGAGCGGTTCTACTACGGGATCTCCGGAGATATCCCGATCGGCCGGTGACCATTCCGTGACCGTAGGCGCGGACCCTTCAGGCCCGCGCGCGGTTGATTTATGCCGCCCCCCGCCTCCTCGCGCTCTCTCCCCTCCCCGCCTCTCCTCCCCCTGGCGATTCTTCTGCTCATCGCGGTCGCCGCAAGCCTTTACCTCCCCGCCCTGAAGAACGGCTTCGTCTTCGACGACCGCCCCCTCCTCCTCGGCGGCGAAGGTGGGGGAGAGCCCAGCCCCTGGCACCGGGACTTCACCCGGGCGACCTTCGGCTTCTACCGGCCGCTGCGCTCGGTCTCCTTCCGCCTGGACCGCGCCTTCTGGGGGTTCAACCCTTTCGGCTTCCATCTCGGCGGCCTCCTCCTCCACGCGCTCGTCGGCCTCGCTTTCTTCGCCCTCCTCTTCTCGCTCCGGGTCGGTCCGCGCGCGGCCCTCGCGGCCGCCCTCTTCTTCCTCGCCCATCCGGCCAACACGGAGGCGGTGGAATACACCAGCTCCCGGGCGGAACTCCTGGGAACGCTCTTCGCCCTCCTCTTCCTGCTCGCCTCCCTGCGCTGCCTGCGGCGCGGAGGAAAAACCGCCGGCGCCCTCGCCCTCGTCTTTCTTCTCGCCGCCCTCCTCTCCAAGGAGACCTTCGTCATCCTCTCTTTGTTCCCGCTCTTCCTCCCCGGAAGAGCGGGAATAAAGAAAGGAATAACGGCTCTCGCCGGAGCGATCTCCGCCACCTTTATCCTCGCCCGGCTCTTCCTCCTCCCCGGGGGGACGGACGCCGGTCGTTTCGGAACCCTCCTCGGCTATCCCCAGATCCTGATCAAAACGCCGGCCGTCCTCCTCTCCTACCTCCGCCTCCTCCTCTTTCCGGCCGGCCTCAACCCGGACCACCCGCTCGCGATCCTCCCCCTTCCCGGCCCCTTCCGGTGGGCGGGGCAGGTTCTCCTTCTCCTTTCCCTCCTCGTCTTCGCCGCCGCCCGGGGGCGCGCCAACCGCGCCGGGAAGCCGGGAGCGGCTTGGTTCCTCTTATCGTTGATCCCCCTCGCCAACCTCTATCCCGCGCCCCGCCTCTTCGCCGAAAAATACCTCTACTTCCCCTCCCTCTGGTTCTGCCTCCTCCTTGCCTCTTGGCTGGACGCTCTCCGTTCGCCAGGTGGGAGGGGCATTCCTGCCCCGACCCCGGCCGCCCCGGATCGTCCCGATCGAATCGAAGATTCGATCGGGGCTCCCGCACTATCGCGGCGAGACGCCGCTCCCACAAGCTCGGCTGGGGCTCCCACGGGCATTTCCAGGATCGCCCGCGGCGCGGCCGCCGTGATCTTCGCCGCCTTTGCCATACTGACCCTCGCCCGCCACGCGGCCTGGCAATCCGACCTCGCCCTCTGGGCCTCGGCCGCGAAGAGGCGCCCCGCCTCGCCCCTCGTCCTTTTCAACCGCGGGACGAGTCTCCTCGAGAGCGGCTCCCCCCGGGGGGGGCTCGTCTTCCTGATGGAGGCGGACGGCCTCCTCCCCGGCCAGCCGCTGATCCGGGAGAGGATCGGCGATGCCTGGTCGATGCTGGACCTCCCCGCCCTGGCCCGGTCGGCCTACGCGGAGGCGTTGGCTCACGCCTCCGAGCCGGGGATCCTCCACCTCAAGCTCGCGGCGGCCTACGACAAGCTCGGCGACCCGGATCGGGCGGCCGAGTCGTTCCAGCTCGCCCTCGCCCATCCTCCCTCCGCCCCCGGCCTGTACCGCCTCCTCGACCTCGCCGGCGACTACCGCCGCCTCGCCGCCTATTACCGGGGCCGGGGCGAGGAGGAGAAGGGGCGCCTCCTCCTCCGCCAGGCGCTCGCCGTCTTCCCCCGCGACCCCGAGGTCCTGCGGGAGGCCGGTTACGACCTCCTCCTCGAAGGGAAGGCGGCCGCGGCGGGGGAATGCCTGGAGCGGGCGCGGCAGGCGGCGGGCGACCGGCCCGACCTCCTCTACCTCCTCGGCGAATGCCGGAGGGCCCAAGGACGGCTCGGGGAGGCGGAGTCCCTCTACCGGGAGGCCGCGGCGGCCGATCCCGGCCTCGCCGGCGCCCGCCTTGCCCTGGGAAGCGTCCTCATCGAACGGGGTGAAGATGCGGGGGCGGAAGCGGCCTTCCGGGAGGGGCTCGCGCTCGCGCCCGATGATTGGCAGTCCTGGACCAACCTCGGCAACCTCTACCAGGGCCGGGGAGACTTCCGGAGGGCGGAAGAGTCCTACCTCGCCTCCCTCTCCCGCCGGGACAGCTTCAAGGCCCGCTACAACCTGGGCTTCCTCTACCTGAAGCGGCTGGGCGAGCCGGGGAAGGCCCTCCCGCAGCTCATGCGCGCCCGTGACCTCTGCGAGGATTTCCACCTGGCGGGAAGGATCGAGGCGGCGATCCAGGCGGCCGAATCCGCGGCCCGGCAAAAATAATTAACCGCGAATCTCGCGAATCTTCGCGAGATTCGTGGTTTAAAACGCCGGGCCGAGCCAGGCCCCATTCGCGCTCATTCGTGTCAATTCGTGGAGATCATTCCCCGGGCCAGTCTGGCTTTTTCGCGGTTTATTTTCGGCCCTTTTCGGCTAAACTAGATCCATGACGCTCGGCGCCATCGTTTACCTCTGGCTCGTCACCACCCTCCTCGGCCTCGTCGCCTTCCCCCTGGTCTTCACGGCGGCGGGACGGCTCCGGGACCGGGGCTGGGCCATCTCCAAGGTGATCGCGCTCGTCCTCGTCACCTACGTCTCCTGGCTCCTCTCCTCCTTGAAGGTGATGCCCTTCGGCCCCGCCTCGGTCGGGCTGGGAGCGGGCCTCGTCGCCCTGGCCTCCGCTTTCTTCGCCTGGCGCAACCGCGCCGAGCTCTTCGCCTTTCTCCGGGGCAACCGCCGTCTCCTCTTCGGCCTGGAGGGCTTCTTCCTCGCCGCCTTCGCCGTCTTCCTCCTGATCGTCGCCTTGAACCCCGACATCAACCCCGACAGCGAGCGCTTCATGGACTACGCCCTCCTGAACGGGATCGACCGGACCGACTACTTCCCCCCGACCGACCCCTGGCTCTCCGGGCGGACGATGAACTACTACTACTACGGCTACATCATGATGGCCGCCCTGCATAAGCTCGCGGTCATCCCGCTCCCCCTCTTCTTCAACCTGGCCCTGGCCCTGGTCTACGCCCTCTTCACGCTCACCTGCTTCGGGATGGGGCTCAACCTCACCGGCCGGGCCGCCTACGGCTGGCTCGCCGCCTTCGCCCTGATGTTCATCGGGAACCTCGACGGCTTCCTCCAGATCGTCCGGGGCAAGTTTTACGCCTTCGACTTTTTCCACGGCGCCCGCGTCCTGGTCCAGGAGGCGGCCGACGGGAAGATCCTGGACTACCCGATCAACGAGTTCCCCTTCTTCAGCCTGATGTGGGGCGACCTCCACGCCTACGTCATCGCCTACCCCGTCAACCTCGCCATCCTGAACCTGATCCTCAACCTCTCCCTCGCCGCGGCGCGGGGGGCTCGGGCGCTGGGAGAGAGGCTCCCCGAGCGGATCGGGGCGGGGGCGGTCCTCGTTCTTGCGCTGGGGGCCCTCTTCGGGACCAACACCTGGGACTTCCCCATCTACCTCGCCGTGGCCGTGGTCGCCCTCGCCCTTCTCCACTGGAAAACAGAGGGGCCGCTGGCCCTGAAGCTTCTCGACTTCCTGCCCCTGGCCGCCCTCCTCGCCGCCCTCTCCTTTTTCCTCTACGCCCCCTTCAACCTCCCCTTCCTCAAGGAGCAGGCCGCCCAGGGGCGGGGCGGGATCGGGATCGTCTCGCTGCGCTCGCCGATCGGCCTCTTCCTCTCCGCCTTCGGCGTTTACCTCGTCTTCCCGGCCGCCTTCCTCCTCGCCCGGCTCCGGGGGCCGGAGGCGGGACGGAAGACCCTCCCCTGGCCCTTCCTCCTCTTCCTCGCCGTTACGGTCGCCGTGGTGGCGGCGAGCGGCCCGGCGGCCCTGATCGGGGAGACCTACATCTTCCTCGTCCTCTTCTTCCTCCTCCTCGCCCTCGTCCTCCTCTCGCCCGGGCGCGAGCCGGCGGAGATCTTCTCCCTCGTCCTCGCCCTCTCCGCCCTCTTCCTCGCCGTCGTCTGCGAGTTCTTCTTCCTCCGCGACCACTACCAGGGCTCGGGCTACGAGCGGATGAACACGGTCTTCAAGATCTACATCCACGTCTGGCTCTTCCTGGGCGTGGCCGCGGTCTACTTCATCTTCCACCTGAACCGCCGGCTCGAGGACTCAATCGGCCTCCGGCGCCTCTTCCGGGCCGTCGCCGCCGCCTTCCTGATCGCGGGTTTCTTCTACACCTTCGGCGCCCTCTCCTCCCGGATCCGGGGGAAGTCCGGGCCGCTCACCCTCGACGGCACCGCCTTCATCCAGAAGCCCGTCCCCTCCTACCAGAAGGAGGAGTGGCGCTGGGACCTCGACGACTGGGAGGCGGCCAACTGGATGATCGCCAACATCCCCGGGCGGCCGGTCGTCCTGGAGGCGACCGAGAACGCCTACCACTGGGCCTCCCGGGTCGCCACCTTCACCGGCTTCCCCACCCTGGTCGGCTGGGTCAACCACGAGTCGGGCTGGCGGAATTCCTGGCGGGAGCCCCAGGAGCGCGACAAGGACGCCAAGACCCTCTACACCACCACCGACCAGAACCTCGCGCTCTACCTGATCCGGAAATACGGAATCGAGTACGTCTACATCGGCGCCCTGGAGCGGGCCCGCTTCCCGGAGGAGGGGCTCGACAAGTTCGCAGGGATGGGCCGGACGGTCTACCGCCGGGGCCCGGTGGAGATTGTCCGCGTCGGGCAATAGGAGGCGGCAACACGATGCCGCGGTTATTGTGAAGCGGCGTTCTTTCCGAGGCATGGCGTCCGCTGGCAATTTGCCCTTGACGGCGAAAGAGCGCTGGGGTATAGTTGTTTAAACGATGAATCGTTCCGTGTCCATCGACCGCGAGTTCTCCTTCTGGGCCTGGCCCTGGCGATAGCCGGGGTCTGCCCGAATGAGCCGGCGATAGCTTAAGCATGCCGCGGGCGCACCCCAAAGGCGCCCGCGGTTTTCTTTTTGCCCGCGGGCTGGGTGCGGCCCGCGGTTTTTTTCTGGTCAGTCTGGCATGATGAATGCCACAGTCGCAAATGTAGGCCGGTTCTGTGAACCGGCGGGCAGCCACCTAGCGCCCGATCGCAGATCGGGCCTACAGCGGCGATCATGTAGGCCGGTTCTGTGAACCGGCGAGCAGCCATCTAGCGCCCGATCGCAGATCGGGCCTACAAACATTCATCCGAGGAGAACGCCGTGTACTACCCCGATCTCGAGACCTTCAAGAAGAAGGCGGCCCAGGGGAACCTGGTCCCGGTCTACACCGAGCTCATGGCCGACTTGGAGACCCCCGTCACCGCCTTTCTCAAGCTCAATGACCAGCCCTTTTCCTATCTCCTGGAGAGCGCGGAGACCGGGCGGGGGATCGGCCGCTACTCCTTCCTCGGCGGCGACCCGATCCTCGTCTTCCGCTCCCGGGGCGAGGAGGTGGAGATAGTGGAAAGGGGCGGGGTCCGGCAGCTCAAGGCGGCCAACCCCCTGATGCTCCTGAAGGGCCTCCTCCAGAACTACCGCCCCGTCCCCGACGAGACCCTCCCCCCCTTCAACGCCGGCGCGGTCGGCTACGTCGGATACGACTACGTCCGCCGCCTGGAGCGGCTTCCCGAGCTCAAGCTCGACGAGCTCAACCTTCCCGAGACCTGCTTCATGCTCACCGACTCGGTGGTCATCTTCGACCGCCTCCTGAACAAGCTCATCCTGGTCGCCAACGCCCGGGTCGACGGCGCCCCGGAGAAGGCCTACCGGGAGGCCGTCGACCGCCTGGAGACCCTCCTCGGCCGCCTCTCCGTCGGGACCGCCGGCCACTACTTCCAGCCCCCGCCCCCCCGTCCCCGGCGCGAGCTCGCCTCCAACTTCCCGCCCGGCGCCTTCCCGGCCGCGGTGGAGAAGGCCAAGGAATACATCCGGGCGGGGGACATCCTCCAGGTCGTCCTCTCGCAGCGCTTCACGACCCGGCTCTCCTGCCCCCCCTTCGACGTCTACCGGGCGCTGAGGACCGTCAACCCCTCCCCCTACATGTTCTACCTCCGCTTCGAGGACCTCCACCTCGTCGGCTCCTCGCCCGAGATCATGGTCCAGGTGACCGGGGACAAGGTCCGGGTGCGCCCGATCGCCGGGACCCGCCCGCGGGGGATCTCGCTGGCGGAGGATAAGCGGCTGGAGGCCGATCTCCTCAACGACGCCAAGGAGCGCGCCGAGCACGTCATGCTGGTCGACCTGGGGAGGAACGACGTGGGCCGGGTCGCGGTCCCCGGGTCGGTCGCGGTGACCGACCTGATGGCGGTGGAGCGCTATTCCCACGTCATGCACCTCGTCTCCGACGTGGAGGGGAGGCTCGATCCCGCTTCCGACGCCTTCGCGGCGCTCGCCGCCACCTTCCCCGCCGGGACGGTCTCCGGCGCCCCCAAGATCCGGGCGATGGAGATCATCGAGGAGCTGGAGCCGGTCCGCCGGGGCCCCTACGCGGGGGCGGTCGGCTATTTCTCCTGCTCCGGCCACCTCGACACCTGCATCGCCATCCGCACCGTGATCGTCCAGGGCAAGACCGCGGTCGTCCAGGCCGGGGCGGGGATCGTGGCCGACTCCGACCCCGAGCGGGAGGACCGGGAATGCCGCAACAAGGCCCAGGCGCTCTTCCAGGCGATCGAGATGGCCGAAGGAGGGCTGAAGTGATCCTGCTCATCGACAACTACGATTCCTTCGTCTACAACCTGAAGCAGTATCTCGCCGAACTCGGCGAGGAGGTGGTCGTCCGCCGCAACGACGGGATCACCCCGGAGGAGGCCCTCTCCCTCGCCCCTTCCCGGATCGTGATCTCGCCGGGGCCCAAGACGCCCGCCGAGGCCGGGGCCTCGGTCGGGATCATCCGCCGCTGCGCCGGATCGATCCCCATCCTCGGAGTTTGCCTCGGCCACCAGGCGATCGCCGCCGCCTTCGGGGGCCGGGTCGTTCGGGCCGGCCGCTTGATGCACGGCAAGACCTCCCCCATCCACCACGACGGGAAGACGCTCTTCGCCGGGCTCGACAACCCCTTCGAGGCCGCCCGCTACCACTCCCTGATCGTCGAGGAGAAGTCGCTACCCCCCGAGCTCGAGGTCAGCGCCCGCACCCCGGAAGGGGAGGTCATGGGGATCCGCCACCGCCGCTTCCCCGTCGAGGGCGTCCAGTTCCACCCCGAGTCGATCCTCACCCGCTCCGGCAAGCGCCTCCTCTACAACTTCGTCTCGGGCAAGGTCGCCCATATCCCGATCAAGGAGGCGATCGACCAGGTCATCTCCGGGCGCGACCTCAGCCGGGCGGAGGCGGCCGCGGTCATGGAGACGATCATGAACGGGGACGCCACTCCGGCCCAGATCTCGGCCTTCGTCACCGGGCTGCGCCTCAAGGGGGAGACGGTGGAGGAGATCGCGGGCTGCGCCGAGACCATGCGGGCGAAGGCGGTGAAGATCCGCGTCCCGGCCGGGGCGACCGTGGTCGACACCTGCGGGACGGGAGGGGACAAGTCCAACACCTTCAACATCTCCACCGCCGCCGCCTTGATCGCCGCGGGGGCCGGCGTCGCCGTCGCCAAGCACGGTAACCGCTCGGTCTCCTCCCGTTGCGGGTCGGCCGACGTCCTCCAGGGCCTCGGCGTGAACATCCTGGCCCGTCCGGAGACGATGGAAAAGTGCCTTGCGGAGGCGGGGATCGCCTTCCTCTTCGCCCCCGCCCTTCACGCCGCCATGAAACACGCCCTCGCCCCCCGCCGGGAGATCGGGATCCGCACGGTCTTCAACATCCTGGGCCCCCTCTCCAACCCGGCGGGGGCGAAGATCCAGCTCCTGGGCGTCTACTCGGAGGAGCTCACGGAGACGCTCGCCCGCTCCCTCCTGGCCCTGGGGAGCGAGCGGGCCTGGGTCGTCCACGGCGGCGACGGCCTCGACGAGATCACCCTCGCCGGCCCCACCGTCGTCTCCGAGCTAAAGGGGGGCGCGGTCCGCACCTTTCACCTCGACCCCGCCGAGCACGGGCTGAAGATCTGCCGGCCGGAAGAGCTCAAGGGGGGGGACGCGGGAGAGAACGGGCGGATCATACTCGACGTCCTCACGGGGAAGCGAGGCCCCCGCTCCGACGTAGCCTGCCTGAACGCGGCCGCGGCGATCCTCCTCGCCGGATTGGCCGCCGACCTCGGCGAGGGGATCGCCCGGGCCCGCGAGTCGGTCTCGTCCGGGCGGGCGATGAAGAAGCTCCAGGACCTGCGGAGGCTGACGAACTAGCCCGGCTCATTCATGGAAACCGACCGTTTCCATGAATGAGCCGGGCTAGGATTGCCGTGGGCAACGATTCATGGATAGGCTGGGCATTTCGGTGGAGAGCTTTTGTTTGCATACTGTCGCTCGCCCCGTTGGCTGATCACAGGGGTGAATTACGATAAAACTCGCTGGCTTAAAACAATGAACGACTTCCTGGGAAAAATCGTCGACGTCAAACGCGAGGAGGTGAGGGCCGCCCGCGCCGCCGCTCCCCTCCCCGCCCTCCGCTCCCGCTGCCGCGACCTCCCCCCTCCCCGCCCTTTCGCCGCCGCCCTCCGGCGGGAAGGGCTCTCCGTCATCGCCGAGGCGAAGCGCGCCTCCCCCTCGGCCGGGATCATCCGCGACCCCTTCGATCCCGCCGGGATCGCCCGCGCCTGCGAGCGGGGCGGCGCCGCCGCCCTCTCCGTCCTCACCGAGGGGAGCTGCTTCCTCGGCTCGCTCGACCACCTCCGACGGGCTCGGGAGGCGGTCCGCCTCCCCGTCCTGCGCAAAGACTTCATCGTCGACGAATACCAGGTCTACGAGTCGGCCGCGGCGGGGGCCGACGCGATCCTCCTGATCGCCGAGCTCCTCGACTCCCGCCGCCTCCGCGATTACCTCGCCCTCGCGAAAGATCTCGGCCTTGCCTGCCTGGTCGAAACCCACGGGAAGAAGGAGCTCGAGAAGGCCCTCGAGGCCGGAGCGGAGATCGTCGGCGTGAACAACCGGGATCTGAAAACCCTCCGGGTCGACCTGGGGGTCAGCCTGGAGCTCCTTCCCCTTATCCCCGACGGCCGCGTCAAGGTGAGCGAGAGCGGCATCCGATCCGCCGAAGACGCCGCCCGTCTGAGGGCGGCCGGCGCGGACGCGCTCCTGGTCGGGGAGGCCATCCTGCGCAGCGGCGACATCGCCGATACAATACGAATACTGTCTGCGACGACCCAGACAAAAAGCAATGAACGCGATCAGGCCCCGATCTTGCCGAGACGAAACACGAGCCCGTGCCGGCAAGGGCCTCAGCCTGATGCGGCAAGGCGTTATATGAAAATTAAAATCTGCGGCCTGACCCGCCCCGAAGACGTCCTCTCCCTGAACGGCCTCCCGGTCGACTACGCCGGCTTCATCTTCGTCCCCTCCTCTCCGCGCTGCCTTGACCTCCCCTCGGCCCAGGAGATCGTCCCCCTGTTGAAACCTGCGATCAAGAAGGTCGGCGTCTTCATGGACGACGATCCCAGCCGGGTCCTCATGATCGCCCGGGCCCTGCGCCTCGACCTCCTCCAGTTCCACGGATCGGAAACTCCGGCCTACTGCGACCGCTTCGACATCCCATATTTCAAGACCGTCCGCGTCCGGGGGAGGATAGACGCCGCCTCGCTGCGCGCCTATCGCCCGGAGGCGTTCCTCCTCGACACCTTTGCCCCCCGGAGGCATGGGGGGACGGGGAAGACCTTCGACTGGTCGATCGCCCGCGCCTTGAGCGACCAGGGGCTGCGCGTCCTCCTCGCCGGGGGGCTCAACCCCGACAACGTCGCCCGGGCGATCGCCGCGGTCGCTCCCTGGGGCGTCGACGTCTCCTCCGGCGTGGAATCCTCTCCCGGAACCAAGGACCACAGCAAGCTCCAACGCTTCATCTCCGCCGCCCGGGGAGGAGGGACGGTGTCAACTTGTCAACTTTCAAGTTGACAAGTTGACACCGTCCCCCCCCCATGAGAAACCGGCGATAATGCGTATCCGTAGGCGCGGTCCTTTGATTCACCTTATTATGCTTCTACAATAATCATCCCGACGGATATGTCGGGGCAGGCCCGCGCGCAATTCCGCAGCGCGCCAGGGAAAGGGATAAGCCATGAGACTTCACAAAGATCATCGCGACGGTTACTACGGCGCCTACGGCGGCCGTTTCGTCCCGGAAACCCTGATGGCTCCACTTGATGAGCTGGCCGCCGCCTACCGCCGATTCCGGAAGGACGCCGCCTTCCGCCGGGAACTTTCCGCCCTCCTCCGGGACTATGCCGGGCGTCCCACCCCCCTCTACTACGCCCGCCGTCTGACCGAGCGCGCAGGCGGGGCGAGGATCTACCTCAAGCGCGAGGACCTCTGCCACACGGGGGCCCACAAGATCAACAACTGCCTTGGCCAGGCCCTCCTTGCCCTTCGCATGGGCAAGCCGCGGGTGATCGCAGAGACCGGGGCCGGACAGCACGGCGTCGCCTCGGCTACCGTTTGCGCCCTCCTCGGCCTCGACTGCGAGATCTACATGGGCGAAGTGGACATGGCCCGCCAGTCGCACAACGTCTTCCGCATGGAGCTTCTGGGGGCGCGGGTCGTCCCCGTGAAAACCGGGACGCGGACGCTCAAGGACGCCTGCAACGAGGCCCTCCGCGACTGGGTGACCAACGTCTCCACCACCTACTACCTCCTCGGCTCCACCGTCGGCCCGCACCCCTACCCGCTGATGGTGCGCGACTTCCAATCGGTGATCGGGAGGGAGACCCGGCGCCAGTTCCGGGCAGCGGAGGGAAGGCTCCCCGACCACCTGGTGGCCTGCGTCGGAGGGGGCTCCAACTCGCTCGGCTTCTTCCATCCCTTCTACCGGGACCGGGTCAAGTTCACCGGCGTCGAAGCGGGTGGAAAGGGCCGACGGCTCGGTGAGAACGCGGCCACCCTCGTCCGCGGGAGGCCCGGGGTCCTGCACGGCTCCTACAGCTACCTCCTCCAGGACAGGCGGGGCCAGGTGGCCGAGACCCACTCCGTCTCCGCGGGACTCGACTACCCCGGCGTCGGCCCCGAGCACAGCTTCTACAAGGAGAGCGCGCGGGCGGCGTACGTCGCCGTCGGCGACGAGGAAGCCCTGGCCGCGGCCCGCCTCCTGAGCCGCCTGGAGGGGATCATCCCCGCGCTGGAGTCCGCCCACGCCGTAGCCTATGCTTGCCGACTCGCCAAAAGACTTCCGAAAGGGAAATCCATCATCGTTTGCCTCTCCGGACGGGGTGACAAGGACCTGGGAATCCTTCAAGAAAGGAGTGCTGGAGTATTGGAGTGATGGAGTACCGGGAGAGCGCGCGGAGGGCAGACTCATTACTCCAGCACTCCACTACTCCAATACTCCTCTTCTTCTCGCCATGAACCGAATCGATCTGATGTTCCGGAACAAGCGCGGCCGGGGCCGGCCGGTTTTCATCGCCTATCTCACCGTCGGCTTTCCCGACTTCGAGACCAACCTCCGTCTGATCCGGGAGATGGAGAAGCGCGGCGTCGACCTCGTGGAGCTCGGGGTCCCCTTCTCCGACCCGATCGCCGACGGGCCGACGATCCAGGCCTCCTCCCAGGCGGCGCTGGCGCGGGGGACGACCTTCGACGACGGACTCCGCCTCGCCCGGAGCGTCCGCGAGGCCTCCCCGCTCCCGCTCGTCCTGATGGGGTATCTCAACCCCTTCCTGAGCCGGGGCGCCGGGCTCGCCGGCGAGCTCGCGGCGGCCGGTGTGGACGGCGCGATCATCCCCGACCTTCCGCCGGAGGAAGGTCGGGAAATCGGGTCCTCGCTCCTCCGCCGCGGCGTCTACTCCATCTTCCTCCTCGCTCCGACCAGCCCGCCCGAGCGGATCCGGAGGGCGGCGCGGAACGGAAGGGGGTTCATCTACTACGTCTCCCGCGCCGGCGTGACCGGAGAGAGGAAGGAACTGACCGCGGGTCTGCGGGAGAAGGTGGCGGAGATCAAGCGGGCCGCCGCGCTCCCCGTCTGCGTCGGCTTCGGCATCTCGAGCCGTCGGCAGGTCGAGGAGATCGGGGGGTTCGCCGACGGCGTAATCGTCGGAAGCGCCCTGATCCGCCCCTTCCTGGAGGCGCGCACCCGCCGGGCCGGCTGGCGCCAGGCCCTCTCCGTCCTCGACCGTCTCCTCGGCTGAGGGACGGTGTTTAATTGTTAAGTTGAACTTAACAATTAAACCCCGTCCCTCCTGCCGACCGCGGTGTAGGCGGTGAGGAAGCAGGCGAAGCAGCCGCGGGCGGACCGGGCGAGCAGATCCGCTACCCACTCGCGGCCGGCGGCGGCTTCGATCAGCCCCCGCTCGGCGGCGCGGCGGGCCGTCTCCCGCAGGTTGTAGAGCCGGTCGGCCAGGCCGAAGTCGCGGATCACGCTCGTCGCCGAAACGACGCGGACGTCCCGCAAACCGGCGTCCCGGAAGTACCCCCCCAAGCTCGCCCCCACGCGCCCGCTCCGGAAGGAATCGCGCCAGAAGCGCCGGAGGGCCGCCGCGGTCTCCGGATCGCGTGAGTCGACCGAGAAGGTCTCCCAGTCGTTGTCGTAGGCGAGCATAACGCCCCCCGGCTTGAGAACCCGCGCCATCTCCCGCACCGCCCCGGCCGGGTCCGGGAGGTGCTGGAGCGTCCGCTCGGTCCGGCAGCGGTCGAAGGAGCCGTCGGCGAAGGGCATCCGCCGGGCGTCGGAGAGCACGAAGGCGCACGGCTCCGCTCCCCGCGGACGGGCTTTCGAGAGCAGACCCCGGCTCGCGTCCAGGCCGACCGCCCGCCCCCCCGGCGCGACGAGCCGGGCCATCCGACGGACGTCGTCGCCCAGACCGCAGCCCACGTCGAGGACGGAGAGGCCCGGAGCCAGCTCCAGGAGCTCGCAGCTGCGCCGCTTGACCGCGCGGTAGTAGGGGAGGGAGTCGATGAGCCTAAGACAGTCGGCCAAGGCCTTCCGGTCGCCCGTCCCGTCGGGATCGGAGAAACCCGTCGCTAGGTAGGATCCGGGCATCGGGATGGGTGGGCGACGCTACTAATAAGATTGCTTCGTCGCCTTCGCTCCGCTTCGGGGCCTCGCGATGACGGCTCCCCGGTGTTCCGCATCGACTTCGAGGGCCGTCGCTCTCCGACGGTGCACAAAGGCGAGCGCCTCGGGCAGAGTCGGCAGGGTGGCGCGGCCGCCCAGACCCCGGCAGACCAGGGCGCCCAGGGCGTTGGCGAAGACGAGCGTCCGGGCGAGCGGCCAGGAGCGGAAGACGCCGTAGGCGAATCCGGCGTGGAAGGCGTCGCCGGCGGCGGTGGAATCGACCACCTTGACCGGGAAGGCCGGGGCGGCCTGGAAACCCGCGGGAGAGAGGGCGATGCACCCCCTCCGTCCCAGCGTCACCACGGCGGCTAAAGGCCCGTGGGAATAGAGCTTGTTCAGAGCCTCCCGCGGAGTCTTCGCGCCGAGCGTCGAAGCCGCATCCCGCGACGCCACGAGATAATCCGCCCGGTCGAGCATCCGGGAGAAGCCCTCCGTCTCATGCTCGGCGTCATAGACGGTGACGATCCCGCGCTTCTTGATCTCCCCTCCGATCTCCACTCCCAGGCGGGTGCCGTAGGGATCGATCATCAGGAGGCGGGAGGAGAGAACGATATCGAGGTCGGCGGTCCGCCGGCGGAGGCGGCCCTCCATGCTGTCGAGGTAGGCGATGGTCCGCGTCCCCTTCTTCTCCTCGACCAGGATCAGGGCGACCGGCGTGGGAACCCTCGGTATCACCCGGACGCCGGTCGTGTCCACCCCTTCCGCCTTGAGCTCGGCGACCAGCATCTCCCCCAGGGCGTCGTCGCCGACCACGCCGACGAAGGCCGTCTTCAATCCGAGGCGGGAGAGGGCCACCATCGCGGTCGAGGACTGGCCGCCGCCCACCATCGCGTAGCGGGCCATGGGAACCTTGGTGTCCGCCCGGGGAAGGGATTTCAGCACCGCGATGTGGTCGAGGCAGCAGCGGCCGATGCCGACGACGTCAAACATAAAAATATCCTTCGGATATTTTTAGATAGATGGGCGCACGATCATACCATGAGAGAAAGATTCTCCGTCGGCCATAAGCTTATCCGCGCGGGATCCGAAAAAGTCGCGGACCCCCCAGGGTCCGCGACTATTAAACAAGCCTTACGGAAATCCGTAGACGCGGACCTTTCAGGTCCGCGTCCAACCGGGCGGATCAGAGGCCGGAAAAGACCAGGCTGATCTCGATCGTCTCCCCCTTCGGGTTCTCGAAGGAGACAAGGCCTTTTTCGAGATCCACGACGCCCGGGGGGGAGGCGCTCGCCACCGAACATCCCTCGGGGATGGCGACGGCGACATGGCCGAGGTTGGTCGACCGGACGAAGTGGAGCGCGCCCGCCGCGTCCTGAAAATAGGAGGCGGGGTCGGAGAAGACGGCCTCCATCACGTAGCGGCCGTCCTCCTCGACGTAGCTCTTCCCATTGAGCCCCCAGATATCCACGGCGGCGGGGGTCTCGCCGGTCAGGCGGTTGAGGAGGTCCTCGTCGCTCACCGAATCGAAGGAGCTGACCTGGTCGATCGCGGTGGCCTCCGCGGAGGAGGTGATCTTGAAAGCGGGGCGGGACGACTTCACCGTGACCAGGAAGGAGCCGACGCGGTCGGAGAGCTCGTAGACGATCGAGGAGGCTACAGCGCCCCTCTTGGCCCGGACCGTTTCCACCAGCGCCCGGGCGAGCGAAATCTCAACCTCGCGGGAGAGGTCGGCCCCGATCCCGGCGGTGACCTCGGCCGGGATCCCCTCCACCGGCGTCCCCAAAGCACGAAGCGGCGAGGATTCGGCCAAGCTGAAATCGCGCTGATCGATCCCCGCGAACAGGGGATTGTCGTAGACAGCCCGGCCTTCGACCGCCGAGGGGTCGAAGTCCCGGGTATTCGACCAGAAATCGTTGTTGTCGATCTCCGGAGTCGAGCTTTCCAGCAGGATCGCCGTCCCGTTCAGGGCCAGGATGTTGTTCGCGAGCTTGGCCGACGGGGTGTTCCAGAACATCACGCCCGCCGGGTTGCCGCAGATCGTGTTGTTGGCGGCGAGGATGTAGGAGCGGGCGGCCTCGATCCCGGCCTTGCCCTGGTTGTCCCGGACGATGTTGTTGACGAGGACCGCGTCGCCCCCGCCGGTGCAGATCCCCACGCCGGCGTTCCCGGCCACGATGCAGTTGAAGACGCCCATCAGGTGTCCGTTGGTCTTGATCCCCTCGATCCCCCGGGTGACGGTGAAGCCGGTGATGATCGCCCCTTCGGCGCCGTCGATCACGGGGCCGTTGAGGTTCCCGTCGAGGACGGTGGAGGCGGCGCCGGCGCCGGAGAGGACCACGCCGTCCTTCAGCTTGAAGTTGCCCCGGTACGCGCCCGCCGGGACCGCGACCACGTCGCCGGG
>CAZOYW010000043.1:0-20543 GCA_964584165.1 uncultured bacterium
GGGCGAAACTGTTTGAGGCGGGCGGGGGGGTGTGATATACATCCCGGGAAAGGAGCCACCCGGCCATGTGCGGCATCGTCTGCTATATCGGGAAGAGAGACGCCACCCCCATCCTCCTCGAGGGCTTGAGGAGGCTGGAATACCGCGGCTACGACTCGGCCGGCCTCGCCGTCACCGGCGGAGAGCAGCCCTACCTGGTCAAGACCGTGGGCAAGGTCTCCGAGCTCGAGCGGAGGGTGGCCGAGGTGAAGCCCGCCGGGACCTGCGGCATCGCCCACACCCGCTGGGCCACCCACGGCCGCCCTTCCGAGGCCAACGCCCACCCCCACACGGGCTGCCACGGCAAGATTTATCTCGTCCACAACGGGATCATCGAGAACTACCAGGAGATCAAGGACGACCTGATTCAGAAGGGGCATCGCTTCCACTCCGAGACCGACACCGAGGTCCTGGTCCACCTGATCGAGGAGAACTTCCGGGACGACCTGGAGTCGGCGCTGAAGAAGGCCCTCTCCCGGGTCCAGGGGACGTTCGGGATCGCCCTCTTCCACACCGACGACCCGACCAAGATCGTTCTCGCCCGCCGCGGCTCCCCCCTGATTCTGGGGATCGGCCGGAACGAGTACCTGGCCGCCTCCGACGTCAACGCCCTGATCCGCTACACCAACAAGGTGATCACCCTGAACGACAACGAGCTGGCGGTCCTCTCCGCCGGCGACTATTCGATCAGCGACTTCCAGGACCGCAAGGTGGAGCGCCAGACCGAGACGATCGAGTGGCCCGCCCAGAGCGCCGACAAGAAGGGCTTCGAGCACTTCATGCTCAAGGAGATCTTCGAGCAGCCCGAGGCGGTCCAGAACGCCCTCCGCGGGCGGATCGTGGACGGCGAGGGGGTCTCCCGGCTGGGCGGCCTCGACTCGGTCACCGAGCGGCTGAAAAGCATAAAGAAGCTGATCTTCGTCTCCTGCGGGACCTCCTTCCACGCCTGCCTCCTCGGGCGCTATACCTTCGAGAAGCTGACCGACCTCTCGGTGGAGGTGGACCTCGCCTCCGAGTTCAGGTACCGGAACCTGATGCTCGACGAGAAGACGGCGATCATCGCCCTCTCCCAGTCCGGGGAGACCGCCGACACCCTGGCCGCGGTCCGGGAGGCCAAGCGCAAGGGGGCGCTCTGCCTCGGCCTGGTCAACGTGGTCGGCTCCACGATCGCCAAGGAGACCGACGCCGGGGTCTATAACCACGCCGGGCCGGAGATCGGGGTGGCCTCGACCAAGGTCTTCCTCTCCCAGTGCGTCATCCTCAACCTGATCTCGCTCCTGATCGGCCGCTACCAGCGCCTCTCCCTGACCGAGGGGCTCTTGATCACCCGCGCCCTGAAGGAGCTCCCCGCCCTGATCGATAAGATCCTGAAGAACGCCCCCCGGGTGGAGGAGATCGCCCGGGAATACGCGCGCTACGAAAACTTCCTCTTCCTGGGGCGCCTCTACAACTACCCGATCGCCCTCGAGGGAGCCTTAAAGCTCAAGGAGATCTCCTACGTCCACGCCGAGGGCTACGCCGCCGGCGAGATGAAGCACGGGCCGATCTCGCTCATCGACCCCGACTTCCCGACGATCGCGCTCGCTCCGCGGGACTCCACCTACGACAAGATGATCAACAACATCCAGGAGATCAAGGCCCGGGACGGGAAGGTGATCGCGGTCGCCACCCAGGGGGACGAGGGGATCGCCCACCACGTCGACCGCGTCATCTACGTCCCCCAGACCATCGACATCCTCCAGCCCCTCCTGAACACCGTCCCCCTCCAGCTCTTCGCCTACTACGTTGCCCGGGCGCGCTCCTGCGCCATCGACAAGCCCCGGAACCTGGCCAAGTCGGTCACGGTGGAATGATCACCGGGCGCTGTTGTGTCCGTGGGAGGGGCATTCTTGCTTGCCCCGATTCCGATAAATTCCAAATGCAGATCGGGGCCCCGATCCCCGCCGGCCGATCCGAGCTCAGCGCTCGCCGAACCTATGCCGCCGGATCTTAAGTCCCGAATCGATGCCTGCGCACGCGATGTGGTGGATTCCCTCGGTCAGACCTACCGCGGTCTGACCCTCCAGGACACAGCCGCGATCGCCGCCGCCGCGGGCTGTACGAAAAAAGCCGTCGAAATTGCCGCCCTCCGTTCCGGCGCGATCCCCTGCCGCTACTGGAGGAACATCCCCGCCCTCGGCGTCGAGGGGCAGATCCGGCTCCTCAACTCCCAAGCGGCGGTGGTGGGGGCGGGGGGGCTGGGCGGCTACGTGGTCGAGATCCTCGCCCGGCTGGGGGTGGGGACGCTAGTCGTGATCGACGGCGAGTCCTTCGCCGAGGACAACCTGAACCGCCAGCTCTTCTGCCGGGAGCGCGACCTGGGGCGGATGAAGGCCGCGGTCGCCGCGGAGCGGGCGGGGGAGGTCAACTCGGCCGTGGCGGCGATCGCCCGCGCGGAGTTCCTCGGCCGGCGGAACGCCTCCCGCCTTCTCGCCAAATGCGACGTGGCGATCGACGGACTGGACCGGATCGACGCCCGCCTCGTCCTCGCCCGGGCGGCCTCCCGCCTGGGGATCCCCCTCGTTCACGGCGCGCTCGGCGGCTTCCTCGGCGAAGTGAGCACCCTCTTCCCCGGCGCGGCCGGCCTGGATTTTCTCTACGGGCGGGGGAAGGGGCGGAAGGCGCGGGGGGCGGAGGCGGTCCTGGGGACGCCCTCGCCCACGCCGGCCGTGGTGGGCGCCCTCCAGGCGGTCGAGGTCGTAAAGGTCCTGACCGGCCGAGGTACCCCGCTCCAGGGCCGGCTGCTGTACCTGGAGCTGGGAAAGGGCATCTTCTCGGAGATCGAGCTGAGACCGAGCGGAAGCAAGAAGTGAGAAGCGCCGGCGTGGGCCCGCCGGCGCATTGGCCTTGATCTTCCGGCGGATTTCTTTATCATGGCTTCCCCTTCAGGCATTTCGTCTCATGCCAAGGAGCTAAAGAGATGATCAGAGACCTGTCCGCCCTGAAACTCCAGGAGGGCGAAGAGAAGCGCCTCCGGGAGAAGATCGCCGCCCGCCCGGACGATATCGCCGCCTGGCGGCGGCTGGCCCGGCTTCTGGGCCAGAGAAAGCGCGCCACCGAGGCGCTCGCGGTTCTCGATCTGGCCCTGCGGGATCTCCCCGCCGACCGCGAGACCAAGATGCTGATGGCCCGGACCGCCGAGGAGGCGAGGGAGGCGAAGCGGGCGGTCGCCCTCTGGAAGGAGCTGGCCCGGGAGTTCCCCTCCGATATCCTCCCCTACGAGAAGCTCGAGCGGATCTTCAAGGAGCGGGGCGAGCGGGAGAAGATCGCCCGGCTCTTCCAGTCCGTCCCGGAGGGATCCCCGATGCGCCTCCGGGCGCTCAAACGCCTCGTCTCCCTCCACAAGGACAACGGCGAACCGGCCCGGGCGCTGCGCTTCCAGGCGAAGCTGGTCAAGGAGGGGGCGCGGGACTTCGCCGCGGTCAAGGAGCTCGCCCGCCTCTCGGAGCGGACCGGCCGCCTCCGCGCCGCCGTCCGCTTCTACCGGGAAGCCCTCGCCCTGGAGCCTTCCAACCCCGACGTCCTCCTCGCGGTCGGCGTCTGCCAGCGCAAGGCCGGCCAGGGCGCCCAGGCCCGCGCCACCTTCGCGGAGCTTTTGCGGGTGAAGCCCGGATTCTACGGCGGACATATCCACCTGGCCGAGATGGCGATCGAGGAGGACGACCTGGCGGAGGCGGAGTCCCACCTGAAGCGGCTGGACGCCCGCTGGCCCGGGAACTCGCGGGTCAAGATCAACCGCGCCCACATCCTCCTGAAGCAGGGCCGCCCGCGGGAGGCGCTCGCCATCGCCCGGGAGGGGGTCTCCGAGTCCCCCTTCTACTACACCGACGAGGTAAGCCGGGGCCATCAGGTCCTCTCCCTCGTCCACGCCGCCCTGAAGGAGAAGGGCGAGGCCGAGTGCCACGACGTTCTCGCCCGCCGGATCCAGGGCTCGTCCGACTCCTTCCGGGCCTCGATCGGCGCCCTAGAGGATGCGATCGCCCGCAAGAGCGTCCGCCTGGCGGAGAGGATCGCCTCCGAGCTCGGCCGGAAGCATTCCGGGAACTCCCTCTTCTGCCTCAAGCTCGCCGAGCTCGCGCGCCTCAAGGGCGAGTGGGCGGCGGCGGAGTCCTACGCGGAGAAGGCCAGCCGGGAGCCGAACCCGCGCTACGTCCGGGACAAGGTCGCCGCGCTCCGTTTCCTGGAGAAGCTTTACGCCTCCCGGGGCAACCGGGAGAAGGCGCTGGCCTGCCGCGCGGCCGCGGCCCGGGCCCTGCCGGGGTCGTAGCCGCGGACCTTGAGGTCCGCGGGCCGCCGGCGCGCGGACATCAATGTTCGCGCCTACGGAAAAGGCCTTCGCGCCCGCGACGCCGGATGGTCGTCGGGGCGATCGACTATTCATCCGCGGATTTTATTAATTTTCTGGAGGAAAATTAATAATGCCCGAGCTGCCGGAGGTCGAGACCATCCGCCGCGACCTCCTCCCGCTGGTCAAAGGGCGCGCGATCGCCGCCGTGGAATTTCCCCCCGACCCCCGGGGGCTGCGCCTTCTCCGCCGCTATCCCTCCGCCGCCGCCTTCGCCCGCCGCCTGCGCGGCCGGCGGATCATCGACCTCCGCCGCCGGGGCAAGTATCTTCTCTTCGTCCTCGATTCCGGCGAGGTCCTGATCGTCCACCTCGGCATGAGCGGCCGCCTCTTCCTCTCCCGGCCGTCCGATGCCCCCCCCGCCCATCTCCGCGCCGTCGTCCGTCTCCGGACCGGCGGCGCGCTCGCCTACACCGACCCCCGCAAGTTCGGCGAGTTCTACCTCTTCTCGGCGGCCCGGAAGGAGACGGCGGTCAACCCCTTCCTCCTCGGTCCGGAGCCGCTGGGCAAGGATTTCCCGGCCGGCCGCCTGCGGGGAGCCCTGGATGGGCGGCGGGCGCCGCTCAAGGCCGTCCTCCTCGACCAAAAGGCGGTGGCGGGGCTCGGGAACATCTACAGCGACGAGGCGCTCTTCCGCGCGCGCCTTGATCCCCGCCGTCGCGCCGACCGCGTGCGGGCCGGCGAGATCCGCGCCCTCCACCGGGCGATCCGGGCCGTCCTCTCCGAGGCGATCCGCGCGCGGGGGACGACGGCCGAGGACGGGGGATACCGCGACGGTTTCGATCGGGCGGGGTCCTTCCAGTTCCGCCTCCGGGTCTACCAGAGGAAGGGGCGCCCCTGCCCGCGCTGCCGGACGCCGATCCGGACGGCGAGGATCGCCGGCCGGACGTCCCATTTCTGTCCGAAGTGCCAAACCTGAACCGTTGCTTGGATCGTGGGAGCGGCGTCCTCGCCGCGATCCGGGCTAGCTGGGATCGGGGCGAGACGCCCCTCCCACAGCCCAAGAAGATGATTGCATCGGTAAGAAAAGAAATCCTCTCCGTCGCCGCCGCCTGCCTCGGCGCCCCGGCCGCCCGGATCTCCCTCGCCAGACTCGCCGGCGACGCCTCCACTCGCGTTTTCTACCGAGCGGAGACGAGAGGGGGGAAGCGGCGGAAGAGCCTGGTCTTCGCCCTCTATCCCCCGGGCGAGGGGGAGGGGATCGTTCGCTGGTTCCGGCTGGCCGTTAGCCTCCGCCAGGCCGACGTCGGGGTTCCCCGCCCCTATGCCCACCGCCCGGACCGCGGCTATCTCGTCATGCAGGACTGCGGCGACGACCTCCTCCAGTCGGTGGCCCGCTCGGCCTCGCCGCGCCGGATCCTCGCCCTCTATCTCCGGGCGGTCGACGAGCTGATCCGGATGCAGGGGATGCGGCCGGAGGCCTATCCCGCCTGCCCCGCCTGGTCGCTCGCCTTCGACCTCGAGAAGTTCCTCTGGGAGCTGGACTTCTTCCTGGTCCACACCGTGGAAGGGCTGTGGAGGGTTCGCCTCTCGCCGGCGGAACGGCGGGAGTTCGACCGCCTTTTCCGCCTGGTCGCCCTCCGCGCGATCGAGATGCCCTTCGTCTTCTGCCACCGCGACTACCACAGCCGGAACCTTCTCGTCACCCGCCGGGGCCTCCGGGTGATCGATTTCCAGGACGCGCGTCTCGGCCCCTATGCCTACGACCTTGCCTCCCTCCTCCGCGACCCCTATCTCCATCTGCCGGAGGAAGTTCAGCGGAAGGCGATCTCCTATTACCTGCGCCGTTCCGCCGCGGCGCCGGGATCTTTTTTGGGAAAGCGGTTCCCGGCCGATTATGATATGGTATCCGTCCAGAGGCTGCTCAAGGCCGCCGGGACCTATGGATACATGGCCCGGAAGGGGAAGCGCGGCTACCTCCGCTACCTCCCGGCCGCGCTGAGCCGCTGTCTGGCGATTCTAGGGCGTTATCCCGAACTGGGATCGCTCCGCGACCTGTTGAATAAATTCTGTCCGTCAACGACATAAAATTTTCCAAAGGAAAATTTTATGAAGGCGATGATCCTCAGCGCGGGCAAGGGCGAGCGCCTCCTCCCCCTGACCCGGAAGTTCCCCAAACCCCTCTTCCCCGTCGGCGACCGCCCCGTCCTCTTCTACATCTTCGACCTGCTCAAGGAGTACGGGATCAAGGACGTCATCCTCAACCTCCACCACCAGGGGGAGGTCCTGAAGCGGCGCCTCGGGGACGGGAGCGCGCTGGGCTTGAGGCTCTCCTACTCCGAGGAGGAGGAGCTCCTGGGGACCGGGGGCGGGGTCAAGAAGGCCTCCCCCGCCTGGGACGGCGAGGAGATCTTGGTCATCAACGGCGACAACATCCTGGACCTCAACCTGCAGAAGCTCATCCAGGTCCACCGGGCGTCTCGACCGGTCGCCACCATGGTGGTCAAGCCCCGCGCCCCCCACCAGTCGTACACGCCCCTCTACCTGTCCGAGGACGGCCTGGTAAAATCGATCGGAGGGAAGGCCGACGGCGCGCCCGGCTTCGCCTTCCTGGGCGTCCAGATCCTCTCCCCGGAGTTCCTCCGTTTCCTGCCCGAGCACGGCCCCGCCTGCCTGATCGAGGACGGCTACCGCCGGGCACTGAAAGCCCACCGGAGGATCGCGACCTTCACCTCCACGGGCTACTGGCGGGAGATCAGCACGCCCGAGTTCTACTGGGAGGCGAACTCCGATTTCCTCAAGGGGCGGTCCCCCGCCTACTTCTACCGGGGGAGGGAGGAGTTCACCCGCCGGGGGATCCACGCCGGCAAGAGCCTCCAGCTCGGGCCGCGGATCAACTTTTACTACCCCGTCTACCTCGGCGACGGCTGCCGGATCGGCGGGGGATCGGTCCTAGGGCCGGCGGCGCTCCTCGGCGCGGGCGCGACGGTGGGCGATGGCTGCCGGCTCTCAAACGTGGTGATGTGGCCGGAGACCGAGGTCAAGGCCGCGAGCGAGCTCAAGGACCTGGTGATCACTCCGTTCGGGAGGCTGGCGCTGGGGAAATAGCGCAGTATCTCCCGATGCCCGCGTGAGCGGGCATCGGGTTTGCAGTATCCCCCTCTACTCGCTGGCGCGAGCAGAGGGGTTGTAGTATCGCCCTCCCCCGCCTTCGGCGGGCGAGGCCTTGTGGTATCGCAAGATAAAACGGGGGGCGATCCGGAACGGATCGCCCCCCGTTTTATGGTTGCTCCCCGGTTCAGTAGCCGTACTGCCGGTAGCAGGTGTACCCTCCGTAGTAGGGGCCGTAGTAGGGGTAGCAGGGGGCGGGTCCGGTTTCGTAGGTGGTCACCGTCCTCTGGTAGGTTACACCCGGAGCGGGGTAGTAGGTGACCGGCTGGTAGACCGGGGCGGGGGCGACGTAGGTGGGGTAGCTCGCGTAGCTGTAGGTGGGACGGTCCCAGTCGCTGACGGCGGCGGCGATCAGGCCCGCGCCCAAAACCCCGGCGCAGACCGCGCCGAAGGTGTCCCAGTCGCTCCACCCGCCGTGGTGGTAGCAACCCCCGTGGTGCCCGCCCCCGCCGTGCCTGGGGGGAGGAGGGGGACGTCCCCCGTGTCCGCCGTGCCCCCCGCAGTAGGCGAACTGGCCGATCGAGAGCACGACCGCTCCGACGAGCGCGATGGCGATGATCTTCTTCATGGTCTCCATCCTCCGGTTGGGCGATTCACTCTCACCGGTTTAGACGCCGCCCCTCCGGAAATATTCACTTTCTACAGCCCCAGGAACGACCGCTCCCGGGTCTTGCGGATCTCCTTCTCGTCCGCCCACTCGATCAGGCCGTTCTCGATGTTCAGGAGGTTCAGGGTGAACTGGAAGTAGACGTCCTTGGTTCCGCCGGCCGTCTTCACGATCGACTTGATGTTTCCGATCAGCAGGTACTCCGCCCCCACCTGCTTCCCGATCGAACGGGCGGTGGAGGTATCGACCAGCCCGGACTGCTGATACTTGAGCTGCTCGACCGCGGCCTGGTTCTCCTCGCCCATCACCGCGAAGCGGACCATCCCGGATTTGAGGAGCTGGGTGCGGATCTTGTCGGTGATCGTCCGGGTGTCGATGTGCTCCGAGGTCCGGTTCTCCACGCCCTTCATGATCAGGACCGGGCGCTCCGGCGCCTGGGTGATGATCGGCGTGACCAGGAGCGAGTTCACCATCTTTTCCGCGATCATCTGCAGGTCGGTCGAACCGTAATCCGGGTTGACCGTCTCCACCGCCTGGGCGTCCCCGTACTGGGTCTTGGAGACGCAGCCCGCGGCGGCCAGCGCCCCCAGGGCGATGGCCAAGCCTGCTATCATCAGTCTGTTCATGCCATACCTCCTTGGGCGTTCGCAAAAATCATCTTAGGAAGCCAGGAAACCAGGAATGATCGAACTGATTTTCCTGGCTTCCTGGATTCCTAAAATGCCTTTGGTATTTCGGTTTCAGTCCGCCACGTCGATCTGCATCCGGAAGCGGGAGGCCGCCGGCGAAGGGGCCACCCCGACGATCTCCCGGCGGGCGTAGCCGTAGACCACCTGCGGGGTCCATCCGGTGGTGTCCTTGGGGAGCATGAATCCGTTCTCGTCCATCCATTCGAAGTAGTAATTGAACTTCACCTCGCCGCGCCCCTTGTTGGCGATCTGGACCTGGACGTTCAGCATCCCGGCCGGGTCGCGCCAGGTGCGGATCCCCCCCACGGCGAGCTTGGACGCCACCGCCCGGCTGTTCGCGATTATACACTGCTCGACCACGGCCGTCTCCTCCTTCGGCATGCCCTTCACCGTCCCCATCGACGGCGAGCCGCAGGAGACGCAGAGGAGGGCCGCCGCCCCGATCAGGAGCGCCCCTCCCGCCATCTTGGTCCACGTCTGTTTCATCTCTTCACCTCCTTGGTCTTGCCGCATTCACTTTTATGGATGGAGAACGAAACGCGGCCTTCCGGAGAGGGGGGCGCGCGGGAGCGTCCGCCACTGGGCGGTGATGTTCAGCCCGCCGGGGAAGACCGGCGTGAAGCCGATCCCCCGCACGTTGGCGAGGACCGTCCGGTCGTTGGCGAAATCGGCCTCCTGGGAGACCTCCCCCAGGGCGCGCCCGCCCGCGTCGACCACGGCGATCCGGACGGTGTGCTTCCCGGCCGGCGGGTAGTAGCGGAAGGCCTCAAGATGCCGGGGCAGCGTGAGCCAGGACCTCAAATCCGCCTGTTCGGAGAGGATGTTGTACATGTTCACGAGGAAGCCGGCCCAGCCGTTCTCCTGCTCGGCGGCGTGGGCCGCGACCCCCTTGATCACGGCCCGGATCATCTGGCGGACCACCAGGGCGGGGGCCGCTTCGACCAGGGACTTGACCGCCTGCGCCTCGACGTCGCTGACCAAGCGGGTGGATCCGGCGGCCGCCCCGTCGATGAAGACGTCGGCGTGGTCGACCGCGGTGGGGATCGCCGCGTAGACCGGGAAGGCCACCGCGATCCAGGCGTCGCCGACCGGCAGGGCGATGGAGACCTGGCGCTTCTCCGGGGCCAGGCCGGCGTGGAAGAAGACGACCAGGTCGCCGGTCTTCCGCAGGTCGAGGGGGACGGGCGGGGAGGGACGGTCGTCCGCGCCCAGGGAATAGGCGTCGAGCGCGGCGGCGGCGTACTGGGGCGCCTCCTCGAGCACCCGGCGCGTGTCGACCAGCGCCTCGTCGTATTCCCCCTGGAGGTCGTAGACCAGGGCGGAGACGAGCGAGCCGAAGGGGGAGAGGTAGAGGCTCTTGACCCGCTGGGCGATCTGGAGGGCGGGGCCGTAGGCCTGGTAGAGGTTCTGCTCGGCCGCGGCCACCTGGTCGGCGGAGAGGTTCTTCTCCTGGGCCTGCTCCTGGGCCCGGGCGATTTCCCGCTCGTGCGCCTCCTTCTCGATGTTCCTCCGCTCGTCGAGGCGCTTGATCTCGACCCGGGCCCCCTCGAGATCGGAGAGCATGAGGTAATTGATCGCCTTCATGGCGTGGAGGAGCATCTTTTCGAACCCCTCCCCCTTGTAGGGGAGGGCGGTGTCGTTGACCAGGAGGGCCTGCGTCTCGCTCCCGACGTCGCGCAACGAGATCTTCGCCCGCTCCTCGAAGTCGGAGATCACGGAGTAGGCGTGCTCGAAGTCCTCGTTGGAGCCGGCGAAGTCACCCTGGGCCTGCTTGATGGTCCCCCGCTCCAGGAGGAAGAGCAGCTGGTCCCGGCCGCCCTCGCAGTCCTCCGGGTCGATGGCCCCGATCGCGGCGGGGTAGTTGCCGGCGGCGTACTCGGCCCGGGCCTGGTGCATCCGGTCGGTGTAGCTGGCGCAGCCGGCGAGGAGGAGGGCGGCCAGGCCGGCCGGGGCGAAACGGTGCAGCGGTCTCCGGGGTTTGCCGTCGCATGCGGTCATGGTCTGAAGCCCACCCGAGCCCTCGGGAGATAAGGAGCACCTGATTCCTCTGATTCCCCGGAGGTTCAGGATACGCCCTTCCGGCCCTTTCCGGTCAGAGCAATCAGAGGAATCCGGCGCCGCTTTCTTCGCCGTCAGCGCGCGGGGCGAGCGATGTTCCCGGTCTCGATCCCGGCGTTCTCGACGATGGCGGCCCGGGAGAACTTGGGCAGGACCTCCGCCACCCGGACCTTCCCCACCGGCCGGTCGGAGGTCCCGATCACCTCGTTGGTGTCGGGGTCGCGCAGCTCTTTGCCGATGGCGAAGACGACGAGCTCGTCGCCGGCCTTCAGGCCGCCCCCCTCGCCCCGGTTCAGGAAGGCCACCTCGTCCTCGATCTCCATCACCTTGATCGGGAAGACGGCGTTGACCACCTCCAGGGCGGCGGCGTTGACCGCCTCCCGGGCCGTCTCCGCCATCTGGCCGGAGGAGAGGTTGGGGGGGCCGACGATCGTGGTGGTCCCGGCGTCGACCTCCTTCTTCTCCCTCTTCACGGTGGCCGCCTGGACCACCGCCCCGGTGGTGGTGTCGCTGACCCGGATGTCCAGGGTGACGGAGGAGACGTGCTGGGTGGTGGCCACGCCCATCGCCTCGTAGATCGACTCCTTGGTCCGGTCCTCGCAGGCGGTGACCGAGCCCAGGATGTAGTACTTCGCCCCGGTGAGCCGGTTGACCTGGGCCAGGGGCCCCTTCTCAGCGTCGAGCTTGAGCGACTGGGCGAGGTTCTGCTCCTTCTCCAGGTCGGCGAGCTGCTTGCGCTCCACGATGGTGAACTTCCCGGTTTTCTGGAGCGCGGTGATGAACATGTCGTCCAGGCCTTCGACGACCTTGGGGTCGAGGGCGGCGGCGTTGCGCAGGTTGCCGACGGCGATGACCGGCTTCTCGGCCTGGGCGGGCGCGCGGGCGGCGAGCAGGGCCGCGGCGAGCGCGACGGCGATGGCGGTCTTCATTTCTCCGATCCTCCTCGGGGTTCGTATTCGTCGCTGACCGTTCGCTTCTTGAGCTCCAGGGGGATGGCCTCGGCTCCCCCCGCCTCGGCCGGAGGGGGAGGAAGGGGGGAGAGGGTCGGGCACAAGCTGTTCAGCGTCTCCGGGGTGAAGGAGGTCACCCAGGGGAGGTAGCCGTCCCGCCGGAGCTCGAGCGCGTGGAGACCGGGCTCGAGCTTGACCTCGGCCGGCGTGTTCCCCCGCATGATCCCGTCGATCAGGATGTCGGCCCCCGGCGGCTGGGAGGAGACGGAGACGGCGATCGTCGACGGCCTCGGGCCCGCCGCGGCTCTCGGAGCGGGCGGCCGCTCGGCCAGGCGCCCCATGAGGGCGGCGAGCCCCTTCTCGGCCAGGTCGTCGTAGATGTTGGTCTTCTCCACCTCGGCCGCGGCCGATTCCCGGACGGTCAGCTCGCTCTTCTCCTCGTCGGTCCAGAGGAGCTCCCCGTTGCGGGTGTCGACGATCCTGACCACCGTGTCCAGGGTGAAGAGGAGGTTAACCGAGGGCTCCCCGTATTCCCCCTGGTAGCGCCGGGATTCCTGCCCGGCGTCGCGGAAGAGGCCTATGACCGCGTAGTCGGCCCCGGCCTGCTCGGCCAGGCGCACGGCGATGGCGGCGGTCTCGCCCTCGATCCCCCCGGCGCCGCCGGCGGTGACCGCGCCCCCGATCCGGGACCGGTCGATGATCCGGAAAAGTCCGGTCTGGCCGAGGAGGGCCTGGAGCTTGTCGGCCGCCTTCCGGATCAGGAAATCGTAGTCGGGGCCGGCCTGGTTGGAAAAGTCGAGGACCACGGCCGTCGGGCGGTCGGCCGGCGCCGCGGGGGCGCTCTCCTCGGCCGCCGCCGCGCCGGAGACGAGGCAGAGCCCCGCCAGGGCCGGAACAATCCATTTCTTCATCGCGCCACCTCCGGGCGTTGCGAATACCCACAACAGGGTGCGGCGGGCGGAGATCCTCTCCGCCCGTTCCCCTATTTCGACGAAAATCCCGCCGGTTTATTCGGCCTCCGGCGGTGACGCCCCGCGCTCCGGAGGGCGCCGTCGACGTAGGCCTTCAGGGCGCTGAGCTTGCTCTCGACGTAGGGGCGGATGCCGCTCCGGTCGCGGATTCGGTTTTCGCCGAAGAGGCACCGGGGCTGCCGGGGGGGGGGCCCGGTCTTCTCCGACTTGGGCTGCGGGCGGTCCCAGAGCGGGTGGAGGCAGCGGACGCGGTAGGAGAGCGCGAAGCGGTCGGTGGGCGCGATATACTCCTCCGTCTGCTCGGGGTAGAAGCTCTGGCTCCGCCGGAAACCGTCGGCGATCTCGTCAATGGCCTGTTCCCGGCAGTAGACGATCGCCATGCCGAGCATGGCGAGCTTGCAGCCGCAGCAGACGAGGTTCCCGCCCCGGCCGTGCCGCCGCACGTCCTCGGCCAGGGGGGCGATGGCGAGGTCGCGGAAAAGGGCGGAGGAGTCGAGGAGCTCCCAGGTGGAGCGGCCTCCGAAGCGCTTCCGGATGCGGGCGGCCTGCTCCCCGGCCCGCTCGAGCCCTTGCTCGGCGCCGTTGTCGAAGGTGAGGAGGCGGACCTCGCGCTCTTCCCGGAGGAGCCGGACGGCGACGGCGGTGGAGTCCGCCCCCCCGGAGAAAAGGACCGCCACCGGCGTCGGCTTGGCCTGCTTCCTCATCGTGGAGGCCGGTCGCGGCTATCGGGCGGCGTCCGCGAGCTTCTTCTGGGCGAGCCGCGCCCCGGAGAGGATCGCCTCGTAGCCCGTGCAGCGGCAGAGGTGCTTGGAGAGCGCGGCGACGATCTCCTCTTCGGAGGCTCGGGGGTTCTTGGTGAAGAGGGCGTGGAGGGTCATCACGATCCCCGGCGTGCAGTAGCCGCACTGGACGGCCCCGGCCTCGATCAGGGCCTCCTGGACGGGGTGGAGCCTAGTCCCCTCCGCCATCCCCTCGATCGTGAGGACGGTCGTCCCGTCGAGCTTCTCGGCGGGGAGGACGCAGGTCTTCCTGGCGACCCCGTCGATGACGACCGTGCAGGCGCCGCAGGAGGCGTCGTCGCAGCCCCGCTTGGTCCCGGTGAGCCCCAGCCGCTCCCGGAGCACGTCGATCGCCTTCTCCCAGCCCTCGAGCTCGACGGTGCGCGGCGCGCCGTTCAGGGTGAACGTGATGGTCTCGGCCATGGCTACCTCCCCTTCTTCGCGACGGCCTCCCGGATCTTCTCCGGGGTCAGGGGGATCTCGCTGAAATCCACGCCGATCGCGTCGTAGACGGCGCCCAGGATCGCGGGGGCGACGCCGATCACGGGGTGCTCCCCGATCCCGCGGGCGCCGTACGGCCCGATCTGCTCCGGCGTCTCCACGAACTCGATCGTCTGCTTCCGGGGCGCGTCCCGGATCGTCGGGAAGCGGTATTGCGAGAAACGCGGGTTTAAGGCCTGGCCCTCGGGGGAGAAGCGGAGCTCCTCGCAGAGCGAGGCCCCGACCGCCATCATCACGCCCCCCGCGACCTGCCCCCGGATCTGCCGCGGGTTGATCACCCGCCCGACGTCGAAGCAGGAGGCGAAGTGGTCGATCGTGATCTTCCCGGTCTTCTTCTCGATCCGGAGCTCGCAGGCCTGGGCTCCGAAGGTGTAGGTGATCCCCATCGTGCCCTGGCCGCAGGCGTCCGGGTTGGACTGGCGCGGGAGCCGGGCGTCGGCGGTGGCCTGGACGACCTCGCCCACCGTCACCCCGTCGTCGTAGGTGTAGCCGCGGGCGAGCCGGGCCGTCTCGACCCGGACACTGGGATCGTGGTTCAGGTAGATCCATTCCCCGTCGTAGACCAGACGGTCCTCGTCCACCCTTAAGACCTGGGCGGCGGTCTTCTTCATCTGGGCGATCGCTTTCTCGCAGGCCCTTAAGATCGCCCTCCCCCCCTGGATGGTGAACATCGATCCGATCGTCTGCCACTCCCAGGGGGAGAACTGGGTGTCGATCTCGGTGTAGACGCCGATCCGCTCGGGGGGGATCTTGAGCGCCTCCGCCGCCACCTGCCTCACCACCGTCCTTAAACCCTGGCCGACCTCGGCGCCGCCCATGTTGATCGAGACGGAGCCGTCGGAGTTGAACTTCAGGTAGCACGATTTCGAGGAGAAGGGGGCGCCCTTGGGGGACTTCATCAGGGCGGCGAAGCCGCGGCCGTACCAGAAGTTCTCGTCCTCGGCCGGCTTCGGCCGGTCGAAGACGGCCGCCCGCGCGGCCGCGGCGCACTTCTTCACGCTCCCGTTCGATTCCCAGAGGCGTTCGCCGAGCGAGGTCACCTTCCCGAGGCCGAGGTAGTTCTGCTCGCGCAGGGCGAAGGGGTCCCGCCCGAGATGGCGGGCCAGCCGGTCCATCATCCGCTCCACCGCGAGCTGCGACTCCTGGTGGCCGTAGCCGCGGTAGGCGCCGACGGGCGGGGTGTTGGTGTAGACGGCGAGCCCCTCGAGACGGCAGTGGGGGAACTCGTAGGCGCCGGTCGAGTTGTGGGTGGCGGCGATCAGGACGTGGATCCCGGTGTCCATGGAGGCGCCGGTGGAATGGAGGATGGTCGTGGCGAGCGCGGTGAGCCGGCCGTCCCGCTTCGCGCCGATCTTGATCTTGGTCCGGATCCCGTGACCGATCAGGGTGGAGAGGAGGTCCTCCCGGCGGGTGGCGACCCACTTCACCGGCCGCCCGGGGACGAAGGAGGCGACGTAGGCGACCGTCTGCTCGATCGTCACGTCCGACTTGTACCCGAAGCAGCCGCCCACCTCGGGGATGTGGACGCGGACGTCGGAGGCCGGGACGCCGTAGACCAGGGCGACGTCCTCCCGGACGATGAAGGGGCAGATCGAGGAGGACCAGATCTCGATCGTCTTGTCCTCGTGGAACCAGGCGATCGAACCGTGCGGCTCGATCGCGGCCGAGGAGCCGAAGGGGTAGTTGAACTCGCCCTCCAGGACGACCTCCGCTTCGCGGAAACCCTGCTCGACGTCCCCCTTCTTCAGTGTGTAGCGACTGGCGATGTTCGTCCCCGGGACCGGCTCCATCCCGGGGAGGTGGACGAACTTCGGGGCCTCCTCGTGGAGGAGGACCGCGCCGGCTTGAAGGGCGTCGCGGGCGTCCACGTAGACCGGGAGCGGCTCGTAGACGGCCTTGATCTTATCCACGGCCGCGCGGGCCTGGTGGAGCTTTTCCGCGACCACGGCGGCGACCGGCTCGCCGATCCAGCGGACCTTGCCCACCGCCAGGGGGAGGCGGTCCTTCATGTTCTCCCCATAGCGGAAGCGGCAATCCTTCCCGGTGACGACCTTCACCACGCCAGGGCATTTCTCCGCCTCGGAGACGTCGATCGAGACGATCCGGGCGTGGGCGTGGACTGGCCGGAGGAAGGCGATGTGGAGGAGCCCGGGGAGCCGGATGTCGTCGAGGAACTTGACCCGTCCCGTCGCCTTGGCGGCGGCGTCGGGCCGCGGGACGTTTTTACCGACGTATTTGAAGTCCATGGGCGCTCGCCCCCTCCGGTCCAGGCCGATGACAGTCTAGCGCATCGGCCGGCTTCTTCCAAGCTTTTTGGCCGGGCGCTGGACGTGATGGACGGTATGGACGTGATGGACGAAAACAGATGTCGAAGCGGTTTCTCCCCGCCTTTGTCCATAATGTCCATACCGTCCATATTGTCCATGTCGTCCATGTCGCCCCTGTCTTCCTTCGGGGTGAAGTGCCGATTTTTCCCCCTCCCGGCGGCGGGCTGGGCTATACTGCCCGCGAGAGGAACTATGGCCCCGAACACCCGAGTACTCCTTCTCCTCGCCGGCGGCCTCCGGCTCCTCGCGGTCATGAGCCTTGTCGCCGGGGCCTCCGGGATCGGCTACGGCGTCTCCCTCCTCTCCACCTCCCAATGGGGGGTGGGGCTTGTCGTCCTCCTCTTCTCCATCGCCGGGGGAGGGATCCTCTGCCTCCTCGCCCTGGCGGCCTCCGACCTGATCCCCCTCTTCCTCTCCCTCTGCGCCCAGTCCCGCTTCTGCGCCGACGTCGCGGAGGAGTCCCGCCGCCGGGCCGGGGCCGAGGCGACCCGGGCGGACCTGCGCAAGCGGCTGGAGGCCCTGGTCGAGAAGAACCGGGGGGACCATCGCCTCCCATGACCTTCCGGTGGAGCAGCCGCCGCGGCGCGCTGGCCGCCCTCCTGGTCTTCCTCCTGGCCGCGGCGGTCATGGCCTGGCCGCTCGTCCGCTCCCCCGCCTCGGCCGTGGTCGGCGACTGGGGAGACTCCCTCCTCAACGCTTGGATCCTAGCCTGGGACGTCCACGCCCTCTCCTCCGGCCATGTCTCCTCCCTCTTCGACGCCAACATCTTCCACCCCCGGAAGAACACGCTCGCCTACTCGGAGAACATGCTCGGGAACGCCCTCCTCGCCTTCCCGTTCTATCTCCTCTCCAACAACCCCCTCCTCGCCTACAACGCCGTCTTCTTCCTCTCGCTCGCCCTCTCCGCCTGGGGGGCCTTCTTCCTCGCCCGCTACGTCACGGGCTCAGCGGCCGCGGCCGTGGCCGCCGGGATGATCTACGGCTTCTTCCCCTGGCGCTTCTCCCACCTCTCCCATCTCCAGCTCCAGTCCGCCCAGTGGATCCCCTTCGCCCTTCTCTTCCTCCACCGCCTCTTCGCCGGCGGGTCCTGGCGGGACGGGCTCCTCTTCGCGCTTTTCTTCGTCCTCCAGTTCCTCGCCTGCGGCTACTACGGCCTCTTCCTCCTCCTCTTCGTCGGCCTCTACCTTTTGCTCAACCTGCCGGGCCTCTTCGGCCGGGGGAAGGCGGGCGGCCGGATCGCTCTGCGCTTCGCCGTTGCCGCTCTTCTCGCCGCCGCCCTTCTCGCCCCGGTGGCCCTCCGCTACGCGAGCCTCCGGTCCGAACTCGGCTTCCGGAGGACCTTGGGGGAGTCGATCTACTTCTCGGCCGATCTCGCGAGCTACCTCGCGGCTTCCGATCGCGTCCTCCTCTGGGGGAAAACGCTCGCGGCCTTCCGCAAGCCGGAGGGTGACCTCTTCATCGGAGCCGCGGCCGTCCTCCTCGGCCTCTCCGGGATCGCTGTCGCCCTGAGGCGACGGCCGGCGGCGGCTCTTCCCGCTCCGCGGGCTGGCGCTGGCCGCCGGCTCTCCGCGGCGGCGGTGGGGCTCCTCGCCGCCGCCCAGGCGGTAGTCCTCCTCGCGATCCTGTTCACCGGCGGCGCCTCCTCCACCGTGCTCGGCTTCCCGGTCAGCGCCACCAGCCTCGGCCGGCCCTTCCTGCTCCTGCTCCTCCTCCTCGCCCTCTTCTTCTCCCTGAACGGCGGTCTCCGCCGCTTCCTCTCCGGCCTTCTCTCCGGCCGGGCGGATTTCCTCCTCCCGCGCTTCTACCTCCTCGTTCTCGCCCTCTCCGTCCTCTTCACGCTCGGCCCGCTCGTCCGCTGCAACCGGATGGAGCTGGGGGCGGGGCCCTACTCGCTCCTCTACGATCACGTCCCGGGCTTCTCCGGGATCCGCGTCCCTTCCCGCTTCGTGATCACGGTCGCCCTCGCCCTCTCTGTCTTCGCGGCCTTCTCCGTCGCGGCGCTGCTCCGGCGGGTCCGGGACCCCTCCGCCCGCTTCTTCCTGGCCGAGGCGGTCTCCCTCGCCATCCTCTTCGAGTCGGCCTCCATCCCGATCTCGATGGCGCCGATGCCCACGGGGGCGGCGATCCCCCCGGTCTACCGCTGGCTCAAGGACCAGCCGGGCGATTTCGCCATCCTGGAGATCCCCCTCCCCGCCGCTCCCCTCAAGGTCCACCAAGCGGCCGCCTACATGTACTACTCCACCTACCATTGGAAGAGACTGGTCAACGGCTACAGCGGCTGTTTCCCCCCGGAGTACGACCGCCTCTACCAGCGGGAGATGGGTGATTTCCCCTCGCCCGAGTCGCTCGCGGCGATCAAGCGCCTGGGGATCAAATACCTGGTCTTCCATTACGGGGAGTACCGGGCCAAGACCAGGAAATACATCTGGAAGGCGCTCGCCGCCGACCCCGCCTTCGTCTGGGTGGGCGAGTTCGGCGAGGCATGCGTCTACGAACTGAACCCCGGCGTTTGAAGGCTGCGAATCCGGAGGTTTTTCGCGGCCGCGCGCGCTAAAATATCAAAGCCGCGGACCTTCAGGCCCGCGGAAACTCGCGAGATCATTTATGTCGACCGCCCGGCTTTGGATGTTGGCTAATCTTCTTCTGGCGGCGCCGGCCGCAGCATTGGCCGAGGAGGCGCTGTATCCCGCCCCGGCCGGTTTCGTCAGCGACTTCGCGGGCGTGCTCTCGCCCGCCGCCGCCGCCGCCCTCGAGGTCCGCCTCCGGGAGCTGGAGAAGAAGACCGCGGCCGAGATCGCGGTCTATCTCGTCCGCTCCGTCGCGCCGGAGACGATCGAGGGCTACGCGGTCAAGCGCTTCCAGACCTGGCGTTGGCCGGGGGCCCGGCTCGATGGGATCGGCAAGGAGGGCCGGGACAACGGGGTCCTCCTCGTCGCCGCGATCGACGACCGGAAGGTGCGGATCGAGGTCGGCTACGGCCTGGAAGGGGTCATCCCGGACGCGGTGGCGAAAAGGATCATCGAGACCCGCATCCTCCCCCGTTTCCGGGAGAAGGACTACGACCGGGGGATCGCCGACGGGGTGGAGGCCCTGGCGGCGCGGATCACCGGGGAAGCCGCCCTCCCCTCGCCCACGCCGGAGGGGTCTCCCGCCTCCTCGGCCGCCGGGGTCATCGTCCCGCTGGCCGTCTTCTTCGGGATCGCCGGTTTCATCGTGGCCATGATCGTCCTCGCCCGGCGCTCCGGCCGCTCCGGAGGCTCCGGCGGTGGCTGGTCTTCGGGATCCTCTTCCGGCGGCTGGTCGTCCGGCTCCTCCGGCTCCTCGTCCGGGGGTTCGAGCTTCGGGTCCTCCGGCGGGGGGAGGAGCGGGGGCGGGGGGGCGAGCGGATCGTGGTAAATGCAACCGCGAAGGAGGCACCCATGAAGGGATTGCTGATCGGCATCGTCATCATCGTTGTGCTGGTCCTCATCGTCGGGTCGATGGTGGTCTCGGGCATGAACAAGGCGGTCGCCCTCGACGAGTCCGTGAAGGCGGCCTGGGCCCAGGTGGAGAACCAGCTCCAGCGGAGGTTCGACCTCATCCCCAACCTGGTCAACACGGTCAAGGGGGTGGCCAACTTCGAGAAGGAGACCTACACCGCGGTCGCCGAGGCGCGGGCCAAGGTCGGCCAGATCAAGGTCACTCCCGAGCTCCTCTCCGACCCCGCCGCCTTCAAGAGCTTCCAGGCCGCCCAGGACGAACTGGGCGGCGCGCTCTCCCGGCTGCTCGTGACGGTGGAGAAATACCCCGAGCTCAAGGCCAACCAGAACTTCCTCGAGCTTCAGGCCCAGCTCGAGGGGACGGAGAACCGGATCGCGGTCGAGCGGATGCGCTACAACGAATCGGCCCAGAAGTTCAACTACTACATCCGTTCCTTCCCCGGTTCGTTCTGGGCGTCCCTGCGGGGTCTCTCGACGCCCAAGGCCTACTTCGAGGCGGCCGCGACCGCGAAGGAAGCGCCCAAGGTAAACTTCTGAGACGCGGGTGATGGGTTAGGGTCAGGAAGTGGGTCTGGGAAATGGGTCAAGTTGATGGTGCGTCCGGCCAGCCGAGACGGATGGTCGGAATCCCACTTCTTCAGGCGAAGT
>CAZOYW010000043.1:20643-27494 GCA_964584165.1 uncultured bacterium
GGCGAAGTCTCCGGTATCATGTGGGAGGGGCGTCTCGCCCCGATCCATTATTTTTTCTGGTTCTTGCGTTGGTTGGGAGGCGGCCGCGGCCCATGTTTGCGGAGCCGAGAAATTGACGAGGTTAATGGTGTGGCACGCCGGCTGGCCGGCACCATCGACCTAACCCATTGACCAGACCAATATCCTGACCCTAACCCCTCCACCTATAGGTCAAGGAGGAGCTGCTCCGGTGGCTCCTCCTTTTCCTTAGCCGGGAAGAACCTCCCGTCCAGGGTGAGGTAGTTCCTCGCCCGATGGGCCGGGACGCGCAGCGCTTTCAGCGCATCGAGCGAGGCGATCTTCCCCTGCCTCCGCCGGGCGAGGATCCGCTCGGCCGAGACCGGTCCCAGCCCGGGCACGCGCAGGAGCTCCTCCCTCGCGGCCCGGTTGATCTCCACCGGGAAGCGGTCGGGGTGGGCCGCGGCCCAGGCCAGCTTGGGGTCGAGGTCGAGGCGGAGGTTCCCGGACGCGGTTTCGAAAGGGAGCTCGGAGAAGGAGAAGCCGTAGAACCGGAGGAGCCAGTCCGACTGGTAGAGGCGGTGCTCGCGAGCGGGCGGCGGAGCGGAAACCCCCGCCAGGGGCGTGCCCCGGACCGGGCGCAGCGCGCTGTAGTAGGCGCGCCGGAGGGAGAGGTTGCGGTAAAGCCAGTCGGAGGCGGTCAGGATCTCCCGGTCGCTCTCCCCGGCCGCCCCGACCACGAACTGGGTGGTGAGCCCCGCCGGGACCTCCCGGCGGGACTCGGCGCAGCGCCGGGCCCAGAGGAGCCTCCGGATCATCCCCTCCTTCAGGTCCTTGTGGGGGGCGATCCGGCTCAGCCGCTCCTGGTTGGGGGCCTCCAGGTTGACGGAGACCCGGTCGGCGAGCCGGCAGGCCTCGGCCACCGCCCCCTCGCTCACGCCGGGCAGGATCTTCAAGTGGACGTAGCCGCGGAAGCCGTAGCGTTTCCGGATGATCGCCACCGCGGCGATCATCTTCTCCTGCACCCGCTCGGGATGGTCGGGGATGGCGGAGGAGAGGAAGAGCCCCTCGACGATCCGGCGGCGGTTAAGGTCGATGAAGGCCCGCGCCAGCTCCTCGGGCTCCAGGCGGCACTCCGGCGTCCCGGCGGAGGATCGCATCGCGCAGTAGCGGCAGTCCATCCGGCAGCGGTTGTCGAGGAGGATCTTGAAGAGGCGGATCGCGCCCCCGCCCGGCCGGAGGCTGGTGTAGACCGCCGAGCGGAGGGCGGAACGGGAGGGGGCGCGGTGAATCGGCGGGCGGGCCGCTTCCGACCAGGCGGAGGCGCAGGCGTCGTCCCGGGCCGCGTCCCCCAGGAGCTGGATCTTCCCCTCGACCCCCGGTGTGTGCCGCATGAAGGTCACGCCCCGATTATAGGAAGGAGGAGGGACGGTGGCAACTTGTCAACTATCAAGTTGACAAGTTGACACCGTCCCTCCTAGTCCCTACAGGACGAACTCGTCGGCGCCGCGGTCGGGGAGGGAATCGCGCGGGTCGGTGTCGATGTCTTTGGGCGGGGAATAACGGGGGTCGGCCCTCCCCGCGGCGGGGGAGCCGGGCTGGAGATGGAGGTCGTTGCCCCCGACCCCGTTGACGTTGAAAACGGCGAAGAGGGGGTTGAGGTTGAGGTTGTTGCCCCCGGCGTTGCGCAGGCCGCGCAGGCAAACGCCCACCCGCCAGAAGTCGTTGGAGCCGGCCCAGGCCAGGATGCCCCCGTCGCCGACCACGCCCACCTGGTGGTAGATGATGATGTTATTGGCGCAGGCGGTCGGGTTCGCCTGCCCCTGGATGCGGACGGCCTCGGTGGAGACCGATCCGATCAGCGCCGCGTTGAAGGTGTGGGCGAAGGAATTGTTGTGGATGGAGGCGGCGGCGGAGGAGGCGACGAAAACCCCGGATCCCTGGGGGGCGAGGTTGCGGTCGAAGAAGTTATTGCGGACGTTCATCCGCTCCAGGTTCGCGAGCCAGACCGCCCCGCCCCGGTAGACCGCCCGGTTCCCGGTGAACTCGTTGGCCTCGATCGCGCTGTTGGCGTTGAGGCGACCGCTTAAAGCCACCCCGGCGCCGTCGAGAGCGGTGTTGAAGCTGATCTCGCACCCCTCCAGTCTCACCGTCGACCCCAGACCGTAGAGTCCGCCCCCGTCGCGGGGAGCGTCTCCCCCGTTGATGAGGCAGTTCTCGACCGCGACGGCGCTTTTCGAGGCGTAGATCGTGCCGCCGTTTCCGACCGTGGCGTCGTTGTCGAAGAAATCCATGTCGTAGATCAGGGTCTCCCGGGCGTTATCGACGACGGCGATCCCCCCGCCCTCTTGGGCCTCGTTCTCCATGAAGACGCGCTCGCTGAAGGAGGCGGTCAAGAGGCCCCGGATCTCGATCCCCCCGCCGCGGGCCGCCCGGTTGCACTTGATCTCGTTGTCAGCGCTCGCCACGGTGCCGCCGCCGGTCAGGAAGAGGCCTCCCCCGAATTTTGCGGCCGTGTTGTCGTGGATGTAGTTGAAGGTGAGATCCAGCCGTCCCGAACAGCTGGAGCAGAGACCCGCACCCTTCGGCGCCCGGTTGTTGGCGATCTCGTTGTTCCAGACCACCGCCGCGCCGCCGCCGCTGACGAAGACACCGCCGTTGGCCCCGCCCTGGATATCGAACTGGCAGAGCTTGCTCGCCTGCCGGACGGCGGCGTTGGTGCGCAGGTCCACCACCAGTTTCGCGGCGTCGGCCGGCCGGAGCATGGGCCGGCCCTGGAAGCCGGGAGCGGCCACGAGGGCCACCCCGGCGGGGACGACGAAGTTTCCCACGTAGGGGTTCTGGTTCCATTGGACCAGGACGATATCGCCGGGTAGGGAAGCGGCGAGGCAGGCCGAGATGCCCGGTACCTGGTTCGGGTTGTTGACGTTGCGGGTGATAGCCCAGGCTCCCCCGGTCGCCGAAAGCGCCGCCAAGGCCAGGATCGCGATCAGAACGCCCATTCTTCTCATGACTTCCCTCCTTTTCGGTTTTGAGAAGAAGAGGAGCAATTCCCGTGCCAACGGCGGGAAGGAAAGGGCATCGCCGTATCCACCTTCCGGGCAATAGGTTAGACCGCGATCCGCGCCGCGGCGGGCGCGGCGAGCGGACGGGTGGCTAGTTACTCCTCCGCAACGGCCGTTGATCCCCTGCAACGCGGAGGGACGGTGTCAACTTGTCAACTATCAAGTTGACAAGTTGACACCGTCCCTCCCGGCGGGAGGCGGAAGGAGGGGAGGAGGCCGACAAAACGGACGAGTTCGCCGCGGGAGAGTCCGGCGAAGGCGGCGTTGGCCGGTGAGGCGTCGCGGTCGAGGCGGTGGACTTTGGCGCGCTCCCTCCCGTCGCAGACCCAGAGGTCGAGCCTTCCCCGGGTCTTGATCGGGGAGGAAACGACGCGCCAGGAGCCCTCGGGCGGCGCGGCGCCCTTCCCGAAGACGAGGTAGGAGAAGTCGGTCCGGGAGGGGTCGAACCCGGCCGCTCGCCCCAGCCGCTCCGCGAGCGGCGGCAGAACCGCGCTCGCGGTGTCGTGGCACCAGTCCTGCTTGTCCCGGAGGGCGGGGCAGTGTCCGGGACGGGGGCAGGGGGCGAGGAGGGGGAGGGGGGCGCCTTCCTCCAGAATGAGATCCCGACGGGAGAGGAGGGACCGCGAGATCTCCCGCGTCGCCGGTTCGACCAGGATGACCGCTCCCCCCGGGCCGGCCAGCCGGAAGAGCCGACGCCAGAGGGCGAGGACGGAGTCTCCCCTCGCCGGGGGAGACCGGGGATCGGCCATCTCGGCGAGGAGGCTCGAGGCGACGATCAGGTCATAGGTTTCGTCCCGGGGAAGGCCCGGGGGACGGGAGAGGTCGATCCTCCGCATGGCGAGACTCAGGCCGTCCCGTCCCGGCCCCGCCGCGGCCCGGCAGAGCCGCGCCGCGAGGGGGAGGACGCGGCGGTCGGCGTCGACCAGGACGATCCTCTCCAGGGCGGCCCCGGCCTCCGAGGCGAGGACGGCGAGTGAGGCCGAAGCGGGGCCGCAACCCAGGTCGAGGAGGGAGCGGGGGCGGAGGGAGGGGAGGACGGCCGAAAGGATACGGGAGATCCGGGCCGCGGCCCGGGGGAGGAAGTACCAGAGGTAAGCGGCGTCGGAGGCTTCCCGTCGGACGCCCGGCGAGCGGTAGCCGCGGTGGAGGGCCCGCAGGCGCGAGACCAGGGCGGGGGAGGGGGATGAGAACGGATCGAGGCCGGTTTCCCGGGAGAGGGCGGAGACGATCGCGGTCGGGGTTGGGTTCGGAATGGACATTTTGCCAGTCGATCTCGGTCGGTTGCGATAGGTCCGATGGGACCAATCTTAGCCAGGCCAGGCCGCCCGCGCGTGAATTTCGCAAAAAATTCGGTTGACAAACGGCGCCCGAGAGAGGACGCTAGCACAAAACTATTATAAATCAGCGCCCCGCCCCGGGGCGCTGATTTATAAGAGGGGGATTTCCAGGAAGAGGCACCGGTTCACTTTCAACCCGGGAGGGTGGTATGTCCCGCAGATCATGGTTCCCCGCCGCAGCGTGTTTCGCCGTTCTCGCTTTCCTCGTTCTTGCCCCGCAAGCCCCCGCCGCCCGAGATCCCAAGGAACTTCTCCCCTTCGCACCGGACGACACACTGGAGGAGCTCCGCTACAAGATCGAGTATAACGGATACCACTTCCAGGTCGCCGAGAACTGGGTCACCCGCCTCCCCGCCGCCGAACGGGCGGCACTGAAGTCCCGCCGGATGTCCGCCTCTCCGCGGATCGCCTCCACCAAGGGCCTCGGACCACTCCCCAACATCATCGGCAGAAGGGCGCTCCCCACCACCTTCGACTGGCGGAACTACCAGGGCCGTTCCTACATCGGGACCCCCCGCAACCAGGGTTCCTGCGGCTCCTGCTACTCCTTCGGCGCCAACGCCTGCGCGGAGGGGACATACAACTACGCCCTGGGGAAATACTACAAGACCACGGGTGACACCACGGACCACCGGGCTGACTTCTCCGAGTCCTACATCATCTGGTGCCTGGCGACGCTCCCGGCCTACAGCGCCCACTTCGGGGGCTGCGACGGCGCCGACTACGATTACGCCGAGCTCACCGCCCTCTGCAACACCGGCGTGGGGAACGAGTCCGATTTCCCCTATGTCGAGAGCGACCCGGGATGCACCCACTGGGGCGACCAGACCACGATGTTCAAGGACTGGTACCGGGTCACCTGCCTGGACATCGACGGGATCAAGACCGCGATCATGTATTTCGGCGTCGTCGACGTGGCGATCAACGCCGAGGCGGCCTTTGATTCATACGACGGCGGCATCTTCGAGGACACCCAGACGACCTGCACGGGTTCTCCCTGTGAGGACACCACGACCAACCACGCCGTCTCCCTGGTCGGTTGGGTGGACGGGACGGATACGCCTCACTGGTTCCTCCGGAACTCCTGGGGGACCTCCTGGGGCGAGGCGGGCTACATGCGCTGCGCCTACACCGCCCAACGGGTGGCCTGCGCGGCCTGCTACATGGTCTACGGCTCGCCGATCGTAAACGAGACCTTCACCGGCTTCGAGTCCGGCACCCGCCCGTCCGGATGGACATTCACCAACTGCAACGCCGACTCCGACACCTTCACCGGCTCCACCCAGTACGGAGTGGGCGTCCCCTCGGTCATGCTCAACGCCACGGGCGACACGGTCACCACCAACACCTTCGCCAACGCGCGCAAGCTCTCCTTCTGGATGAAGGGGCTCAACTCGCCGACCACGGCCGACTTGTTCCTGCTCGAGCAGCACTACGGGGGGTCCTGGACCAGCATCACGACGATCGCGAACAGCGGCACCGCCCGCGTGGCCGGACCCTTCGACATCAACGGGGCCGACCAGCTGCGGTTCAGCTATCAGAACAAGTCGAGCGGGGACATCGCCTTCGACGACGTGCGCATCCTCGGGATCACGCCGACACCGACGCCGGCGGGCTACCACACGCCGTCCGGGCCAACCCCGACCGAGGCTCCGAACACGCCGACCCCGCTCCCGGCGACGCCGACCCCCCAGCCCACGCTGACGCCGCAGAAGACGGCGACGCCGGTGCCGCCTACGCCGACGCCGGTTCCGGCGACGCCGACCGCGGTCATCCCGACTCCGACCGAGGCCCCGAACACGCCCACGCCGGCCCCGGCCGCGACGCCGACGCCGGTGATCTGCACGCGCCTCGACGAGCACTTCAACGGATTCGACACCGGCACGCGCCCGGCGGGCTGGACGTTTGTCAACTGCAACGCCGATACCGACTCCTACACCGGTGACGGCTACTACGGACTGGCCTCTCCGGCCGTGAAGCTCGACGCCACCGACGACGAGGTCACCACCACGGCATTCTCGGGCGGTGACGAGCTGAGGTTCTGGGTCCGGGGCGTCTCCACCGACGCCTCCTCCGCCCTCCTGGTCGAGGAGTACGCGGGGTCTTGGGTGACACTGGTGAACCTGGTCCCCCTGCCGACGACGGGGACGGTGGAAGGGCCCTACGCCCTGAACGGCGCCACCACCCAGCTGCGCTTCAGCTACGACAAGAGCACGGGGAACCTGGCCCTGGACGACGTGCAGGTCTCCTGCGCGGTCACGCCGACGCCGGGCGCGCCGACGCCGACCGCGGCGCCGGAAACCCCCACCCCGGTGCCGGAGACGCCGACACCGGTGGCGAAGACTCCCACTCCGGCGCCGGAGACGCCCACGCCGGTGGCGAAGACGCCCACTCCGGTACCGGAGACGCCGACGCCGGTGGCCGCTGAGACGCCGACGCCAGTGGCCGGCGC
>CAZOYW010000044.1:0-27133 GCA_964584165.1 uncultured bacterium
TCGTCTCCTCCCCCACCCAGTCGAGATACTCCTCGTTCCCGCCGACGATGGGGAGAGCGACGATCTCGGGGACCTCGTAGCCGTGGTTCGCCTTCACCAGCTCGATCAGGCGAGGCAGCGACCGGGCGGAGGTCTTCGCGACGAGAAGGTACTCCGCCGCCCGGTCGATCCTCCCCTTCCACCAGTAAAAGGACTCCCCCCGGGGGAAGATGCCGACGCAGGCGGCCGCCCTCTCCCGGAGGAGGGCGTCGGCGATCCGCCGAGCCTCCTTCCGGCCGGGCGAGGTCATGAGGACGACCAGACACGAGCTGCGCGGCCACGTTTTTTTCATTGTTCCTTGAGCCCGGCAATGGCTTCGATCACCCGCCGCGAAACCTCCTCGTAATCGCTTCTTCCCGGGCGGTCCGGGCGGTGGAAGCGCAGCGGCGCCCCGTAGACCAGGCGGATCTTCCCCCGGCGGGGGAAAGCGGCCCCCCGGGGGAGGACGCGCCCCGAACCCTCGATATAAAGGGGGACGACGGGGACGCCGGCCCGGAGGACCAGCATCCCCAGGCCGGCCTTCCCCGCTCCCAGGGAGACGCCGTCGCCGCGCGTCCCCTCGGGGAAGATCGCGAGCGCCGCTCCGGAACGGAGGAGTTCGAGGACCGCCCGGATCGAGGCCGGGGTGGGCGCGGACCGCTCGATCGGGACGGCGCGGACCCGGCGGAGGATCCAGCCCCAGGGACCGGGAGAGAAGAGATCCCGCCGCGCGAGGTAGTGGACGGGACGCGGGAGCGAGGTCCCGACCAGCATCGGGTCGAGGTAGCTCTCGTGATTGGGGGCGATGATCGCCCCCCCGGAGGGGGGGACGAATCCCCGCCCGGCGACTTCCCAGCGGCAGAAGAGCCGGAAGAAGACGCGGAGCAGGGCGTGGGCGAGGGCGTAGAGCATGGTAACCGATAGTCGATGGGAGAGGGTAAGGAAGTGGGCCTGGCAGATGGGTCAGGGTTGCGTGGATCTCGCAGACCGCTCGCCGGGCTGCACCATTGACCTTACCCATTTACCAGACCAACATCCTCTCCCTCTCCCATCAACCCTTAGCTGGAGTGTCTTCCTCCCGGATATGAGAGAGCACCTTCTGCAGGTTCTCCTCGATCTCCTCGGTCTTCCCGGTGTCGATTACGATCCCTCCCGGGGCGACCTTGAGCCCCCCGACCTTGCGGGACTTGTCGGCGTGGTCGCGGGAGATCAGGTCCTTCTTCACCTTCTCCCGCGTGATCTCCACCCCCTTCTGCCGAAACTCGCGGTAGCGGCGGTCGGTCCGGACCTCGAGGTCGGCGTCGATGTAGAACTTGTAGTCGGCCTCCGGAAAGATCACCGTCCCCGTGTCCCGCCCCTCGGCCAGGACCGAGCCGAGCCGGGCGATCCCTCGCGCCTGGTTGACCATCTCGGCGCGCACGGTGGGGAGGTCGGCGAGGTGCTTCACGGCGTTGGTCACCTCCGGCGTCCGGATCTCCTTGGTCACCTCGGCCCCGTCGACGAAGACCCGGGAGCCTCCCTCCCCCCGCCGGAGGACGAGCTCGGTGGTCCGGGCCAGGGCGGTCAGGGCAGCTTGGTCCTGAAGGTCGATCCGATCCCGGAGGGCCTTCCAGGTCAGCGCCCGGTACATGGCCCCGGTGTCCAGGTAGACGAAGCCGAGGCGGTCGGCCAGGCGCTTGGCGATGGTGGACTTCCCCGAGCCGCAGGTCCCGTCCATCGTGATCACGATCTTTCTCGCTTCGTTCATAGTCCGCTCCCGGGATGGTTCTCCAGTTCAACCGCTAAGCACCAACCATAGATGGCACGGATTACTCGGATGGATGATGGCTTCGGCCCGGCTCTTGAAACCGCGAATCTCGCAAATCCGCGCGAATGGCCCAGTGATCGGTTACTGATCACTGATTACTGATCACTGATTACTGTTTTCTTCGACCCCGCCTTCCTCCCCCGGACGGTCCGGCCGGGGGGGAGCGCCGCCATCCCCCTCCGGCGGCGGGAGGCCGCGGAGAGATAGGTCTTGAGAGCCGCGGCGTCGCTCCCGGAGAGAAGGTCCCGCGCGCGGCAGAGCGCATCCCGCAAGCGATCGAGCGCGCCGAGCACCTCGCCCCGGTTGAGGAGAAGGATCTCCGCCCAGAGGTCGGGGTCGGAACCGGCGATCCGGGTGGCGTCGAGAAGGCCGCTCCCCGCAAAATCGAGCATCCGCTCCTCGCCCAGGAGGTTGACCAGGGCGGCCGCCGCGAGATGGGGGAGGTGGCTGACCGCGGCCAGGATCCGGTCGTGCCGGGCGGGCGGAAGCGAGACCACCCGCATCCCCAGCCCCTGCCAGAAGGACTGCAGGGCCGAGATGGCGGGCTTCTTCGTCCCGGCCACCGGCGTCAGGAGGCAGAGGCGGCCGGCGAAGAGGTCGGGACGGGCCGCGGCGGCGCCGGTCCTTTCCGAGCCGCAGAGGGGATGGGAACTGACGTAGGAGCGGGACGGGCCGGTGAGGGAGGTGAGCTTCTCCGGTAGGGCGCCCTTGACGGACATCAGGTCGGTGATCCGGCAGTTCGGGGGCGCGGCGGGTATCCACTCGGCGGCCAGCGCCGCGGTGACCGCGATGGGGGCGGCGAAGACGAGGAGGTCCGCGCCCGGAAGCGCCTCCTCCCGAGAGAGGGTCCAGCCGTCCAGGGCCCCCTGGCGGCGGGCCGCCTCCAGCCGCTCCGCCTTTCTCCCCCAACCCACCACCTCCCGGGCCAGACGGCGCTCCCGGACGGCCAGGCCCAGCGACCCGCCCATCAAGCCGACGCCGACGATGACCGCGCGGTTGTACATAATCAAAATGGTATGGGGCATGGGGCTTGCGGCATGGGATTCAGGCACTCAGCCCCCATGCCCCATGCCATTATTTTTCCCGGATGGACTCTTTCACCTTCATCCCGAAGTGGCGCCCGCCGGACTCGAGATGGACCAGGACCTCGTCGCCTTTCCGGAGCGCCGCCACCGAAACCGGCTTCCCGGAGGGGCGGACCAGCCGGATCGTTTCGGCGTTCTGCAGGACCAGCGAGGCCTCGCGCTTCCCCCGCCCCGCCCGGACCAGGAGCATCGGGCGTTTCTCGGCCTTGACCCGCCCGACCAGGGCGGCCTCGGTCCGCCCCCGGAAGTCGGCGATCAGGACCTCGTCGCCGGAGGAGAGCTCGGAGAGGTAGACGGTCTTCCCGCCCGGGACGAGCGTGTAGGCGTGAACGGCCCCCGCGTTGACCCGGAAGGGGCGGGGGCGGACAAAGGGGTTCTCCACCGATTCGGAATGGACCAGGAAGAGCGCCGAGGAGGAATTCCCGACCAGCATCCCCTCCCCCACCTTCATCGCGGTGCAGGTGTCGACGCAGATCCGGTCCCCCATCCCCAGGTCCCGGATCTCCCGGACCTTGAGCGGGACGAAGGCGAGCTTCTCCCGGGGCGACTTGACCAGCCGGACGATCGGCCCGATCTCGGAGCTGTCGCCGGGCCGGACCACCACCCCCGCCACCCCCTTCTCCAGGATGCCGAGCGCGGTGCGGGCGGCGGCGCGGTCGGCGACCGCGGCCATGATGCCCTCGCTCTGGGCCACCAGGTTCTCGAGCGGGATCACCGTCCAGTCCGGGCAGGAGACGATCACCGTCCGGCCGCGGGCGAGGGCGAGAGCGGCGGCCTCGTCCGCCTTTCCCCGGAGGGTGACCTCGACCACCTCGCGCCCGAGCCGGAGGTCGCCGTCGGCGGAGACCGTCCGCAGGCGGCCGAGCTCCCGGACCGCGCCGGACATGCCCGGGGGGACGATGACGGCGTCGGCCCCCGCCTCCAGGGCGGAGACCATCCTGGCCTTCGACCAGGGGCGGATATCGATCCAGACTTTCTTGGCCATGACCGGTTTTATCCTATGGCTTCTTGGCCAGCCGGAGGGCCTCGCTCACGCCCGCCCCCTCGTGGACGAGGGCGTTCAGGGCCCGGATGATCGCGGCGGGATCCCGGTGCTGGAAGACGTTGCGGCCGATCGAGAGCCCCCGCCCGCCGCCGGAGAGGGACCCGTCCACCATCTCCAGAAGCTCGCGGTCCGTCTCCATCTTCTCCCCCCCCGCGATGACCACCGGGACCGGGCAGGCCTCGGTCACCTCCCGGAAGGTTTCCGGGGAGCCGGTGTAGTTCACCTTGACGATGTCCGCCCCCAGCTCCGCCCCCACCCGGGCGGCGTGCTTGACGTAGCGGACGTCGAACTCGCTTTTGATCTTCTGCCCCCGGGTGTACATCATGGCCATAAGCGGCATCCCCCACAGCTGGCAGCTGCGGGAGACCCCGCCGAAGGCACAGAGCATCTCGGCGTCGGTGGCGGCGCCCAGGTTGACCTGGATGGAGACGGCGTCCGCCCCCAGGCGCACCGCCTCCTCCACGCTGCAAACCAGGACCTTGGCGTTGGGATCGGGGCTGAGGCTGGTCGAGCCGGAGAGGTGGATGATCAGCCCCACGTCCTTCCCCGAGCCGCGGTGGCCGGCCTTGACCAGCCCCTTGTGGATGATGATGGCGTTAGCCCCCCCGTTGACCACCAGGTCGACCGTCCTCGCCATGTCGGTGAGGCCGGCGATCGGCCCCACCGTGATGCCGTGGTCCATGGGGACGATGATCGTCCTCCCCGACGTCCGGTTCATGATCCGTTCCAGACGAATTTCTTTGCCGACCATGCGCTGCCTCCTCTTCCCCCGGTGCGATATCCGGATATATATCAGTGTCAGGTGTCAGGTGTCAGGTGTCAGGGACATTCTTGCCAGACCATCGGTTCCTTACACCTGACACCTTGCACCTGACACCCTATGGTTTCGCCGGCTGCAGTTTCGCCTTCAGGGCCGCGATCCGCTCCTTGGCCTCGGTCTCCCACTTGGACCCCGGCGTCACGTACTGGACGTACTCCTCCCAGGCGGAGAGCGCCTTGCGGTATTCCCGGACCTCCTCGTAGCTCTGCGCCAGGGAGTAGAGCGGGTCCCGTTTGTAGCTCCCGCTGGAATCCGAAACCGCCTTCTCGAGGTAGCGGATCGCCTTGCGGTAGTCGTGATAGTACTCGAAGTAGATCTTCCCCAGGTAGCGGTTCGCCCCGGTGTGATCGGGATCGTGGTTGAGCACGTCCTCGAAGAGCTTCTTCGCCCGGCCGTAGTCCTTCTTCTGGAAGGCGTCCTTCCCTTTCTCGTAGTCGTCCCGGACCGCCTGCCAGTCGACCTTCTCGTCGCCCCTCGCCGCGCGGGGCGCGGCCAGGATCAGCCCGAGGGCGACCGCCAGCAGGGCGGCGCTCCCGCGTAGGTATCGTGTCATCGTTCCCCTCCCTTGTTTCCTGGCTCGCCTCCGATCCGTCTCGACCCGGGACGTCCCGTCCCGGACGCGAATCCCTTCCCGGCCGAGAAGGCCTCGGCCAGGGCCGTCGGATGGCGCGCGATGTCGCCGGGACGGTCGATCCGGCGATAGGTGAGCTCCCCGGCGATCCGCGCCCCGAGCGGCTCGAAAAAGTATTTCAAGGTGAGGAGCGCCCCCTGGAACAGGTTCGCTCCCCGGGTCGCCCCCAAGAGGATCACCCAAACCTCCTTCTCCGGCGCGGGACCGCCCAGGCGCCGGCGGGCCCAGGCGGCCTGGCCGCGGTCGACCACCGCTTTGAGCTGGGCGGGGAGGCCGTAGAAGAAGATCGGGGAGGCCAGGGCGACCTTGTCGGCGGAGAGAAGCCCGCGGACGAAGGCCTCCATCCCGTCCCGGATCGGGCATTCTCCGGTCTTCTCGCAGTCCCTCAAGGCCCGGCAGGGCGCGATCCCGAGATCGCCGACGGAGACCTTCTTAGCCTCCCCGCCCCCGGCCCGGAAGCCCCGGATGAATTCGTCGAGGATGCGGTCGGTGTTCCCCCCCTTCCGGGGCGAGCCCATGAGGGCGAGCAGCTTCACGATGTCTGGCCACGAATGATCACGGCGGCGAGCAAGCCGAACCGTCAGCCCCCGCCCAGGCGCAACGAGACCGTGAGCTCCGCGTCGGAGGCGATCTTCTCGTCCAGGGCGAGGAGCTTCCCGGCGGAGAGGACCTGGAGAAAGCCCAGCTCCTTCTCGCTGTAGCCGAGTTCCCGGCGCAGAATCGCCCGGACGGAGGTCCCGGCGCGGTATTCCCCCCCGGACGGCCGACCGGCGGGCGGCGGCCGGAGCGGGCCGAGAAGTTTCAGGCTTATTTTCATGAGCCGACGCGCGCCCTTCTCAGGCGCACCTTACTCTATACCCCGCCTGGTAATCTGGCAATAACTCCCGGGAGCAAACGCCGCGCCGACCCGGCGAACGGGGGGCGCGGCAAGGGCGGGAAGCGAAAGCGGCGCGGAAAGCCGTCGACCGCCGGGACCTTACTTCTCTCCGCCTCCCCGGATCGCTTCCAGAACCTGGTCCGGGGTGTAGGGGCCGCGGCGGAGGCGGACGCCGACGGCGTGGTAGACGGCGCTGGAGAGGGCGGGCAGCGGCCCGTTGATGCAGACCTCCCCCACCGACTTCGCCCCGTAGGGGCCCGACTTCTCGTAGGAGGGGACGAAGATGGTGGTGATCTTCGGGATGTCCCGGGCGCAGTAGATCTTGTAGTAGCCGTAGTTGGGGTTCTGCATCACGCCCTTGGAGCTGAAGATGTAGCGCTCGACCAGGGCGTAGCTGAGCCCGTTGACCAGGGCCCCCAGGGCCTGGCCGCGGGCGAGCTGGGGATTGATCGGCGTCCCGCAGTCCACCGCCTGGACGTACTCGAGGACGCGCACCTTCCCGGTGGCCCGGTCCACCTCCACCTCGACGAAGTGGGCGGCGAAGGGGGGCGGGGACTCGACCGAGGTATTGGAGGCGCATCCCGAGATCTGGAACTGATCGCGCTCGTAGAGGGAATAGGACCCCACCTGGCGGAGCGAGACCGAGCGGCGGCGGGGCCCGACCACTTTCCCCGCTTCCAGCCGGACCCGGGAGACGGGGACGTTAAGCATCTTCGCCCCCACCGCGAGGATCTGCTCCTTCACCTTCTCCGCCGCTTTCTTCACCGCCATCCCCGAGAGGTAGGTGGTGGAGGAGGCGTAGGCCCCGACGTCGAAGGGGGTGAGGTCGGTGTCGGAGGCGTAGACGAGGATATCGGAGGTGGGGACCGTGAGCGTCTCGGCCACGATCTGGGCCAGGACCGTGTCCGACCCTTGGCCGATGTCGGTCGCTCCCATCAGGAGGTTGAAGGAGCCGTCGTCGTTGATCTTGAGGAAGGCCGACCCCATGTCGATGTAGGGGATGGAGGAGCCCTGCATCATCACCGCCATCCCGATCCCCCGGCGGAAGCGCCCGTCGCCCGGGCGGCGGGCCCGCTTCTTCCTCCAGCCGATCGCCTCCGCCCCCGCCCGGATGCAGGCGGCGAGCTCGCAGGAGCCGACCCGGGGCTCGCCGGTGGTCGGCCCCTCGCCCAGGTGCTTCAGGATCGGGACCTCCGCGCCGCCCCGGATGATGTTCTTCAGGTAGAAGTCGACCGGGTCGATCGAAAGCTTCTCCGCGAGCTCCTCCATGGCCACGCAGGTGGCGAGTATCCCCTGGGTGCCCCCGTAGCCGCGGTAGGCCCCGGCCACCGGCAGGGTGGTGTAAACCACGTCGGAGGTGAAGCGCAGGTTGGGGCAGCGGAACATCGGGAGGGTGCGGGTCCCGACGTTGGAGGCGACGGTCAGCCCGTGGGAGCCGTAGGCGCCGGTGTCGGAGAGGGCGTAAAGGTCGAAGGCGGTGAGGGTCCCGTTCTTCTTCGCCGCCACCCGCGCCCGGGTGATCATGTGGTGGCGCACCCGCCCGCTCATGAAGACCTCCTTGCGGGTGAAGCGGATCTTGGCCGGGCGGCCGGTGCGCAGGGTGACGAGGGCCGGGTAGAACTCGACGAACACCTCCTGCTTCCCTCCGAAGCCCCCGCCCAGGCGGGGCTTGATCACCCGGATCTGCTTGACCGGGATCTGGAGGGCCCGGGAGACGATCCGGCGGACGTGGAAGGGGACCTGGGTGGAGGAGATGATGAAGAGCCGACCGGACTCGTCGAGCCAGGAGAGGGCGCAGTGGGGCTCGATGGCGGAGTGGCTGGCGAAGTGGTTCTCGCACTCCCTCTCCACCGCGGCCGCCCCCTCCCGCATCCCCTCCTCGATCGAGCCCACGGCGGCCTCGATCCGGGCCACCATGTTCCGCCGCGGCTCGTAGGGGATCGGGACGGGGACGTAGCAGTCCTTCTCGTCGTGGACGACCGGGGCGCCGGGCTGGAGCGACTGGCGGGGGTCGAGAAGGGGGGGCAGCTCCTCGTAGTCCACCGCGATCAGCTTCAGCGCCTCCTCCGCGATCTCCTCCGTTTCGGCGGCGACCAGCGCCACCTTGTCCCCCACGAAGCGGACCTTGCTGTCCAGGACGTAGTCGTCGTAGGGGGAGGGCTCGGGATAGCCCTGGCCGGCGGTGGTGACCGCCACCCGGGGGACGTCCTTCCAGGTCAGGACCTCGACCACGCCGGGGAGGGCCTTGGCCTTCTCCGTGTCGATCGCCTTGATCCGGGCGTGGGCGAAGGGGGAGCGGAGGATCTTGAGTTGGAGGGTCCCGGGCAGGGAAAAGTCGTCGGCGTAGCGGGCCCGGCCGGTGGCCAGGGCCAGGGCGTCGACCTTCCGGACGGGATGGTTGACCTCGGTGAAGACGGCTTTGCCCGGCCGGGACGAGATGGACGTTATGGACTTGATGGACTTCATGGACATCAACGGCGGCGGCGCGCGCGCCGGCTCTTTGGCTTTTTCGCGCCGGACGGGCGCAACCGTTTGGCGGCGAGCTTCACCGCCTCGACGATCTGGACATAGCCCGTGCAGCGGCAGAGGTTGCCGTCGATCGCTTCCCTGATCTCGTCCTCGCTGGGAAAAGGATTCTTGTCCAGCAGGGCCTTGGCGGCGAGGATCATCCCCGGGGTGCAGAAGCCGCACTGGATCGCCCCCGCCGCCATGAAGGCCTCCTGGAGGGGGTGCGGGCGGCGGGTGTCGCCCAGGGACTCGATCGTGACCACCTCCCGCCCCGCGGTCGTGGCGGCCAGGACCAGGCAGGAGTTGACCGGGCGGCCGTCCAGGATCACCGTGCAGGCCCCGCAGGCCCCTTCCCCGCAGCCGAACTTCACCGAGGTGTAGCCGAGCCGGCGGACGAGGTCGAGGAGCGTCTCGGAGGGGGCCACCCGGACGGTGTGCGGCTTCCCGTTGATGGTCAGGGTTATTTCCACTCCTCACCCCCGGCGCGGTCGAGGAGCGCCTCCTCCAGCGTTTCCCGGACGAGGGCCCGGCAGACCTCGCGCTTGTAGGACTCGGAGCACCGGATGTCCTTGACCAGTCTGACCTCCGCGGCCGCTTCGTCGGCGGCCCGCCGGACCAGATCCGGGGTTCCCTCCCGGTCCCGGATGGCGGCCTCGGCCCGGGCGAGGCGCTGGGGCAGGATCGTGCCCCCCCCCGCGGCCAGTCTGATCTCGCGGCAGAGCCTTCCCCGCCGCCTTAAGACCACCGCCAGCTTGAGGAGGGCGAAGTCGTTCTCGGTCAGGGTGAACTTCCGGTAGGCCGTCCGGGGCTCCTCCCCCTCCGGCGCGGAGAGGGCGGGCAGGAGGATCTCGGCGAGGATCTCGCCCGGGGCCAGAAGATCGAGGGGCGGGCGGGAGAAGAGCTCGGAGGCGCCGAGCTCCCGCTCCCGCCCGCCCGCGAAGCGGAAGCTCGCTCCCAGGGCGAGCATCACCGTCGGGAGATCCGACCAGACGAAGGGACGGAGGAGGTTTCCGCCGACCGTGATCAGGTTCCGGTTCAGGGTGGAGCCGATCCTCCGGCAGGCCTCCCCGAGGATCCCCCCCGCGTAGCCCCGCGCCGCCGGAGACTCCAGCAGCTCCGAGACCAGGGTGGCGGGGCCGAGAGCGAGCCCGCCGTCTCTGGGGCGGACGAAGCTTAAGGGAAGGCCGCGGAGAAGGACAATCTCCTCCACGGCGGGCTGGTGGGCGAAGATGAAGGAGATCCCGCCCGAGACCAGGACGGCCCGGCGCGCCGGATCGGCGAGGATCGCCGAGGCCTCGGCGAGGGTCGCGGGGCGGGAGACCCTTTTCAGGTTCGGGAATCTCATGGCGTCGACGCGGGAAATCGATCCCGGGCTATCCAATACGTTTCCGGCCGGAAGTTCAAGAAGAATTATCCTTCCTTGAGCGCCTCCCGCTCCGCCTTCGTCCGGTCGCGCATGGAGAGGGCGCCGACGAAGCAGAGGTAGTTGCACATCCGGCAGCCGACGCACCGCTCGGGGTCGGTCTCGGGGAGCTTCTTCTCGTTGAGGGAGATGGCGAGGTAGGGGCAGCGCGTGCAGTTGCCGCAGTGGACGCAGAGGCTCTCGTCCACGGTCGAGATCTGCTTCACGGGGGAGAGGGCCATGAAGTCCCGGATCGGCCCGGGGAGGGCGGCCCCGATCAGCTCGCCCATCGACTTCAGCCCGCGGTCGGCCATCAGGTGGCTCACCCCGGAGCAGATCTCCTGGAAGACCCGGTAGCCGTACTTCTCGACCAGGGTGCAGAACTGGACGGTCTTCACGCCCAGGGCGAGGAAGTTCGCCGCCTCGAGGTAGTTGACCGGCCCGCCGTTCCCGGAGACGGAGACGTTCAGGGAGGACACCTTGGCCAGGGTCAGGTAATTGATCGGCGCGACCGCCGCGCCGCTCATCCCCACCACGATCCCTTCCTCCCAGCCCTTCTTCTCCCCGGGCTCGAAGGCGAGGCAGGGGAAGGTGTTGCCGAGCGTGATCCCCGCCTTGGCGCTGGGGTGGCGGTCGAAGACCGCCTTCACCGCCCTCACGATGGTGGTGATCTCGGTCACCGCCGGGGTGAGCTTGAAGAGCTTGGGCACGGAGCCGTCCCCGGCCTCGAGGACCCAGCCGATGATCCGGGCGGTCAGGGCCGCGTTCTGGGAGACGATGTCCCCCTCCGCCCCCTCCCCTCCCTGCGGGCAGGAGAGGCTGTACTCGATCGCCATCGCCCCCGCCCGCTCCAGCTTCCTGGTGTTGGACTGCCAGGAGGCGCGGTCCTTCTCCTCGTCCCCGGAGACGGTCCCCCCGGTGGAGGCCCCGGTCAGGCGGTCCGGGTAGAGCCGGCGGAGCTCTCCGATCTCGCGGCAGACCCGGTCGAGCGAGTGGCCGGAGACGTTGTCGCAGTTCCCGAAGGTGGTGTCGTTGAAGCGGCTCATGTAGCCGGCCGGGATATGGATGGGGAGGTTGTCGAAAGCGGTCTTCATGATCCCGCCGGACCAGCCCGCCGCGTAGGCCTGCTTCATCTGCTCCAGGCCGTCGGTAGGCGGCGCGGCGGAGAGGAGGAAGGGCGACGAGATCTTGCGGCCGAAGAAGTCGGCTGCGAGCGGGACCGGCGTGAAGTCGTAGCCGGGAAGGACCGCGACGGACTTGAGCTTATCGGCGAACGAGGGAGCGGGACGTTCCCGGACGAAGGCGTCGGCCGCTTCCGCGGCGTTCTTCCCGGAGGCGACCGCCTCGACGACGGTCGTGGGTCCGGAGACCATGTCCCCGGCGTAGAAGACGCCCGGAACCGCCGGCCGCGGCAGGGAGGAGCGGGAGCCGATGGCGACGATGACGTGGGCGATCCCGTCCCGGCTCTGTCCGCAGCCCTTCATTTCGGAGACGCATTTCAGGCTGAAGCAGGCGCCGGCGGGGATGGCCACCTTCACGGTCTCGAGTCCGCAGACCCTGCCTTTCCTGGCCTTGATCGCCGTCACTTTGACCCGGCCGTTGATATCCACGCGGTGCTTGAGGAGCTCCTCGCGTTCCTGGGAGGTCAGCGGCATCTCCCCGGCGTTCTCCAGGGCGAACATCTCGACAAAGGCAGCGCCGGACCGGGCCGCGGTCACGGCGCAGTCCGCCGCGGTCGCCCCGCCGCCGATCACCGCCACCCTTCCGCGGAGCTTGAACTTCTCCGGGCGGGAGAGGTAGTCGAGGGCGGCGATGGCGAGATCCTCGTTCTTGATCCCGAGCTTGATCGGTTCCCAGAGGCCGACGGCGGCGACGACCGCCGAATAGCCCTGCCGGAGAAGGGCGGCAGGATCCTTCACTCCCTTCTTAAGGTGAAGCTTGATCCGGCCGAGCGAAAGGCAGAGCTTGATGTCGGCCGCGAGCATATCCCGGCGGAGGCGGTAGGGGGGGATGCAGCGGGCGGTTCCGCCGGCCTCCCCCCTCTTCTCGAAGATATCAACCTGATAGCCCTTTCCGGAGAGGGCGGCGGCGGCGGCGAGACCGGCCGGGCCGGCGCCGATTACCGCGGCCTTCTTCCCGTTCGGCCGGGGCGAGGCGAACGCGGGGAGGACCTTCAGCGCCCGGGCCTTGTGGATGATGGTCGCCTGGAGGGCGGGGATCTGGATGGGGAAATCGGGGTTCTTGCGGGTGCAGGCGGACATGCAGTGCCGGTCCGGGCAGACCATCCCGCAGACCCCGCCGAAGGGGTTGGCGGAGAGGATCAGGGCGGCGGCGCGGCGGATATCCGAGGGGCGGCCGACGCGGGCGGCCATGATGAAATCGGGGGGGGAGACGTCGGCGGGGCAGCCGTTCCGGGAAGCCCCTTTCTCCACGGATCCGTTGCGGCAGGGCTGTTCCTGGCAATACTCGCAGCGCTCGAGTTCGTTCTGGAGCTGTCCGTCGGACAGCACGAGGTTCTTCCGAAGCTCCATCCTCCACCTCCCTATCCCGAAATATCCCGGGGATATTTCGGGGATGGCTCTGGTTCGCGGGATGATCATCCCGTCGGCACGAAATGCGGGCCTGAAAAGCCACCGATACTACCAGAATCCGTCCTCCGGTCAAGAGATCCGCCGAGCAATCGGGGACGGACTTGACTTGTTGACTTGCTCGACACGAGCAAGTCAACAAGTCAAGTCCGTCCCCACCAGCGAGGCGAGGTGGCCGAAGCGCTCGGCGAGCCGGCGCCGGATCAGCGGGGAGACGGGGAGGGGCGGCGCGGCCGGCGACCATTTCTTCCGGAGGAGATAGGACTCCAGCAGGTCCCGATCCCAGGAGTCCTGCAGCCGGCCGGGACGGTAGTCGGAGATCCTCCAGAAACGGGAGGAATCGGGGGTGGCGGCCTCGTTGATCAGGAGGATTTCCCCCTCCCGCACGCCGAACTCGAACTTGGTGTCGGCGATGATGAAGCCCCGCTTCGCCCATTCGGCCCGCAGCCGCCGGTAGAGGGCGAGCGACGCCTCCCGGATTACAGCCGCCTTCTCCTCGCCGAGGTGGGCCGCAAAGTCGGATAAGGTGATGTTCTCGTCCTCCCCGGAGCGGACCTTGCGGGCGGGCGTGAAGATCGGCTCAGGGAGCTCCTCGGCGAGGCGGAGCCCCCCGGGCGGCTGAAGCCCCCAGAAGAAACCCCCTCCCCGGTAGAGCTTCCAGGCCTGGCCATAGAGGAAGCCCCGGACCACGCATTCGACGCGGATCGGATCGACCCTTCTCACCAGGAGCGAGCGCCCGGCGAGGAGACCGCTCGCCGCGGCCAGGGCGGGGGGAAAGTCCTCGACCCGGGAGGAGACGACGTAGTTCCCGATCAGGTCCCGGGCCAGGCCGAAGGTCCAGAGGGTGCAGGCGGTGAGCGCCCTCCCCTTGCCGGTGATCCCGCCGGGGTGGACTCGGTCGAAGGCGAAGATCCGGTCGGTGGCGACGGAGAGGAGATCTTCCCCGACGGCGAAGACGTCGCGGACTTTTCCCCGGTCGTAGAGGGAAAAACCGGGGAGCTCGGCCTGAAGGAGCGGCCTCAATCCTTCCGCCTTCCGCCTTCCGACTTCTTGCTTCCGCCTTCTGACTTCTGACTTATCCGTTCCAGCTCCTTGAGCAGCCGCTCGTTCTCCTTGGGCAGCCCGACCGTGATCCGGAGCCATTCCGGCAGGCCGTTGCCGTCCATCGGGCGGACGATGATCCCCCGGGAGAGGAGGCGGCGGTAGACCTCCATCCCCCGGCCGACCCGGACCAGGATGAAGTTCGCCGCCGAGGGGACGTACTCCAGTCCGAGCGCCCGGAAGCCCTTCTCCAGGCGGACGCGGCCGAGGCAGTTGACCTCGATCGCCCGGCGGATGTGCGCCTCGTCGTCGAGGGCGGCCAGGGCGCCGGCCTGGGCGAGAGAGGAGGTGTTGAAGGGCTGGCGGACGCGGTTGAGGATCTCGACCATCTCCGCCGAGGCCAGCCCGTAGCCGATCCTTAAGCCCGCCAGGCCGTGGATCTTGGAAAAGGTGCGCAGAAGGATGAGCTTCTTCTCCCCAAGATGCGGGATCCCTTCGAAGCGGAGATCCGGAGGGAGGTACTCGTAGTAGGCTTCGTCGAGGACGACCACCAGCTCGGGAGGAACCCGGCGGAGAAACTCCTCGATCGCCCGCGGGGCGACCGCCGTCCCGGTTGGGTTGTTCGGGTTGGCGATGAAGACCAGGCGGGTGTCGGGCGCGATCGCCGCCGCCATCGCGGGGAGGTCGTGGGTGAAGTCGCGGCAGGGGACCTCGATCGAACGCGATCCGAACATCAGGGCCATCAGACGGTAGATCGGGAACGAGGGATGGGCGTAGAGGACGGAGTGCTCGGAGCCCGCGAAGACGTGCATCAGGAGCTCGATGATCTCGTTGGAGCCGTTGCCCAGGATGATCATCTCCGGCGGGACGCCGAGATGGCGCGAGAGCCCCTGCTTAAGGGCGTGGCCCGATCCGTCCGGGTAGAGGTGGAGGCGGCCGAGGGCGCGGGTGCAGGCCTCGATCGCCCGGGGCGAGGGCCCGAGCGGGTTCTCGTTGGAGGCGAGCTTGGTGATCGCCTCCACGTCCTCCACGCCGAACTCCCGAGCCACCTCTTCGATCGGCTTGCCGGGCTGGTAGGGGCTGATCTGGAGAACGTGCGGATGGGCGAGCTGGCGAACCATTTCTTCCTCTCTGTCGGTTTATAGGTCCTAGGGGACCTATAGGTCTTATAGGACCTATAGGTCTTATCGGACCTATAGTTTTTTTTGCCGGGACCGGGGATAGGAGCCGAGCACCTTCAGGAAGAGCACGTTCCCGGCGAGCTCTTCGAGCGCTTCCTTCACCCGGCGCTCGGAGGCGTGGCCCTCCAGGTCGACGAAGAAGACGTATTCCCAGGCCTTCTTCTTGGAGGGGCGGGACTCGATCTTGGTCAGGTTGATCGCGCGCTTCTTGAAGGGCGTGAGAGCGTCGTGGAGGGACCCCGCGCGGTGCGGGAGGGCGAAGACGAGCGAGGTCCGGTTGGCCGGCCCGGGGCGCGGCGGGACGGCGCCGATGACGAGGAAGCGGGTGATGTTGGCCGAGCTGTCCTCGATTCTCTCCTCCAGGAGCTTCAGACGGTAGACGGAGGCGGCCAGGGGCGAGGCCAGGGCCGCGGCCCCCTTCTCGCGGGCGGCCGCCTGGGCGGCCTGGGCGGTGGAGGCGGACGGCACGAGCGCGGCCCGAGGGAAGCGCTCCCGAAGAAAGCGCCGGCATTGGCCGAAGACTTGCGGGTGGGAGTAGATCGTCCGGATGGAGGCGAGCGGGGAGTTGGAGAGCAGGCCGTGGGAGACGGGGAGGAAGATCTCCGAGCAGATGGTGAGCTCGGAGTCGATCAGCATGTCCAGGGTGTAGGTGACCGCCCCCTCCAGCGAGTTCTCGATCGGGACCACGCCGTAGTCGGCGTTCCCCTTCTCCACCTCCCGGAAGACCCCGGCCACTGACTCGGCCGGGACGCAGACGACGGAGGAGCCGAAGCGGGCGAGCGCGGCGGCGTGGGCGAAGGTCGCCTCCGGGCCGAGATAGGAAACCCTCAAGGGGGCCTCCATCCTCCGGCAGGCCGAGACGACCTCGCGCCAGATCGCCGCCAGGGACGCGTCCGGGAGCGGCCCCGGGTTCAAGGCGTGGATCCGTTCGAGGATCTCCTCTTCCCGGGCGGGGTCATAGACCCCGGCGGACGGCTTTTTCCGGAGACCGATCTCCCGGGCGCGCCGCGCCCGGGAGCTGATCAGTCTCAAGAGCAGGGAGTCAATCCGGTCGATTCTCTTCCGAAGGCTCCGGATGGTCATGGGTCGTCTCCATCGGTTCGGCCGTCCCCGCCGGTTCGGCCGTCCCCGCCGGTTCGGCCGTCTCCGCCGGGGCTGGCACGGCCGGCGGTTCGACCGGGGCCCTGAGATCGCCGGTGTGGCGGATCGTCCGGATGACCGGCTTCTCCTGGGGCTCCAGCGGGGGAAGCTCGGCGAGCGAGGCCAGCCCGAACTGCTCGAGGAAGCGCTGGCTCGTGCGGTAGAGGTAGGGGCGGCCGACCACCTCCTTCTGGCCGGCGATCTTGATCAGCTCGCGGTCCAGGAGGTTCTTGACCAGGCCGTCCACGTTCACGCCCCGGATCGCCTCGATCTCGATCCGGGTGATCGGCTGCTTATAGGCGACGATGGCCAGGGTCTCCAGGGCGGCGTGGGAGAGGCGGATGGCGGCGCGGGGGCCGAAGAGGTTCTTCACCCAGGGAGCGAACTCCTCCCGGGTCTTGAGCTGGGAGCCGGCCTTGCCCTCGCGCAGGGCGAAGGCCCTCCCGTCGCGGTCGTATTCCTCCTTCAGCTCGTCGAGGAGGGCGCGGACGGTCTTCCCGCCCAGGTCGGCGTCCCCGACCAACTCCTCGAGCCGGGAGAGGGGGAGCGGCTCGGGAGAGGCGAAAAGGAGGGCTTCGATCAGGCGGCGAGGTTCGGGCGAAACGGTCATGGCTTCTCCGGGGCGGCGGCGAGGCGGCGGATCATGATCTCGCCGAAGTGGACCTGCTGGATCACCTGGACGAACTTGGTGCGGATGAGCTCGAGGAGGGCGAGGAAGACGACCACGATCCGGGTGACGGTCTCTTGCGCCTCGAAGAGGGAGAGGAAGGAGACCGGCTCCCCGCCGGCGACCCGGGCGAGGATGCGGCCCCGGCCGTCTTCCAGGTTGAAGGGATCGGGCTCGAGCTCCGCCAGGTGTCCCTTCTCGGCCCGGGCCACCACCTGGGAGAAGGCGTCCAGGAGCTCGAAGATGGAGACCGAGCCCAGCGGAGTCTCCGCCAGGGCCGGGGGCGGGAGCTTATCCCCTCCGCGGGGGAAGACCTTCTCCTGTTCCTTCCCCAGCTCATGGAGGGAGTCGGCGGCGTCCTTGAAGCGCTTGTATTCGAGAAGCTGGCGGACCAGCTCCCAGCGCGGATCCTCCTCTTCATCCTCCTCCTCCTCGGCCCGCTCCTCGGGAGGGAGGAGGAGGCGCGACTTGATCTGCATCAGCGTGGCCGCCATGGCCAGGAAGTCCCCGGCCACGTCCAGGTCGAGCATCCGCATCAGGCCGAGGTACTTGAGATACTGCTCGGTGATCCGCTGGATGGGGATGTCGTTGACGTCGATCTCGTCCTTCCGGATCAGGTAGAGGAGGAGGTCGAGCGGCCCCTCGAAGATCTCCAGGGCGAAGGTTTGGTCGAACGCCGTCATCCCACTAGCCCCATCGCCTTCCTGACGGCGGACATCGTCTCGGCGGCGGCGGAGCGGGCCCGCTCCGCCCCCGCCCGCAGGATCTTTTCCACCCCGCCCCCGGCCAGGACCTCCCGGCGCTTTTCCCGGATCGGGTCGAGGAGGGCGTTCAGGGCCGCGGCCAGGCGGGCCTTGCACTCGGTGCAGCCGACCCGGGCGGAGCGGCACCACCCCTCGACCTCGGTCGAGCGGGCGGCGGCGAAGCCCCCCCAGTAGGAGAAAACGGTGCAGACCTCGGGGTGGCCGGGGTCGGACAACCGGATTCGGGAGGGGTCGGTGATCATCGTCCGGACCTTCTCGGTGACGACCTCGGGAGGATCGGCCAAGGCGATGAAGTTCCCGTAGGACTTGCTCATCTTCCGGTTGTCCAGGCCCAGCACCTTGGAGGCGGAGGTCAGGATGGCCTGGGGCTCGGGGAAGACCGGGCCGTAGAAGCCGTTGAAGCGGCGGGCGATCTCCCGGGTCAGCTCGAGATGGGGGACCTGGTCCTTCCCCACCGGGACCGCGGAGGCCCGGTAGAGGAGGATGTCGGCCGCCTGGAGGACGGGGTAGCCGAGGAAACCATAGGTCATGAGGTCCCGGCCGGTGATCTCCTGCAGCTGCTCCTTGTAAGTCGGGCAGCGCTCGAGCCAGGGAAGCGGCGTGATCAGGGAGAGGAGGAGATGGAGCTCGGCGTGTTCGCGGACGTCCGACTGGCGGAAGATGGCGGTGCGGGAGGGGTCGAGGCCGACCGCGATCCAGTCGGCTACGCACTCCCGGATGAAGGGGATGATCGCCGCGGGGGAGGCGTATTCGCTCATCAGGGCGTGCCAGTCCGCCACCATGTAAAAGCACTCGTAGGCGTCCTGGAGGGAAACCCAGTTCTTGAGGGCCCCGGCCAGGTGCCCGAGGTGGAGAGGGCCGGTCGGGCGCATCCCGCTTAAAATCCGCCTCCGGCGGATTTTAATATCCGACGACTCTGTCTTCTGTCCATTCATCTGCGTTTAGAAACGCCGCTGCGGCAACCGCGGATGGCCCGTCAACCCGGACTCGCGGCGTTCCGGGTTAAAAATCCGAACTGCCGAAACCTCCAGGTTCCGACAGTCCGGAGCTCAAAATATCAACCGGCTTGCCCCTTGTCAATCAGAGTGCGGGCCAGCGCCAGCTCCTCCTCGCGGCTCGCGACCTTCCCGTCCAGGCGGGCGCGGAGGACGGCGGCCAGGATGGGCCCGTAGCGGGGCCCGGGGGGGAGCCCGAGCGCCAAGAGGTCCGCCCCGCCGATCCGGGGCTGGACGAAGCGGAGGCGCTCGAGGTAGAGGCGGATTCCCTCCCGCAACCCCGCCCCGGAGCGGGCCATCAGGATCAGGAGGACCTCCGCCGGCAACCCCTCCAACTCGGCCTGGACCGCGCCCGGGGTGAGCGGCCCGGAAAAGGCCCGCCCGAGATCCTGCTCCCGCTCCCGTCCCCGAAGGAGGGCGGCGACGAAGTCGCGGGCGAGGGCGAACTTCACCGCCGCCGACCGGAGGTCCTCCGGATCGAGGGGCCAGAGGAGGGCGCCGAAGAAGACCCACCACCGGACCGCCCGGTCCCGGGGGAAGCGCTCCCGGAACCACTCCCAGTCCGCTTCCAGCCGGCGGACCGAGGCCGCCTGGGCGGCGTCGAAGCGGAGCCGGGGATGGATGAAGCGAAGCTGGTCGAAAGCGGCCATCGACTCGATCGCCCGGGCGGGGCGGGGCTCCGCGAAGATCAGGTCCAGCTCGCGGCGGAGGCGCTCGACCGAGACCCGCGCGAACATCCCGAGGTCGACGGCGGTCCGGATCAAGCGGACCGTCTCGGGCTCGATGGCGAAGTTGAGCCTCTGCTGGAAGCGCACCGCCCGAAAGATCCGGGTGGGGTCGTCGCGGAAGGAGTCGGCGTGGAGGACGCGGATCACGCCCCGCTCCAAGTCGGCGCAACCGCCGCAGACGTCGGTCAGCCGGCCCCAGGTGGCGCGGTTCAGGGAAACGGCCAGGGCGTTGATGGTGAAGTCCCGGCGGCGCAGATCCTCCTCCAGGCTGCTGGGGAGGACGACGGGCAGGGCCCCCGGGCTGGGGTAGGTCTCGGTCCGGGTGGTGGTGACGTCCACCTTGATCCCCCCGGGGAGAACGACCAGGGCGGTGGCGAACCGCCGGTAGAGCTTGCAGACCCCCCTCTCCTTCCGGGCAAAATCCCGGGCGAAGTCGAGGCCGTGCCCCTCCACCAGGATGTCCAGGTCGATGGTCTTCGCCCGCAGGAGGAGGTCGCGGACCGAGCCTCCGACCAGGTGGGCCTGCCAGCCCCTCTCATCGGCGAAGCGCCCCGCCCGCTCCAGCACCCGGACCAGAGAGGGGGAGAGTTCCCGGAAGACCAGCGGAGCCAGGTTGTCTCCCGTAGGAGTCAATCGCATCTCCTCGACTCTCGGTCGGTTGCGGGCATGGAAAAGGGGGGAACGGCTTCCCCCGATCGGGAAAAGCTGCTCCGGATCAAAGGCGCAGGGAGGGGAGACGCCGGGGGGCACTCGAGGGGGGTCCCCTCACCCGCCCGCCGGCGGCCGATTCTTCCGCGGGCGGCCCTTCTTGCGGGAGAGGAGGCCGAAGATGCCCTTGGCCTGGAAAGCGCGATAGTTCTGGTAGAAGGCCTCGCGGGTGATCCCGTAGAGGCGGCAGATCTCGCCGACGTGGGGATGGGTCGAGACCGCCACGGTGCGGATCATCTCCAGCTTGACCTGGGCCGGATCGGACCAGTTCAGGAAACGGTCCAGCCGGTATTCCCCTTCGCTCCCCGCGCTCTTCTCCAGGAAGGGGAACGGGGTGAAGCTGGCCACCGGAGTCCGCTTGAGGCGGGTCTCGCCGAAACGCCGGCTCAATTCCTTGATCTCCCTCTCCCCCAGGACGCCCATCAGCCCCATCTTCCGGAAGCGGTTCAGATGGTTGTAGAAATCCTGGCGGGAAAAGGTGAAGAAAGCGCTGGCCGTCTTCACGCCCAGCTCCGGGCGGGAGTGGACAAGGCGCAGATACTCGTAACGGCTGACGATCGGGTCTTCCAGGGGATAGAAATAGCGGTGGTTGAGGCGGATGATCTCCTCCCGCTGCTTCTGGAGGTAGAAGTCCAGGGATTTCCTCATCGCCTCCAGGTCGAAGGGCTTGGTGATGTAGTCGTCGACCCCCATCTTCAGGGCGCGGACCGCGATCTCCTCCGAGCCCCGCCCGGTGACGATGATCACCTTGAGATAGGGGAAGATCCTCTTCATCCGGGGGAAGAGCTCGAGGCCGGAGAAGAGGGGCATCATGTAGTCGAGGAAGACCACGTTGGGGACGAAGCCCTCCATCAGCTTCAGGGCCTGCTTCCCCTGGGCGGCCCCCCGGGCGTCGTAGCCCTTGAGGTTGAGAAAGTCGCAGACGGTCTCCCGGATCGTCTCTTCGTCGTCGACCACCAATACCTTGCGCGCGAACATTGTCCTCTTCTCCCCTCTGATTGGTCTCTGCCTGCCTCCGCCCACAGTGCCCGTACCGAATCGTATTGTCAATTATATTCTAGCAATAGACTTTACATGTTTCAAGCGAAATATTTCCCGCCGATAGCAGCGGCCAGAGCGAACCGCGACCGGATAGCCGCTCTACTCCCGGGAACCGCGCCGGATCGTCCGACTATCCCGTGGGAGGGGCGTCTCGCCCCGATCGGCGGTTGGCTCGGATCGCGGCGAGGACGCCGCTCCCACCAAGCCAAACTGGAATTTTGCCGTTTACGGTTTGCGGTCGTTTTCATCCTCGCGGATGAAAACGCCGGTGGACTTCTTTCAACCGCTCCCGGTCGACATGGGTATAGACCTGGGTGGTGGTGATGTTGGCGTGGCCTAGCATCTCCTGGACCACCCTGAGGTCGGCGCCGCGGGAGAGGAGGTGGGTGGCGAAGGAGTGGCGCAGGGTGTGGGGGCTGACCTCCTTGGCGATCCCGGCCTCCCGCACGTAGCGCTTGACCAGCCGCCAGAGCCACTGGCGGGTGAAGGGCTTCCCCCGACGGGAGAGGAAGAGGTGGCCGGGATCCTCCCCCCGCAGGAAGAACGGGCGGGCGCGCGCGAGGTAGCGGGAGAGGGACTCAGCGGCTTTCTGGCCGAAGGGAACGATCCTCTCCTTGGAGCCCTTCCCCAGGCAGCGGACATAGGCCGACTCCAGGTTGAGATCGGAGAGCTTGATCCCGATCAGCTCCTCCGCCCTTAGCCCGCTCGCGTAGAGGAGCTCCAGGACCGCCCGATCCCGCAGCCCGGCCGGCCCGCGCAAATCCGGCCGGGCGAGCAGGCTCTCCACCTCCTCCACGGAGAGGACGCTGGGGAGGATCGCCCAGAGGCGGGGGGACTCCAGGACCTCGGTGACGTCCCGGCGGAGGTAGCCCTCCTGGGCGAGAAAGCGGAAGAGCATGCGGATGGAGACCAGCGCCCGGGAGAGGGAATGAGGGGCCAGGCCGCGGTTCTTCTCGGCCAGGAGGAATTCGACCACGTCGTCCCGACGGACCGCCTCGAAACCTCCCCTCCCCCGCCCCTCCGCGAAGGCGACGAACCGGCCGAGGTCGAAACGGTAGCTCGCCCGGGTGTGCGGGCTCAACCCCCGCTCGACGTCGAGGTAGTTCAGGAACTCGTCGAGAAGGAGGGCGGAGGTGGAATGCGGGGAAGGGGTCGGTTCTTGGTCCATAGCCGTGGCGAGGCGAATGTTGTTCGCGCTAAAGGTTACTACGGGTTACGAATGGTTACTAATGGTTACTAATGGTTACTACTAGTTGCGGACGGCTCGGCAACCTTTCGTAACCATTAGTAACCGTTAGTAACCCCTAGTAACTTTCAGACCGCCTCACTGGAGAAATGGATTCCCCCTCCTCTCCTCCCCGATCGTGGACGCCGGCCCGTGCCCCGGGCAGACGACCGTCGCGTCGGGAAGAGGCAGGAGGCGCTCCCGGATCGAGGCCATCAGGGCCTCGTACGACCCCCCGGGGAAGTCGGTCCTCCCCACCCCCCCGGCGAAAAGGGTGTCGCCGGTGAAGAGGATCCCGGGGGAGACGGCGGAGCAGTGCAGGCAGACCGAACCCGGACTGTGGCCGGGGGTGTGGATCACCTTCAGTCTCAGCCCGCCGCCGGCGATGATCTCGCCGTCGCCGAAATGGCGGTCGGCCGCGATCGGCTTCAGTCGGAGGCCGGGGAGGAAGAAGGACGCCGCGGAGCCGTCAAGGATGGCGGCGTCGCTTCGGTGGACGAGCACGGGGGCCCCGCTCGCCCGCCTCAAGGCCTCGGCCGCGCCGACGTGGTCGGCATGGCCGTGGGTGAGAACGATGACCTCAGGGGAAAGGCGGAGTTCGCGAAGGGCGGCGGAGATCCCCTCCCCGTCGCCCCCGGGGTCGATGACCAGGGCCGGACCGGGGGCGGAGGCGGCCGCGATATAGCAGTTGGCCTCGAGGGGGCCGACGGGGAGGACACGGAGGATCATGGGATCGATGATTTAACAGACGATTGAATAGGATGGAATAGGATGGGCTCGGCAATCGTCACTTCGCCGGCGCGGAGGCGGTATCCTCGGCGGAGACCTGCTCGCAGAAATCCCGGCACTTCGGGCAGAAGGCGAAGGACTTGCAGACCCCCTTGACCACCTGGACGCACTTCGGGCACCAGGTCTGTCCGCACTTGCGGCAGAACCAGACGCCGAGGGAGCCGGGATGGTTGGGGCAGGAGGGCATGGCGACAGGTTAGGTAAAGCTGCGCAAGGCTGCGCGAAGCTACGAAAGGTTACGCAATGTTGCGTGAGGTTACGTGAAGTTGCGGAGGGTTACGCGCGGCTGATCACTGATCACTGTTTACTGATCACTGATCACTGTTCACTGATCACTGATTTTTACCTTCCCCTCGCCCGCGCCTTTTTGGAAAGACCGTAGACGATGCAGGCCAGGCCGCCGGCGAGGAGGAGCGTCGAAAGCACCTTGTCGAAAAATCCCCAGAAACCGAGAAGGGAGAGCACGACCGTGATGCAGCCCAGGAGGACGAAGACCGCCTGCATCCCCGTCACCCACTGGCAAGGCAGGGGGAAACCGCAGTGCGGACAGAAGCAGGCCTGGTCGCTCATCTTCTCCCGGCACTCCGGACACTGCATCAGAGCCATGGCCATTCTCCTAGCGGTCTGCGCCGGGAAACGGGCGCAGGATTCCGCGGACATAAATGTCCGCGGCTACGGACGATCCCCGGACGGGACGGACCACCTTCCCGCCCGTAAGCGCGGACCTTGAAGGTCCGCGCGCGGGGCAGCGACATTTCTGCCGCGCCCACATTCGCGCTGACAACAGATCTCTAATGCAGCCCGTGGCCCCGATCCAGTTCGTCATGGATCGCAGCGAGAAGCCGCTCCCACGGTGATCAGTCAACCAAACGCTCAGGGATCGACCACGCGGAACTGGGCGTCGTCACCGTAGCCGCAGGGGGCCGTGTTAAGGAAGCCCCTGATCCAGGCCCGGGCCGAGATCGTCCCCGCCGGAGCGGTGGACTGAACGCTGAACTGCTGCCACTGACCGGCGGCGGTCGAGGTCGGGGTATCCCAGTACTTGGGGCTCACCCCGTCGAACCAGGAGACCGTGATCCCCATCGAGCCGGTCTGCAGGGACCAGAGCCAGGCGGAGAACTCGTAGGTCTCTCCGACCGTGACCGGAACGTCCTGGTAGAACCCTTTCCCATAGGCCCCGGGATCCACGGTGGTGGTGACCTTCGCGCTGTTGGACCCCGAATGGACGGTCCCCGTTTCGACCGTGTAGGTGGAGCTGGCATCCTGCGTCCAGCTCGCGAAGGACGTCCCGTTCCAGGTCTCGAAACCCGGGTTCAGGAGCAGGTTGTCCGGCAAGGGTGTCGGGATCGGGGTCTTGTAGCCCTCGGGGGTCGGCGTGGCCGTGGGCACCGGCGTCGCCGTCGGAGGCGGGGTGGGCGTCTTGAAGCCGAAGGGTGTGGGCGTCACAGTCGGCGTGGGCGGCGGCGTGGGGCCGGTCTCGAAATCGACGACGAGACGCGGGGCCAGGGCCGGGTCGCCATCGTAGGCCCAGGCCCTCCGGCGGTGGTCAACGGCGGCTTCGTTGTCCTTGACGATGACGGAGAGAGAGTTCCCCGAGACCCAGCCTGCCCGATTAACGACCTCCTGGAGCACGCTCGCGATGTTCGGCGACTGGAACTCGACGCCCGGGGTCCCGGCGGAAGGCGTCCAGGCGACCTGGGCGGAAGTGAGCTGGTTTCCCCGGTCGAGCGGGCCGTTGGAGGAGCTGAAGGTGGGGGAGTTGTCGGTGTCGTGGGCGGCCACCAGGAGAACGGGCTGGTTCGTGTTGTAGGTGTCGTGCTGGGTCAGAACCAGATAGGCCGAGTTGACCGTCGCGCCGTTGGGTATGTTGACGTTGTTGAAGCGCGCCCCGAAGTAGTAGCCGTCGGAGACGGTGTGCCGCCCGAGATAGACGTAGGAGGCGTTGTCCACGTAGTTGGAGACGTGCTCCGAGGCGTCGTCGGTCCCCGCGGTGATGACGAAGGTCCCCGCCGGGGGCGTGGGGGTCGCCAGGGGCGTGGGGGGCAGGGCGCCGGCGGGATCCACGGAGAGGAAGTCGCAGGGATACTGCGTGCTCCTCAGGTACTTGTTCCACATCTCCAGGTAGAAGGGCAAGAACTTCTCGTTCACGCCGGGGTAGGCGCCGCTGTCGTAGCGGGCGAGGGAAAGCTTCTTCGCCTCGCCGCAGATCGTGAGATCCTCGAGGTAGCCGGAGTAGCTGAAGGGGAAGTTCGCCGTGGTGAGGAGATCGGGGTCGCCGTACATCGGGCGCCCGGCGACGACCGTGAGCTTCACGTCCTTGGGACCGCAGCGGTAGTCGTAGGACGCCCCCGCGCCCGCCGCCATCATGAAGTCGTCGAAGGGGTCGCCGTCCCCGTCGGGTATGACCATCAGGTTGGCCACCTTACCCTCTTCGAGTGAGCCTATCCGGTAGAGCTGGCCGAAGCCGGAGGCGGCGTTGCGGGTCACCATCTCCACGAACTGCCGGGACTGGATGCTCCATCCGCTGTCCCTGGCCACGTAGGCGGCGTAGTTCAGCTCCGCCAGCATGTTCGGCATCCCGGATTCCGTCCAGTCGGGGGCGAGCGCCACCGTGGCGCCGGCGTTGAGCGCGCCCTGGACGTTGGCGGTGGCGTCGTAGAGGAGCATGTTCGATTTGCAGGCCCAGGAGAGGACGGTCTTGAGCGGGCTCCCCCAGGCGTCGAGGCCGTGGTCGAAGAGCGAGAACTCGGCCGCCGGGATGTTCATCCCGTGGATGAGGGTGTCGTAGCCGTCGAAGGAGGCGTAGGTCTTCCAGATGTTCCACTGGGTGGCCTGGGTCGGGCCGTCGTCCCGGGTCTCGGCGAGGTGGGCGAGGTAGCGGTGCAGCTTGCCGTTGACCGCGTCCTGGTGCTTCGTGGCCCAGGTGGCCTCCATCCCGTCGGTCGTCCCCAGAACCTTGTCGTAGCAGCGGCCGGGGAACCTCTGGCCGTCGATGATCCCCACCCCGAGCTTGGCGAAGGCGTCGTCGCCATGGTTGATGCCGTCGCCGGCGCCCTGGTTCACCGTGCAGCCGCTGGTGGCGAGCCTGACCTCGGAGAGCTTGGTGATCTGGTCGTAGAAGTCCGAGAAGCCGCCCCATTGCTTCTTGAAATCGCAGTACATCGACCCGCCGTATTCGTCGTTCGCCCAGTCGTTGCGCTCGCGGAAATACGGAGGAATGCTGAAGGGGATGAAATCGAAGAGGTCGTAGGTGGAATGGTTGTGGGTGCTGATCATCCCCGGGAAGATCAGGCCGTCCACGTCGATCACGTCCACCCCGGCCGGCGGGTTGGGACCGATCGACTCGATCGACTCGCCGCGGACCTCGAGGTAGTGGTTTTCGTAGTAGGTGCCCGTCCCGTCCACCGGCACCACCGTCCCGAAGAGGGCGTAGTGGGGGATGACGCTGGTCGGCCCGTAGAGGTCGTCGGTGTCGCGGGGTTGGAGCCACTGGTTGGGGCTCGAGCTCGTGTTCCGCTCCACGAGCCCCACGAAGGAAGTGAAGGCGTCGCCGTTGCGGGGGAAGTAGTTGTAGTCCAGGCCGCCGCCGAGGGTGACCGATCCCCCCGCTCCGGTCGCCACCCACTTGTAGGAGCCGCTGTTCTGGTTGGAGACGGTGAAGGCGTCCGAAACGCTGACCAGGCAGCCCTCGTACTGTTCGTCGGTGATCGAAGCGGTCGGGATGGCCGCGGCGGCGTAGGGTGAGTTGTTGCGGGTGTTGATGGCGAAGGCGGTGAGCGACTGCAGGCGGGTCTGGCCGTTGCTGCTCGCCACCGTCCCGGTCAGGGTCACGGAGTCGCCGATCATCGGCCCGTAGGTCGTCTGGTTGATGTAGATCCCGTGGTAGGCCCCGCTCGCCTCGGCCATGAAGAAGCCCATGTTCGGGTAGACCAGGTTGACGATCCCGGTCACGGTCTGCGTCCCGGTCAGCCCGTCGTGCTGGATCTGGTAGATCGTCTGGGGGGCGGTGTAGGAGGAGCGGTAGACCGCGATCTCGTCCGCCCCGTCGTTGTCGTAGTCGGCCGGGACCGTCA
>CAZOYW010000045.1:0-24191 GCA_964584165.1 uncultured bacterium
TCCTTCCCCAGGAACTTGCGGGTATAGGGGACGGGCCAGTCCAGGGTGTAGCGCAGGATCTTGGTGGTCGAGAAGATGGGATACCCCCGCCGGATGTAGTCCATGAACTTCTTCTGGTAGGCGATGACGTCCGCGTCCTCGGGGGCCAGGTCCTCCCCCTCCAGGGTCTCGTCGCCCTTGAAGAGGAAGTTGATCCCCCACTCGAGCTTCTTCTCCCGGACCATCTCGGCCATGAAGTCCACATCGTGGACGGTATACTTGGTCACGGTGGTGTTGATCCGGACCGGGGTTCGGTGGACCTCCTGGACCACCCGGATCGACTCCATCACCTTGGCGAAGGTCCCCTTCCCCCGGATCTTGTCGTTCCCCTCAGCCGCGCCGTCGAGCGAGAAGCAGACGTTGTCGAGGAGGGGAATCTCCTTGATCTCCTTGAGCCTCTCCGGAAACTGCCCATTGGTGACCAGCGCCGTGACGATCCCCCGGGAGTCGATGTAGCGGAAGATCTCGCCCAGGTCCTTATGCAGAAGGGGCTCGCCCCCCTGGATCAGGATGTAGCGGGTCCCCCGGGCCCGGAGGTCGTCGATGAGCTTCTTCAGGTCCTCGAGCTTCCAATCGGGGGTGCGCCGGCTGGAGTAGCGCCCGAAGCAGTAGGCGCACTTCAGGTTGCAGCGGGAGTTGATGACCAGGTTGACGTAGAACGGGAAGCGGGGCTTCCGGAAGGCCTTGATCGCGAGCATCCCGGAGAGGGTCCGCGCCCGGTTCCAGTAACGTTTCAACTCAAGATATCTAGAGTTCACGGTTCAGGGTTCAGGGTTCGGGGTTCAGGAGACCGGTGCTTTTTCCTTCAGCCTGCTTTTTTACTTTTGCCTTTTGACTTCCAACTTCTCACTTATTCTTTATTCCTTCCCTCCTCATCTCCGCCTCGAGGCGGGAGAGGATCGCGTCCACGGAGAGGCCGAAGTCCTGGCGGAGATACTCCTGGCTCCCCGCCACGGAGGCGTAGCGGTCGGGGATGGCGAACTTGACCAGGCGCAACGGAAGCTGCTCCTCCAGGATCACGTCGCCCAGGGCCGACCCCAGCCCCCCGATCACGTTGTGCTCCTCGAGTGTCGCGACCAACCGGTAGCGGGCGGGGAGGGCCTGGATCAGGTCGCGGTCGATCGGCTTCACGGTGTGGAGGCTGGTGAGCCCCGGTTTGAAGCCTTTTTCGGCGAGCTTCCGGCAGACCTCGGCGGCGGCCGGGAGCATGTTCCCCGTGGAGATGACGACCGCCCCCTCCCCCTCGCGGATCTTGATCCCCCGCCCGAGGGCGAAGCCGATCTCCCGGGAAGAGTGGATCTTCGCCTCGCCCGACTTGCCGAGCCGGATGTAGCAGGGGCCGGAAAGGGAAAGCGATGACTCCACGGCGTTCTCCATCTCGAAGGGGTCTCCCGGGCAGATCACGGTCATGTTGGGGAGCGCCCGCATGATCGCGATGTCCTCGATCGCGTGGTGGGTGGCCCCGGCCGTCCCATAGGTGACCCCCTCCCCCACCCCGACGAGCTTCACCGGGAGCTTCTGGTAGCAGAGGTCCACCCGGACCTGCTCGAAGCAGCGCATGGTGACGAAGGGGATGATCGAGTAGCAGAAGACGGTCTTGCCGGAGAGGGCGAGACCGGCCGCCACGCCGATCAGGTTCGCCTCGGCGATCCCGACGTTCAGGTAGCGGCCGGGGAACTTTTCGATGAACCGCTCGAGGATCGTGAAGCCGGCGTCGCCGGTGAGGAGGTAGATCCGCTCGTCCTTCTCGGCGAGCCGCATCAGGGTGTTGATAAACGTTTGTCTCATTAAAAATTTCGCTCCGCAAAATTTTTAAGTTCGATTTATCCGTCCCTCGGGGCAGGCGCCCAAGAAAGAACCGGGACCGCTAGCCTCCGTCCAGCTCTTGGAGATACGCATCTACCTTATCCCGGGGGACGGATAAATAATGACTCTCGAACTTCCCTTCCATCTCCTTGATCCCCTTCCCCTTGACCGTGTGGGCGATCAGGACCGAGGGCTTCCCCGGCTCGAAGGGGAGGGCGGAGAAGGCCTCCTCCAGGGCCGCGTGGTCGTGGCCGTCGGCTTCCCGCACCCCCCAGCCGAAGGCGGCGAACTTTCCGGGCAGAGTGCGGATCGGCTGGATGTTCTCCACCCGGTCGAAGCCCTGGAGGTTGTTGGCGTCGACGATGGCGGCGAGGTTGTCGAGCTTGAGCCGGGAGCCCAGGATCGCCGCCTCCCAGACCGAGCCCTCCTGGACCTCCCCGTCCCCCATCAGGACGAAGACCCGCGCCCCCGTCCCGTCGGAGCGGGCCGCCCAGGCCATACCCGTCCCGATCGGGAGCCCGTGGCCGAGCGAACCGGTCGAAGCCTCGATCCCGCAGACCGCCCCCCGGACGGGGTGGCCGCAGAGGGGGCCCCCGTTCCTGGCGTACTGCTCCAGGAGATCGGCCGGGCAGAACCCCTTGCGGGCGAGCGTGGCGTACCAGGCGGAGGCGGCGTGACCCTTGGAGAGGAGGAAGCGGTCGCGGGCGGGATCGGCGGGAGAGGGGATGCGGAGGATGCGGAAGTAGAGGACGGAGAGGATGTCCACGATCGACATCGCCGAGCCGAAGTGGGAACCCACCGTATGCATCCGAACCAGCGACTTCCGAATCTCCCGGGCGATATTTTTGGTGTTTGACCTTTCCATCGTTTTCACCTATCTTGTCCCGCGCCTCCGGTCTCCGGAGGCGCGGGACAAGATAGCGTGACAATATAACCCATTCCCCTCCTCGGTTCAAATCCAAACTCGCCCATGGCCAACGCCGACAAACGGACCCCGGCGGCAGAGCCCCCCGCCTCCTGGCTCGGCCGGCGCTGGGTGATCCTCTACTTCGCCGTCCTCTTCCTCGCCCTCTTCCTCTTCTTCGGCTCCTCCTTCTCCAACCCGCCCCGGAGCGACTACTGGTCCGCCTACTACTTCTTCCACCTGGTCGACGCCTCCCCGGAGGCCCCCCAGTGGTACCACGTCCTCACCTACGACCCCTGGTCCCACGGGACCTTCCGCCCCTTCTCCTTCTTCATCCTCTACCTCCAGCACCGCCTCTTCGGTGCCGCCTTCTACCTGGACCACGCCACCAACCTCCTGATCTACTGCCTCTCCCTCCTCCTCCTCTACCGCCTCTCCCGCCACCTGGAGCTGGACCGCGTCCTGACCGCGGGCTTCCTCGCCGTTCTCGCCTTTCTCTTCTCCCACTTCGACATCGTGACCTGGACCTTCCACATCTACAGCCTGGCCGCCTTCTCCGCGCTGCTCGCCGGATTCAACTTCTACCTCTCCTTCCTCAAGACCGGCCGCCGTCTCCTCCTCCTCCCGGTCGTGCTCCTCTTCCTCTTCGGAATGCTCACCTACGAGGTCTTCGCCCTCTGGCCGCTCGCCATCCTCATCCTCGCCTTCGCCCCCGGGCTCGTCCCGCTCCGGCGGGACCTCTCCGGGAAGGAGCTGCGCTTCTCCTATCTCGTGGTCCTGCCCGCGGTCTACCTCCTCTACGTCGCCGCCTTCCTCGTCTCCAAGCAGATCGGGTCCTGGAACGTGGGGCCGCTCTACGGCCCGCGCGCGGAGATCGGCCCCTTAAGCGTGGTCGTCTCCGCCGCCGCCGTCTTCTTCAACCTCGCCTACGTCGGGGTGATGGTCAACCTCGCCCCCACCCTCGCCGTCCCCGCCACCGTCTACGACAACATCGACATGGGGGGGATGCTCCTCTCCTGGGGACGCGACCTGACGAACCTCACGCTCCTCTCCGGCTTCGCCTTGGCCGCCCTGCTCGCGCTCTGGTGGTTCTTCCTCCGCCGGCGGGGACGGACGCGCACCGCCTCCCTTCTCCTCTTCCTGGTCTTTCTCCTCTTCACCTTCTTCTTCGTCGTGGCCCTGGCCCGCTCCACCACCAACTCCCTGACCTACACCTACACCCAGTTCCGCTACCAGTACACGGCCAACGCGCTCACCGCCCTGATCGGGATCGCCCTCGTCCAGACGCTCCTCAAGCCCTCCGGCCGGGAGAAGGCGATCATCCTGGGGGCCCTCCTCCCGGTCATTGCCTCGAACCTCTACGTGTCCTCGACCTACGTCGGCATCCTGAAGACCCAGCTGACCCCCCTCTACGCGATCATCTCCAACCTCAAGACCGGGATCGCCAAGGGTCTGATCGACAAGACCAACCGCGTCTACATCGAGGACGGGGTCACCTCCACCCTCCCCCCCCTCTGCTGGAACGACGACATGGCCCTCTTCATGAAGGGCTCCTACCAGTGGCTCTTCTCGAAGCGGGAGCTCGAATATTTCACCTTCAACCGGCGCGAGGCCGCCTGGATCATCCCCGAGGACGACTACCGCAAGGTCTTAAGCGCCGAGGAGGCGGCCGCCGCGGCCCGGCCATGAAAAGTCTCGTCACCGGCGGGGCGGGCTTCATCGGCTCCCACTTGGTCGACGCCCTTTTGGACCGGGGGGACGAGGTGGTCGTCCTCGACAACCTCTGCACGGGGCGGCGGGAGAACCTCCCCGCCCTGGGCCGGAACCCCCGCCTCTCCCTTGAGGTCGCCGATATCGCCGAGCCCGCGGCGATCCTCCCCTGCTTCGCCGGCGTGGAGCGGGTCTTCCATCTCGCCGCCCGGGCCGACATCGTCCCCTCGATCGTGGAGCCGCTCCAATACCACCGCTCCAACGTGGATGGAACGGTCAGCGTCCTCGAGGCCTCCCGGAAGGCGGGGGTGAAAAGGCTCGTCTATGCCGCCTCCTCCTCCTGCTACGGCATCCCCGACGCCTACCCCACCCCCGAGGACGCCCCCGCCCGGCCTCAGTATCCCTACGCCCTGACCAAATACCTCGGCGAACAGTGCGTCCTTCACTGGGCGAACGTCTATCGCCTCCCCGCGGTCTCTCTGCGCTTCTTCAACGTATATGGCCCCCGCTCCCGGACCAGCGGCACCTACGGGGCGGTCTTCGGCGTCTTTCTCGCCCAGAAGATCCACGGCAAGCCCTTCACGGTGGTCGGGGACGGGAACCAGACCCGCGACTTCACCTTCGTGTCCGACGTCGTCTCCGCCATCCTCGCCGCCGCCGACTCCCACCTCTCCGGCGCGGTCATGAACGTGGGCTCCTCCCGCCCGGTCTCGGTCAACCGCCTGGTCGAGCTGCTCGGGGGACCGGTCGTCCACATCCCCAAGCGCCCCGGCGAGCCGGACTGCACCCACGCCGACACTGCCCGCATCCATAAGCTCCTGGGCTGGCGGGCCAAGGTTTCGATCGAGGAAGGGGTGGGTATCCTCCTCGAGAACATCGACTACTGGGCGAAGGCCCCGGTCTGGTCTCCGGAGTCGATCGGCGAGGCGACCAAGGAATGGTTCGCATGCCTGGGGGAAGATAAGAAGTAATCAGTGATCAGTGATCAGTGATCAGTGATCAGTGATCTGAAATTTGAAATCTCAAATTTGAGATCTGTCGCATCCCGCGCTAACCATCCCTGAAGGAACCGCCCATGAGCGAGATCAAAGCCTACGCCAAGATCAAGACGCTGGACGAGTTGGAGAAGATCGTCGGCCGCCTGAGGAAATCGGGCCAGAAAGTGGCCCTCTGCCACGGGGTCTTCGACCTCCTCCACCCCGGCCATATCAAGCATTTCGAGGCGGCCCGGCGGGAGGGCGACGTCCTGGTGGTCACCGTCACCGAGGACCGCTACGTGGGTAAGGGCCCCGGGCGGCCGGTCTTCAACCAGCGGCTCCGGGCGGAGACGATCGCCGAGCTCGAGTGCGTGGACTACGTGGCGATCAACAAGTGGCCGACGGCGGTGGAGACGCTCAAGAAGCTCAAGCCCGACATCTACGTCAAGGGGAGCGACTACGCCGACCGGGAGAAGGACCTGACCGGCGAGATCTACAAGGAGGAGGAGGCGGTCAAGGCGGGGGGCGGGCGGCTCCACTTCACCGACGAGATCACCTTCTCCTCCACCGAGCTCTTGAACGTCCACTTCAGCGTCTACCACCCGGAGGCGGACGAGTATCTGCGCGCCTTCCGGAAGAAGCACACCGCCGAGTCGGTGATCAAGCTCCTGAAGAACCTGAAGAAGACGAAGGTGATGGTGGTGGGGGACTCGATCGTGGACGAGTACCACTACTGCCGCCCGATGGGCAAGGCCTGGAAGGAGACGGTGATCACCACCCGCTACCTGAACCGGGAGTCCTTCGCCGGGGGGGTGCTGGCCGCCGCCAACCACGTGGCCGGGTTCTGCGACGACGTCCGCCTGGTCACCTGCCTGGGCCGGGAGAACACCCAGGAGGAGTTCATCCGCTCCCACCTCAAGCCCAACATCTCCCCCCACTTCTTCTACCGGCCGGACGCCCCCACCGTGGTCAAGCGCCGCTACGTCGATCCGGCCTTCCTCTCCAAGATCTTCGAGGTCTGCTTCCTGAACGACCAGAACCCGCCCGCGGAGGTGGAGGAGGAGGTCTGCCGCTACCTCGAGAAGCATTGCCCGGAGTACGACCTGGTCATCGCGGCCGACTTCGGGAACGGCTTCCTCTCCCCGAAGATGGTGCAGACCCTCTGCCGGTCCGCGAAGTTTCTGGCGGTGAACACCCAGACCAACTCCGCCAACTCCGGCTTCAACCTGATCACCAAGTACCCCCGGGCCGACTACGTCTGCATCGACGAGCCGGAGATCCGGCTCGCCCTCTCCAACAAGTTCTCCGACCTCAAGGACCTGATCCTGGAGATCGCCCGGAGGCTTAAGGCCCCTTACGTCACCGTCACCCGCGGCCACAACGGATCGCTCGACTACACGGCCCAGGAGGGATTCGCCCAAACCCCGGTCTTCTCCAAAGAGGTGGTGGACCGGATCGGGGCGGGGGACGCCTACCTCGCCGTCACCTCCCCCTGCGTGGCCGCCGGCTACTCGCCCGAGCTCGTCGGCTTCATCGGCAACGCGGTGGGGGCGCTGGCGGTCCGGATCGTCTGCAACCGCGAGCCGGTCTCCCCGGTCGCCCTCTACAAGTTCATCTCCGCCCTTTTGAAGTGAGGGCCCTTCCGGGCCCTCGCTTCAAAAGATTGTCGGCCCGGATTGTGTCCGGGCGCGACGCGCCGCCGGGGCGCGGAACCGGCCTACAAAACGCGGTCGCGCCCCCCCTGTAGGCCCGCTCCCCCGACCCGGTTATTGAATTATCGCCAAGGAATGTCGGGGCAGGTATGAGCGGGCGGCCAGCCCCGGGCGCCGGTTCGCAGAACCGGCCTACATTCTTTTGTCGATCATCCCCAGCGCCGTCCGCGCCGGCTCGTAGTCCGGCTTGAGTTCCAGCGTCCGCTCGATCCAGGGGCGGGCCTCCTCCGGGCGACCCTTCTGGAGGAGGAGGAGGCCGAGGTTAAAGGTGGCGGCGGCGTCGGCGGGGTCGATCTCGTGCACGCGGTGGAAACACTCGATCGCCTCGTCGGAGCGCCCCTGCTGGGCGAGGAGGGCGCCCAGGTTGTTCCAGACCTCCGCCGCCCGGGGCGCGATCGCGAGCGCCTTCCGGTAGCTCTCCTCCGCCTCCTTCTTCCTCCCCAGGCCGGCCTGGACGTTGGCCAGGTTATAGAAGGAGGGGTAGTAGTCCGGCTTGGCGGCGAGCGAGGCGCGGTAGGCGGCGATCGCCCCGGAGGGGTTTCCCTCCTTGAGGAGGGCGTTTCCCAGGTGCATCCGGGCCCGGAAGTTCTTGGGCCTCAAGGCCAGCGTCTTCTCCCACATCCCGACCGCCGAACCGTAGTCGGCGTTGCGGAGGACCGTGCCCACGACGAGGAGGAGGGCGGCGGAGACGACGAGCGCGGCGGCGGCGGCGCGGCGGGCGCCAAGATCGCGGACGGCCCGGCGCAGCATCCCCTGGACGCCCACGACGAGAAGGGCGAGGAGGGGGGCGAGCGGAAGGTACATCCGGTGCTCGAAGGCGATATCCTCGAGCGGCATGACGCTCGAGGTGGGGGCGAGGAGAAGGAAGAAAGCGATGAGGGCGAAACCGAGCGGGGGGCGGCGGACATAAGCCCAGGCGGTCGTCCCGAGGAGGGCCAGGATGACCGCGGCGAAGGGGACGATCTCGGCCAAGATCGCCGCCTTCGGCCAGCCGTAGTCGAGACAGAGCGGATGGGGGAAGGCCGCCAGGCGGAGGTAGTGGACGATGACCCCGGGCTGGCTCAGGGCGTAGTCGAGCGGCGTGTAAGTCTTGATGTCCTCGTAGGGAGTGATGGCGACGAGCCAGAGGAGGACCAGCCAGGTGGCGAAGAGGAGGAGGTAGAGCCGGCCACGCTTTTCCCGGACCTCGGCCCAGGAGGCGGCGAGGAAGGTCCGGTCGTAGAAGAGGGCGAGGAGGGGGGCGGTGACCATCGAGGCCTTGGAGCCCATCCCCAGGGCGCAGGAGACGACCGCCGCCGCCCGCCAGCGGGCCGGGCGGGGGGAAGCGGCGGAGCGGATGAGGGCGTAGATGACGCCGAGGTAGAATAACCCCATCAGCGACTCGCAACGCTGGGTGATATAGGTCACCGACTCGGTCTGGAGGGGATGGACCGCCCAGAGGAGCGCGGCGGAAAAAGAGAGCGGGAGCGCGGCCGCCCGCACCGCCGGCGGACAGGCCGGGCGAAGGAAGGTCCGGCGGAGGACGCCGAAGAGGAGGAGGACCGAGCCAGCGTGGACAAGGAGGTTCCCCGCGTGGTGGGCGGCGGGGCGCGCGGCGGAGAGGGCGTAGGTGAGGGCGAAGGTGAAATTGACCACCGGGCGGTCGCGGACGGGGGACCGTTTCGGCGCCGAGAGGGTCTCCCAGACCGGCCAGAGCTTCTGGAGCGAAGGGTTGGCGAGGATGACGTAGGAATCGTCGAAAACGAAGGCCCCGGAGAAGCTGTTGGCGTAGGCGAGGACGGTGGCAGCCAGAAGGGCGATGGGCGCCCAGCGGGTCGGTGCAGATGTATGACTCACGTGCATCGTTTGAGAATCCGGCTGAAAGTTACTAATGGTTACTAGAGGTTACTATGAGTTACTAAAGGTTGCGAAACCAAGCCGCCCGCGCGCAATCTCGGTCGCAACCTTTAGCAACCCCCTAGTAACTTTAGTAACCTTTAGTAACCTTTAGATTTTTCCCCCCCTGACCATCCGGAGCGCCTGCGCCGCTGGAGCGTAGTCCGGCTTCAGGGCCAAGACTTTTTCGAAGCACTCCCCGGCCGCGGCCTTCTCGCCGCGGCGCGCATGGGCGATCCCCATGTTGAACCAGGCGGCCGGATCGTCCGGGGCGACGGACTGGGCCCGGCGGAAAGAGGCGAAGGCCTCGTCATAGCGGCCGAGCATGGTCAGCGTGACCCCGAGGTTGTTCAACGCGTCCGTGTAGTCGGGCTTGACCCGGACCGCCTCCGCGAACTCGTCCGCGGCCGCGCTGAGCTTTCCCCGCTGGGAGAGGAGGTTGGCGAGGTTGTAGCGGGCGGCGGCGAAGCGGGGGTTGATCCGGATCGCCTCCCGGTAGTGGCCGAGGGCCTCCTCCTCCCGGCCCAGCTTCAGGAGGATCGTGCCCAGAAGGTTGTGGGCGGCGGCGTTCTCCGGGTGGACCTGAAGCGCCTTGTTGAGCTCGGCGATCGCGGCGGCATTCTCGCCCCGCTCGCTCAAGGCCTGGGCCAGATCGCAGTAGATGCGCCCGAAGGAGGGGTCGAGGGTGAGGGCGCGGCGGTAATGCTCGTCCCCTTCCGCCTTCCTCCCCGATTGGAAGAGGGCGTCGGCCAGGTTCTTTTCGGTGCGGGCGGAGGGCTTGATCCGGAGCGCGGCTTCGTAGGCCGCGATCGCCTCCGGGAGGCGCCCCGCCTTCTGGTGGGCGACGCCCATCGTGGCGTAGGCCTCGCCGTAGCCCGGGGCGCAGTCGATCGCCCGCTCAGCCTCCCGTACGGCGCTCTCCCAGTCGCCGTCCTCGACGTAGGCGAGTGAGCGGTCGTAGTGCCACTTCTCGGGCGAGGGGCGGTACCCCGTCGGGTTGAGCGAGAAGAGGGCGAAGAGTCCCGCCCCGAGGGCCGCCGCGACGAGCGCCCTCGCCCACTCCCGCTCCCTTAAGCAGGAAGCGATCCGCTCGAGCCCGAGCGCGCCGAAGAGGAGCAGGAACGGGATCAGCGGGATCCGGTAGCGGTCCGCCGCCGCGAAGGCCACCATCGACAGGAAGTAGAACACGATGAACAGAACCAGCAGAACAGCGACCGCGAACTGCCCGGACGGGGGATAACCGTTACCCGTGGCACGTGACACGTGGCACGAGGCGGGCGGCGCGGCGCGAGATGGACGTGCCATGTGCCACGTGCCACGTGCAACGGAGTTTTTCATGAAAAACAAGATCGCCCCCAAGACCCCCAGGGCCAGGACCAGCGGAAAGTTGAGCGGGATCGAACGCAGCACCGGCGAGGAGAGGCGCGCGTAGTGCGTCTCCTTCAGGTTCCGGATCTCGTACGGACCCCAGAAGAGGAGCGCCTTGCGGCCCAGGAGATCCAGGAACCGGCCGGGATGCGAGAGGATGAACTGACGCCCCAGCCCGGCGAGATGGGCGGAAGCCTCGGCGTGGCTGAGCGGCCGGCCCAGCGCCCGCTCCAGGTTGCGGACGATGCGGGGCCAGTCGTAGGGCGTCCCCACGTCGCCGACGCCGGGGATGAAGTGCGTCGTCCCATCGGTCAGCTCGTTGTTCGCCACCGCGATCGAGAGCCCGGCGTTGGCGGCGATCGGGACGAACTCGCCGGAGACGACGTAGTTGCGGATCGTCGCGGGGGAGATCGCGAGAACCGTCCCCAGGGCGAGTCCCGCCACCGCCGACCAGGGGTTGCCCGCGCCCTCCCCCCCGCCGGCCCCGCTTTTCCCCCGGCGCCGGACGGCCCAAACGAGCCACGCCGCCGCGACGGGGAGGAAGACGAGCACGTTGGGGCGCAACAGGGCGTAGAGGCCGAAGACCACCCCCGCGGCCGCACCCCGGAGCAGCCCCCTCCCGCCGCTGCCCGCCGCGGCGATCGCCCAGAGCAGGGGCAGTCCGAGGATGACCGAGAGCGATTCCCCCACCAGTTCCCCCTCGTAGAAGATGAAGATCCAGTAGACCGCCATCAGTCCCGACCAGACCAGCCCCGCCGTCTCCCCGAACCACCTCCTCCCGATAAAGAACGCCAGAACGGCGGCGAGAAGGCCCAGTGCCATCTGGACCAACCGGGGCGCCAGGAATCCGACGCCGAAGACGCGGTAGACCGCGGCCAGGAAATAGGCGTAGGCCGGGGGACGGTAGAACGGGTGGAGGTAGATCTGGGGGTCGTCGCGTCCCTCCGGGGGCTCCCAGTCGCCGGAGGCGATCCCGCGCGCCCAGTAGTGGTGGTATCCCGCGTCGATCGCCGGGTGGTCGAAATCGGGGTCGCCCCGGATCTCCCGGAGATAGAGCAGACGGAGGAGGGCGCCGAGGAGAAGCACCCCGGCGAGGATGACGAAAGATCGGCTCGGGCAGGACGAAACCACGGATTTCACGGATTACCCGGATTGAGACAGCCTATTCAATCATCTGTTCTATTTTTGCGCCATTTGGCGCGCTTTCTCCAGGGCCGCGCGCGCCGGCGCGAACCCCGGGTTGGCCTGGAGAGCCCGTTCCAGTTCCCGGATCGCCTCCTCGCGGCGCCCCAGGCGGATGTAGACGTTCCCCAGGTTCACCAGGGGCGAGGTGTCCTGGGGACGGTAGAGAAGGGCCTTCCGATATGCCTCGATCGCCTCCTCGTATTTCTCCTGCTTCTGGAGGGCGACGCCGAGGTTGTTCCAGGCCTCGACCAGGTCGGGGCGCAAAGCGAGCGCCTGGTGGAAGCAGCGGATCGCCTCCTCCACCTTCCCCTGCTTGTAGAGTACGTTGCCGAGGTTGCTGTGGACCTGGGCCAGGCCGGGATCGATCTGGAGCACCAGGGCGTAGTAGCGGGCGGCCTCGGCGAGCTGGTTGCGGAGGGCGTAGATGTTCCCCAGGTTGTTGTAGGCGCGGAGGAACTGGGGCTCGCTCTTGATCGCCTCCTGGTATTCGCGGATGGCGTTATCCCAGTCCCGCATGTCGCTGTAGTTGAGCGCCCGGTCGTAGTGCCACTTCTCGGGCGAGGGGCGGTACCCCGTCGGGTTGAGCGAGAAGAGGGCGAAGAGTCCCGCCCCGAGGGCCGCCGCGACGAGCGCCCTCGCCCACTCCCGCTCCCTTAAGCAGGAAGCGATCCGCTCGAGCCCGAGCGCGCCGAAGAGGAGCAGGAACGGGATCAGCGGGATCCGGTAGCGGTCCGCCGCCGCGAAGGCCACCATCGACAGGAAGTAGAACACGATGAACAGAACCAGCAGAACAGCGACCGCGAACTGCCCGGACGGGGGATAACCGTTACCCGTGGCACGTGACACGTGGCACGAGGCGGGCGGCGCGGCGCGAGATGGACGTGCCATGTGCCACGTGCCACGTGCAACGGAGTTTTTCATGAAAAACAAGATCGCCCCCAAGACCCCCAGGGCCAGGACCAGCGGAAAGTTGAGCGGGATCGAACGCAGCACCGGCGAGGAGAGGCGCGCGTAGTGCGTCTCCTTCAGGTTCCGGATCTCGTACGGACCCCAGAAGAGGAGCGCCTTGCGGCCCAGGAGATCCAGGAACCGGCCGGGATGCGAGAGGATGAACTGACGCCCCAGCCCGGCGAGATGGGCGGAAGCCTCGGCGTGGCTGAGCGGCCGGCCCAGCGCCCGCTCCAGGTTGCGGACGATGCGGGGCCAGTCGTAGGGCGTCCCCACGTCGCCGACGCCGGGGATGAAGTGCGTCGTCCCATCGGTCAGCTCGTTGTTCGCCACCGCGATCGAGAGCCCGGCGTTGGCGGCGATCGGGACGAACTCGCCGGAGACGACGTAGTTGCGGATCGTCGCGGGGGAGATCGCGAGAACCGTCCCCAGGGCGAGTCCCGCCACCGCCGACCAGGGGTTGCCCGCGCCCTCCCCCCCGCCGGCCCCGCTTTTCCCCCGGCGCCGGACGGCCCAAACGAGCCACGCCGCCGCGACGGGGAGGAAGACGAGCACGTTGGGGCGCAACAGGGCGTAGAGGCCGAAGACCACCCCCGCGGCCGCACCCCGGAGCAGCCCCCTCCCGCCGCTGCCCGCCGCGGCGATCGCCCAGAGCAGGGGCAGTCCGAGGATGACCGAGAGCGATTCCCCCACCAGTTCCCCCTCGTAGAAGATGAAGATCCAGTAGACCGCCATCAGTCCCGACCAGACCAGCCCCGCCGTCTCCCCGAACCATCTCCTTCCGATAAAGAACGCCAGAACGGCGGCGAGGAGGCCCAAGGCCATCTGGAAGACGCGCGGGAAGACGAGGTCGACTCCGTAGAGCCGGTAGAGGGCGGCCAGGAGATAGGCGTAGAGGGGCGGACGGTAGAAGGGGTAGCGGTAGATCAGGGGGTCCTCCCGGCCTCCGGGGGGAACCCAGTTGCCGGTGGCGATCCCCCGCGCCCAGTAGTCGTGGTAGCTGGCGTCGATGGCGGGAAAGAAGAAATCCGGCTCGTGGAGGATCTCCCGGAAATAGAGGGCGCGCAGAATCCCCCCCAGGACAAGGATGCCGGCCAGAATGAGGTAGGGGAGAGAGCGGGAATGCCGGCGGGGGGGCGCGCTTAAGGACGCGGTCTTCACTGCGCTCCTATACTATACGATCGCGTCACCATCTCAAGTCCTCTCTCCGGCTCCGACTCATCGGGGCGGGTCGGGCCATGACGCTTCTGTAGGCCCGGACTGTGTCCGGGCGGGTTAAGGCCGGACGCCGGTTCGTAGAACCGGCCTACAAAGCGCGGCCGGGCCGGGCGCCGGTTCGCAGAACCGGCCTACAAAGCGCGGCCGGGTCGGGCGCCGGTTCGCAGAACCGGCCTACTCCCCTTTTTGCAGCTTCTCCAGCATCTCCCGAGCGGGGACGAAGCCGGGATCGGAGAGAAGCGCGCGTGAGAGCTCCTCCTTCGCCTCCTCCGTCTCCCCCCGCTCGAAACGGATCACCGCGAGGAGGTAACGCCCCCGGGGATGGCCGGGCTCCCGCGCGAAGAGCTCCGTGAGCTCCCGGAGCGCTCCCTCCACCTCGCCCCTTTCCCGCAGGAGGTTCGCCAAGTTGACGCGGGCGGCGGAGTAGTCCGGGGCGAGCTCGATCGTCCGCCGGTATTCCGCGACCGCCTCCTCTCTCCGGCCGGACTTGGCCAGGGCCACCGCCAGGTTGTAGTGGACGCGAGGGTTCGCCGGATCGTCGCGGGCGAAGAGGCGGTAGAAGGAGACGGCTTCCTCGACCTTCCCGGACTCCGCGAGCGCGTTGACCAGGTTGGCCTGCGCCTCCCGGAAGGAGGGATCGAGCCGGACCGCCTCCCGATAGCAATCTTGCGCCTCCGCCGTTTTCCCCCGCCGGGCGAGGAGAAGCCCGAGCTGGTTGTGGGCCGGAGCCGACGAGGGATCGGCCTCGATCGCCGCCCGCAAGTCCTCCTCCGCCCCCGCTCCGTCGCTCATCTCCTCCTTGAGCGTCCCCCGGCGGAGAAGGGCCTCCGCCAGACGGGGTTTGAGCCCGAGCGCCCGGTCGTAATACTCACGGGCCTCCTTCTGACGGCCGGCCTGGGTCAGCGCGTAGGCCTTTCCCGCGTAGAACTCGGCCTGCCCCGGCTTCAGCTCGAGCGCCCGCTCGTAGGCTCGGATCGCCTCCGCGGCCTGGCCCTTCTCGACCAGGGCCAGGCCAAGGTTGTTCCAGGCAAACGCGTTCCGGGGGTTCAGGCGGACCGACTCCCGGCAGCGGGCGATCGCCTCGGACGTCTCCCCCCGGCCGAGGAGGAGAACGCCCAGGTTGTTGTGAGCCATCTCGGCGGCGGGGTTTTTCCGGAGCGTGTCGCGCCAGAGCGACTCCAGGTCGCGGTAGGCCCCGGCCTGGCGAAAGCTTAAACCCGCGAGAAGCGCGAGGAGCAGTCCGGCCGCGGCGGGAGCGGCCGCCCGGGGAAGAAGGCGGCTTATGGCGTCGGCGGCCAGGGCGACGGGACCGATGACGGCGAGGTAGGCGTAGTGGTCGGCCACGAAGGAGTAGACCTGGGCGTAAAAGCTGATGAAGCCGAGCGAGGGCGAAACCAGGATGAGGTAGCAGGCGAAGGCCGCGGGGAGGCCGCGACCCGCGACCCGGCGCAGGGCCCAGATGACGGCGAGGCAGAGAGCGGCGAGGGCGGGATAGGCCCATTGCCGGGCGGAGGACGGATCGAGGGGCCAACGGGGGTAGATGAAGGTGAAATCGACCGGGAAAACGAGCTTCCCGAGGTAGAACCAGAAGGCCCGGCCGGCGATGAGGAGCCTCCCCGCGGCCGGCATCTCCCACTCCCCGCCGCGGACGCCGACATGCCAGACCTCGAAATGCCAGGTGTAAGCTCCGGCGGACAGCGACAGGAGCAAGAAGGGCAGGATGGCGGCCGCCGTCTTCCGCGCGATCGCGGAGCGCCGATACCAGACCAGCACGAAGAGGACGAAGGGAAAGACGGAGATGTAGGTCTTGGCTGAGAGCGCGGCGAGGTAGAGCGCCCAGGACCACCAGAGGCGCCCGCGGACGCCCTTCTCCTCCCAGTCGAGGAAGAGGATGCCGGAGGAGAGGAGGAAGAGGGCGGAGAGCGTGTTTTTCCCCTCGGTGATCCAGGCGACCGACTCGGCCATCAGGGGATGGACGGCGAAGACGGCGGCGGCGAACCAGGCGGCGCGGACCTTCAGCCGCCGGAGGAGGATCCAGACCAGGGCGGCGTCGAGGGCGTGGAGGAGAAGGTTGGCGAAATGGTAGCCGAAGGGGACATAGCCCCAGAGAAGGAACTGCCCACGGAAGAAGGTATAGGTCAGGGGGTAGTTCTGGCCAGGGAAGGAAGGGGCGTACCAGACCTCCCAGATGGACCTGCCCCCCGTGACGTGGGGGTTGCGGTGGACCCAGAAGTCGTCGTCCCAGACGAACCCCCCGACGAGGGCGGGGCCGAAGGCGGCGAAGACGAGCGCGGCGAGCGCGAGCGCCCCGAAGAAGAAACTTCTATTCCCGGATGTCCAGTTCACCGATTTCGTCGTTCCCGGGTCATTGCGATTCCCGAAATGGCACTCCTGCGATCGCCGCCACGATCTCGAGCGGATCCGAATCAAAATCGGAGAGGAGGGCAGGACCACCGCGCGATCGCTGATCGCTGGTTACTGATCACTGATAACTGATCACTGATCACTGATTACTGACAACTTCTTGGCCCCCAGTTCCGCCGCCTTCCGGAGATAGGCCGCCGCCTCGTCCTCCCTTCCTGCCGCCGCGAGCGCCTGGCCCAGGTAATAGTTCGCGGACGCCCGGGAGGGGTCGAGAGCGACGCAGCGGCGGAAAGCTCCGACCGCCTCTTCAATCCTCCCCGTCTCCTGCAGCACCCCGCCGAGGCCGAGCCAAGGAGCGGGGTAGTCGGGCCGAAGCCGGATCGCCTCCCGGTAGCGCGCTTCCGCTCCCGCGAGATCTCCCTTCAGCGCCAGGGCATTGGCGAGGTTGTTGAGCGCCTCCGGGTATTCCGGCCGGAGGCGGATCGCCGCTTCGAAGTGGCGGACCGCCTCCTCCGTCCGGGCAGTCCCGGCGAGAACGTTCCCCAGGTTGTTATGGGCCTCGGGGGAAAAACGGGAAGGCTGTTCCAGCGCGGCCCGGAAGAGGTCGGCCGCGCCCGCGAGGTCGCCGGCATAGGCCTTGAGGTTGCCCAGGTTGGTCAGCGCCTCGGCGGAGCGGGGCTCGATCTCGAGCGCCCGTCGATAAGCCTCCCCGGCCTCCGCTCCGCGCCCGGCGTCGGCAAAAGCCCGCCCCAGGTTGTTGAAGACCAGCGCGGAGGACGGGGCGCGGGCGGAGGCCTCCAACCAGAGGGAAATGGAGTTCGACCAGGCGGCCTGGCGGCCGAGGGTGAGAAAGGCGAGGCCGGCCAGCGCACCCGCCGAGAGCGCCCGAACGGGGCGAGCGACGGCTCTCGGAACCGTCGAGAGCAGGAAGGCGAGGGCGAGGGAAAAGGCGAGAGCGGGGAGATAGGAAAAACGGTCGGCCAGGGCGACCGCGCCGGTCCGGAAGAAACCGGAGACCGGGAAGAGCAGGACCAGGTAGAAGAGGAAGGCGGCGAGCGCGTATTTCCTTTGCCTCCGCCAGAGGCGGAGGCAAAGGAAAAGGACCGCGCCCAGGGCGACCAGAGCGGCCCCCGCTCTCCATCCGGCCGGCAGGCCGTCCGGGGAGTAGACCGGGGCAAGCTGGAAGGGCCAGGCGGTCTTCCCCAGGTAGAAGAAGACCGCCCGGGCGGCGAGGAGGAACCGTCCGGCCAGACCCACGTCCTTAAGGGGCGCGAGCGCGGAGGAGGCCCGCTGACCGGCGACGGCCATCAGCCCCGTCCCCAGCGAGAGAAGAAGATAGGGGATCTTCTCGGCGATGAGGCGCCGCCATCCTTCCTTCGCCCGCTCGAGTGGATAAAGGTCCAACACCAAGAGGGCGAGCGGGAGGGAGACCGCGGAGGGCTTGGCCAGGCAAGCGCCGAGCCCGGAGAGGAAGGAGACGAGGTAGAGGCCCCCGGCGCGGGAGCGCCCCCGCCGGCGGGAGGCGTAGGCGGCGTAGAGGAGGAGGGAGAGGAGGAAGAAGAAGCCCGAGAGGCACCCCTTCCTCTCCGTGATCCAGGCCACCGTTTCCACCCGCAGGGGGTGGAGGGAGAAGAAGAGCGCCGCGACGGCGGCGGCTGAATAATTCGGCCATCCAGACACAAATGCACGCGGGATGGAGGACGATGATCGGGTTTTGATTCCGTCGCCGGCGCGGACCTTTGATTCACCTTTGAGATTTCTACAACAATCATCCCGACGTCCCGTCTCCGGGACGTCGGGGCCGGTCCGCGCGCCGGGCGAGACGGATTCGTAGGCGCGGACCTTTGAGGTCCGCGCGCCGGAGAGCGCGAGAAAAAGGATGAGCAGATAAAAGAGCAGTGCCGCGTTGAGCGAATGCAGAACGATGTTCCCGAGATGGTAGCCGAAAGGGTTCATCCCCCAGAGGGCGTGGTCGGCGGCATACGACGCCCAGACGAGGGGCTTGAAGTCCCCTCCGGCCAGGGAGGAGAACCACCAGCGGACGTTCTCCGGGCGCCCTCCCCGCCAGCCGGCGAATTCGATCAGCCTCCCGTCGTCCCAGTTGAGGAACTCCCCCCCGAGCGAGGGGAGGAAGACCGCCGCGGTGACCGCGGCGATCAGAAACCCAACACATGCAATCTGGCGGGCCTCGATCATCCTTCCGTATGAACAATAGTAATCAGTGATCAGTGATCAGTAATCAGTGATCAGTCAATCCGGCGCATTCCTGGAGCTGGCATCATCTCGCGTTAGAGAGTTTTTCGCTGATTACTGAATACTGATCACTGATCACTGTTTGCTATCTTCTCCCTCGCTTCCTTCGCCGCGGACGAGGAAGGTTCCAGGGCCAGCGCCTTCTCGACCAGGGAGAGCGCTTCTTCCCGTTTCCCCAGGGCGGAGAGGGCCTGGGCGAGCCTCAGGTGGGCCGGAACGCTCCCCGGCATCAGCTCCAGGGCCCGGCGGTACTCGGCGAGGGCCTCCGGCAGCTTCCCCTGCACCTCCAGCGTGTAGCCGAGGTTGAGGACCGCCGTGCCGTAGTTCGGGTCGATCTCGAGCGCTTTCCGGTAGTGGACGACCGCTTCGTCGTACCGACCCGCGCCGGCCAGGAGGTTAGCCAGGTTGTTGCGGGCGTCGAGAAGGTCCGGATCGGCCTCGAGCGCTTTTCGATACTCCTCCGCCGCCTCCGCGACCTTCCCCTGAACGGCCAGGGCGTTGCCGAGGTTATTGCGGGCCGGGGCGTAGCGGGGGTTGAGGCGGATCGCCTCCCGGAAATGGGCGATCGCCTCCTCGACTTCCCCCGATCGGGAGAGGAGATTGGCGAGGTTGTAGTGGGCTTCCGCATAGTCCGGCCGGGCCCGGAGCGCGGCCTCGTAGCTGGCGCGCGCCGCGGCGCGATCCCCCCGCCTCTCCAGGACGATCCCCAGGTTGTTGCAGGCCTGAACGCAGTCGGGGTCGCGGCGGAGGGCCTCCCGGAAGCAAGCGAGAGCTTCGTCGTCCCGCCCCATCCGGGAGAGGACATCGCCCAGGTTGCTGCGCATTTCCGCCCGTTCGGGCTCCAGGCGGATGACCTCCCGGTATTCGGCGGCAGCCTCCTCCCAGCGGCCCGCCTGGACTAGCGCGGCGCCCAGGTTGTTCCGCGCCTCGGCGTAGTCCGGGATGGACTCCAAGGCGCGGCGGTACTCGGCGATCGCCTCCTCCGTCCGTCCTTCGGCCGCGGCCGCGACCCCGGCGTCGTAGTGCCACTTCGCCGGCGAGGGCTCATAGCCCGTGGGGTTGATCGAGAGGAGGGCGTAGGCCAGCGCGAGGCCGGCCGCCACCGAGGCGCTGCGCGCCCAGTCCCTCCGGCGCAGGAGATCGAAAAGGGCGAGGAGAGCGAGGGCGGAGAAGAGGAGGATCGCCGGGATCGCCGGGACCCGGTAGCGGTCGGCGGCGGCGAAGGGGAGGGCGGAGAGGAAATAGACGCCGATGAAGAGCAGCGCGAGAACGGCGACGGAATGTTGACTGTTCAAGAGGAGGCCGTTGCACGCGGCACGCGGCACGTCACACGTTAAACGTGTCACGTGTAAGGTGCCCTGTGTGGCAAAACCGTCTGCGCCGCCGGCACGTTTCCCTGAACCCTGACCCCTGAACCCTGTCCCCTGATCCCTGAACCCCCAACGCTCTCCGGCGAAGAAAAGGACCGTCCCCACCAGTCCCAGGGCCAGGATCAGGGTGAAGTTCAGCGGGATCGCGCTCAGCACCCTCGAGCTCTTCCGGGCGAAGTAGATCTCCTCGTTGTTCGTCACCTCGTAGGGCCCCCAGAAAAGGGCGGCCTTCCGGAGAGTGAGGCGGAGGAAGGCCAAGGGATGGGCGGCGATGAAGCCGCCCGCCCGGCGGGCGAAGAGGGACGAGGCCTCCGAGTATCTCAGGGATCCCGGCGCCTTCCCCAGCGACTTCTCCAGCGCCTGGACGGCGCGGAGGTAGTCGAAGGGGTTCCGCATCGCCCCGTAGCCCGGGAGGTAGTGGTTGGTCCCGTCGGCGAGGGAGTTGTTCCCGATCGCGAGCGACATCCCGCCGTTGGCGGCGATGAGAACGGGGTCTTCCGCGACGACGGCGTTCCGGACGGAAGCGGGGGCGACGGCGAGGAGAGTCCCCAGGGCGAAGCCCGCGACCGTCTTCCCGACCGCCGTCTTCGCAGCATCCCCGTTTTCCCCGGGAATCGATACGAGACGACGGCGACGCGAAGCCCAGAACAGCCAGACCGCCGCCGCGGGAAAAAACAGCAGGACGTTGGGACGGAAGAGGGCGAAGAGGCCCAGCGTTATCCCCCGAGCCAGGCCGCCGGCAAACGACGCCTTCTCCGTCCAGTCCGCCAGGAGCAAGAGGAGGAGGACCGTGAAAAAGACGTCGACCGAGGCGTCCAGGAGCTTCCCCTCGAAGTAGACGAAGATCCAGTAGAAGGCCATCAGGGCGGCGTAGACGACCGCCGCCCGCCCGCCGAACCAACGCCGGGCGAAGAGGAAGGCGAGGAAGGAAGAAACGAGGCCGAGGAGAGCCTGGAGCACGCGGGGAGCGAGATAGTCGCGCCCGAAAGCGAAATAGACCGCTCCAAGGAGGTAGGCATAGCCGGGGGGGCGGAAATACGGCCGAGAGCGGATCTGGGGATCGGTGAAGTCGCCGGGGACGGTCCAGTCGCCGGAGGCGATCCCCCATCCCCAGTAATCGTGAAAAGCGCCGTCCACCTCGGGGTGGGTGAAATCGGCCCGACGGCTGATCTCGGAGAGGTAGAGCACACGGACGACCAGGCCGGCGAGGAGGACGGCGGCGAGGACCAGCCATCCGCGATTATTCCGGCGCGGCGCCGGCCCCGGGGACGCCGCGCGGGGAGAGCGCTTTTCCTTCAATCTCTTCATAGCCGACGGCGAAAACGCGCCGCTATATTATCTCTTTTCTCTCGGGTCGATGTAGGCCGATTCTGAGAATCGGCGCCATCCTCTCTTCCTCAAACACGGCCGGCGCGGCGCGCCCGGTAAAGCCTCTCGGTGAAGCCGCCCTCCCGGAGGAATTTCCCCTCCAGCTCCTTCAGCTGCCGGTCGAGGAGGTAATTCGCCTGGTGGACAAGGCAGATCAGAGCGTTGGCAGCGGTCTCGGGCGAGCCGGCTTCAATATAGGTCTTATAGGTCCTATAGGACCTATAGAAAGCGGTTCTCGCCTTCACATTATTAGTCGCCCCAGCCGCGATTAAATTCCTCCTTTCTCCCGCTCAAGCAAACTCAAGTTCGCTCGGGCTTTTTCGTAGGCGGGATCCACCTCGAGCGTTCGGCGGTAGAACTCCGCCGCCTCCGCCATCCTCCCCGTGAGCGCGAGGGTATAGCCCAGGTTGAAAAGGGCGTCGGTGTAATCCGGAGCGATCTCGAGCGCCCGGCGGTAGTGGTCTATCGCCTCCTTATATGCCCCGCGCGAGGCCAGGAGGTTGGCCAGGTTGTTGTGGGCCTCGGCATGGGCGGGATCGATGGCGAGGATGGCCGCGTACTCCCTTTCCGCCTCCTCGCGCCGCCCCAGAACGGCCAGGGCGTTGCCGAGATTGTTGCGGGGTTTTAGGGCGGTCGGGTCCAAGCGGACGGCCTCTCGGTAGTGGACGAGAGCCTCCTCGAGCGAGCCGGAATCGGCGAGAGCGATGGCGAGGTTGTAGTGCGCGCCCCCGTAGTCCGGCTTGATCCGGATCGCCTCCCGGTAGTGGGCGATGGCCCGAAGGGGATCCCGGGCCGTTTTGAGCGCGTTGGCAAGATTGTAGTGGGCGGCCGCCGAACCTATCTTTACACCATGATTCCATAGCGTCAAGTCGTTATTCCAGACCGAGCACTGGCGGAAGGACGCGATACCGAGGGCGCCCGCAGCCAGAAAACCCGCTCCGAGCGCGATCAGCCGCCTTTTCCTTTTCAGACCGGAGATGGCAAAGGAGAGGAGAATAGATAATCCGATCGAGGGCAAGTAGGAGAAGCGATCGGCCGCGGAGCTGATCCCCGTCTGAAATATCCCCGAGACCGGGAGCCAGGCGAGCAGGTACCAGCCCCAGCCCAGGACCGCCCAGGGCCGGCCCCGGCGGGAGAGGAGGGCGGCGAGGAGGGGAGAGGCGAGGAGGGCCAGGAGTGCCGCCCAGCCGGCCCAGACGGAGGAGAAGGCGGGATGGGCGGGCGGATAGACGGGGTATAGTCCGACAGGAACAATTGTTTTGATCAAGTAAAATAAGCCGGTCTGGCCCAGGATGGGCAAACGGCGGAGAAGGGGGACGCTCTCCAGGGAGGCGAGCGCTTCGTGGCGGGACTGCATGATCAGGGCGACGATCCCGACCGCGAAAGCGGCGAGAAAAAGCGGCGCCTTTTCCAGTGCCAGCCTGCGCCAGGGAACCCTCCTGGAGCGGCGGAGAGGGAAATAATCGAGGAGAAGAAGCACCAGGGGCAAGGAGACGGCCATCGGCTTGGCGAGAAGAGCGAGTATGCCGAAAGTCATCGGCGAGAAATTGCACGTCCGCAGGGGGTTCGGCCCCCCCCCTTCGCGCTCCGAGCTTAGGAGATTAAGCTCGGCCCGACTCGCGGCTCCGGAATACCCCAGATAGGAGAGGACAGACATGAGGTAAAGCGGGAGAAACAAGGTATCCTTTCTCTCTGTGATCCAGACCACCGATTCGACACGAAGTGGGTGAAAAGACCATAATATGCCCCCCAGAAAGGCTACTTGTGGGGGAATATGCCCATTTCCAAGGCGAAATATGACCAAATATACGAGCAATGTTGAGAAAGAGTGGAGGAGAATACCCGCTAAGTGATAGCCCTGCGGGTTAAAATCCCAAAAAAATCGCTCGAGGGCATAAGAAAACCAGACTAAAGGCTTGAAATCCCCCCCGGTTTGGGCCAAAAACCAACCGGACGGCGATAGGTCGCTCCCTTCCCGCCCTTCCAGAAGGTTGAGCTTGTCCTCCCAGACAAAGGACCCGCGGAGGGATGGAGAAAAAACGGCCAGGACCAGGGCGGAGACGGCTACCGCCAGGAAAACGGGATGGCTCCAAATAAAAGCTTTCATACGCTTGACAGGGCGGTCTAGCCCGAGGTATATATAATATAACAATCCGGCCGTTTCCCAGCTAGATTCCACAAAATCGGCGCCGACCACCAATGATCGGACAGATCATCAGGCGGGAGAGGTTTTTTGCGCTTTTCTCCGCCTTTAGCCTTATCCCGCCCTCCTGCCCGCGCCAGCCCGGGCGGCGGTTTGGCTTCGCTCTCGCCACGCTCGCCGCTTTCTCGTCAATAGCTCTTCTCCCCCTCGCTTCCGCCGCCGACATCTTCAACGTCGGCTTCGACGCCTTCACCTCCGGGAGCCGCCCCGCCGGATGGACTTTCACCGACTGCGACGCCAACACCGACAGCTATACCAGCGCCGGCAACTTCGGCGTAGCCTCTCCGTCGCTCAAACTCGACGATACCGGCGACGTCGTCACTTCCCAGAACTTCACCGATCCAGACCAGCTCTTTTTTTGGATCAAGGGTGTAACCACCGATGCCACCAGCCACCTGATGGTCGAGGAAAATTATGGGGCGACTTGGTACACCTTCACCGACATCTCCGACGTCCCCACTTCTGGAACGACCTTCGGCCCCTTCACGCTGAACGCATCCTCCACGACCATCCGCTTCTCCTGGTTCAAGAGCGTTGGCAACCTCGCCCTCGACGACGTCCACCTCACCGGCATCATCACCCCCACACCCTCACCCTCCGCCTCTCCCACCCCCACACCAACAGCCCTCCCCTCGGCCACGCCGACCAAGACACCCTCCCCTTCTCCGAGCAAAACCCCCTCTCCGACCGCGACCCCCTCGCCAACCCCGACCAAGACTCCCTCTCCATCGCCGACCAAGACGCCCAACCCGACAGCGACCCCCTCGCCCTCCCCCTCGCCTTCCCCCTCGCCAACCCCGAGCAAGACACCGTCTCCATCGCCGACCAAGACGCCCGTTTCGCCGACCCCCTCTCCCAGCCCGCTCGTCCCGACCCCCTCGCCCTCCCCCT
>CAZOYW010000046.1:0-23969 GCA_964584165.1 uncultured bacterium
AGTGTTACCCCTTTCCTTCAAATCCCCAGTCTCAGGATCTGGTTGTTAGGACAGGCAACGACACACCCTTTCACCTCCGCCCGCGATGACTTCAACCAGCCGATGTCGAACGTCTTCCCGGACCCGCGCTCTACGTACTTTACCTTGAGCGGGACTGTCCGGAAGTAGCTCTCCCCCACACGGAAAAGAAGCTCAGACTTCGGCGAGAGCTCCCCCGGCAGGCTGACCTGATGTCGCCCCTTGAGGGATTCCCACGATCCGGATTCCGAAAGGGCGAAGGCCGAGTCCGTATTTATCCAGACCGGGCGCTCAGAAGTCCCTGCGTTATAATGGAGGTTGTCGCCCTTTTCGATGATCTGGTATGTGACCTCCTCGGTTTCCCCAGTCGGCTCCAGGGTCAGGGGATCGAGAACGGGCTGTTCCTTAACAACCTCGAATACCTTGGTGTGGTCGTCGCGAAGATTAGTCGATTCTTCGACACTAACGATATTCTGGGCCCAGATGCTGGGACTAAAGCCCGCAAACAACCCCAGGTTCAAAATAAATATCGTCAGGATTCTGTTCATTAGCATTCGGGCAATAAAAATCCCGGATGGATCAGAAGTCCATCCGGGAATGGAAAAGCCCATTCTCCCGTCGTACAGGGAAGTTATTTGGACGATTCATGGAAACGACTCCCCAAGCTTGGTGCCAAGGTATCCGAGGGCTGCACTATAGTCAACAAATATTTCCATATTTTTTGCATGATTAGCTTCCGGGCATACCCCAAGGGGATAATATCCCAGGTAACCGCAAGCCATCGTATTGTCGCAGATGATATTTCACGGTAAGTCCGATTTATCGTTTGAGCGTATCCGGTAGGGCAAATGCTTCAAGAATATGCCCGAACAGAATGAGATTGGATCGGCGATCCAAAGGGCCAGAGAGTTCGTCGGAGAACGCGACGGGCACTATCGGCAGCCGGTAGATCTCGAATCCGAACCGACCTAATTCGGGGAGATACCCTTGACTTCCAGAAGCACGGGGAGGATGGTATCTAGCGGTTCACCCGAACCCTGGGAGTATTTGCGAGAATAGACAAGGGAGAAAGGGTTAGGCAGTCCTGACCCAGCTAGGATAGAGATATCCGGCCGGGTTTGGCGTATCATGCCGAGTAGTGATCCGAAAATGGGGCCAGGCCAATAAACCCATGAATACGAGAGCTGCAATCCCGAAACACCTCAGCAACCCAGAATCGGCGGAGGCATTCGCTTTTCGCGCGCATTGGAAGTACGAACACGAGGACTGGCGGGGAGCGGTCGAGGACTACAATGCGGCGCTGGAGCATGAGGATCACGAGTTCTTTCGATTTTATCTTTACGAACGTCGAGCTTTCGCTAAGTTCCAACTCGGGGATTTCCAGGGGACGGTAGATGACCTAACGGTCAACATCGATCGCAAGCGTGGCTACCTCTCTTTCCCGCATTTCGTACGGGGCAAAGCGAAACGAGAGTTGGGAGATTTGGAAGGGGCCTGCCAGGACTGGCGCAAGGCGCTGGAAGTCCTAAAAAAAGAGAGGGATTACGCCATAAGCCAAGGTTCCCAAAAAGAGAGTGAAGGCGACTGGTATGAGAATGCCTGCAAACGGGTACGCTACTTGATCGCGAAACATTCCCCTGACCGGAGAACCCGTGGGAGAACGGCTACATCGAGTCATTCAACGGGAAGTTCAGGGACGAGTTTTTGAACCGGGAGGTGCTGTACACGCTGCGGGAGGCTCAAGTGCCGACTGCCTGGTGGCGGTGGCTGGAGGTCCCCTGCCCTATCGGAGTAGCGTCAGACAACCTGGTGGCAAAACAAGGGGCGGTCCCGGGAGGGGTCGCCCTTTTTGCAGTAACCATATAGTAACCAAAAATTCTGGAAAGTTGTGGAAGTGGATGGGAGCCGATCGAAAGATATGGATACGCAACCTTTTGTGGCGGAAAGGGATGCGGCTATAACTACTTGAAGTGGAGTGGGTTGCGCGCCCCCTATTGCGAGGCTCCGGAGGCCAACGCTCTATCCAATTGAGCTACGGGCGCAAAATGGTGACTGGTGAATGGTGACTAGTGACTGGTTAAAAGCAACCGCCAAGCACGGCCACCTGAGGGGGAATATAGCAGATGGGCCGAGGGGTTCAAACAGCAAAACCCGGGAGGGCGGAGCGGCAAACGGGCGCTGGCCGTTGACGACCAGGTCCCCGGACTCGCCGGCTCGGATCTCGTTGGATCTGACCTCCAGGTCCCCCTTCCCGAGTTCGCTCTTGGCGACGACCACACCCCCAGTTCCCAGGCGGTGATCTCCTTGCGCCCAGTCCCGTTGAACGGAAACTGGTAAGTCCCTTCCTCCAGCTGCTTGTACCAGATCGCCCAGCCGTCCCGGTCCCAGTAGAGGATCTTCACCCGGTCGCTCCGCCGGTTGCAGAAGACCAGGAGATGCCCCGAGAACGGGTCGCAGCGGACAACGTGCTCGTCCATCATGCTCAGGCCGTCGAACGAGCGGCGCATGTCGCAGGGCCGGGTGCAGAGGTACACCCGGATCGCCGCCGGGAAGCTCAGCACTGCCCCGCCTCCAGCGCCGCTACCACGCTGACCAGGGTCTGGGCGTCCACCCCCTTCCCGAGCCTAAGCCTCCGGCCGCCGGCCAGGACCAGCTCGATCCCCGCCTCGCTCAGTTCGCCCTGTTCTCCATTGAGGTCGACCAGGGCAAACGATGCGCTCTCCGAAGAACTACGGCCGGGATCCTTCCTCTTCCTTGCCCCCGCCTTCTCCTGGTCCCTCCGCCACAGCTCCCGCAGCCAGGAATTGAACATGCCTTCCTTCAGTCCTTCCCGGCGGCAGAACTCCCGGATCGAAAGCCCACTCCGCGTCCCCGCCCTGATCTTCTCCCGCCAATACCGTTCCTTCTCTGCGTCCCTCCGTTGTCCCTTCGCTCCCATTGCGACCTCCCCGGCTTGCGCCGCACATGCGCATCGCCAATATGCGCGTTCGCCGGAAAGTATCGCTTGGCACTCTACGAGAGGGAAGATGGGTTCACCGGACGCTTACAGCTCTTCCTTGACCTCGACGATCCGGGCCTTGACCGCCGAGTGCAGCTTCTCGGCGCGGCGGCTTGATCCCCAGGGCCGGGGTTAGAGGCCTTCCTCGCCCTCCGAGCGATACCGCTTGACCCAGAGATAGATCGTGTTCTTGGAGACTCCCAGCTCCCGGCCGATGGTCTCTAGGGGATATCCCTCCTCCAGGTGAAGACGGACCGCGCGGAGCTTGACCTCGCCGGGATAGGCTTCCCGGCGCTGCCCCCTAGGGGGCGGTCTGCTCTTTCTCTTCTGCTCTTCTTGCCCAGCCTTGCTCATGGGTAACACTCCTTTCGGTTCCCGGGGGGAACCTCGGGTCTGAAGTGTTACCCCTTTCCTTCAAATCCTCGGTCTCAGGATCTACTTGTTAGGACATGCACGGCAATATAATAGAGCGTACCTAAATATTATTTTCGCTTCATCCATACTGACCTGGCTTCTTCTATAATTTCAGCGACATCGCTATCGCCATATGATGAATCATTTTCATCAAATAGGTACCGCCAATACTTAGGATATGCATCTCTATATCCTCTTAAGTATAGATCGTCATAGAGGATATAGGATTCACCGATCACCGCATATATATTTATGCATCCATAGTAATTCAATATAGTTCGCTGCATAAGCCACAATGTGGCTGAATATTTATATTTGCCACTTCTATATACGCACTTTAGAGGATCATATTTATATTTCAGCATGTTGTTCAAATGAACCGCTTCAATTATGCCATAGTCATCACTAAGCACTAAACGCACTACTTTACTTGAGTACGGCAACACAATATTGCTAAATATCGGCCTTCGGTTAATACTCGTTGAGATGCCCAATTCAGTTAGCTTAATACCATTAATATAGCCCGTTGCTCCATATACTTCATATTTATCCTTTGCATTATGCAAGCTCATCTTCTCTATAAAGCATGTGCTTGATAGTATTAATACCTTCGCCGTTGCATTATCAATACTCAACAGCATATCCTTGTTAGTGATGTCGCAGTATAAAATATGTATATATACGCCTTTATCGTTATGGGGGGCGATGCCAGGTATCATCGACTAACTTGCAAACGTCTGTGCTATTGTATAATACTAATATCAGTTCCACTACTACCAATATTAGCGAATTCATATATTGCTCATTGATTATGGCGCTTCAGTACGTCATATGCATAGATTACATTATTTGGCATGTCTGGGCATAGACCACGTTGATATACCTCTAGCATATATTTCGCAGCGCATGCTTTTTCGCAACTAGGCCTGAAGCAGCTGCCGGGGAAGTCTGCCGAGTATCTCTTCGAGATCGTGATGCGGCGCTACGATGTCCGATCTGCCGTCATGACCTCAAACCGGTCAATCGAGGAAAAGGGGAAACTGTTGGGGGACGTTCCGTCCGCCACGGTGATCCTAGACAGGTTCCTCCATCACGCGAAGGTCATCAACATCACCGGCAAGAGCTATCGTCTACAAAATCGGTCTTGCAAATATACTTCCCGGGAGCATAAATGAGGACTGGGGTTTGCGCCATTTGATTCAATCGCGGGTGGCCCCTTTTGACCCGACCGCGGGTGGCCCTTTTTTATCCGACCGGTGACATAGCGACTGGTGACAGCTAGCATCGATATCGCTAATTAGTTTAGATATACTTTGCTGCTGGATATCACTTATGACTAGTTTATTGTCAGTATAATATTGGATTAATTGAGATATCTTTAGTCTAATATGGGCTGCAGTATTAATGCGAGGGGGCAGATAATCATATATTATATGATATTTAGACCAATAATATGAGTAGTATATTGGCATCGCTCCAAGCTCACGCTCATATCTGATTGATATTAATTCAATATTATTCCTTCGTGCGAGAGTTGCCGTTATGACCATATCGTTCATATTGTTGCTCATTTCCTTCAATCTATTATAGTCCAAACCTTTGGTATAACCAATCCAGTAAGAGAGGGTAGATATTACTCCGATGATTATTGTAAATATCAATGACCTTCCAATATGTACGTTGCTCATTTTGAGTCCTTTTATCAAATATGTGCATCCACCAGGATTATGAGACCGAAAGCGAAGGTTTGGGGGTAACACTTCCTCCCTTTTCGATCGCTATGATGCCTTCCTGAAGTAACCAGGTTTCCACCGCTCGCCGCCAGTCCCTGGCCGCGGTTCTTTTGGTCGCCGCACCCTCCTGCCGGACGTACTCCGCGCTCTGTGTTTCTATCTGTTCAAGCATAGCGCAGCGCCTGTCATAAGTATACCAGGCCATCCTGTCCTGTCCAGAAAGAAGCGTATCTCCCGCCGTCCGCCCGTCAAGACACGCCCGCGGGCGATTGGCCAGCAACGCTTGCACCAAGATAAGCCACTCCCTCCCTTCCAGGGAGGCTGCCGGCGCTTTCGTCGGGAAGACATCGAGCTCTTCCTTGACCTCGACGATCCGGGCCAGCTCGTAACGTCCCGATCGAATCTTCAATTCGATCGGGGCTCCCACAAGCCCGGCGGGGGCCGGATCGCGGCGAGACCCTTCGACAGGCTCCGGGCAGGCTGCCGCTCCCCGTGAAATAACCCGCACGAAACGGAAGAGAACTCCACTTGCCAAGCGCGCTGTTTCACTCTTACCCGCCTCGCCCGAATTAGCTCTTGACATACAGGAACAACAAAGCGATAATAATATAATGGATTCACACCCAAAGGAGGCAATCATGAATTGGAAAATGTTCTTCGTCTCGTCCCTGGCGGCCTTCGCTCTGTTTCAGGCCGTGGCTCACGGCCAAACCATCGTTTTCCTTTCCGGCCATGTTACAGATGCCACGACTACCGAGCCGATATATGAAGCCTGGATCGACATATACACCCAGTATCCCCAGAGCTACCTGACGAATGCGCAAGGATACTACAGCGGCTGGAATACGTGGGCGGACTCGGTTTACATCGTCTGCTCCAAGGACGGGTACTGGACAGCCACCACGACGATATACCCGGTTGTGGAAGAAAACGTGATGGATTTTCAGCTGGTCCCGAACTCCACTCAGGCGCCGACTCCCCCCCCGATTCCGACGGCTACTCCACCGCCTTCTCCGAGCCCGAGCGTCACTCCGGTCACCCCGGCGCCCCTCCCGACGCCGCGACGTTTCGTCTTCGCCGCCGATAGCTTCAGCGGCGGAGAGGGAGCCGATATAGCCATCTGGCGATCGTCCGACGCCTCCTGGCGGGTCCGGAACGTCAGCATCGTCTTCTACGGCCTTCCCACGGATATCCCGGTCACCGGCGACTACAACGGCGATGGCCTCGCCGAATACGCGGTCTGGAGGCCGTCATCGGGCCGGTGGTGGTTCCGGGGAGCGATCGATCCGGCCGCCGACTCTTTCTACGGCCAGAACGGCGATATCCCCGTCCCGGCCGACTACGACGGCGACTTTAGGACCGACACGGCGATCTTCCGGCCGGCCAACGGCTACTGGGCGATCAAGTCCCAGACCCGCTTCCACTACGGCTTCAGCGGGGACCTGCCCGTCCCCGGCGACTACAATGGCGACGGCCTGGCCGATCCGGCTCTCTTCCGCAGCGCCGGCGCTTTGAGCGGCTACTGGTATGTGCGCGACATCACCAGGCGCGCGTGGGGTTACGGCTCTGATGCCGTGGCGCCGGGCGACTACAATGGGGACGGGACGACCGATCTCTCCGTCTTCCGGGGGAGCGCCGGCCTCTGGTACACGCTGGGGAGCGGCTCGGTGATCTTCGGCCAGTCCGGCGACATCCCGGTCGCGATCGATTACGACGGGGACGGGACGGAGGACCGCGTCCTCTACCGCCCGTCGGAAGGCAGCTGGTACATCTACGGAGTGACGACGATCAGCTACGGCCTTGATGCCGACCAGCCGGCGGTGGGAAGGACTTACTGATAGCCGGCCAAACTTCCCCGGCTAAGCGCCGGATCGAAAGGACAAGAGGGCAGCCCTCGTCTCCGGGGGGGCTGCCCTTTTTGCGGCAGGGGGCGAGAGTGCTGACGACCCGGCGGAGGAGGTAGTACAATGCGGCAATGCAATTTCCAAGAAATCGGACCCGCTCTACCGGCGCCGCCGATTTCCTCTCCATCCGCCGCGCGAACGTCTGGCGCGGAGAAACGCTGGTGCTGTGCGATCTCTCGCTGACCCTGCGCCTGGGGGAGAGCGCGGCCATCCTGGGCCCGAATGGAGCGGGGAAGACCACCTTGCTGAAGCTGCTCTGCGGCGAGCTGCGGGCGGAGGCCCGGCCGGGGACGGCGTGCCGTTTGTTCGACGAGGAGCTCTGGCTCCTGGAAGATCTGCGCCATCGCATCGGGATGGTGATGCCCGAGGAGATCCGACGCATCCCCGAATGGGAAATCGCCGGGGACGTCGTGCTCTCCTCCCTGCGCGGGGCCTATGCCCGCACCCCCCGCCTGCGCTTCCGGGCGGCGGAAAAAGCTCGCGCGCGGGAGTGCCTGGAGCGCTTGGGCATCGACCGGCTCGCCGGGCGCGATTTCCATACCCTGTCTTCCGGGGAACAGCGCCGCTTTCTCATCGCCCGCGCCCTGGTGCACGCCCCGCAGGTGCTGGTGCTGGACGAGCCTTTCACCGCGCTCGATTTCGCCGCCTCCCTCTCGCTCGCGCACATTTTGCGCCGCCTCATCCGCGAGGGTCTGACCGTCGTGCTGGTCACCCACCATCCGGGGGAAATCCCGCCGGAGACGCCGCGGGCCATCCTGCTGCACCAGGGCCGCATTTTCGCCGACGGACCGAAGCGCCAGGTGCTCACGAAGGAGCATCTTTCCGAAATCTACCAAACCCCCATCCGCGTCGCCTGGCAGCAGGGCTGGTGCTCGGTGCGCGCCGCACCGGATCGGCACAGCCCGACGGCTTGATTCCGACGATCTGCCGGGCAGCATTCACGTTCAAACGCGGTCCCGCCAGGGACCGCATTTTTCGCAGCGACCGCAACAGGTTCTCTCCCGATGCGTGTGGGTGGTCTCCCAGATATCGGACACTCCCTGTCCGATCGGACAGGTTTGTCCCAAGCCGGAGGGCCCTTCCGGGGAGACAATCCTTGGTCCGTCCCCGTCGAGAACACGGGCTGGGGTTGGGACAAACGCTGTCCGATCGGACAGGTTTGTCCCAGGGGAGAGGGGGCGGCGACGGGGAGCAGCAAAGAGTTGGAGAAAATCTGCAGGCAGGAATACTCGCCCACGTTGACCGTCGCCAGCGGGGTCAAAACGGGGGCCTTCTCATCCCCAACTCACTGATTGCTGTTCGCTTCCGGCTGGGCTGACGCCGGCGCGGACGCGACCGGGGCGGGAGGGGGCGAGGCCGGGGCCGGCGGGGCGGCATAGATGCGGTTCAGGACGGCGGCCAGGCGGAGACCGGCCTTGAGGAGCTGCTTGGCGGCAATGTCTTTCGCGGCCGCGAGGTCGCTATCCTCGTAGATGAAAACCTTCTTCTGGGAGGAAAACGGCCAGAAGCGGCGGAGGCGGGGGTAGCAGAAGTCCTTCACGATCCGCCGCGACTCCACCATCCACTCGAAGGGTCCGCCCTGCATCAGCTCGAGACGGGCGGCGGGGTCGAGCCCCCGCTGGAGCTCCTCCGCCCAGGCGCGGACGGATTTCCCCTTCTCCCGGGGGATAGCGCCGGCGTCCCAGAAGGAGTGGAGGTTGGTCACCTTCCCCTTCCGGTAGAAGCCGATCGTGTTTCCCCCCCGGTCGGCGGCGCAGCCGCAGTGCAGGGGCTGGTGGAGGTCCCCCACAAAGTGGACCAGGAACTTCAAGGCCTCCTCCCGCCCCGTCGTGTCTCCCCGCCTCCCGTCCAGTATCGCGATCTGCTCTTCGATCGCGGTGACGATGTTTCCTTTTTCGGTATCGCGGATGTCGGAAGAGGGCTCGTAGAGGTCGAGGGGGAAGTTGACATAGTGCCAGGGAGCGGTCTCGCGGCGGTCGCGCTTGATCGTGTCGGCCCAGATCGCGATGTCGCTGAGGCGATCCGCCGAACCGAGGATGGTCGCCACCGCTTTCTTCGCCTCCGGGGTCAGGTTCATCTCGGCGATCTCGCCGATGACCTCGTGCTGGTCCTTGGCCCAGGGGAAGGACGGAAGGGGGAGGGAGAGGCAGAGGAACGAAACGGCGATCGCCGAAAGGGGGAGTTTAAGTCTTTTCGGGATCATGGGGATGGGACGATAGTATGCCCGAAAGGTTCAGCGGCCAAGGGCAAAAAACGGCGAATCCGGCGGGGATTGCTTCGTCCCCCTCGCTTAAGCTCGGGGTCCTCGCAATGACATCCGCTCACAGGGCGGGGATTGCTTCGTCCCCTTCCCTCATGATCGGGGTCCTCGCAAGGACGCGGACCGGGCATTCCGGACTGACTAATAAGCCCTCTCCCCTTCCCCTCAACCGCCGGGGGAGTCGGGATCTCCCGGGGCCGCCCCCGAGGCAGGACCGATCCCGAGCGCCTCCAGGCGCGGAGACGAGCGGAAAAGGGCATCCTCGATCTCGAAATACTCCCGCTTCCCGATGCCCGAGAGGCGGGCGACCAGCGCGGAGGGGAGGACCTCGACGCGGGTGTTGAGGTCGCGGACGTTGGCGTTGTAGAAGCGCCGGGCGCGCTGGATGCGGTCCTCGGTGTTCGAGAGCTCCTCCTGGAGGGCGAGGAAGTTCCGGCTCGCCTTGAGGACCGGGTAGTTCTCCGACACCAGGAGGAGGCGGCGCAGCCCGCCGATCAGGACGTTCTCGTCGGCCGCCTGGGCGGAGGGCGAGCCGGTGCTAGCCACGGCGGCGGCCCGCGCGCGGACCACCTCCTCCAGCACCTCCTTCTCGTGGGCGGCGTAGCCCTGGACGGCGGCGACCAGGTTGGGGATGAGGTCGTAGCGGCGCTTGAGCTCGGTGTCGATGCCCGACCAGGACTCGTCGCAGTGGTTCCGCAGGCGGACGAGGGAGTTATAGGCGATAAGCCCCCAGAGGCAGAGGAGCGCGATGGCGACGAGAAAAGGCATGGCCAAGCTATTATGAGGTCCCGGAAAAACCTTGCCTAACGCCGTTGAGTTCCTTGACCACGGACGAGGGGAGAAGCGCCAGCAGACCCCCGGCCACGCCGAGCGCGGCCGCGAAGTCGGCGGGCGGAAGGATCCCCTCCCGGTAGGCGATCACGGAAGTCCCGGCAAACTCTAGGTTGAAGGCCGGGGCGCCGAGCAGGAACTCCATCGCCGCCTGGTGGAGGACGTCGAAGGCCCAGCGGCGGTCCGGGGACTTGACGCAGAAGCGGCGGCTGAACTCGGACGATTCGAAATCGATGTCGTCCAGGCCCAGGAATTCCCCGATCTTGTCGAAGATCGTCTCAGCCCGGATGACCAGCGGCTTGAGCGGCAGGCCCGCGTCCACGATCACGGCGGAAAAATGATGGTGGTGGGTCTGCCGGCCCTTGGAAGTCTGAGTGTGCGTTTCGTAGTGGTAATCGAAGGCGCGGACCGGGCGGCCGTTTTCCGTCCCGGTCATGACGTTATATGCGTAACGCCCACTCCCCCGCGCGAGGCAGGAGAAAGCGCCGTAGCGGTAGTCGAACGACCCGTCCGTCCCCGGGTTGAAAGAAAGGCCGCGCCGGGCGGCCCAGGCCGCGAGTTCCCGGCGGCGCCGTTGGGCCTGGACATGAGACCAGATCCCCAGGCCGATCATGACGAGGATGAAGACCGCAACGATGAGTATTCCCATACCGGCGTTCCTGGCGGAGATTATACAGAGGGGATGATTCCGCCAGCGAGAGGCATGAGAAAGCCGATGTGGCTCTTGGACCTATTCCGCGGAGAGGGAACAGACCCGGCCTGCTGGGCTGCCTCGATCTCCTTCCCGGTCATCGGCTGAATCCCAGCGCGCTTGCGCGGCGGCTCACGTTGAGTATGACCTTCGTTTCAAGCCGCACGCGGCTTGAAACGTAACGGTCAATGCTCTGGTTCGCTGCCGTATGTCAAGTGGTCTTCCCTAACCTTAAGCACCGCGCTTAGGCGCTTGGCCATAGCGTCGGAGTAGGTACGGCGACCGTTCTCGTAGTCGCTGACCATGTTCTGCCGGATGCCAAGCTTGTCGGCTAGCTGGGCCTGGGTCAGACCGGCCTTGAGACGAGCGCCGGCCAAGAGGTTTCCGACACGGTTCTTCTCAATATGGGGCTTTTTCACGAGAGCCAACATAGTACACCTCTACTCAAGGTCGACGAAGGGCGTCACCTTCCCGCCGCGTGCTTCCTGTCTGGACCGCTTGATGATCGATTGAAAGCGGGGATCATTGAGTAGGCGATACTCAAGATACTCGTCTTCATCGGCGAAGCCGGTCAGGACGGCAACGGGACGTCCGTGACTCGTGATGATGATGTCCTGCCGTTTGGCCTTCTTCACATAGGCCGACAGGTTGTCTTTCATTTCGCTCAGTTGTGTCTTGATCATGACTGTTTCACTCTATGTGCGTTGAGCCACTGGGCCGTTTCGTCCTTGGGGACGATGGCCAGCACGACAACCGTCTGCCCGATCACGTCGTAATACACGCGGTTAGGACCAAGACGCAACCGGTACTCCGGTTGATTCATCGCGCGGAGTCGCTTAATGCGCCTCCGGCTTACTCGCATCGGCTCGTGGGCCAAATGGTCGGCCAGTCCGTCCTTGATCAGCGCCCGCCCGCGTGCATCGAGTGCCCCGTAGTGTCCCTTTGCCGTGTCGGTCAGAACGATCTCATATATCATGGTGTCAAACTAACACATATCTGGCCAGATTCAAGGCCACATTTCTCCGCTTTCATTTGCTGGGCGAACGTCATGTTCGCCCGGACAGTGGCCGGCCGGCGGGCGAACACCCCCGATAGATCGGGGCAGGCAGGTTCGCCCCTACAGGCCCCGTCGGGGTCGACGGTTGTAGGGGCGAACTTCATGTTCGCCCGGCCAATGGCGGGCCCGGCGGGCGGGCGGGCGAACACCCCCGATAGATCGGGGCAGGCAGGTTCGCCCCTACAGGCCCCGTCGGGGTCGACGGTTGTAGGGGCGAACGGGCGGCGGCTGAGCCTCGACGGACCGGCCGGTTTTCCGGGCCGGGACGGCGTGGGCTCCAGCCGCTGATGGGCCGCGCGCAAGCGCGGCCCGGAAGCGGATGGGCACAGCCGCCGCCCGATGAGCCGACGCGCTTGCGCGTCGGTTCATCGACGCAAATCAGCGGCGAGCGGTAGCATGTCCGCTGAATTTGCCTTGTTGGGCGGTTCTTTTAGTCACATTTCAACATCTCAAGAGCGTCCCCTTAGTTCGCCTTCTACCTTTTTCCCCGGGAGATATTGCTTTAAAAGCCGTATTATCTGAGAAGTTCGCGACGGAACTGCTTCATTTCCAGTAGGCCCTGTGGGGCGCGAGCAGTTCGTTTTCCAGTTCCGGAACAGGGCCCACTACTTTGATGGGCTTCTGCCCTGCCTTAAAGACTGTGCGACACGGCAGGTTCATCGTGGGGTTTCTCTTGTCTGCACCAGTCAGTTCCCTTACTGTGATTTCCTCAACGCCATAGACCACGTTTCCGATGTTGGCCCAATAGATGTTCCCGGAGCACATGGCACAAGGTTCGACCGTCGTCACCAAGGTACATTCCCACAAGTAGTCGGGCTCGTACTGCGCAAATGCCAGCCGGGAGCTAACTGTTTCGGCATGGTCCATCAAACTCACGTTTCCCTGTTTCATCAGCACCGTCTCGCCGTCCGGCGCCACAAGCACTGCGCCAAAGGGTGGGTGACCAGATTCCACCACTTCCTTGGAGACCTCATTGGCCGTTCTCAGATGTTTTAGGATTTGCTGATGATTGAGCGGAAAATCCTTCGGCTCCGAAGAGGGCTTCCGATCCCCAGATCCCGTCCCGGCGCAGGCGCTCAGGGTCAAAAGCAGGAAAGCGAGCGACACTCTCATTGCGATATTCTTCATTTCAATTCTCTCCTTTCGGTAATTATTTCATGGGGCAGGTGAAGCTAACCGTCTAACCCCAATTGACATTTAACCGCTTCTCCTTTGACGGCCCAACGGGCGGCGGCTGAGCCCCGACGGACCGGCCCGTTTTCTTGGCTGGGACGGCGTGGGCTCCAGCCGCTGATGGGGCGCGCGCAAGCGCGGCCCGGAAGCGGATGGGCACAGCCGCCGCCCGATGAGCCGACGCGCTTGCGCGTCGGCTCATCGTCACGCGTGAGCTTCGCGCGCCAACTCAAGACCGACCTCCGAACTCTCAAGCAGGTTGCGCGTAACCTCAACGCGCTGGTTCGACAGATGTTTTTTCTGTTGACTGTGCATCGGAGCGATGGTATATATCATGATAGATACTGAATGGAGGACCTGATGAAGACAGCATCCTTGTTCACGAATGGACGTAGCCAAGCTGTTCGACTACCGAAAGAGTGCCGGTTCGCCGGGCGAGAAGTGTACGTGCGAAAGTTCGAGGATGTCGTGATTTTGTTCCCCAAGCGGAGTCCGTGGTCTCCGCTGGTGAATAGTCTCAAGAAGTTCTCTGAGGACTTCATGTCGGACCGTGCGCAACCTGGGCAGGACGAGCGGGAGGATATCTGATGCGGTTCATGTTGGACACGAACGTCTGCATCGATCTGATCCGTCGGAAGACGCCCACGATCCTGCACAACCTCCGGCGGACGAATCCCCAGGATGTGTGTGTGTCGGTGGTCACGCTGAGCGAGCTGGAGTATGGTGTGGCCAAAAGCGCAGCGCCAGAGAGGAACCGCTTGGCGCTGACCGAGTTCATGGCGCCGATCGCCGTGCTTGCATACGGCGACCTGGTGGCCCCTGTCTATGGTCGCATCCGTGCGCAGCTTGAGGCTAAAGGCGAGGGGATTGGGTCTCTCGACACATTGATCGCGGCGCATGCGCTCTCCGCAAACCTGATCCTCGTGACGAACAACGAACGTGAGTTCCGTCGCGTGCCCGACCTCCGCATGGTCAACTGGGCGAAGTGATTTCATCTTTTGTCGAACGGGCGGCGGCTGAGCCCCGACGGACCGGCCCGTTTTCCGGGCCGGGACGGCGTGGGCTCCAGCCGCTGATGGGCCGCGCGCCAGCGCGGCCCAGAAGTGGATGGGTACAGCCGCCGCCCGATGAGCCGATGCGCTTGAGCGTTGGCTCATCGTTCACACTGACGGTTTTGGCAACCCGTCCGCGGGTTGACAAATACGTCCGGTGTGTGGTTGGAAGTCTTCTTCCTCAGTTCCGTCATGAAGCGCCCCACTTCACCAAACACTGCTGCGGTCGCTGCAAGGATCGCAGTGGGTAAAAGAGCATCAGGCATGAACCCGCCTTCGTATGATTTGTGAAAACTGCGCATCTGGAGCCGGGACATGGCGAAAATAAACACTTCCACAAACAGAGCCACGCCGACGGCGTGGATGAGAATTGCCTTGTGTGTCCTTCGTATACCGGATGCTGCGAGGATCACGACGAATCCAATGACTGCTGGCCACGTGATCCAAGAAGGAATGTATTGCCACTGATGAAGCCTTGGGACAATGAAAGGCACATAGACTGCGAAGTAGAGCAGTGGCCAGTAAACGTATGCCAAGGCTATTGTCATCCATTTCATTCTGACTTCCAACGGGCGGCGGCTGAGCCCCGACGGACCGGCCCGTTTTCCGGGCCGGGACGGCATGGGCTCCAGCCGCTGCTGGGACGCGCGCAAGCGCGTCCCAGAAGCGGATGGGTACTGTCGCCGCCCGATGAGCCGACGCGCTTGCGCGTCGGCTCATCGTCATTCTCACGGTTTCGAGACCCGCCGCGGGTCGAAGAATACCGTGCAGATAATTATTCTGTCATTTTTCATCTGTTCCGTTTTCGTCTCGACTGAATGTCCACGTGACCGAAGACATGTAAATCGGAATCCAGCGCAAGACTGGGATCTTCCAGAAAACGGGTTTGTGCGGGATCTCGTCGGCACTGCCGACGACACGCACTCTTTTCTTGCTTTGATTCTCCCAAAACGTCTCGATCTCGAGTTGGTACTTCTCTCCGGAAGGGCTGACTCGCTCCGGGGTGAAGACTTCGCCTCCGATTGTTCCGACTAGTTCCTGATACGGCATGGTGCGAAATCGGTCGAGTTCAGCATCCAGAATCGATTTGGCTTCCTCTTTATTCATCTTTCCTGACAGAACGGGCGGCGGCTGAGCCCCGACGGACCGGCCCGTTTTCCGGGCCGGGACGGCGTGGGCTCCAGCCGCTGATGGGGCGCGCGCGAGCGCGCCCCAGAAGCGGATGGGAACAGCCGCCGCCCGATGGGCCGACGCGCTTGCGCGTCGGCTCATCTTGTTCTTCTACCCATTTCTCCATTTGCCGGGGCCACGTAGCGCCGGGCGCCTTAATATGCCGCCAATGGGAGGCGCAGTCAAGATTTTCTTGCGGATTTTCCTGATGGTGATGCAAGATTCTTGACTCTGGAAGCGGGGCTGATCACCATAATCCCGGAAATCCCGTAGTTATGGAGATTTATACATAATACGGAGACTGCGTTATGCTAAAGCGAGAAAACCGATGGCAGTCCACCCTGGACGGTTATGCCAAGTTCTTGCGTGAGAAGGCGCTGGCCTTTCCCAAGCATCAACCCTTCCTGGTGCGATGGGTCAAGGAGTTCCTTTATTTCGCGAGGTTTTGCGCACGGACCTCGAAGAGATGGCGCAAACGGTGCGGGCGAGGCAAGGGAATTTTGATTGCGGATGGACGCCTCGCTGGGATTAAATGGGGACAACCCATAGATCGTCGGGGCGAATGACCATGAAAGTCATCGGAATCAACGGAAGCGCGCGGGCGGGGGGCAACACCGCCCATCTGATCCGCCGCGTCTTCGAGCCGATCGCGAAGGCCGGCATCGCGACCGAGCTCATCGAGCTGGCCGGACGGCCGATCCGGGGCTGCGCCGCCTGCTACGGGTGCTTCCAGGCCAAGAACGGCCGCTGCGTCTTCGACGACGACATCGTCAACCCCGCCGTCGCCCGGATGCGCGAAGCCGACGCGATCGTCCTCGGCTCCCCCACCTACTTCGCCGATCTCTCCTCCCAGATGAAGGCCCTGATCGACCGGGCGGGCTTCGTCGCCCGGGCCAACGGCGACCTCTTCCGCCGGAAGCTCGGGGCGGCCGTGGTCGCGGTCCGCCGGGCCGGGGCGATCCACGCCTTCGACTCGATCAACCACTTCTTCCTGATCTCCCAGATGATCGTGGTCGGCTCCTCCTACTGGAACATCGGCCGCGGGCGCGAGATCGGCGAGGTGGAAAAGGACGCGGAAGGGCTCGAGACGATGCGGGTCCTGGGGGAGAACATGGCGTGGGTGCTCAAGAGAATTAAAGCGGAGAGCAGGCTGAAGGCTGAAGACTGAAGGGATGGACAAACAAAGATTGCTTCCCGCCACGCTTCGCTCGCGGCTAAAGGCCTTCGCTCGCAATGACCGCAAACGCCGATGTCCATCATCAAACGGCGTGTTTATTCTAAGCTCCATAAGGAGGAAACGATGTTCACATTCCACGTTTTCATCCATGTGAAGGCGGAGAGGCTCGATGAGTTTTTGGCCTTGAGCGTCGACAACGCCTCCCACACCCGGAAGGAGCCGGGGGCGCTCCGCTTCGACGTCCTGCAGCAGCAGGACGACCCCACCCGGATCGTTTTCGTGGAGTCCTACCGGGACGCGGCGGGGCACGCCGCCCACAAGGAAACCGACCACTACCGGCGCTGGAAGGCGGCCGCGGAGGAGATGATGGCGGAGCCGCGAAAGAGCATCCGGTACAATCAGGTTTTCCCGCCGGATCGGTGATCGGCGGTCCGAGCGCCCGCTCGCACTTGTCCGCCGAAGCGCGAAAGCGCGGAGGCGGAGAGCGGGCCTACAAACAGGCTATCCACGCCAGAAAAGGAGCATGCTCATGGACAAGATCGACGGACGCGAGATGAAGGAGATCGCGGTGGACGCGGAGAACCTCTACCGCGAGGAGATATTCACCGACTTGAAGGTCGCTACCCTCCGGCGGCTCACCCCGGTCAAGGCCGACGGGACGGCCGACCCCCGCCGGAAAACGATCTTCGTGGGCCAGACCAACCTGATGACCCCGGCCGGCCCCCTCCCCATCCAGTCGCGGATCGAGGCCGACAACCTCGACGACGCGATCCGGAAATTCCCGGAGGAGACGAAGAAGGCGATCGAGCGGGTGCTCCGCGAGGTGCGGGATCTGGAGCGGGAGGAGGCCTCGCGCATCGTCCTCCCCGGCGAGGTCCCCGAGGGCGGGCAGATCAAGCTGACCTGATCGGCCGGGCGGAAAAGATAACCGCGGATTACGCGGATTGGCCCGGCGACTGATAGCCACGAATTTTCACGAATTCACACGAATGGGATGCTTGGCGGCTCCCCTGGGGGATTCACCTCTGCGGAAATCCCCGCGAGGTTAGTTCGTGAGAATTCGTGGATGGTTTTTGTGGGGAGACATGAATTTGGCGGTGAGACTGGCGATCTCGCTGGCGATCATTACGGCCTGCGCCCTGATCGGGAAGAGATTCCCCTCCCTCTCCGGCCTGATCGCCACCATGCCCCTGGCGGGGCTCGTCGTGCTCCTCTGGCTCTACTCGGAGAACCCGGGCGACGGGGAGCTCATGGTGCGCTACACCCGGGGGGCGCTCTGGGGAATCCTCCCCTGCATCGGCTTCTACCTGGTCGCCCTCATCTGCTTCCAGAGGCGCCTCCCCCTCCCCGCGGTCCTGGGCTTATCCTTCGGAGCCTGGCTCCTGGGGGCGATCATCCATCAGTGGTTGCTCAGATAGCCCGTTATTTTTTGTGGGAGGGGCATCCCTGCCTGCCCCGATTACGTCAAGATCGATAAAAAGATCGGGGCCCCGATCCAGTCAGGCTTGGATCGCGACAGGAATGTCGCTCCCACAACTCCCCTAGAGACGATCCCCTCAAGTCCATTGTGGGAGGGGCATTCTTGCCCCGATCCATTGGCTCGGTCGGATCGCGCCACCGATAGTCCCGAACTTCCGCCGGGACTATCGGGGCAAGCAGAAATGTCGCTCCCACAGACCCGGTTCAGCCCGGATCGCGGCGAGGACGCCGCTCCCACAATACCCCGGAGCAAGAAGCGCGCGAAAGAGTCGCCAGATCCTGCAAACGTCGCCCCGGGAGGGGCGACGCTACGACAGCGGATCGCGACGGTTCACGGACTTCCCAGTTTCTTCCGCAAGAGCTCGTTGATCAGCCGCGGGTTCCCCTTCCCCTCCGTCTCCTTCAGGACCTGGCCGACCAGGAAGCCCAAAGCCTTCCCCTTCCCCGCCTTGAACTCGGCCACCGGGCCGGGATGGGCGGCGATCGCCCGGTCCACGATCGTTTCGAGCGCTCCGGCGTCGGAGATCTGAGCCATCCCCTTCTCCCGTACGATCTCGGCCGGGTCGCGCCCCTCCGCGAACATCTCGGCGAAGACTTCCTTGGCCATCTTCCCGCTGATCGTCCCGGCGTCGATGAGGCGGACGAGGCCGGCGAGGCGGGCGGCGGAGACCGGAGAGGCATCGATCTCCAATCCGGCGGCGTTGAGCTTGCCCAGAAGCTCCGCCATGATCCAGTTGGCGACCGCCTTGTGGTTGGGCTGGTCGCGCACGGCGGCTTCGTAGTAGTCGCCCAGGCCCTTCTCGGCGGTCAGCACCCCGGCGTCGTATTCGGAGAGACCGTAATCCTTCCGGAAGCGGGCGAGACGGGCGGCGGGCGACTCGGGGAGGGAACGCCGGATCGCTTCCACCCGCACCTGGTCCAGAACCAGGGGGACCAGGTCCGGCTCGGGGAAGTAGCGGTAGTCGTGGGCCTCCTCCTTGGTGCGCATGGAGAAGGTCTGCTGGGACTCGGCGTCGTAGAGGCGGGTCTCCTGGACGATCCGCTCGCCCTGCTCTAATGCCTTCCGCTGGCGCTCCACCTCGTAGGAGAGCGCCCGTTCCACGCCCCGGAAGGAGTTCAGGTTCTTGATCTCCACCTTGACCCCCAGCTTGGGGTCCCCCGCCGGGCGAATGGAGACGTTGGCGTCGCAACGGAAGGAGCCCTTCTCCATGTCGCACTCGCTCACCCCAGCGTAGCGCAGGACCGATTTGAGCGCCTTCAGGTAGTCGTAGGCTTCCTGGGGGGAACGAAGATCCGGCTCGCTCACGATCTCCAGGAGGGGAACTCCGGTCCGGTTGTAATCGACGCCGCTGAACCCCTGATCCGCGAAGTGGACGAGCTTCCCGGCGTCCTCCTCGAGATGGGCGCGGGTGATCCCGGCCTTCTTCACCCCCTCGCCGGTGGAGAACTCGAGCTGTCCGGAGCGGCCGATCGGGCGGTCGAACTGGGAGATCTGGAAGTTCTTGGGCAGGTCCGGGTAGTAGTAGTTCTTCCGGGCGAAGGTGCTGACCCCGCCCACGGAGCAGCCGAGAGAGAGGGCGGCGGCGATGGCGAGTTCGAGGACCTTCCCGTTGAAGACGGGGAGGACGCCGGGCAGGCCCAGGCAGACCGGGCAGACCCGGGTGTTCGGCTCACCTCCCCAGCCGACCGGGCAGGAGCAGAAGATCTTGGTCCGGGAGGCGAGCTGGACGTGGACCTCGAGGCCGATGACCGTTTCCCAATCGCTCATGAGACTAATCCCTAAGGAACCCAGGTCTTTAAATTTATCTTAGGAATCCAGGAAACCAGGAAGATAAAAGCGCAACGACTCAGTTGCGCGGGTGGTAAGAAGCACCCGATCACGTGCTCCACGGCGCTGATGTAGGCCCGCTCCCCCGACTTCGTTAAGCATCTAAATGACATGTCGGGACAGGTGCGAGCGGGCGCATTTGCGCCGCCTCACAGAGGCGGCCTACATCGCCGACTAAGAGCAATAATTCTCCTGGCTTCCTGGTTTCCTAAGATCCTAAATATTCGGTTTCCTCCGATGGAAATCCGTCGCCCTCTCGAAGGCGGCGGCCGCCCGCACGATCCTCCCCTCCTCGAAGTGGGGGGCGATGATCTGGAGGCCGACCGGGAGGCCTCCGGCGCCGTATCCGCCGGGGAGGGAGAGCGCGGGGAGGCCGGCCAAGTTGACCGCGATGGTGAAGATGTCGGAGAGATACATCTGGAGCGGATCGGCCGTCTTCTCCCCGGCCCGGAAAGCCACGGTCGGGGAGGTCGGCATCAGGAGGCAGTCGCAGGAGGACGCCCAGGCGGCGTCGAAATCGTTCTTGATCAGCCGCCGGACCTTGAGGGCGCGGGCGTAGTAGGCCTCGTAGTAGCCGGAGGAGAGGACGTAGGTGCCGAGCATGATCCGCCTCTTCACCTCGTCCCCGAACCCCGTCCCCCGGGTCTTTTCGTACATCTCCAGCAGGTTCCTGGCGCCGGGGGCGCGAAAACCGTACTGCACCCCGTCGAAGCGGGCGAGGTTGGACGAGGCTTCGGCCGTGGAGAGGATGTAGTAGCAGGCGAGCGTGTAGGGGAGATGGGTGAGCGCTACCTCCTTCACCCCCGCGCCGAGCGACCGGAAGACGTCCAGGGCGCCGCGAAAGGCCTTCTCCACCTCGGGCTCCATCCCCTCGGCGAAGCATTCCCGGGGGACGCCGAAGGTCATCCCCGCGGCCTCCCCGCCGAGGGCGGAGATGAGCGGCGGCCGGGGAAAGGGGTCGGAGGTGGAGTCGCGCGAATCGTGGCCGGAGATGGCGTCGAGGAGGAGGGCGACATCCCCAACGTCCTTGCCGAAGGGGCCGATCTGGTCGAGGGAGGAGGCATAGGCGATCAGGCCGTAGCGGGAGACCCGCCCGTAGGTCGGCTTCATCCCCGCGACGCCGCAGAGGGCGGCGGGCTGGCGGATCGATCCGCCGGTGTCCGAGCCGAGCGCGGCGATCGCGCAGTCGGCGGCCACCGCGGCCGCCGATCCTCCGGACGAGCCGCCGGGCACCCGCCCAGGGTCCCAGGGGTTCCCCACCGGGCCGTAGGACGAGTTCTCGTTGGAGGAGCCCATGGCGAACTCGTCCATGTTGGTTTGACCCAGGAAGACCGCGCCGGCCGCCCGGAGCTTTCCGACCACGGTCGCGTCGTAGGGGGAGCGGAAGCCCGTGAGGATCCTCGATCCGCAGGTGATCTCGCGGCCCCGGACGCAGAGGTTGTCCTTGAGGGCGACCGCCACGCCGGCCAGGGGCCCGGGGTCTTCCTTCCGGCGGACCTTCGCGTCCACCGCCTCCGCCATCTTCAAGGCCCCTTCCGCGTCGACGCGGAGGAAGGAGTGGAGGCGTCCGTCGATGGAGCGGATCCGTTCCAGGCAGGATTCGGCGACGCTGACGGCCGAGACTTCGCCCCGGGCGACCCGGGCGGCGGTCTCGCGGGCGGTGAGACGGTTCAGAGACATGGCGAAATAACCCTGACTTCGCGCTTCGGATGGTTGATCCCCCGGTGCGCCGGACCAAGTATATCCATCTCTGGCCAAACCGGCCGGCCGGGGACGCGGCGACATCAGCGGCTAATCAAGCACCGGGGGAACCTTGAACATCCCGTCCTTCTGCTCGGGGGCGCTGGATAGGGCCTCGGCGCGGGGCAGGCCGGCGGACGGCTCGTCCTTTCTCAGGACGTTGACCAGCGGGAGGGGATGGGTCAACGGCTCCAGCCCTCCGAGATCGAGCTCGTCGAGCTTCTCCATGTAGCGGAGAATCTCGTCGAGCTGGCCGCGGTACCTCTCCTTCTCCTCCGGGTTGAGGGCGAGGCGGGCCAAGCGGGCGAGATGCTCGACATCGGCGATCGTGATCTTGGTTTTACCGCTCATTCCGGCTCTTTCTCCTCACCCCCCACCGCGGACCTGCCCCGACGTAGATGTCGGGATGATCATTTCGTTACACACTAAGGTGGATCAAAGGTCCGCGGCTACGAGACTCCGGCCGCTCCGCCGGTTACGGGCTTCCGCCGCCGTCCCGCGCGACCGCGTTCGCACGGCGCGGCAAGGCGGCGGAGAAGCGGAGATAATCCTCCGCCGCCAGGCTCTCCGCCCGCCGGGACAGGTCGATCCCGGCGGCGGCGGCCGCGGCGGCGATCTCCGTCCCAGTATAGCCGAGGCGGCCGAGACCGGCGAGAGAGTTCTTGAGGATCTTCCTCCTCTGCTGGAAGGCGGCCTCGACGACGGCGACGCAGAGGCCGAAGCCCTCCGGCCGCGCCGCGATCCTCAGACGGAGAACCGCCGACTCCACCCGGGGGGGAGGATAGAAGCAGGTCGGCTTGACGCGGAAGAGGATCTCCGCCCGAGCCCGCGCCCCGACCAGGACCGAGATGACGCCGCCGCGCCGGCCGCCGGGAGGGGCGACGATCCGCTCGGCCGCCTCCTTTTGAAGCATGCAGACCGCGAGATGGGGATGGGGGTCGTCGGCGAGGAGGCGGAAGATGATCGTCCCGGCGGCGGCGTAGGGGAGGTTGGCGACCAGCTTTCCCCCCGGAGAAAGGAGGTCCGGCAGCTCCATCTTCAGGACGTCGCCGGGGACGATCCGGAGGTTGGGATGGTCGCGGGCGAGCCCCTCGAGGACCCCGAGGAGGCCGCGATCCTGCTCGACGGCCGTCACCCGCCGGACCCGCGGGCAGAGGGCGGCGGTCAGGGTGCCCAGGCCGGCCCCGATCTCCAGGACCTCGTCGCCCGGGCCGAGCTCGGCCGCGGCGAGGATCTTGGCGAGGATGTTGCCGTCGATCAGGAAGTTCTGGCCCAGGCGCCGGCGGGGGGAGAGCCCGTGCCGGTCGAGCAGCGCGGCCACGGCGGTGGGCGAGGCGAGGGGATGCTTTCCGCGAATGGGCATGGATTCGGAGCGACCTTATTCTTTCCCCGGCCAAGAAGCCGCGAGTTTCTCGGCGAGCCCCATGGCCGCGATCATCGAGCGGGGGTCGGCGACCCCCTTCCCGGCGATGTCGTAGGCCGTCCCGTGGTCCGGAGAGGTCCGGACGAAGGGAAGCCCGAGCGTGATGTTCACCCCCTCCGCGAAGGCGATCATCTTGAGCGGGATCAGGCCCTGGTCGTGATACATCGTCACCGCCGCCTCGAACTCGCCCCGGTGGAGGCGATGGAAGAGGGTGTCCGGAGGAAGCGGCCCCGAGACGTCTATCCCCTCTCCCCGGCAGGCCTCCACCGCCGGCGAGATGATTTCGATCTCCTCCCGGCCAAAGGCTCCCGCCTCTCCCGCGTGGGGGTTGAGGCCGGCGACGGCGATCCGGGGCGAAGGGAATCCGAAGGCCGGGAGATACTCGCGGGCGAGGCGGATCTTCTCGGCGATCAACCCGGCGGAGAGCGCCGCGCTGACCTCCTTCAGGGCGATGTGCACGGTGGCCAGGATCACGCGGATATTAGCGCCCGCGAGCATCATGGCGTGGCGGGGGGAGGCGGTGAGATGGGCCAGGAAGTCGGTATGCCCCTGGAAGGGGTAGCCGGCCCGGTGAATCCCCTCCTTGCTGATCGGGGCGGTGACGAGAGCGGACCCGGCGCCGGAACGGATCAGGCGCACCCCCTCCTCGAGGCAGAGCATGGCCGCCCTCCCCCACTCGGGATCGGCCTTCCCGGGAGCCGGGCTTCGATCGGGGAGACCAGCGGGCTCGACCACGCGGAAGTGGGGGGATCGGGGGAAGAACTTCTCGAAAAGGGGTCGGAAAACCCGCTCGGAGCCGATGATCAGGGGCTCCGGGGCGGAACGGAGGACTCCCGCGGAGAGCGCCTTGACGACGACCTCGGGACCGACGCCGGCGGCGTCGCCCATGGTGATGACAAGCCGATTAGAAGAGGCCATCGGCTGGAGGGTTCAGGGTTCAGGGTTCAGGGTTCAGGGGTCAGGGTTCGGGGGTCAGGGGTTAGGGTTCAGGGTTCAGGGTTCGGGGGTCAGGGGTTAGGGT
>CAZOYW010000047.1:0-4306 GCA_964584165.1 uncultured bacterium
TGTTCCCAGAGAGAGCTTACTCTCTCCAGGAGGAACGGCCTTCATGTTAACTAGACCTGCCGAACCTCATGTCCCCAGTCTGGTTTCATGACGCTTCCCACCGGGGTTAAGATGAACCTCTGTTTAAAAAGATCCACCTCTTGGTTATGGAAATCAAGGGAATCCCCCGTATATCGTTGGCCAAATCCCCCTCCCAGCGGCGGGGCGGTTATCCTTTTAACGAGTCACGGGGATATCGCCGCTGGAGCCGAACCAGGCGCGGGTGAGATCCCGGACCGCCCATAGGCCGGAAGAATCTCGAAAAAGGGCCGGCTTCGCTCCGGCCCCGGCCAGGTAATCGGCCGGAACCGGGAGATCGCCAGCGGTCCCCAGGAACACGGTCAAGGGGCCGCCTTGGGAGAGCGCCGCCCGCCACAACCCCGAAGAGGGGCGGAAGACGGCGCGGTCGGCGCAACCGTCCCCGTCGTAGTCGTGGGCTACCGGGAGATCGCCGGACTGGCCGAAGCTCCACGAGGTCAGGCCTTTGGCTTCCCATCTCCCTTGGCTCGGGCGGAAGATGGCCGCCTCTACTGATCCGTCGCCGTCGTAGTCGCCGGGGACGGGGAGATCGCCCGGCAGGCCGAACTGGAAGCGGGTCAGGCCGCCGATCAGCCAGCTTTCTCCGCGCGGGCGGTAGATGGCGATTTCGTCCGACCCGTCGCCGTCATAGTCGCCGGGGATCGGGAGGTCGCCGCCCTGGCCGAAGACATATCGGGTGAATCCCCGGATCGCCCAAGCGCCCGCGCTGGGACGGTAGACGGCGATCTCGTCCGTTCCATCCCCCGAATAGTCGGCGGCGGCGGCGAAGTCGCCGGGGAGACCCCAATAGACCGCCGTCACGCCCCGGACGGACCACAGCCCAGAGGAGCTCCGGAAGACCGCGGCCTCCGCGGCTCCGTCGCCGTCGTAATCTCCCCCCGCGGACCGCGCCGAATACAGGGGCGAAACTGAGAAGGTGGATTCCGCCCAGAGCGAAAGGCCTCCCGCGGTGATATCCCAGATATCGGTCCCGAAGAGGTCGCTCAGAGTGTGGAGCGGGCTGACCCCGTAGTAGGTCGCCTGGTTGAGGTCCGCCGCGTCGAAGAAGCGGACATAGACGCCGGTCCCCGCTTCTCCGCTCTGGTAATAGTAGAGATCGGAGAACTCGCCCGGCCGGGCGGCTCCGGTCTGAACGGAGCCGATGGCGGTCCATTCCCAGAGGAGATCGCCGTTGGAGGGGAGGCCGTAATAGAGGTCGGGGGGAAGCGGGAGCGCTCCCTCGGAGTGGATCAGCTGGACGAGACAGCCCACGGGGAGAGGATCCAGGTTCCGATCGCCGATAGGCACGGAGGTGAAGTAGAGAAGCGAAACGTCGTAGGCCGCAGCCCATCCCCCACCGAGAATCGCCATCCCGGCCAGCATCGCCAAAGATACCTCTACTATTGTTTTCATGATCTCCTCCTAAGCGAGTGATCCGGCCGGACATCTCTGTCCATAGCCGGGCAAGACCCGCCGAACCTCATGTCCCCCGTCTGATCTCATGGCTTCTCCCGCCAGGGTTAGTGTGAACCACTGGGATAGATCATCCGCCTTCTTGGCCTGGGATGTCAAGGCAAAACGCCGCTTTTATTCCTCCGGCTTTCGCCGATTAGGCTCTCAGGATAGTCCGCATGTCATCGAAGAGGTGGATTATGTCCCTCTTGCCGCTGGAGGATCTGCTCCATGCGCATCGGCTCTTCATGCCGGTGTCGCGCCGGTGCTAGGGGGAGCGCTCTCTTCGCCAAGCAAATTCATGCAAGAAAATCAGCGCGAGAAGAGTCCTTATATAGGGGCAGTAACTCAAGAAAAAGTGATCAGTGAACAGTGATCGGCGAAAGAATTCTTAAACGATGGCGATCACGCCCCCCACTAGCCTCGTATTTCTGCCGGGACAATCGGGGCAGGAATGCCCCTCCCACGATGAATCGGGGCAGGAATGCCGCTCCCACGATGGCGAAGAGCGGGCCGTCGCACGGCTGCATCGGGGCAGGAAAGAATATTGATCATGCTGGCTAAGGTTTTCTCGGCGGGGCTGATCGGGATCGACGCCTACCCGATCGAGATCGAGGTGGACGTCTCCTTCGGCCTCCCCAAGGAGGTGGTGGTCGGCCTCCCGGACGCGGCGGTCAAGGAGTCGAAGGACCGGGTCCGCTCCGCCCTCTGCAACTCCGGCTTCTCCTACCCCGAGGACAAGGTCACGGTCAACCTCGCCCCGGCCGACGTCCGGAAGGAGGGGCCCTCCTTCGACCTCCCGATCGCGATCGGGATCCTCGCGGCCGACGGGAAGATGCAGCATAACGACTTCGCCCCCTGCCTCATCCTGGGCGAGCTCGCGCTCACGGGGGAGGTGAGGCCGGTCAAGGGGATGCTCTCGATCGCGCTTATGGCGAAGCGGCTCGGGGTGAAGACGCTCGTCGTCCCCAAGCGGAACGGCCCGGAGGCGGCGATCGTGGACGGGGCCGCGGTCAAGGGGGTGGAGTCGCTCTCCGAGGCGGTGAAGTATCTCGAGGGGGAGGCGGAGCTCCCGCCGGTCACGGTCAACCTGGACGAGATCATCAACGAGTGCTCGCGCTACGCCGTCGACTTCTCGGAGGTGAAGGGCCAGGAAACCGCCAAGCACGCGATCGAGGTCGCCGTCGCCGGCGGGCACAACATCCTGATGATCGGGCCGCCCGGGGCGGGGAAGTCGATGCTGGCCAAGCGCATCCCGACGATCCTCCCCCGGATGTCGCTGGAGGAAGCGCTGGAGACGACACGGATCCACTCCAGCGCGGGCCTTCTCCCCGCCGGGCGGGCCCTGGTCGCCACCCGCCCCTTCTTGAGCCCCCACCACACGATCTCGGACATCGCCCTGATCGGCGGGGGGACGAAGATCAAAGCGGGGGAGGTCTCGCTCGCCCATAACGGGATCCTCTTCCTCGACGAGCTCCCGGAGTTCAGGCGCAACGTCCTCGAGGTCCTCCGGCAGCCGCTCGAAAACGGCGAGGTCACCGTCTCCCGGGCGATCGGCTCGGCCACCTTCCCCGCCCGCTTCATGCTGGTGGCGGCGATGAACCCCTGCCCCTGCGGCTACCACCTCGACCCGAAGCGGGAGTGTCGCTGCCACCCCGGCCAGATCGAGAAGTACATGGCCAAGGTCTCGGGTCCGCTTCTCGACCGGATCGATATCCACATCGTGGTTCCGCCGGTGAAGTACGGCGACCTGACCGGGGAGGGTGCGGCGGAGGGTTCGGAGGCGATTCGCTCTCGGGTGGAGAAGGCCCGGGCGGTCCAGCGGCGGCGCTTCGAGCGCTCCCGGATCCACCGCAACGCGGACATGGGGCCCTCGCTCCTGCGCCGGCACTGCGCACTCGACCAGGCGGGGAAGGACGTCCTCCAGGCGGCGATGAACGAGCTCGGCTTCTCCGCCCGGGGCTACGACAAGGTCCTCAAGGTGGCCCGGACGATCGCCGACCTCGCGGGCGACGAGCACGTCCAGGCCCATCATCTCCAGGAGGCGGTTCAGTACCGGAACCTGGATCGCCAGCTGTGGATTTAGATTACCAGGCCGCGGGCGCGCCGCGCCCGCGGTCTGGTAATCTAGAGTGGTCGGCGACAGTTGCCCTCTTCTTGCCTATTTCCCCTTCCCCCAGTGTATAATTCCGGCGCGCCTAGCCCGCGTTATCAATCCGGGGGTTTGATGAGCAGTCGATTCCATTCCGCCGCCCTGACCGCCCTCTTCCTCATCGCCTGGGCCGCGGCCCAAGCGGCGGAGGTGGAGACGCCGGGGGAGATCAACCGGAAGGCCTACGAGCTTTCCCGGGAGGGGCAGGGGGCCCTCCTCCGGGGGGAGGAACGCGCCGCCTACGCGAAGTTCATAGCGGCGGCCGAGCTCTACCGGACGATCGCGGAGAAGTTCCCGGACTGGAACCCCATGGCGGTCGCCCTGGGCAAGGCCCAGGCCGAGGCCTCGGCGGTTGCCCTCCGGGACAAGGTATTCCGCCTCCCCGAGGGGTGGCTCCGGATCGGCGACGATCTCGCCCGCGAGGGGAAACGCTTCGCCGAAGGCGAGGCGCTCGCCGGGGCGGTGGTGAAGTCGCAAGAGGACCGCTACGAGGTCGAGTCCTTCCTGGTCGAGCTCACGCGGGACGGGCCGCTGCTCGGCGCGCGCTGCGGTTGCCCCGATTTCAGATACCGGGGGATCAAGTATGGCTACCCCTGCCAGCACATCTGGGCGGTGGTTATAAAAGAAAAAATACTGGAGTAGGCC
>CAZOYW010000047.1:4406-22405 GCA_964584165.1 uncultured bacterium
GTCCGGGCGCGCCTGACCTCGGCCGCTGGTTCACACTTGTCCGCCGAAGCCTGGGCGGAGGCGGAGAACCGGCCTACAAACGCCGGATCACAGAACCGGCCTACATATCAGATCGATCCATGAACAGTATCCGCATTCTTCCCGAGGGCGTGATCAACAAGATCGCCGCCGGCGAGGTGGTGGAGAGGCCGGCGGCGGCGGTCAAGGAACTCGTCGAGAACTCGCTCGACGCGGGCGCCTCGGCGATCACGGTCGTCATCAAGGGCCACGGCCTCTCCCTGATCCGGGTGGAGGACGACGGGGCGGGGATGGAGCGGGACGACGCGCTCCTCGCCTTCGAGCGCCACTCCACCAGCAAGCTCAAGGACTTTTCCGACCTGGAGCGGATCGAGACCCTGGGCTTCCGGGGCGAGGCCCTCCCCAGCATCGCCGCCGTCTCCGACCTCATCCTGACCACCCGCGCCCGCTCTTCCCTCGCCGCCACCCGCGTCCACATCTCGGCCGGGAGGATCAAGGACGTGGGCGAGCTGGGCGCCCCCTTCGGGACGGCGATCGAGGTCCGCCGCCTCTTCCAGAATATCCCGGCCCGCCGCAAGTTCCTGAAGTCCCCCCCGACCGAGATGGGTCACATCGTCCAGGCGGTCGTCTCGCTTTCGCTTGCCCACCCCGCCGTCCACTTCCGCCTGGTTCGGGAGGGGGAGACGATCGTCGACGCCCCGCCGGTCCAGGATCTCCGGGAGAGGATCGGCGAGGTCTGGGGGCGGGATCTCGCGGAGCGGCTGATCCCGGTCGCGGGGGAGGAGGCGGGGATTTCGGTCGCGGGCTTCGTCTGCCCCCCCGATCTCTGCGCCACCCGCCGGAGGGGTTTCCTCATCTTCGTCAACTCCCGCCCGATCACGGACCGGATGATCGTTTCCGCGGCGGCCGAGGGCTACGGGCCGCTCCTCCCGGACCGGACCTACCCGGTCGGCGTTCTCCTCATTTCCGTCGATCCCGGGCGGGTGGACGTGAACATCCATCCGGCGAAACGGGAGGTGAGGTTCGGCCAGCCCGCCCTGGTCCGGCATCTCGTCGTCGCGGCCGTGGGCCGGGCGCTCGGCGCCGCGCGCCGTCCCGCCCCGCCCGCTTCGCCCCTTCCCCCTTCACCGGCCTCCGTGCCCCGAGAGTTCCTGTCTCCGGCGGGAGAGGAGAAGGGCCGGGAGGCGCCCTCGCCGATCCTTGCGCCCGCGCCCGCCGTCCAGGAGGAGCTAGCCCGTTTCGAAGCGCCCTCCCGCCGGGTGGTGGGGCAGGCCCGCCGGGCCTACATCGTCGCGGAGGGGCCGGAGGGCCTCCTGATCGTCGACCAGCACGCCGCCCACGAGCGAATCCTTTTCGAGGAGTTCACGGACGCCTTCGGGCGGGGCGGGGTCGCGGTCCAGCCGCTCCTCGCTCCGCTCCGGATCGATCTCGGCCCGCGGGAGGCGGCCCTCCTCGAGGAGCGGATCGGCGATCTCCGGAGCCTGGGCGTGGAGGTGGAGCCGTTCGGGGGATCGTCCTACGTCGTCACCGCGCTCCCCGCGCTCCTCGCGGAGAAGGGCAAGGAGGGGCTGGTCCTGGAGGTCCTGGGCGAGATCGAGGACTGGGAGAAGGAGCCGGGCGATCCCCGGGAGAAGATCATCATCCGCCTCGCCTGCGCCTGGGCGGTGAAGGCGAAGGCGTTCCTGGAGGAGAGGAACCTCCCGGTCCTTCTGGAGAGGCTTTACCGCTGCCGGACGCCGGGGGTCTGCCCGCACGGCCGTCCGACGGTCATCGCCTTCTCCTGGGAGGAGCTGGAGAGGAGGTTCGGGAGGAGGTAGAAAATGTTACTAAGGGTTACTAGAAGTTACTAAAGGTTGCGAGGGGTTGCGGGCGGGATTGCTTCGCCCCGATAAAAGCTGAGCGCTTTTATCGGGACTCGCAATGACCGGGTCGGGACGTCTGCCTCCACAATTGGCAAATACTGATTGAGTGATAAAACGCTTATTCTTCTGGGGCCGACGGCTTCGGGGAAGACGGCGGCCGCCGTCGCGCTCGCGGAGAGGATCGGAGGGGAGATCGTCTCCGCCGACGCCTTCCAGGTCTACCGGGGGATGGACGTGGCCACGGCCAAGCCCTCGGCGGAGGTCCGCCGCCGGGTGCCCCACCACCTGATCGACATCCTCGGCCCCGACGAGGTCTACACCGCCGCCCGCTTCCGCTCCCTGGCCCTCAAGGCGCTGAACGAGATCCGGGGGCGGGGGAAGACGCCCCTGGTGGTCGGGGGCGCCCCGATGTATATCGCCGCGCTCTCGGAGGGGCTCTGCGCCGCTCCCTCCGCCGATCCCGCCCTCCGCTTCGCCCTGGAGGAGGAAGAAAGGGCGAATGGTCCGGGCTTCCTCCACCGCCGCCTGGCGGAGGTCGATCCCGTCTCGGCGCGGAGGATCCACCCCCGGAACCTGAAGCGGATCATCCGGGCGATCGAGGTATTCCGGTTGACGGGGAAGACGATTTCCAGTCTCCAGAGGGAATGGCGGGGGACCGGCGAGGATATCAATGGCAACCGGGACATCAATGACAGCGGGGACGAGGAAAGCCAAGCCGCGGATTTCGAGAAGGTGGGGCTGAAAAGAGAGCCGGAGGATCTCCGGCGCCGGATCGAGGCCAGGGTGGACGAGATGTTCGCGGCCGGCCTCGTCGAGGAGACGCGGCGCCTGCTCTCGGCGGGCGCCTCCGGCTCGCTCACCGCCTGGAAGGCTCTCGGCTACCAGGAGGTGGAAGGATACCTGCGGGGGGGATACCCGCGGGAAGAAGCGAGGAAGAGGCTTGTCGCGAACACGCGACGTTTCGCCCGCCGGCAGATGACCTGGTGGAAAAGGGATCGAAGAATCGTCTGGATTTCCGTGGAGTCCGAGGAAAAACCGGAAGAGACGGCGAACGGAATCATCCAAAAACTCCAACTCACAAAGAGCAAATAACAATGCTTGCTCTGCGCACAAACAACGAACCGGCGGAGAGGGCCTTCCTGGTCGGGATCGAGCTTCCCGGCGCGGAGCGCTGGGCCGTGAAGGACTCCCTCGAGGAGCTCGCCCTCCTCGCCCGGACGGCCGGAGCCGAGGTCTCGGGCGAGGCGATCGCCCGGCGGCGCTCGCTCGACCCCGCGACCGGCGTCGGAAAGGGGAAGGCGGAGGAGATCGCCCGCTCCGTCCGGGAGGGCGGGATCGGGCTGGTCCTCTTCGACGAGGACCTGACCCCGGCCCAGCTCCGCAACCTCCAGGACGCGGTCGGAGCGCGGGTCCTCGACCGCACCGAGCTCATCCTCGCCATCTTCGCCCAGCGGGCCCGCACCCGGGAGGCCCAGCTCCAGATCGAGACGGCCCAGCTCCGCTACCTCCTCCCCCGGCTCTCCGGGAAGGGCGTCCTCCTCTCCCGTCTGGGGGGAGGGATCGGGACGACGGGGCCGGGGGAGACGAAGCTGGAGACCGATCGCCGGAAGATCCGGGACCGCATCCACAACCTCCGGGAGGAGCTGGAGAAGGTCCGGGGCCACCGCGCCTCGACCCGCCGCCAGCGCCGGGAGACGGGGATCGCCCAGATCGCGATCGTCGGCTACACCAACGCCGGCAAGTCCACCCTCCTCAACGCCCTGACCGGGGCGGAAACGACGGTCGAGGACAAGCTCTTCGCCACGCTCGATCCCACCACCCGCCGGGCGAAGCTCCCGAGCGGGCTTAGCGTCCTCTTCTCCGACACGGTGGGCTTCATCAAGAAGCTTCCCCACCACCTGGTCGAGTCCTTCCGGGCCACGCTGGAGGAGGTGGCGGAGGCGGACCTCCTCCTCAAGGTGATGGACGCCTCCCACCGCCTCCTGCGCGAGCAGGACGCGGCCGTGGAGGGGGTCCTCCAGGATCTGAAGGTCGAAAAGACGCCGGTCATCCCCGTCCTCAACAAGGCCGACCTGGTCTCCGACCCCTTCCGCCTCACCGAGTTCGCCGCCCGCGTCCCCGGGTCGGTGGCCGTCTCCGCCCTGAAGCGGACCGGCCTCGACGGTCTCCTCTCCCGGATCGACCGGGAGCTCGCCTCCTCCCGGAGGCTGGTGCGCCTCCTCATCCCCCAGTCCCGCCCGGACCTGATCGCCTGGGTCCACCGGCAGGGGACGGTGGCGAAGACCGACTACCACCAGAACGACGTCTATGTCGAGGTGATGCTGGAGGAGCGCTGGCGGGAGAGGGTGAAGGGGTTTCTCCTGTAGGCCGGCTCTCCGCCTCCGCCCAGGCTGCCGCCTCCGCCCAAGTAGCCTTTGGCTACGTCGGCCGGATCGGCGGACAAGTGTGAGCCGGCGCTTAAGCCCGTCGCGCCCGCTCATAGAGCGGGCCTACAGCGGTGGCCGGGGCCTCCGCGCCCGGACACAGTCCGGGCCTACAGCGACGGCCGGGATCTCGCCCCAAGAAGTGCTTGCGGCCCAAGGGAGTTTGCTATACTGTTAAACGCTCCGGGCCCCCGCGAAGGGGGCCGGGAAGACTGCTTTTCCGCGCACCCGACCTTTCAGGAGGAAGCCATGTTTTTTGACCGCATCCTTGGGATGTTCTCCTCGGACATGGGGATCGACCTGGGGACCGCCACCACCCTGGTCTTCGTCAAGGGCCGGGGCATCGTTCTCAACGAGCCATCCGTGGTGGCGATCCAGAAGGGCACCAGCAACGTGCTCGCGGTCGGCGAAGAAGCGAAGAACATGCTGGGGAGGACTCCGGGGAACATCGTCGCCATCCGCCCCCTCAAGGACGGCGTGATCGCCGATTTCGAGATCACCGAGTCGATGCTCCGCTACTTCATCACCAAGGTCCACAACCGGAAAGCCCTGGTCCGCCCCCGGATCGTGGTGGCCATCCCCTCCGGGATCACCGAGGTGGAGAAGCGCGCGGTCAAGGACTCGGCCGAGCACGCCGGCGCCCGCGAGGTCTACCTGATCGAGGAGCCGATGGCGGCGGCGATCGGGGTGGGGCTGCCCGTGCAGGACGCCGCCGGGAACATGATCGTGGACATCGGCGGCGGCACCTCGGAGGTCGCCATCATCTCCCTGGCCGGGATCGTCTTCTCCCGTTCGGTGCGGGTGGGCGGCGACGAGCTGGACGAGGCGATCATCCAGTACCTGAAGCGGACCTACAACCTCCTGATCGGCCCGCGGACCGCCGAGATGATCAAGATCAACATCGGCTCGGCTTACCCGCTGGAGCAGGAGCTCACGATGGAGGTCAAGGGGCGCGACCTGGTGGCCGGCCTCCCCAAGACCATGACCATCAGCTCCGAGGAGATCCGGGAGGCCATGGCCGAGCCGGTTTCGACCATCGTGGAGGCGGTGCGGATCAGCCTGGAGCGCTGCCCCCCCGAGCTCTCGGCTGACCTGGTCGACCGGGGCATGATCCTGGCCGGGGGAGGATCGCTCCTGCGCGGACTGGACAAGCTCCTGGCCGAGGAGACCGGCCTGCCCGTCCAGGTCGCCGACGACCCGATCAGCGCGGTGGCGCTGGGCACCGGCAAGGTCCTCGAAGAGCTCCGCTTCCTCCGCCGGATCGTGGTCTCGGAGCGGTCGACCGAGGTGCAGTGATTCTTGATCGGGCTGCCCAGCCCCGGGGATGGGCGGCCCGATAAAGAAATTTGCCCCCGTCCGGGATTTAGAGCCAGACGTCACTCCATTCCCGCGGCATAAGCGGCCCAGATCATCTTATAATCCGGCTTATGCCGCCGGGCCTAAGCCGGATTATAAGATGAGCAGGCCGCTCGCCGCCGCCGCGATCATCCTCGCCCTGGTCGCCCTCCTAAGCCTCTCCTCCTCGTCCTCCGAGTCCGTCAAGAGCCGCCTCCTCGAGGTCTTCTCTCCCGCCCAAGCGGTCTCCAGCCGGTTTCTGCGCGCGCTCGGAGCGGGGGCGGCCGGGATCGGGCGGGTGCTCCGGGCGGGGTCGGAGAACCGCCGGCTCGAGGAGAAGGTCGCCGCCCTGGAGCGGGATCTCTCCCGTCTCAAGGAGGTGGCGCGGGAGAACGAGACCATGCGCTCGCTCCTCGCCTTCCGGGAGCGGGAGGACTGGTCCGGCGTGGCCGCCCTGGTCATCGGCCGTGACGTGCGCAACTGGTACCAGAGCGTGGTGATCGACAAGGGAGCGGCCGACGGGGTGAAGAAGGACGCCGCGGTGGTCTCCCCCCGCGGGGTGGTCGGCAAGGTGATCGAGGTCTCCCCCCACTCCAGCCGCGTCCTCCTCCTGATCGACGGGAACAGCCGGGTGGGGGGGGTCCTGCAGTCCTCCCGGTTGGGCGGGATCGTCCAGGGGGTCTCCGCCTCCACGCTGGTGATCAACTACCTCCCCCGCCGCCAGGAGATCGCCCCGGACGAGCTGGTGGTCACCTCCGGCCTCGGGCAGCTCTACCCGCCCGGCCTACCGATCGGGCGGATCACCAGGGTCTATTCCGAGAAGTTCGGCCTCTACCAGTACGCGGACGTGGAGCCGGCGGCCGACTTCGATCGCCTGGACCAGGTGATGGTGATCGAGCGGGCCCAGCCATGACCGTCGCCGTCCGCCGCCCGATCGTCCTGGCCGCCTCCTCCCGCGCCCGCGCCTACCGGGAGCGGGGGCTCTTCTTTGTCCTCCTCTTCGCGGCGGTCCTCCTCCAGAGCGGACTGCCCCTGGCGCTCGGGGCGGGATGGCTCCGCCCCGACCTGGTCCTGATCCTGGTGGTCTTCCGGAACGCGACCCGCTCGCCGGCCGAGGGCTGGATGGCCGCCATCCTGGGCGGCCTGCTCGGGGACATCTTCTCCGCCGGACGGCTGGGCCTGGGGTCGGTCGCGCTCGCGGCCGGGGCGCGGACGGCGGTCTGGCTCTGCCGCTCGCTCCAGTCCGGTCACTTCGGGACCAAGGCGCTGATGATCGCGATCGCCTCGCTCATCGCTTCCGCGGTGTATTACCTCCTGCTCGCGGTCTTCCGCCAGATCCCGCCCATCGGCTGGGCCCTCAAGGAAGCGGCCTGGCCGGCGCTCTGGCAGACCCTGCTCGTCTCGCCGCTGGTCTGGCGGGCAGCGGAGAAGGCATTCCCGGGTTGATCCGGACGGGGCGAACTGCGAGGATAATCCCATGGATGCGCGACAGGCGCGGACGCTGCTCAAGAAGGTGGCGGCGGGGAAGATCACGGTCGACTCCGCGCTCGCGGAGCTCAAGCACCTCCCCGTAGCGGAGATGGACTTCGCCCGCCTCGACACCCACCGGGCCCTGCGGACCGGGGCGGGGGAGGTCGTCTTCTGCGCCGGCAAGACGCCGGACCAGGTCGTGAAGATCCTGCGCCGCTTCGCCGCGCTCGGGCAGTCCGTCTTCGCCACCCGCGCCACCCCCGAGATCTTCGCCGCCGTCCGCTCCGCTCTCCCCCGGGCGATCTGGCACGAGAAGGCGCGGATCATCTCCGCGGGGTCTTTCCCCCGCCCCCGGGGTCGCCGGGCGATCCTGGTGGTCAGCGCCGGGACCTCGGACCAGGCGGTGGCCGAGGAGGCGGCGGTGACCGCCTCTCTCCTGGGGAGCCGGGTGGAGAGGCTCTACGACGTCGGCGTGGCGGGGATCCACCGCCTTTTCCGGGACATGAAGCGCCTGGAGGAGGCGGCCGTCCTGATCGTGGTGGCGGGCATGGAAGGGGCCCTGGCGAGCGTGGTCGGGGGGCTGGTGAGCCGGCCGGTGATCGCGGTGCCGACCTCGGTCGGCTACGGGGCAAACTTCCGCGGCCTCTCGGCTCTGCTCGCCATGCTCAACGCCTGCGCGCCGGGGATCGCGGTGGTCAACATCGACAACGGCTTCGGCGCCGGCTGCATCGCCCACCGGATCGCCCGGAACCGATGACGGGCTCGGCTAAACGGAACTACGAATTACGCGAATTACGCGAATTAGGGCCGGCTTGGCCCGGCAATTGGAACCGCGAATCTCGCGAATAGCGATACTACAAGCGCAGCGATCCTACAGCAGTTAGCCAAAGGATGCCCATGAAGCTCGCCTACTTCGACTGCTCCTCCGGCATCGCCGGGGACATGGTCCTGGGGGCCCTCCTCTCCGCCGGCCTCGACGAGAAGGCCTGGCGGCGGGAGCTCGGCCAGCTCAAGCTTCCGGTCCGGATCAGCGTCCGCCGGGTTCGCCGGGGCGTCATCGCCGCGACCTCCGTCTCCGTCGCCGCCCCGCAGGGAGGAGAGGAGAGGGGGCTCAAGGAGATCCTCCGACTGATCCGGCGGTCCCGCTTTCCCCGGCCGGTCGAGGAGCGGTCGGCCGCCGTATTCGAGCGTCTGGCCCGGGCGGAGGCGAAGGTCCACGGGACCTCGATCGACCGGGTCCACTTCCACGAGGTCGGCGGCTACGATTGCCTGGTGGACATCGTCGGGGCCGCGCTCGGGCTCGCTCAACTCGGGATCGGGAAAGTCGTCGCTTCCCCCGTAAACCTCGGGGCGGGGATCGTGAAGTTCTCCCACGGCGTCCTCCCGGTCCCGGCCCCGGCGACGGCCGAGCTCCTGAAAGGGGTCCCGGTCTTCGCGCCGGACGAAGAGGTCGGCGAGCTGACCACGCCGACCGGGGCGGCGATCCTCCGGGAGTTCGCGGAGAGCTTCGGGCCCCTGCCTCCGATGCGGATCGCCGCCCTGGGCAGCGGAGCGGGGGGGCGCGATACCCCCTGGCCGAACGTCTTGCGCGTCTTCATCGGGGAGGAGGGGGGGAGGTTCTGCCTCCCCGGGACGGAACGGGTGGGGATCGTCGAGGCGAACCTGGACGACATGAACCCCCAGCTCTTCGCCTATGTCATGGAACGGTTGTTCGCCGAAGGCGCCCTCGATGTCTATCTGACTCCGATCCAGATGAAAAAGAATCGCCCGGCGACGCTTCTCACGGCGGTCGGACCGGTCGGGATCCGCGACCGCCTGGCCCGGGTCGTCCTGACCGAGACGACGTCGCTCGGCGTCCGCTACGCCGAGATGGACCGCTCCTGCCTAGGGCGCGAGGTCGTGAGCGTGAAGACCCGCTACGGGCCGGTCGCGGTTAAGCTGGGGAAGCTCGACGGGAAGGTAATCAACGCCGCCCCGGAATACGAGTCCTGCCGCGCCCTCGCCCGCAAAACGTCCGTCCCCTTGAAGCTGATCTTCGCGGAAGCCCAGCGCGCGGCTAGCCCATACCTCCGCTGACAGCCCTTAGCCTGGCCGGGCGGAATGATCTAACCGCGAATTTGCCCGCCTCTGCGGGGCGGGTTCCCAAGCTTACGGGCAATAGCCGCAGCAGTAGCCATTGATTCCCCCCGAGATGCGCTGTAGCATCTCGGCATGAGCCCGACCATCCTGCGGCTGAAGGGCTATCGCTTTTATTTCTTTTCGCGCGAGGAAATTCGCCCCCATGTCCATGTATCCCACGGAACCGGCGAAGCGAAATTCTGGTTGGAGCCTCGCCTGGAACTGGCTCACAACTCCGGCCTTTCCCCCCGGCGGATAGATGCCGCCCGGAAGATACTCGAGGAGCATGACTATGAGGTCCGCGCCGCCTGGAAAGCTCACTTCGGACGTTGAGGTCACAATTATTTCCCGCCGGGGATTCTGGATGTTGGTTCTCGGCCGGGAATATTTCCTGCCTTTCCGGGATTACCCCTGGTTCCAGGATGCCTCCCTGGGCGATCTTCTGGAGGTCACGCTTCCGCATCCCGGACATCTCTATTGGCCGAAACTCGATGTCGACCTGGCGGTCGAGTCGCTTGACCATCCCGAACGCTATCCGCTGATCAGCTTATCCCGTCTGGGGCAGTCTGGCGGCCCGCCCCGCCTCCGACCGAAACCGGCGGCCATCGCGGGCGTTCGGGAAAAGAGGGTGAAGTACCGCGGTCGCGCGCCGCGCCGCCGGTCGCGGTAGAGGCGTCCCGGAACGGGCGGGTATTTTCGGCGGGCGGAAACCGGTAGAGCTTCTATGGAGATGCTGGGCATGGCCTTCGGGCTCCTGGTGATCGGGATCTTCATCGGGGGGTGCGTCTGTGGGATCGTCGCCCTGGTCAAGGTCTCCTCCCTCCGCCGGGACCTCGAGGCCTGGAGGCGATCCGCGGGACGCTTCCCCCCGATCGCGCCGGCCCAGCCGGCCCCGCCTCCGGCCGCGGTTCCTTCCGTCGCTCCCCGGCCGGTCGCTCCCTCTCCTCCTGTCCGCCCACTCCCGCCGCCCGAGCCTTCGTCCGCGCCCGCGCCGGGCTGGGGAGAGCGCGCCGGGCGGGACTTCCGGGCCGCCCTGCGCCGGGAGTGGGAAGATCTCCGACGCGGATTCAAGAAAATCGGGATCGCGGTACCCGGCGGGAGGGCGGAAGCGCCGCCGTCGCCGGCGGCGCCCGAGACCGCCGCTTCCCCCGTCCGGGGGAGACCGGACTGGGAGACGCGCGTCGGCCAGCGCTGGATGACCTGGGCGGGCGGACTGATCCTCTTCCTCGGCGCCGCCTTTTTCGTAAGGTACGCGTTCGAGAACCAGTGGATCGGCCCCGCCGGGCGGGTGTCACTCGGCATCGCCCTGGGGATCGCCCTCCTTCTCGCCGGGGGCCGCTTCGCGCGCCGGGGCTACCGCGCCCTCGCCCAGGGGGTTATGGGGTCCGGTCTGGCCATCCTCTACGTCTCGACCTTCGCCGGCTTCTCCCTCTACCGGCTTTTCCCCCAGGCGGCGGCCTTTGCCGCCATGGTCCTCTTCACCGTTCTCGGCCTCACCCTGGCCGTCGCCCACGATGCCCTCTCGATGGCGGTCCTGGCCGTCCTCGGGGGGTTCCTGACGCCTCTCCTCGTCTCCACCGGCCGGGACGCCCGGGACGTCCTCTTCGCCTACCTCGCCGTTCTCGACCTCGGCGTCCTCCTCGTCGCCTTTTTCCGGCGCTGGCGCCCGCTCGACGTCCTGGCCTTCGCCGGCACCATCTCCCTCTACGCCGGCTGGTTCGCCGAGTTTTACCGCCCGGCGGCCTTGATCCCGGCCTCGCTCTGGCTCGGCGTCTTCTACCTGATCTTCCTGATCCTCCCCTTCGCCTACCATCTGCGCCGGGGCGAGACCGCGCCGGTCGAGCGCTTCGTCATGGCCGTCGGGAACGCCACCTTCGCCTTCGGCTACGCGTATTGCCTGCTCCACGAGGGCCGCCAGTCCGCCCTGGGCTTCGTCGCCCTCGGGCTGGCCGCTTCGAACCTGGTCATGGGATCGCTCTCCCGCGTCCGGATCGCGGGCGACCGGCGGCAGGTCCTGGGTTTCCTGGGGATGGCGGTCGCGTTCCTGACCATCGCCGCCCCGCTCCACTTCCGCCTCGAGGCGACGACACTGGCCTGGGCGATCGAAGGACCCGTTCTCCTCTACCTGGGATACCGCTACCGCTACCACCCCTTGCGCCTGATGGCGGCGGCGGTCCTCCTCCTCGCCGGCGGCCGCGCCTTCGCCGTGTCCTTCCCCGTCCACTCGGCCCTTTTCTCCCCCGTCTTCAATCCGATCTTCGGGACCGCGATCGCCGTCCCGATCGCGGCCGCCGTCTTCGCCGGGATCCACCGGCGGAACGGGGCTCCGACCGCCGCCGACCAGGCGATCATGAACGCAGCCGTAGGCCTGGCCGGCGCGGCGGCCCTGGTCTTCCTGACCGTGGAGTGGAGCCAGTGGTTCGAAAAGGCCGGCGCCGCCGCGGGGGCGGCCGCCGCCTACGGGCGCTACGCCGTCGGTTTCCGGATCGTTCTCTGGACGGCCGGGGCGCTCCTCTATTTCCTGGCGGGGTTGCGTTTCCGCTCGCGCCCGGCGGGGATGACCGGCCTCGGCCTGCTCGCGGTATCCCTGGTGATGGCCCTCTTCTCTCTCGGCGATTACCGCGCCGAGCCCTACCGGGCCGTCCTGAACGTTCGCTTCCTCGCCGTTCTATTCGAGATCGCCGGCCTCTTCGCCTGCGCCCGACTCCTCCGGATTTTTCCCGAGCGCTCCGTTCCGGGGGCGGGGGCCTTAAGCGTTCCCCTTTCCGGCGCGGCGATGGCCCTGCTGTTGGCGCTCCTCAGCGTGGAGGCCTACAACTACTTCTTCGAGTTCGCCTCCGGCCCCCGGGCGGCGCGCTGGATGTCGCTGGGGGCGGTCTCGCTGGTCTGGGGACTCTATGCCGCCTCGCTCCTGATCCTCGGCTTCCGCCGGAAGCGGAGAGGGCTCCGCTACGCCGCCCTGGCGCTTTTCGGCCTGACCATCGTCAAGCTGGTCGCGGTCGATATGGCCGGGACGCAGGACGTCTACCGGATAGTCGTTTTCCTCGCCCTCGGCCTGATCCTGGTCGGCGCGGCCTACGCCTACCACCGGATCGAGGAGACTCCGGCGGGCGGTAAGGAGGGATCCGCGTGAGAGCCATTTGCCTCCTCGGCGCCGGCTTCTTCCTCGCCGCCGCCCCGGCGCGGGGGGATTTCGACCCGTCCGCCTGGGAATACCGCGGCGGGGTGAGCGTCCCCCCCGGCGCGGCCGCCGCCGGTTTGGTCGAACTCGATCTCCCGCCCGAGGTCCTGGACCGCGCCCGACCGGACTTGAGCGATCTGCGCCTGGTCGGGGAGGACGGAAAGGAGATCCCCTACGTCATCGAGGACGCCCGGCCCGCCGGGGCGGGGGAGGAGTCCGCCGCCCGCCTTTACAACCGCGCCTTCCGGGAGGGGAGGAGCAGTTCCGCCACCGCGGACCTGGGGGCGAAGGTGCGGAAGAACCGCGTGCGGGTGGTCACGGCGGGGGAGGATTTCCGCCGTGGCGTCGAGGTGGAAGGGAGCGACGACGGCTCGAGCTGGCGGACGCTGGTCCGCGGCGCGCTCCTCTTCCGCGTCGGACCGTCCGGCGGGGCGGAGTACGAGAAGGACGCGGTCGCCGTCCCCGAGAACGACCTCCGCTACCTGCGGGTGACCGTCCACAACGGCCCCGGCGACCCCGGCCGGGTCGAGATCTCCGATATCCTCGTCCGCCGCGAGCCGCCCCCGCCTTCGCCCGCCCGGCCCGTCCCCCTGGCCGGGAGCTACGTCGAGCAGACGGGGAACCGCACGCTCCTGGAGTTCGATCTCGGATTCCGCCATCTCCCCCTGCGCGAGCTCAAGCTCTCCTTCTCGGAGCTAAACTACTTCCGCCGCCTGCGCCTCTCCGGACGCCAGGAGAAGACCAGGATCGTGAAGAGCGCCGTGGAGGACGCCAAGCCGCTCGAGCGGGAGGTGCCCGAAGATTGGCGGCCGATCTCCTCCGGGGCGGTCTATCGCTACGCCGGGGCGGAGGGAGGGGAGGAGTCGCCGGCGGTCGATCTCGCCTCCGCCGGCTGCCGCTACCTGCGGGTCGAGATCTTGAACGGGGACGATCCCCCCTTGAGCTTTACGGGGGCGGAGGTCTCGCGCGCGGAGCGCCGGATCCGCTTCCCGGCTCCGCCCGGGGAAGGGGCCTTCCTCTACTTCGGGAATCCGTCCGCCCGCTCTCCCCGCTACGATCTCTCCCACTACGCGGACCGCCTGGCGGGGCGGGGGACCGCGGCCGCCGCGCTGGAATCGCCATCCGCCAACCCCGCCTTCGCGCCGCCCCGCCCCCTTCTCCCCTGGTCGGAGCGGCACCGCCTCGTCGTCTGGCTCGCCCTCCTCGCCGGCGTCGCGGTCCTGGGATTCCTGATCCTGTCCCAGTTCCGACGGCGGACGTAGGGAAGAGGGTTCTTTTCCACTTTATGCGGGTTCCCCGCTCCTCTCTCGCTCCCGCAAATTCCTTCGGATAATTGTGCCTTTGTGGCATAATCCGATATCGCCGCATTTATCCCATATTCCCCCACGACTTTTATGACCGACCAGGGATTCGAGACCGCATTCGAGCAGATGGGCAAGCTCGCCTCCACGTTTCAAGCCAACGAAGACCGCTATCTATCCCCCGACTACCAGGAAGCTGAAGCCCGCAAGGATTTCATCGACAAGTTCTTCACCGCCCTGGGCTGGGACGTCAATCACGATGTTCAGACCAACCCCTACGCCCAGGAGGTCAAGGTCGAGCGAACCCACGGCGCCTCCCAACGCCGCGCCGACTACGGATTTTTCCTCGCCCCCAATTTCCGGGACGTTCGCTTCTACGTCGAGGCGAAAAAGCCATCCCGCGAAGTCGCCACGCCGGAATATTATTTTCAGACCATCCGCTACGGTTCAAGCAGCCGGACGCCGCTCGCGATCATCACCGATTTCGAGCAATTCCATATCCTTGACTGCCGTTTCAAGGCTGAGCTAAAAAGCGCCCTGAAACGCTGCGTCCGGCGCTATCACTACCGCGACTACACGGATCGCGAGAAGTTCGCTGAAATCTACTGGCTCTTTTCACGGGAAGCCGTAGCCTCCGGCGCGCTCGAAAAGCTCGCAGCCACTTTGCCGAAGCGCGGCAAGGACATCCCCCCGCCGCATCTCCAGAACATCGACGACGCATTCCTCGACGAGCTTGAGGGTTATCGCGCGACACTTGCGCATACCTTCAAGCAGAAAAACCCCCGCCTCGACAGCGAAACCCTCACCGAAGTGACCCAGCGTACGCTCGATCGTCTCGTCTTCATGCGATTTCTCGAAGACAAGCTCATCGAACCGCAACCGATGGTCGTCCGCTTTGCCGCTAAAGACTCCGCCTGGCCGGACTTTATCGCAGCCTCGCGCCGCCTCAACGGCATCTACAACGGCATCGTCTTCAAGGAGCACGCCGTCCTCGATTCCCTCAGCTTCCGGGCGGACAACGAAGTATTCGCCGATATTTGCCGCCGCCTCTCGGATGAGCATTCGCCCTACGACTTCGACGCCATCCCGATCCACATCCTCGGCTCGATCTACGAACGTTTCCTCGGCAAGGTCATCGTCGCCACCGATAAAAGGGTTCGCGTCGAAGACAAACCGGAAGTCCGCAAGGCGGGCGGGGTCTATTACACGCCCGAGTATATCGTCCGCTACATAGTCGAGAACACAGTCGGCAAACTCATCGACGGCAAAACCCCGGAACAGATCGCTAAGATGCGGTTTGCGGACATCGCCTGCGGCAGCGGCTCATTCCTCCTCGGCATCTACGACCTGTTGCTGAACTATCATGGCACGTATTACAACCAGAACCCCGCCAAGGCCCGCAAGGCAGATTGCATCGAGCGCGACGGCAAACTCTTCCTCTCCCTGCTCAAGAAGCGCGAAATCCTGCTCAATAACATCTATGGCGTGGATATCGACAGCCAAGCCGTCGAAGTCTGCCAGCTTTCGCTCTACCTCCGCCTTCTCAAGGACGAAACCACCGCCACCGCCCGCCAATCCCTGCTGGACTTTGCGCACGCCGCTCAGATGAAAAGGCTTCTGCCCGACTTGAGTAAGAATATCGTTTGTGGAAACTCGCTGATCGGGACCGATATCTTGGAGGGCAAACTCTTCTCGACCGACGAGGAACGCAAACTCAACCCGATGAACTTTGAAGACGCTTTTCCTGAGGTGATGAGAAAAGGAGGTTTTGATGCTGTTGTTGGGAATCCGCCATGGGGTGCAGAGTTTAAGGAAACTGAAAAACTCTATTTGCTCGAACACTTCCCGCGAGTACCTTCCAAAACAAAGGATAGCTACTTCTACTTTATCTGCCGGGGGATTGACATACTCAAGGATGATGGCTCCCTCGGCTTTATTGTCCCGAATTCATGGCTGCTCATCAATTATGCTAAAGATTTTCGGAAGTACCTTCTGGCATTCCATCTATCTCAGGTCATAGAACATGGAGATGGTGTATTCGCACAGGCAACGGTCGAAAGTGCGACATTTCTCTTGGCAAAGGCTCAGAAGCCGGGAGGAACTTGTCGCGCTGTTCGTTATCGGAAGGGCGAATTGATTGTCGACCACCAACTTGATAAACGCATCTGGCTTGATGATGAATTTGCTAGAATCGTCGTTGACATTGATCCTGATACAAGCAATTTGCTCGCGAAACTCCGACATGCCGCCAAACCATTTGGGGATAATTGTGTCATTATTTGGGGGATCAAGCCTTATCAAGTAGGCTATGGCATTCCGCCGCAGACGCGCGAAATGGTTGATAAGCGCGTGTATCACTCAGATAAAATGCGCGGTAAAGACTGGAAGCCGATCCTTGTAGGCTCAGGCGTCAACAGGTACGTGCTCAACTTCCCCGGGAATTTATTCATACGCTACGGGAAGTGGCTTATGTATCCATCTAATGAGGAACTTATGCTCGGCCCGAAAATCCTCATGCGGCAAACCAGCGACATCTTGCGTTGTTGCTTCGACGACAATGGTTACTATTGCCAGAACTCAGTATTTATCGTCCACTCATCAACATTGGACTTGAAGTATATGCTTGCCCTTCTTAACTCCCGACTTCTAGGATTTGTGTATAAATGTGGCAACCCACAGACCGGTAAGGTATTCGCTGAGATTAAGCCGAGCGTTATAAAAGAATTGCCCATCCGCCGTATCAACTTCTCTGACTCAGCCGACAAAGCGTGTCACGACGAGATTGTGCAGAAGGTGGAAGAGATGTTGGATGCGAAGAAGCAGCTAGCAAAGGCGAAGACAGATAAGGACAAGACCTATTACGAAAACAAGTGCGCCGCCCTCGACCGCCAGATCGACCGCCTCGTCTATGACCTTTACGATCTGACCGAGGATGAGATCAGGATTGTGGAGGAGGGGGCGAAATAGTTATTCGGAGCAGCCTCAAGCATGCCCAACCAGGATATAGAGTGGTGGGCGACCGCTTGTTGCAATCGTTTTCGCACGATGGCCCGCAATAGACCACATCTATTTCGCAAGCGATTAGAACGCAACGCAATCTAAGCAAAAATGCTCCTGAGGTAAATAATGACAATTACGAAGCGCACCCATTCTAGCCCTTGTTTTTGGTTGGCTCTATGGAATATTAACTATTTCGAATGTATGTTTGCCAGACTGACCTGCCCCCCGAAAACTGGACAGCTGTAAATGAGAGCCCTCCCGGGTAGGATGGCAGGGGACAGGAGGGCAGGAGATGAAGCGCAGCCGGTTCAATGAAGAGCAGATCATTGGGATCTTGAAGGAGGCCGAAGCCGGGCTGGCGATGGGGGAGCTGACGCGGAAGTATGGGATCAGCGAGGGGACGCTGTATCGCTGGAAGGCGAAGTTTGGCGGCCTGGGGGTTAACGAGGCGAGGCGGCTTAAGCATCTGGAGGATGAGAACCGTCGGCTGAAGCGGATTGTGGCCGACCAGACGCTGGACATCCAGGCGCTGAAGGATGTGCTCCGAAAAAACTGGTAACGCCCGCTGCCCGGCGCCAGGCGGCGGGCTGGATATATGAGAAGTTCCGGCTGAGCCGGAAACGGGCGTGCGGGCTGGTGAGGCTGGAGCGCAGCACGTATTACTACCGGGCGGCTCCGGCGGACGACGGGCCGCTTCTGGAAGCGCTGAAGCTTCTGGCGGCGATGCGTCCGAGATGGGGTTTGAGGCGCCTGCTGGTGCTTTTGCGCCGGGAGGGCTGGAGGGACAACCACAAGAGAGTGGAGCGGATCTACCGTGCGGCGCGGTTGCAGGTGCCGCATCGCCGGAGGAAGAAGACGGCTCGGTGGCGCGGAGAACCGCAGAGGGCGCCGGAGAGCATCAACGAGTGCTGGTCGCTGGACTTTATCCACGACAACCTCTGGAACGGGCGAAAGATCCGTTTCCTGACCATCCAGGACGACTTCTCGCGGGAAGGCTTGGCGATCGAGGCGGACACTTCGTTGCCGGGGAAGAGGGTCGTGCGGGTGCTGGACAGCATTCTGGAGCACCGTCCCCCGCCGATCCGATTGCTGATGGACAACGGACCCGAGTTCATTGGCAGGGACCTTGATGAGTGGGCGTATCGTCACGGCGTGAAGCTCGGGTTCATTGAAGCGGGCAAACCGACGCAGAACGGGTTCCACGAGAGCTTTCACGGCAAGTTCCGGGACGAATGCCTTGTGCATCCACCAGGTTTATGAGACCGAGATTGAAGAGAATGGGGTAACACTT
>CAZOYW010000048.1:0-21649 GCA_964584165.1 uncultured bacterium
TGTTCCCAGAGAGAGCTTACTCTCTCCAGGAGGAACGGCCTTCATGTTAACTAGAAGCGATGAGATCCGCTCCGATCTCTCACCCCTGGGACCTCTCGCCGAAGGAAGCGATCGCCCTCCAGAAGGAGCTCGCCGCCCGGGTGATCCGGCGGGGGAAGGTCCGGGAGGCCCGTTTCCTCGCCGGCTGCGACGTCTCCTCCTCCCGCTTCTCTTCCCGGGCGCGGGCCGGCGTGGTCCTCCTCTCCTTCCCGGACCTGGCCATGGTGGAGGAGGCCGTGATCGAGGGGGAGATCGCCTTCCCCTACGTTCCCGGCCTCCTCAGTTTCCGGGAAGGTCCCCTCGCCCTTCAGGCCTTCTCCCGCCTCTCCCGCCGCCCCGACGCCGTCTTCTTCGACGGCCAGGGGATCGCCCATCCCCGCCGGCTGGGGCTGGCCGCGCACCTGGGGCTTCTCCTCGATCTCCCCGCGGTGGGATGCGCCAAGTCGCTCTACGTCGGGGAGTATGAGGAGCCGGGGGAGAGGAGGGGAGAGTGGACGCCGCTCCGGGACGCGGGGGGGGAGACGATCGGCGCCGCCTTGAGGACGCGGGACCATGTGAAGCCGATCTTCATCTCGATCGGCCACCGGGTGGACCTCGACGAGGCGATCCGCCTGGCGCTGGCGGCGGGAGGGGGCTACCGCGTCCCGGAGCCCACCCGGCGCGCCCACATCCTGGTCTCGGGCGGGCCAAGATGGCGCGGCAGCGGTTGACTTCGTGTAACCTCGCGTAACCTTAAGCAACCTTGGGTAACTTTACGTAACCTGTGTTTATATGCGGTACCACTTCTCGCTGTATCTCCCCGGGTCGGGGACGGTGGAGAGGAAGGCCCAGAGCCCGAGGAGGAGAAGGGTGAGGATGAGCCGGGTCCAGGCGGCAGGGTCGAGGTAGCCTTGCTGCCCCCCGGCGTAGAGATAGCCGAAGGCACCCCCCGCCGCGAGGATCGAGCCGAAGGCGCGGAAGAAGCGGAAGACGGCGGGGAGACCCGCCGCGAGGAGTGAGTAGGGGAGGAGGAGGAGCCAGAGAGGGTCGCGGGAGAGGGCGGCCGCCCCGATCCCCCCGGCGCCGGCGGCGAGGCCGAGGATCTTGAAGAGCGGACGGCCGATGGCGGCAATGAGCTTCCGGCGGTTCTCGGCTACCTCCGGGGGCGGCTCGGGCGGGGAGAGGACCGCGCTCCCCAGGAGGGAGAGAGCCCGTCCCAGGCGCTCCTGGGACATCCCCTCCCGCACCAGGGCGTCGATCTCCCGGAAGACGAACTCCCCGTCCGGCAGCCCCTCCTCGAGGGGGTCGATCGGCGTCGCGGCGGTGATGTCGGCCCGGGCCCCGATCTCCCCCTCCAGGGTCGAGTGGTCGGCGGTGTGGCCGATCGCGTCCATCGCGCCGTGGACGATCCCGTCCTCGATGTAGTGGGAGACGATCCCGATGTAGCGGGCGGCGGCGGCCATGTCCCCCCGGATCATGGCGCGGCGCGCCTTGTACATCTTCGCCCGGGCGGCGCCCTTGGCCCGGGGCCAGACGTGGACGACCTCCTTTTTCTGGTCCGGCTCGACCGAGCCGTTGACGATCTCGGCCTGGTAGTCCTTGAGGCCGAAGGTCTCCGCCATCTGGTAGGCGAGCCGCTTGTGGTCGCGCCATTTCATGGGGGCATTGTTGGGGAAACGCGGGACGGTGTCAAAGCATAAGAATAGGACGGGATGGACACGGTAAAGACTCTCGGCTGCTGCCGATCTTAGCCGCCCGGTCCGTCCATAAAGTCCATATCGTCCAACCCGTCCATCTCGTCCATGCCGTCCGACATCCCGGCCGCCCCTTGACATTCCCGCCTCGAAAGGTCACAGTATCGGCCGGACCTTCGTCCCTGCGCCATGCTCCGCCTCGCCGCCTGCTTTCTCGCCGCCCTCTGCGCGGCTCTCCCTCCGGCCGCCTTCCCCGGCGACGGTAGCCCTTCCACCTTGCGCCAGGCGGCCCAGGAGTGGGGACTGGAAGGGATCGGCGACTACGTCCCCGGCGAGGTCCTCGACGGCTACACCCTCCCCACCTCCGCCGATCTGGAACATTTCTGGCGGACGCTCCAGAAGGTCCGGGAGTCCGGCTCGCTCGACGATTTCGCCGGCCTGAAGCCGCAGGCCGAGGCGGCGCTCTGCGCCCTGGAGTCGATGGAGGGGGGGAAGGACTACGCCGACTGGCTCCGCCAGGAGCTCGACTATTTCGACCTGGCCGGCGAGGTCACCAAGGAGCTCCCCGCGGCCAAGCTGACGCCCGTCCCGCCGCGGCCGCGCGCGCCCACGCCGCTCCCCGGCGCCCCCCGCCCCCTTCCCACGCTCTCCCCGGTCGCCCTCCGCCCCTCCCCCTCGACCCGCCCCGTCCCCGCCCCGGCGGCGGTGGCGAAGCAGCGGACCGAGACGGTGAGCAGCGTCGCGGTCTGGAAAAAGAAGCTTTCCGGCCGCCCGGCGCCCGCGCGGGCGAGTCAGCTCGTCCCGGTCCTCAAGGAGGCATTCCGCCGGGAGGGCGTCCCCTCCGAGCTCGTCTGGCTGGCCGAGGTCGAGTCTTCCTTCAACCCCGAGGCGAAGAGCCCGGTCGGGGCCCGCGGCCTCTTCCAGTTCATGCCCGCCACCGCGGAGCGCTTCGGCCTGGCCATCCGCCCACAGGACGCGCGACTCTCCCCGGCCAAGCTCGCCCCCGCCGCCGCCCGCTACCTCTCCCTCCTCTACGACAAGTTCCGCTCCTGGCCGCTGGCTCTGGCCGCCTACAACGCCGGCGAAGGGACTGTGGGGCGGACGCTGAAGAAGCACGGGGCCCAGACCTTCTCCGAGGCGGTCTATCACCTTCCCACCGAGACCCAGATGTATGTTCCCAAGGTGCTGGCCACGGTGGAGCTGAGGGAAGGGATCCCGGCGGAGAAGATCGCGGCGCCGAGCAAAAGTCAGAAGTAAGGATGGAGAAGGCGGAAGTGAAAACGGTGTCAGGCGAAGAAGTTCTGACGTGTAACATCGCGATCCGCTCTCTCCGCCGCGCCACCCGCGCGGAGATCCTCCGTCTCTACCGGGCGGCGGGATGGTGCGATCCGGGCGAGGAGAAGGACACCCGCTGGATCGGCCGCCTCCTCGCCGGATCGCTCTGCGCGGTCGGGGCCTTCGAGAACGGAAGGCTGGTCGGCATGGGCCGGGCGATCTCGGACGGGGTCTGCGACGCCTATGTCCAGGACGTGATCGTGGCGCCGTCGCGGCGGGGGAGGGGGATCGGAAGGAAAGTACTCCGGGAGATCCTGAAACGCCTCCGCGCCCGGCGCTGCCGCTGGATCGGCCTGATCGCCCGGCCCGGAAGCGAGGGATTCTACCGCCGGGCGGGTTTCCGGGCCATGCGCGGCCACCGGGCGATGCTTCTCGGGCCCGCCCCGTCCCGGAACGGGAAACGAAAGGCCTGATCCATGGAACATTTCTCCCTCGAGAAAATGCGCGAGATCCGCCTGGAAGACCGGCCGGAGATCGAATCCTACTTCCGCGCCGTCGAGCCGGTCTTGAGCGACTACAACTTCCCTACCCTCTACTGCTGGGCGCCCTGCTACGACCTCCGCTGGTCGGTCTGGCGGGGCTACCTCGTCCTCTACGACCGGAAGGAGGACTTCCTCTTCCAGCCCTGGGGAAAACCGATCGAACCAACCACCCTTTTCGACCTCTCCGACGCTCTGCGCGCGGAGGGCCGGGAGGGGAAGTTCTTCCTCATCGCCTCCGAGTTCGTCGAGACGCAGCGCGCCGCGCTCTCCGCCCGCTTCGATCTCCAACTCTCCGACCCCCTGGCCGATTACATCTACCAGACGGAGAAGCTCGAGGAGTTGAGCGGGGAGAAGCTCCGCAAGAAGAAAAACCTGATCTCCCAGTTTTCCCGCGCCCATCCCGGTCACTCCTTCGCCGACCTCTCCGAAGGCCACATCCCCCTCTGCCGGGATCTCGCCGAGCGCTGGTACGAGAAGAATGCCCACCTCGGGAAGTTCGCCTGCGAGCGGGAGGCGATCGCCCGCTCCTTTGGCCATTTCCGGGCGCTCCGGCAGGAGGGGGTGGTCCTGATGGCCGAGGGGAGGCTTCTCGCCTTCGCGGTCTACGACCGGATGAACCGGAACACGGCCGTGGTCCACTTCGAGAAGTCGGACCCGGAGGTCAAGGGGGCGGCCCAGGCGATCAACCGGGAGACCGCGCGTCGCCTGCGCGGGCGCTACGAGCTGATCAACCGGGAGCAGGACATGGGGATCGCGGGTCTCCGCCAGGCCAAGCGCTCCTACGACCCAGAGCTGATCGTGACGCCATACCTGCTGACCCGAAGGGGATAGGAAGCTTCATTTCCCATCGGGCGTTTGTCATCGGTCGAATAGCTTGGCCGGGATCGGCTCCGGATTCGCTCCCCGAACCTCGGATTCGGGGATTTTCTCGGGCGCGGATGTCATCCGCGCCCGAGAAGGCTCAGGAACCGCCGGAAGATGTTCTCCTTACGGATCGTCCCCTCCACGCGGCTCCTCGCCACTGACTTGAGGTTCTCCAGCCTCGTGGCGTTCGCCGCTGCCCGCTCCGCCGCCACCCGGGAGAGGAGCTCGGGGATCTCCTCCTTGAGGGCGAGGAGGCGGGCGAAGGCCGCCTGGTCCATCCGGAGGAGGACGCACTCGTCGAGCGTCTTCACCGTCGCGGTGCGCGGGAGCCCCGTCAGCAGGGACATCTCGCCGATTAGGGCGCCCGGAGCGATCTCGAAGACTTGGGGGGGCATCCCACCCTCGAACTCGATCCGCCCCTCCAGTTTCCCGGAGAGGACGACGTAGCAGTTGTCCCCCTCCTCGCCCTGGCGGAAGACGGTCTCGCCCCGGGTGAAGGGAACCCGTTTCAGGAGGCGGGCGATCCGCTCGATCTCTTCGGGGGAGAGGACTCCGGCCAGGAAGGTCTTGACCAGATCGCTCTTGGCGAACTCCCGCGCGATCTCCCGGACCGCTCCGTCGTCCGCCGGGAGCCGGCGCTGGGTGTAGACCACCTCCATGAAGTCGGAGAGAAGCTTGTCGGACATCGGGAAGGGGATCTCGATCCCCCGCCGCTTGAACTTGTACCAAATCATCCGGGAGACGTTCCCCTCGATCGAGGTCCGATCCCAGTAGCGGTTGGTCCAGAAGCGGAGCACGTAGTTGATCCCGAAGTCCTTGAACTCGGTGACGTAGGCGTGGGGCGGCGGGTCGCGGACCACGTCCGGCACCTCGAGGGCGGACTCGATCAGGGCGGCGATCACCTCGGCCGGGGCGTCGGAGTAGCTCGCCCCGACATAGACGTTGTGGCGGCGGAGCGGCGTGGGGGAGGAGAAGTTCCGCATCTCGGCGGAGGCGACCGCGCTGTTGGGGACGACGATAAGGTGGCCCCCGGGCGTGCGCAGCCGCGTCTCCCGCCAGTTGGTCTGGAGCACCTGCCCCTCGGCCGAGCCGATCGCCACCCAGTCGCCGGGGAGGAGCGACTTGGTCAGGTGGAGCGACATCCCGGAGAGGAGGTTGCCGAGCACCCCCTGGAGGGCGAAGCCGATCACGGCGGTCAGGAGCGCGGTGGAGGCGAGGAGGGGGGAGATGTCGACGCCGAGCCCCGTCCGGAGGATCAGGAAGAGCACGCCGAGGAGGATGATGAAGCGGATGATGTTCCGGAGGAGGAGGGGGACGGGGAAGGCACGCTTTCGGAGGTTGTAGATCTCCAGGGCGGCGATCTCGATGAGGTCGAGGACGATCAGGGCGAGGAAGAAGACGAGCCAGGAGGCGACGTGGGAGGCAGCCGGGACGATTGTCGCCCCGGCGGGGAAGAACCGCCCGGCCCAGAAGGCGAGGAGGGTGATCGCCGCCGTGGCCAGGGGGAAGGAGAGGCGGCGGAGGAGGGACGCCCCCAGGCGGGGAAGGGGTTTCCCGGCACAGGCTTGGCGCAGCCGCCGGCGGACCGGGATGGTGGCGAGGAGCGCGAGGAAGAGGATCGCGGCGAAGAAGGCGATCTCCGAGATCAGGGGCAGATACTGGTCCATGTCTTCGCTCTCCGGGCGGCTGCCACTATATGTCCTGGCCGGGGGGAAGGCACCAAAAAACCGCGGGGCTGCCGGACTGCCTTCTGCCGGAGATGCGGGGGCGCCCCCTCCCACACAAGTTCGCTCGCTCTGCGCGCCTGTGGGAACCCCGATAGTCCCGCCGGAAGATCGGGACTATTGGGGCCGCGATCACAGCCGGAATCGGGGCCCCGATAAACCGCAATCGGGGCAGGCAGGGACGCACCTCCCACGCATTCCCGGGTCAGAGGGCGAGTCTCATCCCCTGGCGGGCGAGGGCCGAACCGGTCCGCGCCTTTTTGAGCGCCGCCTCGATCGCGGCGAGGGAACGGTCGTCGGAGGAGGGGTTGTGGTGGGTGACGATCAGCCCGGGCGCGCCGGAGAGGTCGGCGGCCTCGACGGCGTCCTCCCAGGCGCTGTGCCCCCAGCCCCGAAAAGCGGTATAGGTCTTCCGCGTGTACTGGCCGTCCATGGCCAGGACTTTCGCCGGCGCCGGCCGGGCGATGAGATCGATCAGGGCTTGCTTTTCTTCCTTTGTCGCTTCCGCCCACTCCACGTCGGTGGCGAAGACGAAGGACGACCCCGTGGCCGTCTCGTCGACCCGGTAGGCGGTCGATCCCCCGGGGTGGTGGAGGGGCGCCCAGCGGATCAGGAGGCCGCCGTGGCGGAAAGGAGCGCGGGAGGCGGGTTCCGGGAGGTCGCGGAACGCGATCCGGGCGGGGAGTTTCCCGATCGGGACCGGCCAGAAGGGGTTGGCGAGGATGCGGGTGATCACCTGTTCCACCGATCTCCCCGCGCGCCGCGGCGAGGCGATCGCGATCCGGTCTTGCGGGTCGTAGAGGGCGGCCAGGTGCGGCAGACCCATGACGTGGTCGAGATGGTAGTGGGTGAGGAGGAGGAGGCAGCCGGTCTCGCTTTTCGCCACCCGGGCGGCGCGGATCCCGGTCCCGGCGTCGATGAAGATCCGCTCCCCTCCCGCCCCCTCGATCTTCACCGAGGTGGTTTCGCCGCCGAAGCCCTGGAATCTCGGCTCGGTGACCGCGCTGGTGCCGCGCACTCCAAGGAAGGTGATCTTCACGAGCGATAGCCCCCGGTTCAGAAGGATGCGGTTAGAGCAGCCCCAGAGGAGCAATGGAGTAGTGGAGTGTTGGAGTGATGATGGCTCGATGTCTCGCCTGCTTTTACAATACTCCCTTGCTCCAGTACTCCATCACTCCTTTTATTTTTCGGTGAGGTTCCACACGCCGTCCCACTCCTGCCCGGGGTTCGCGGTGAGGACCCGGCATTTCTCCGCGTAGATCGCGGAGAGCCGGTCGCCGGCGATCCTCCCGAAGACCTCCGCCGCCTCCTTCCACTTCCGGCCTCGGAAGAGGGCGAGGGCGTTTTCGTAGTCGCCGAGCCAGGGCGGAGGGTTCTCCCCCTTAAGCCCCAGAGGCTCGAAGACCTTGACCGGTGTCTTCCTCCCCACCACCCGGATGGAGGCGATCTCGCGCCCGATCAGCTCGCCCTTCGCCTGGACCCAGGTCGCCTCCGAGACCATGAGGTAGGTCCCGAAGGCCTTGTTCGCCCCCTCGAGCCGGGAGGCGAGGTTGGCGGCGTCGCCGAGGACCGTGTAGGCGAAGCGGGAGCGGGAGCCGAGGTTCCCCACCGTCACCGGGCCGGTGTTGAGCCCGATCCGGTTCTTCAAGACCGCGGTCGTCCTCTTCTCGAACTCCTCCCTCCGCTCGGCGAGCTTCCGCTGGCAGCGCAGGGCCGCCCGGCAGGCCCGGACGGCGTGGTCGGCCTGTTCGACCGGTGCGTTCCAGAAGGCGACGATCGCGTCGCCGACGTACTTGTCGAGCGTCCCCCCTTCCTCCATGATGATGTCGGTCATGTCGGAGAGGTAGTCGTTCAAGAGCGCGGTGAGCGTGGGCGGGTCGAGGCGCTCGGAGAAGGAGGAGAACTTCTCGAGGTCGGAGAAGAAGAGGGAGAGCTCGCGTTTCTCCCCCCCGAGCTGGAGGCGATCGGGGTGGACGAGAATCTCGTCGATCACCTCCCCGCTCAGGTACTGCTGGAAGGCGGACTTGATGAAGCGCTTCTGCCTTCCTTCGGTCGCGTAGTTCAGGACCACCGCCCCGACCAGGGCGAGGGCGGCGGCGGCGAGCCCCGCCACCATCGGCCACCAGAAACCCAGGGGGTAGGCGGCGAAACCGAGGCCGCCGGCGAGGGGGAGGAAGACGAAGAAAGAGAGGATGTTCTGCCAGGACTTCTTGGCCACGGCCCCGGTCACTCCGGCGATCACGGAGAGGAGGACGACGAGCGGGACGACCAGGGGGGCGGGGGCGTCGCGGAGGAAGTCAGAGGCGAGGAGGTTGTCGAGAAGGGTGGCGTGGATCATCACCCCGGGGGCGACGGGGCTCAAGGGAGTGGCGCGGAGGTCGAGGAGTCCGGGGGCGCTGAATCCGAAGAAGACATAGCAGTCCTTGAATGAAGCGGGGTCGACAAGAGGCTTCTCCCCTCCCTGGATCTTGAGCTCGGAGAGGATGATCGAAGAGGCGGTGACGGGAGAATAGGCGTCGATCGTCCCCCGGTAGCGGAGGATCGCCCGCCCCTTCCCGTCGAGGGGGACCCGGCAGTCTCCCGCCCGCAGCCCGCCGCCCCCGCTGGCCCATTCGTATGCCGGCTCCTTCGCCTCCTCGCCCTCGGCGAAGGGCGCGAGCCAGGCGGCCAACCCCAGGGAGGGGACGGATTTGCCGTCGAAGAAGGCGAGGGGGGCGGCCCGCCGGAAGATCGCGTCCGGGTCGGGGGAGTCCATCACGTTGCCGAGCAGGGCCGCTCCCGAGTAGACCTCGGGGATCGGGAAGGTCGCCCAGGGGTAGATCAGGTCCCCGTAGAGGCGGCTCTGGGGGACGGCGAAGGGCGGCGGCGGGACTTCCTTCGGCCATGCCTCGACCCCCGCCTTCTTCCGGGTCAGGGCGAGGGCCCCCGCAAAGGGGACGGAACGGCGGATCGCCTCGCCGAACTTGGCGTCGTCGCCGACGCCGGAGGCGGAGGGCTCGGTGTAGAGGACGTCGAAGGCGACCGCCTTCGCCTCGGCCCGCCGGCAGAAGTCGAGAATGGGGCCGTAGACCTCGCGCGGCCAGGGCCAGGAGAGGCCGGACTCATTCTTCCCCCAGTCGAGGGACTGCTGGTCGAGGAGGATGATCTTGATCCGGCCGGTAGCCTCCGAGGGGCGGGCGAAGGCCTTGACCCGCCAGGACCAGGTGGCGTTCTCCCAGCGGTCGAGGGGGCCCGTCGCCCAGAGGAGGAGGGCGACGAAGGCGGCGCCGAGGCCGACCGCCGCTCCGGAGAGGATCTTTCTCTGGGCGGCGGTCATGGCTCGGCGGGAACCGCTAAGGACTTCCGGGAATTTCCAAGATCGCTATTCTGTCTGTCCGATCCGTCGGATCCGACCGATCCGTCCGATGAGGTTCGGCCGGCTCATAGCCTCGCCTTAACCGACTTCGCAAATCGGTTCTGTCGGGCGGCCGGCTCGACGATATCGGGGTAGCTTGTGACCTCGTCCGCGATCTCCTTGATCCGTTCCTGCGGCGCGGGATGGGTTTGGGCGAAGTCGTGGGCGCCGGGCTTGAGGCGCTTCTGCATCTCGGCGAGCATGTTGGTCAACCCCTTCGGGTTGTAGCCCACGCGCTTCAAGATCTGGACCGCGCCCTTGTCCGCGTCGTATTCCAGGCCGCGGGCATAGCCGCTATTCATCATGGTGGAGGTGATGTCGGTGATCGACCCCTCGAAGGCCTCGGTCAGGTCGGCGAGCTCCTTGCCCCCGAAGGACTTGGCCGACTCGGTGGCGAGGATGGTCAAGGCCGAGGTGAGGCGCCCCTGCTTGATCGCCTTCAGGCCGTGGTTGTACTGGACGTGGGCGACCTCGTGGGCGAGGACCGCCGCCAGCTCGTCCTCGTTCCGGCAGCAGCCGATCAGCCCCCGCGAGATCATGATCAGCCCGCCCGGGGCGGCGAAGGCGTTGATCTCGTCGGAGTCCATGGCGATGAAGTGGTAGCCGCCGAAGGTCTCCGGCTTCTCCGAGGCCTCGGCCAGCCCCTGGCCGAGGACGTTCAGGTAGTGATTGAGCGCTTCCTGGTCATAGACCTTGTAGGCGTGGAGGATGGTCGCCGCCACCGAGCGCCCGATGTAGTACTCCTGCTCGGGGGTGATGTCCTCGAAGGTCTTGGCCACGGCCTTGGAGGTCTTGCGGATCGACTCGGCCTGCTCCGGGGAGACCGTCCCGGTCGCCTCGCCGACCGCCGCGCCGACTTCGCCCACGGTTTCCGTCACGGCCTGGCATCCGGCGAGCCAGGCGGCGAGCGCGCCGACGACCCAGATCGGGAGGAGTCTTTTCACTTGGCGCCTCCCGGGGCGACCTGGCCGCCCTTGAGGAAGGCGACGATCTCCGAGCCCGCGATCTTGATCTTCTCCATCTTGTCCACCCAGGAGAAGTCGATGTCCTGGTTGTTCTTCTTGAACTCCCCTTCCACCTGGGCGTTGAAGCCCTTCCCCGCCAGGGCCAGCTCGTCGCCGGAGGCGCTCGTCCCGGTCTGCCCGGCCGAGGAGAGGACGACCTTCTTCTCGGTCAGGGCGGAGGAGTGGATCCAGCCGGTCGCTCCGGAGGCGGAGCGCACCTGGCGCCACTCGCCCTGCTCGGAAACGACCGCCACCCGGTCGCCGTAGTTGACCGGGGCGACGACCTTGCCCAGGAAGGACGGGGAGTCCCGGAGGGAGCCCGTCTTCACCTGGACGGACATCATGTCTTCTCCCGCCGCCGCCGCGCCCGCAAACAGGAAGCAGGCGAGTAGGGCGAGGGGGATGATCAGTGATCTCATAACAGCCTCCTTGCTGATTCGGTGTCGTGCGATAGCGCGGGATCGGGGCCCACAGGAGATGTCCACTATATCGACGCCAGCGGCGGGAACTTATTCACGCTCCGGCGCCGGCGGGACCGATTTCTTGATCTCCTCGAAGAGGGCCGCGATCCGCCCGATCTCGCCGGCGTCCGTTTCCTTGTCCAAAACGGCCAGGGCCGCCTCGATCGTCCGGAGGGACTGGACGGTGTCGCCCTGGGCGTAGGCGGCGCGGGCCGAGCGGAAGAAGCGGTCGGCGGCGGCGCGGTTGTCGCCGCTCTTGATGTAGGCTTCGCCCGCTCGGCGCAGGGCGTCGGCCATGTCCCGATACTTCTCCGCTTTCCGCAGGCGATCGGCCTCGCGGTCGAAGTCGCGAGCGGCCGGGCCGAAGGCGCCTTCCGCGGAGAGGATCGCCCCGGCGAGTCCGGCCGTTTCCGCGTCGAGGAGGGTGGAAGAATCGCCGCCCAGAACGTCCTCGGCCCGCTTCAGCCCCGCTTTCGCTCCGGCGGCGTCCCCTCCGTCCAGGGCGATCCGGGCGAGGAGGATCTCGAACTGGGCCCGGGCGGCGGGGGCGAGGCGGTCTGGAGCCTCCAGGGCTCTCCGGGCGATCTCCGCCGCCTTCTTCGGTTCGCCCCCGAGATAGAGGGCTTTCGCTTTCAGGAGGCGGATCTCGGTGGCGTCGGCTCCCCGGCGGGCGGCCTCCGCCTCGGCTTCGTCGAGCAGGGGGAGGGCCTCGGCGTAGCGCTTTAGAGAGACGAGGCAGAGGGCGAGGTTATAGGCGTTGGCGGAGATCTCCGGGGAATTGTCGTCGGCTCTGGCCAGCTGGAGGGCCTTGTGGTAGAGGCGGGCGGCGCCTTCCGCCTGCCCCACCTCGAAGGTCCGCCGGGCGCTCAGAGCGACCCGGGAGAGCTCGACGTCGGACTTGCGGGCCGGCGCGGGTGAGGAGCAGGCGGAGAGGAGGAACAGGGCCGCACTCAATCCCAGGTACAACAGGATGTTTACAGGGCGCATGAAAAATTCCAATCTACAACTCACAAACCACAAACAAAATCCAAATTACAAATTCCCATAACGACCGCGCCTTCTCTGCTTGCCGCTGCGCGGTTTGGTGTTTTGTAATTTGTAGCTTGTAGTTTGCTTGGAGATTGTTATTTGTATTTTGTTGTTTGTTGGTTGCCTTACCTTGAGATTCCGATCGCTTCCGGGGGGATGGTCTCGCTCGCCGGCGCCTGGTCCACGTAGCCGCGGATCAGCCAGTGGCGCTGGATCGCCTCGATCAGGCGCTGGGTCTCCCGGAGCATGTCCCGGGTCTGGACGACGAGCCCCGGCATGTCCTGCACCTCGCCGCTCAGGGTCTCGGCCATCGGGGGAAGCTTGGAGAGGGCGTCCCGGACCGAGGCCAGCGATTCGTTCGCCTTGGCCACGATCTCCTTCACGTCCTCGGCCATCTCGTCGTCCCGGAGGAGCTTCCCGGCCGGACCCTTGCCCTCCTCGAGTCCGGAGACGATCGAGGTGACCTTGCTGAGGAGCTCCTTGGCCTGGTCGATGGCGGGGATGGTCTTCTCGCGGATCTCGGCCACGGCGTCCTCGACCAGCTCCGTGATCTCGGTGTCCTTGACCGCGGGGAGGGTCGCCCCCTCGGGGAGCTTGGACCCCGTCCCCTTGCTGATCTCGATGTAGGAGTCGCCGGCGACCACGAACTTCTTCTTCACCTTGACCTTGGAATCGGCGCGGACGAAGCGGACGAAGTCGCCCTTGATCATCACCGTCCCCGCCATTGTCCCGTCCTCGCTCACGGAGATCCGCTCCAGGGAGCCGACCACCGTGCCCAGGATGACCACCTCCGCCCCGGCGGTCAGACCGAAGGACCCCTCGGGCGGGAAGTCGATGGTGAGGCGGTGGACCGGCTCGAACCAGCGCTGGGCGTGGCCGGCGAAGAAGATCCCGGCCAGGAGGAGGAGAACGATCAGGATGACGAAGGCCCCGACGATCTCGTTGACGTAGCGGAATTTGAAGGCTTGGGCCATGGCGGCAGCGAAAAGGTGACCAGTGATCAGTAAACAGTAATCAGCGCCCGGCGCGCCGTGTCCGTAGCCGCGGACCTTTGATCCACCATGAGCTGTTTCTAAAATGATCATCCCGACGGATGCGTCGGGACAGGTCCGCGGGCCTGGGCGTGCGGACCTGAATGTCCGCACCTACGGACGCATGAGCAGCCGATCTCCCGAGAGTGTTGCGCCTCGCGCCGATGTTATCCCCGCCTCCGGCGGCATGGGGTCGTGGGTCAGCCAGAGGACCGCCGCGCCCCTCTTCCGGGCCGCCTCCACCGCCGCTCCCAACGCGGGCAGAAAGGAAGTATATGCGTCATTCATCGGGTGTTCCAGGATTATCAGGGCCGGCTCGCCCAGGAAGGCCCGCACCCATTCCGCCGCCCTCCGCTCCGGCCGTTTCGCCGCCGCCGGGCGGATGGCCGAGAGGCCGGGGAGGCCAAAACCGCGGGCCCGGCGGTCGGCCTCTTCGGCGATCTCCTCGAGCGGGCGGAGGGTGTGGTGGCGCTGCGAGAGGGTGACGTTCTCGTCGATGTTGAGGTTGGAGACCCAGCCGCCGGTCTCGAAGACGCGGCCGATCGTCCCCCGCTGCGCCGCGGACTTCCCGGCGGACATGCCGGTCCAGGATATGCCCCGGAAGAAGACCTCCCCCCGATCCGGCTCGGCCAGGCCCTCCGCCGCGTCGGGAAAGGGGGTGCGCCCGTGCCCCTTCTCCACGCCGACGATCAGGAGCTCGCCGGCGGCCAGCGAGAAGGAGACCCGGTCGAGGCCGACGTCGTAGGGGTGGCGGGCCTCCAGGACGACCTCGCGGAATTCGAGTATCGACTCCATATCCGGCGTTTTTATTCAGGCGTAGGTGAAGACCGATATCAGCACCGAGGTCAAAAAAAGCGCGGTCACCGACTTGACCACCGCCCGGGTGGCCGCCTGGGGGACCTCGGTGATCGCCAGGTTCACCGAGAGCCCCTCGGAGCAGCAGATGATCCCCGTGAGAAGCCCCGGGACGAGCGTCTTGGCGATCAGGCTCCCCACGTCGGCGGGGGTGATCGCCTTGAAGACGGATTGCAGGAAGAGGCCGGGCTGGCCCGCCCCGCCCAGGATGAGGCCGCTCAGGTAGCCGGAGAGGAAGGAGACGACGATGAAGACCACGGTCAGGCAGAAGACGGAGACGGCCACGCCAAGCGTCCGGGGGATGACGAGATAGACGAGGGGGTCGAGCCCCTGGGCGTCGAGGACCCTTACCTCCCCCGCCACGTTCATCGAGCCCAGCTCCGTGGCCACCGCCGTCCCGCTCCGCCCGATCACGATGAAGTTGACGAGGAGCGGCCCGAGCTCCCGTACGATCACCATCACCAGGACCGGGCCGAGGAGGGCCGACTGCCCCACCTTGGTCAGCCAGAGCTGGGCCTGGACCACCACGGCGATCCCGATCAGGAAGGCGACCAGGGAGACGAAGCGGACGGCCTCGAAGCCGGTGAAGAGGATCTGGCGGGCCAGGACGTTGCGCACCGTGCGGCGGAAGGTGCCGGGCCGCAGGGAGAGGAAGACGACGGTGGAGAGGAGCGCGGAGAGGCGGCGGTAGTAGGACCATTTCTCGCGCTGGTGTCTCCCCACCGCTCCGAGGACTTTCATAGGAGCTTGATCTTGCGGAACCAGATGATGAGCAGGATCCCGCCCGCCGCCATGATGCCGACCAGGATCCAAAAGCCGGCGATCGTGTGGTGCAGGCCGAAGGGGAAGTTCACGTTCATCCCCCCGATCCCGGCGACCAGGGTCATCGGCATCATCACGGTCATGATCACGGTCAGGATCTTCATCACCATGTTCAAATGGGCGGTCTGGGTGGAGCGGTAGGCATCGAGCAGGGATTCGCCCATCTCGCGCAGGCTGTTGACGAGATCGGAGACGCGGGAGAAGTGGTCGTTGATGTCCTTGAAGTACATGATCGCGTCGCCGGTGATGAAGGAGATCTTCCCCTGGCAGATCTGGTAGAAGAGCTCGGTCTGGGGGATGAGGACCTTGCGCATGGTCATCACGTTCTTCTTCATCGAGAGGATTCGGGGGAGCATCACCGGCCGGGCGCCGGCGAGGATCTCGTCCTCCAGGGTGTCCATCCGGTCGGTCAGGGTGTTGATGATGTCCATGTAGTTGTTGACCATGGTGTCGAGGAGGCGGTAGAGGAGGGTGCCCGCGCCGCGGTTCATGATCTTGGACGACTTCCGGCAGACCTCGCGGTTCACGGTCACCGTCTTGATGTGCCCCTGGTGGATGGTCAGGATGTAGTTGGGGCCGGCAAAGATGTCGATCTCCCGGATGTCGAGCGCTTGCTCCTCGCGCTTGGTCACGTAGTAATAGACGGAGTGGAGGACGATGAAGATATAGTCCTCCATGTCGTCGCACTTGGGGAGGTTCTGGGGGGTGATGCAGTCGGCGATCAGGAGGGGATGGAAGTGGAAGGGCTCGTCGAGGAGGCTGTAGTCCTCGGCGGCCGGGTCCTCCATGTCGATCCAGAGGAGCTTCTGCGGGTCCTTGAGGGCGGCCTCGATCTCGGCTGGCGTGAGGCCTTCCTTCACCTGGCCGGTCGCCGGGTCATAGAGGAAAGTGGTGCGCATGGCTGATCTCCCCCCGTCTTTGAGCCGGCCGATTATGGCACGGGAGAAAAAAGGACTCCACATTATTATAGGCGCCTTCGCCTCCTCCGCCGTTGGCGGCGGGCTGGCGGTGCGCCGCACTCTGTAGGCCGCCTCTGCGAGGCGGCAGCCGGGCGCGCGGCGGCGGGCTGGCCCGGCTCATCCGCTCGCGGAACGGGCTGCCACGCCAACTATGGTCACGATCGGATCGGGACTTCCCATCTCCATGGGAGATGGATATATTGCGGTGCAGGAGGTCGATATGATCCTCAGCGCAGCGATACTCGCCGCCGCGGCAATTGCCGCCGCCCCCACGCCAACCCCACCCCCAGGAGGAGAGATGACGACCAACCTGATCGAGACCGCCCCCTATGCCGACCCGGGTCCGGGGCGCCGGAAGCTCGTGGACCAGCCCTACCTGCTCCTGATGCAGGCGGCGCTCCAGCCGGGTCAGATGGTCCCCCAGCACAACGCCGACTCCAATGTCCACCTGATCATCCTGGAGGGCGAGGTGGTGATCAACCTTTCCGGGAAGGACGTCCCGGCGAAGAAGGGCGACCTGGTCCCGGTCGCCGTAGGCACGCCGATGAACATCCAGAACCGCTCTTCGGCGAACGCCACCTTCCTGATCGTCAAGACCCCCCATCCCCGGGAGATGGCGAAAGCGGCGCGGTAGGGGCCTTCCCTCTGCGCGCCTGTGGGAGCGACATTCCTGTCGCGATCCAAGCCAAGCCGCGCCTGTGGGAGCGACATTCCTGCCTGCCCCGCATTCCAAGAATCCACTCGGGATCGCGATCCAAAGCCGGCCTTGATCGGGTCCCCGATAAACCGCAGTCGGGGCAGGCAGGAATGCCCCTCCCACAGGCTCGCCGATGATCGCCCTTGCTCATGCCGGCCCTGTGGGAGCCCCGATAGTCCCGGCAGAAGTTCGGGACTATCGGGGCTCCCACGGGTAGCCTCAGTTATACCGCAGGTTCAGCTCCAGTTTCCCGGTGACCGAGGCGGGGAAGGCTATCTTCTTGAAGAGACCCGCCAGGACCTCCTCCGGGCACTTCTTCCCCTTAAACTCCTTGACCTTCAGCCCGACCACGGCGCCTTTCTCCACCGTGAGGATCACCGTGGCGGAGGCGAGCTCCCATTCCTGGAAGTTCTTCTCCAGGTCCTTCTGGATTGCCGCGATCAGCTTCTCCGTCTCGTCGAGCGAGACCCCCGCCGGCAGGGAACCGCCGTCGAGATAGAACTGCGGCTTGGCCTTTTCCCCGGCGCCGGTGGCCGCGTCGGCGGACTCTTCCCGGAGGGCCATCTTGGAGGACATCATGGGGGCCGAGGCGTATCCCACTTGCGCTACGCCCGCCACGCGGCACTTCATGTCTCCCACCGCGTAGTCGCTCACTCCCTGGGGCAGGGGGAGGGGCTGCTTCACGGTCACCGTTTCCCCGGTCGGCCGGACGATCGTGTCCACCGCGACGAAGGAGGTGTATTCGGTCATCAGGTGGTATCTGAGCCCGAGCGCCGTCACCTCGGCCGCGACGTCCTCGCCGGTCCGGCCGTAATCGGAGAGGCGGGCGATCCTCTCCCGCGCCCAAAGGTAGGGGAGGGCGGCGTTGTCCCGGCTCTCCGCCTTCGCCGAGACCTCGATCCTCTTCTCGTAGTTTCCGGCGGGGGTTTTCCCCGTGATCACGATCGCGCCGTTGGGCGAGCGGTACTTCCCGAAGAGGACGAGGGGGCGAGCGGCGAAGAGGTCGGGGAGGGCGGGGGGCTCGACCTCGTAGGCGTCGAAGCCGTCGAACCCGTCCCAGCGGACCCGGATGTCGGTGAGGAGCGGCGTCTCGACGTAGCGCCGGAAGTCCTCCGCCACCGCGGCCGCCTCCGCCTCGTTCGTGGCCACGAACGGCTCTCCCCGCCCCGCCCGGGCGATCCCCTCGATCAGGTAGCGGTTGACCGAGGAACCGATCCCGAAGGCGAAGAAGTTGGCCGCCCCGAGCTTCTCCCGGATGAGGTCGAAGACCTCCTTCTCCACGGTGACGTATCCGTCGGTGGCGATGACCACCGTCCGCGAGAGGCCTTCCTGCTTGGGGAGCGCGAGCGCGCGCTTCAGGGCCGCGAGCATCTCCGTCCCCCCGCTCCCCCGCTGGGACTCGAGGAGGGCGATCGCCTTCTTCTTGTTCTCCGCGGTCGCGCTGAGCGGCTTCTCCGCGAGGACGTCCGCCCCCCCGGAGAAGAACATGACGTTGAAATAGTCCCCGGCTTTGAGGGCGTCCAGGATCTCCCCGATCGCCTTTTGGGCGACCGAGAGAGGGAAGCCGTGCATGGAGCCGGAGACGTCGACGATGAAGAGGTATTCCCGCGGCGGGACCATCTCGGGCGTCACCTTCGCGGGCGGCTCGACCATCAGGAGGAAGTGCTTCTCCGTCTCCCCCGGGTAGAGGAGGAGGCCGGAGTGGATGGCTTCTCCCTGAAGGCTGTAGCGGAGGATGAAGTCGCGGTTGCCTCCGCCGGCCTCCTTGGGGTCGAGGGAGACCACGACCTCGTTCGGCGAGGGCCATTCCAGCGCGACCTGGTGGGAGGGGACCGAGACGGCGGAGAGCGGCATCCCCCCGTTGATCTCGGCCGAGAGCTTGAACTCGTAGGGGGTTTCCTTCCCCTCATGGAGATAGGGGGAGGCCGACCAGCCGTCCTTGCCCCGGAGGTCTTCGGCCTTGCTCTCCCCGGTGAAGCGGGGGCCGACCACGGTGGGGAGGACGAACTCGTAGATCCCCTTCTCGGGGACGAGGAGCTCGGTGTATTTGACCAGCACCTCCACCCGGTCTCCCGGCATGATGTTGGCCACCTTCATCTGGAAGACGTTGGGGCGCTCCTGCTCGAGGAGGGAGGCCACCCGGCCCTCCTGCTTGGCGGTGTCGTAGATCTTCGCCGCCCGCCCCTTCTCCTCGATCTTGGCCTCGATCACCCGCTCTCCGATCGTCATCCGCATGGCGTGGATCGCGGACTTGACCCCGAGCGGGAAGACGTAGATAGCCTCGATCGTCTTCTTCCCGTCGTTTTTATAGACCTGGGTGAGCTCGACCTCGGAGATGACGCCGGCGATCCGGATCTTCGCCTCGTTCTTCAGGAGGGGGAAGGCGTCCACTCCGGGGTCTCCCTGGACGAAGAAGTAGGGGGAGAGGGCCGCCTCCGGCGTCCCCGCCTCCCCAGCCGCCCCGCCCGCTTCCGCCATCAGGGGCATCGCCCCCGCGACCATCGCCCACAGCCATCGGTTCATCGCTGCACTCCTTTCGCCGTTCGGGCCTTCGCCCCCGGCGGTTAAAGCGCTCTCGATGCTTGCGCTCTCTCCTCATATGACGGATGAGAGCCGAAAAAGTTCCAAATATTTTTGTTCGCCGGTCGTCCGCGGGCCGTCCCCGGCCCGATGGTGGCGGGGGTGTACGGAGTGTTGTATTATTTTAGAATAGCGCGAATTCGGCGAGGCTGTTTCCAGTAAGCAACCCCAGCATTGGTCCGGGCTATAAAACCTTTGGCGATCGGACAAGGAGGATGCGCATGAAATGGAAGACCGCGGACGGCGGATGGTCGCCCTACCTCGCGGGAGCCCTGGTGGGCGTCCTGGCGATCGTTTCCGCCCTGGCGACCACCCGCTGGCTCTCGAAGACCAACTACCTCGGCGCCTCGACCACCTTCGTGCGGGCGGCCGGCCTCCTCGAGCGCGCGGTGGCCCCGGGCCGGGTGTCGGCGAACGAGTATTTCACCAAGGAGAAGGTCAAGGTCGATTGGCAGTTCATGCTCCTGGTCGGGATCGTCCTCGGCTCCCTCCTCTCCTCGGCCGCGGACAAGTCCTTCCGCTGGGAGGGCGTCCCCCCGATCTGGAGGGAGCGCTTCGGCGGCTCGGCCGGGAAGCGGATCGCCGGGGCCTTCCTCGGCGGCGTCGTCGCCATGGTCGGCGCCCGCCTGGCCGACGGCTGCCCGAGCGGCCACGGACTGAGCGGCCTGATGCAGCTCTCGGTTAGCTCGTTTGTCGCCCTGGTCTTCTTCTTCGGCGTCGGCGTCATTGTCGCCGGCCGGATCTACGCGGGGAGGTCGCGATGAACGCGGAGCAATGGCTGGGACTCCTCACCGGCGTCCTCTTCGGCTTCCTCCTTCAGAAAGGGCGCGTCCTCCGGTTCGAGAAGCAGGTCGGGGCCATGCTCTTGAAGGACATGACCATCTTCAAGTTCATGCTCTCGGCGATCGTGGTCGGCTCGCTCGGCCTCGCCCTCCTCTCCGGGACGCTCAAGCCGAGCCACAAGCCGATGAACCTGGGCGCGGTCCTTCTCGGGGGGACCCTCTTCGGCGCGGGCTGGGCGCTGGCGGGTTTCTGCCCCGGGACGGCGGTCGGCGCCCTGGGCGAGGGGCGCTGGCACGCTTTCTTCGCCATCGCGGGGATGGTGGCGGGGGCGGCCGTTTACGCCGAGCTCTATCCCTGGCTCAAGCGGACGGTCCTCTCCTGGAAGGACTTCGGCCGGATCGGCCTCCCGGAGACGCTGGGCGTCTCGAACTGGGCGGTCCTCCCTATCTTCTGGGCCTGCATCCTCCTCCTCTTCTTCTGGTTCGAGAAGAAACGTCTCTAATGCGCCGTCCCGCGAGAGGGATGGAGGCAGCCCCAACGGGGCTGAGTCCCCTGGCCCGGGGTTGCGCCGAATGCGCTACCCTGGGAAGAGTAGAAACAACGTCCAACCCCAACGGGGTTGTGTCAGAGAGACAAGGCTACCGAGGCCAAAACGACCCGCCGGGGAGTGCGTTTCCCCGGGATTAGAGTATCTCGATCAGCAGCCGGATCGTCTCCCGATCCCGCGGAAGCGCCGGCGGGGAGACCGGCTCGATCTCTCCGATCCGCCCGATCTCGCGGAGGAAATCCTCATAGCGGAGGAGGGGGATCTCCACTGCCACGGCTTTGGCTTCGCCCTCCGCCGGCGTGATCTCCCGTCCGCCCACCCCCCGCGCCGCCTCGGCGATCCGGAAAAGGATATCTTCCCCCGCGCCGCCTTTCGCCTTTTCCCGGTCTCGTGTTACGGATTCATAAGGGGCGACAGCGGCCGCCGGCATCTCTTCCCGGAAGGATGTGTCTCGGCCGGTCTCCCCCGCTGTCCGGGCTTTAGCCATCCGCGTCGCCCCGGCATACATGTCCTGATCCGCTGCAGGCGGCAGGGATACGCGCAAGCGGGGGAGGGGCGCCGCCGCGTAGTCCATCTCCGCCGTTTCGCGCCTCTCCGCCACGCTTTTCAGGGCCAGCTGGCCGCGAGGAGCGCTCTTCGCGTCCTCGGCCTTGGTCCGGATCTCCATCCTCAAAGCCGGCGCTGCAGGCGGGCGGTAGAGGGCCGGCTCCTGGTGGGCGACAGAGTAGATGAGGAAGACCGCCCCGGCCGCCGCCGCGATCTCGAGCGGGATCTTGATCCATCTCGTCCCGGCGAAGAACGGCGACCGCCGTTGCGCCCTCTTCGGCCTCTCCAGGCGGGCGTGGACTCGTTCCAGGAAATCGTCCGTTGCCCGGACGCGGGCGAGTCCCTTCAGGACCTTCCCGCTCTCGGCGAGCTCGGCCAGCTCCCGTGCGCACTCCGGGCAGGCCTTGAGATGCGCCTCCACCCGTGCGCGGTCCTCCGGCGCGAGCTTCCCGTCGTGAAGCGCGGGAATGAGCTTTCTGATGTCCCGGCAGTCTTTCATCGTTTGTCGCTGCTCAGTTTTATTCATGTGGGAGCGGCGTCTCGCCGCGATCCAAGCCAAGCCGGATTGTGGGAGCGACATTCCTGCCTGCCCCGCATTCCAAGAATCCACTCGGGGTCGCGATCCGGGTCGTCCTGGATCGGGGCCCCGACAAACAGCGATCGGGGCAAGCAGGAATGCCCCTCCCACAAATGCATCAATCGAATCATGGCCCCAGCAGCGTTTTGAGTTGTTCCCGCATCCTCTCCCTCGCCCGCGCGATCTTCGATTTCACCGTCCCCAGATTATAGCCGGTCGCCTCCGCCACCTCCTCATAGGAGAGCCC
>CAZOYW010000049.1:0-20115 GCA_964584165.1 uncultured bacterium
GCCAGCGCCAGCGGGTGGCGGTGGGGCGGGCGATCGTGCGCAAGCCGAAAGTCTTCCTCTTCGACGAGCCGCTCTCCAACCTCGACGCCAAGCTCCGGGTCCAGATGCGGGCCGAGATCAACAAGCTCCACAAGCGGCTCCAGGCGACGATGATCTACGTCACCCACGACCAGGTCGAGGCGATGACCATGGGCGACCGGATCGTGGTGATGAAGGACGGCGTCATCCACCAGACCGACTCCCCGCTCGCCCTCTACCTCCGCCCGGACGACAAGTTCGTCGCCGGCTTCATCGGCTCTCCGCCGATGAACTTCCTGAAGGGAAAGGTGTCCCGGTCGGCCGGCGGTCTCAGCTTCGAGACCGGGGGGCTCGGTTTCCGGGTCGACCCCGGGGCGGCGGGGGCGCTTTCCCCCTACGCCGGCCGCCCGGCGATCTTCGGCATCCGCCCGGAGGACATCCGCGTCCTGATGCCCGGGGCGGAGCGGGAAGGGAGCTTTCGCGCCCGGATCGAGGTGATCGAGCCGATGGGGTCGGAGATGTTCATCCACTTCTCCTCCGCCGCCGGCTCCTTCCTGGCCCGGGTGCCGCCCCGGGAAGGGATCGCGGCGGGCGACGAGCTTGCGGTCGCCTTCGAGATGGCCAAGGCACACTACTTCGATGCCGAGACCGAGAAGACGATCCGTGCCGCCGGCTGATTTGAGATTTAAAATTTGAGATTTCAGATAGCTGCCAGCAAGCGCCGATCTCCGATCATCAATCGGCCGCTGATCACTGATCAGTGATCGCTGATCACTGATTACTGATCACTGATTATCAGTCGCCCGATATCGTCCGGGGTTGTCATAACGCTATTAAAGAGGGATGTCCCAGGAGGGAGACATGGCCGAGAATCGCGATCCGAGGATGGGGGCGGCCCAGCCGCCCAAGCCGATCGAGAACGCCGACCGGTCGCTGTCGGGCGTCAAGGAGCTGCCGGAGGAAGCGCTCTGCCCCTCCTGCGGGCGGTTCGTCGGCGCCTACGAGAAATGCCCCTACTGCGGCGCCGAGCTCAAGAAGCGGATGTCGCTCAAGCTCTGGCGGCGGATCTCGGTGATCGGCGCCGTGGCGGGGCTCCTGATCATGTGGTACGCCGCCACCCGTCTCCAGCCGGAGCTGGTCCAGGTCAAGGAGATTGGCGAGACCCACAACAACGCCATTCTCCGGGTCTCCGGCGTGGTGACCGAGCGGGGGCTGGACGAGGCGAGGGGCATGATCCGGTTCAAGGTGGCCGACGCCACCGGCGCGATCTCGGTCGTCGGCTTCGGAGTCCTCCCCAAGCTCCAGAAGCTGGGAAACGTCCCCCGGGTGGGCGACCGGATCGACCTGGCCGGGCAGGTGCAGATCAGCGACCAGTACGGGACGTCTCTTTTCCTCAACGTCCCCCACCGCCTGAGGATACTGGAGGCGGAGGCCGCCCGGGAGGCGAAGATCTCCAAGATCAACGACTCCTGGCTCAACAGCCGGGCGACGGTAACGGGAGAGGTCAAATCCCCGCCCCGCTACGGCCAGTGCACGATCACCGATGGCCTGGAGGAACTGGTGGTCAGGCTCGATCCCGCCAACCTCGGCGAGGAGATCCCTGAGCTCAAGACCGGGGATGGGATCAAAGTGACCGGCGTGATCGCGGAGATCAAGGGGAAGATGGCGATCGTCCCCGGGGCGGTCGAGGACATCGTCCCCGCCGAGGTGGCGAAAGCGGCGGTGGCGGCGAAGAAGATCTCCGAGATCACGATGGAGATGATCGACCAGCCGGTGGAGATCGAGGGGACCGTGGCCGGCTTCCGCGACTTCAAGTCCGGCGGCGGATCGATGACGGTCTCCGACGGCACCGGGCGGATCGACGTCCCGGTCTTCCCCTCCACCTTCGAGGCGATCCCCCAGGCAGAGAGGCTCAAGGTCGTTGGCACCAAGGTGCGCGTGCGCGGGACGGTCGACGAGTACAACCAGAAGCCCCAGGTCAAGCCGGGCGGCGCGTCCGACATCACGATCAACCCCGCCGCTCCCGCCGCTCCTGCCCAGCCTGCACCTCCCGCCGCTCCTGCCCAACCTGTTGCCGATGACCGATAGGAGGAGACGATGAACCTTCCGCTCTTGATCCTATACGCGGTCGCGGGGACGGTCCTGGGCTCTTTCCTCTTCGTCATCCCCTCCCTCCACTTCCTCAACCTCTCCGGGGTGATCATCGCCCTCGACCTCCTCACCGGCCACGCCATCTTCCCGCTCCACGAGCCGCTGACCGCCTTCGTCTTCTTCATGGGGATGGTGGTCTCCTTCTCGATCATGAACACCGTCCCCTCGATGTTCCTGGGGGCGCCCGACGAGTCGGCGGTCTTCGTCGTCTTGCCCGGGGCCAAGTACATGCTCCAGGGCAAGGGCTACGAGGCCGCGATGCTCACCGGGATCGGCGGCCTGATGGGGATCGCCTTTCTCCTGGTTTTCACCCCATTCTTCTTCTACACGCTCCCCCGGCTCCACAAGGTCGTCGGCCCCCACCTCCACTGGATCCTGGGCCTGATCATCGCCTACATGCTGATGAGCGAGTGGCCCAAGGGGACGGGGAAGGGGGCCACCTCCTGGCAGAAGTTCCGGGGGGCCTGGGCCAACCTCTTCGCCGGGATCGGGACCTTCGTCCTCTCTGCCTTCCTGGGCTTCATCATCTTCAACAAGACCCTGGTCCCGGTGCAGATGGGCTTCCAGGGCCTGCTGCCCGTGTTCGTGGGTCTCTTCGCGGTCTCCAGCCTCATCTCCGCGATCCTCTCCCGGCAGGAGGTCCCCCCCCAGCACGTGAGCCGCTCGATCGACATCGACTACAAGCTCCTCTTCAAGGGGACCCTGCCGGGGTGCATCGGGGGGCTGATGGCCGCCTACCTCCCCGGCGTCACCGGCGGGATCGGGGGGCTGATCGCCGGCCACGCCACCGCCCAGCGGGACGACCGGATCTTCGTGATGAGCCAGGGGGTCTCCAAGGTGGTCTATTATGTCGGGGCCTTCCTCCTCTTCTTCGTCCCCTCCTACTTCTTCGTCGCGGGCAAGGGGCAGCTCCGCCGGGGAGGGATGGCGATCAACCTGAGCGCCTTCTACAAGCCCCAGGCCCTCCAAGAATACTGGGTGATGATGGGCGTGATCCTGCTGGCGGGCGCGATCTCCTACCTCCTCCTCTCCTTCAACTCGCGCTGGGTGATCAAGCTGGTCAGCCGGATCCCCTATCAGAAGATCTCCTGGGTGGCCCTGGTCCTGGTGCTCCTGATGGTCTTTTTGATGCCGGCGATGGTCTCCGGCGAGATCTCCGGGGCGTCGCTTCGCGGGGGGGTCAACTGCCTCCTGATCATGGCGGTCTCCACCTGCGTCGGCCTGGTCCCGATCTTCTTCCACTGCCGCCGCTCGAACTGCATGGCGGTGATCATCGTCCCGATCTGCCTCAACATGGCGGGCTACGGGCCGGCGATCGCATCTTTCTTAGGCCTGTCGTGATTCACGAGAGGCCTAAAAAAGATGATCTCGCATCAACCATATTTTTCCCGGAGGGAAAAATAAAATGAAGGGACTGACCCATTTCATGAGCGGGGCGGCGGTCGCCTCCTTCTTCCCGGAAGCCGTCCGGATGTCCGGCCGCGAGGTTTCCTCCTCCTTCATCCTGGTCCTGGGCGGCCTGTTCGGGATCATGCCCGACACGCTCGACTTCAAGGTGGGCCAGTTCTTCTCCCCGGCCGACTACGACATCGAGACCGACCCCAACCGCCCCGACCCCCAGGCGATGGCGGCGGGGATCGGGAAGGCGATGGACGAGGCTTTCGAGACCGGCCGCTGCGTCAAGGTCCAGCTCTATCCGATCCGCCTGGGCGCCGACCTCTGGCGGCAATACGTGGTCAAGTTCGACGGGGAGAAGAACGAGGTGACGGTGGTGATCAACCAGATCGTGACCACCTCCCAGGTCCCCTATCTGGGGACCGAGCCCCAGGAGAACCGGGTCGGCCGCTACCGGCTCAAGGGGAAGCTGCTGGAGACCCACGGCCGGCCCTCGGTGGTGGACATCATGAGCGGCCCCCAGTTCGGCTTCCGGAAGACGGAGAAGGGCGAGGTGGAGGTGGAGTTCCTCCCCTGGCACCGGACCTGGTCCCACAGCTATCTCCTGGGGCTCTTCCTCTCCATCCCGGTCTGGCTCCTCGCCTCCCTGATCGCCGGCTGGTCGATCGGCTGGCTCTACGGCCTGATCGCCTTCCTGGGCTTCTCCATCCACCTCACCGAGGACCTGACCGGCCACATGGGCGGCTCCCTCTTCTGGCCCTTCCAGAAGACCCGCTCCAACGGCCTCTCCTGGTTCAAGGCCTCCAACCCCCACGCCAACTTCAGCGTGGACTACACCGCGGCGGTGATCATCGTCTACAACCTGAACCGCTTCGCCGCCGAGCCGGTTTTCACCACCAACCCCTTCGGCTTCTTCTTCTACTCCTGGTTCCTGCCCATGCTCGCCTATTTCGCGATCACCAAGATCTTCGGGAAGAAGGGGGCGGAAGCGAAGCGGGGCGCGGTCGAGGCGGAAAAGGCGATCCAGCAGGAGGAGCTCGCCTACGAGGAGACCGAGATGGCCACGGGGGACGCCGGTTGATCAGGGGCGGGGCGGCTTCGCCGCCGCCCCGCTCATGATCAAAATCGCTCGCGATCAGAGCAGCATTCTTGCCGAATGGGAGCCCTTCTGGATACAACTGGAAGGGCTTTCCCTTATCGCGAGCGCAGCTCGCCTCTGGATATGCCGGACGAACGGGAAAATTTGAACGGTTCGGGAGCGCCGTTGTCTAATCCTGCGAACGAAGACGATCTCTCCCTGGTCCGCCGGGCGCAGGCGGGGGAGGCCGAGGCCTTCGGAACGCTGGTCCGCCGCCATCAGGAGCGGATCTACAGGCTGGCCTTCCGGCTGACGGGGGACCACGCCTCGGCCGACGACCTCGCCCAAGAGACCTTCGTCCGCGCCTGGCGGGGGATCGGCCAGTTCGGGGGGCGGTCGGGGTTCTACACCTGGCTCTACCGGATCGCGCTGAACCTGGCCTTCAGCCGTTGGAAGAAGGCGCAGAGCCGCCGGGAGCTGAGCCTCGAACCGGAGATCCTGGAGAAGCAGCGCGATCCCTCCCGCCGCGGCGAGGACGGCGCGGGCGAGGCCCGCTCCCGGGAGCTCGCCGCTGCTCTCGAGGAGGCGCTCGCGGGCCTTTCGGCCGAGCACCGCTTGACGGTGGTGCTACGGGAGATGGAGGGGCTCTCCCACGGGGAGATCGCCCGGATCTCAAGGTGCTCGGAAGGGACGGTGCGCTCGCGCCTCCACTACGCGAAGCGGATACTGAAGAGGAAACTGGCGAAGTACCTCTGAACTGAAGTGATCAGTAATCAGTGATCAGTAATCAGTAAGGACGCAACGCTCAAGGTGTCGCGTGTAACGGGTCTTCTATCCGTCAACTGTCAGCTTATCCATGAACTGCCGCCGGACACGCGCGATCATCGAACGGGACGAGGAGGCCAGACTTTGCCCGGAAGCGCGGAGCGCCTTCGCCGCCCATCTCGCCTCTTGTCCGGCCTGTCGGAGGGAGCAGGAGGCGGCGCTTTCCCTCTCCGCGCTTCTCCGCTCCGGCGCGCCGGCCGCTCCGCCCCCGGGCTACTGGGACTCCTTCTGGCCGCGCGTGAGCGCCCGCCTCTCCGAGGAAACCGCGCCCGAGCCGCGCCGCGCCTTCCGGAACCCGTTCGCCTTCCGCTGGTCCGGCGCGTTGGCCCTGGCCGCGGCGGCGGCGTTGGCCTTCGTCGTCGTGGGGGGATACCTGGTCATCGGGCGACGGGGAGGGCCGGCGTCCCCGCCGCTCGCCCCGTCCGCGGCGGAGGGTGTGGACTACGTCATCGCCCGCGCGGAGAGCCCGCGCCCGGCGCCGGAGACGCATTACGTTCTCGCCCGCGGACGGGTGGCGGGCGCGGTTCCCGCCGCTTTCTCCCGGCCCGCGCCCCGCTCTTCTCCCGGCCGCTGGGCCTTCGCTCCGGCCCCGTCCTTCCCCTCCGATCATTTCATCCTCACCTCGGGGGGGAGGGGCGGCGCCCAGCCGCAGATATACTGGTAAAGGTTACGTGGGGTTACGTGGGGTTACATAAGGTTACGTAGGGTTACGCGAGGACGCGACAATGAGAAAAGCCATCGTCATCGCCGCGATGATGTTTCTGTTCGGCCCTCTGGCCGCGCGGGGTGGGCCAGCGCTGGAAGCGCTGGAGAAGGAGATCACCGAGATCATCGACCGCGCCGCCCCAGCGGTGGTCTCCCTGACCACCGAGCCGCTCTCTTACCGCTGGCCGGGCTTCCCCGAAGAGGCGCCGATCCCGGAATGGGCGCGGCGGTTCTTCGAGAACGGCCCCGCCGCGCCGAAGCGGCGGAGCCGGGGCTCGGGCTTTCTCATCGACGCCGAGGGGCACATCATCACCACCGCCGCCGTCCTGGAGGGAGCGCGGGAGGTCGAGGTCGCCTTCCCCGGGGGCGACAGCCTCCCGGCCCGGGTCCTGGGGCAGGATCCGCTCTGCAACCTCGCCCTCCTGAAGGTGGAAGGGGCGGGCCTTCCCCATCTCCCGCTCGGGGAGCCCGCCCCGCCGGTCCGGGGTTCCTGGGTGATCGCCATCGGGAATCCCTTCGGCCTCACGGTCAGCCCCTCCTGGGGGATCGTTAGCGGCCTGAAGCGGAGCGGCCTGGGAACGGCCGATTATGAAGACCTGATCCAGATCACCGCTCCCATCAACCCCGGGGACAGCGGCGGCCCGCTCCTCAATTCCCGGGGCGAGGTGATCGGGGTGGTCACCGCGACCCTTTCGGGCTACCGGGAGTTCGAGCTGGACTGGCCCTTTCTCAACCGCTTCCGTTCCGTTTTCCCCGGCGACCCCGCCGGCTGCCCCGGAGACGTCTTGCAGCCCAGCCTCGCCCAGGGGATCGGCTTCGCGATCCCGGTGGAGCTGGCCCGGGAGGTGGCGGAGCGGCTGAAGCGCTCGCCCGGAGCGGAACGGGGTTGGCTCGGCATCCGGATGCGGGCGGCCGCCCCCGCCGAGGCCCGGGAGCGCGGCGCGGCGGGTGGGGTGGCGGTCGAGGAGGTCCTGGCGGGGAGCCCCGCCGACCGCGCCGGCCTTCAGGCCGGCGATCTGATCGTCGCGCTGGACCGGAAGGAGATCGCCACGCCGATGAACCTCCAGAGGGAGGTCATGGTTTCGCCCCCCGGCCAAGAGGTCGTTCTGGAGGTCCTCCGGGGCCGGGATCGGATCAGCCTGCGCGCCGTCCTCTCGGCGGCTCCGGCCGGGGCGGGCGAAGCCGCACCCGGGGCCTTCACGCAGCAGACCTGAGCGGGATGACACCGATGCGAACCGCCTCCTGGGGATCCTTTCTCTCCGTGTTGATCGCCGCGGCCGTCGCGGCGGCCCTCTCCGCTCCCCCCGCCCCCGCCCAGACCGTTCCGTCGGAGCGGGCGCCGGGATCGCCCCGCCCCGCCGCCACCGCCGTTCCCTCCGCGCCCTTCAGCTTGCCCGCCGTCACCGCCCGCCTCGACCGGTCGAGGATCGCCGTCGGAGAGAGGGCCGAGCTGACGGTCGAGGTCTCCTGGCCGGGGTCGGCGGACGGCCTGGTTTTCGAGCCCCCCGCTCCCCCCGACTGCCATCTCCTCGCGGTGGAAGGCTCCGGCCAGGAGAGCCTCGCCGAGCTCTCCCCGTCCGGGCCGAGACAGGTTCTCCGCTATCGCTTTCATCTCCGGGCGCGGGAGAAAGGGGAGGGGCGGGTCGGCTACGTCGCGATCGCCTATCGCCGGCCCGGCGAGGAGGAGAGCCACACGCTGAAGAGCGCCCCGCTGGACGTCGCCGTCGTTTCCTCGCGCTTAGGACTGAAAACGGCTTTGCCGGCGGGCGCGGTGGCGATCGTGATCGCGGGCCTGCTCGCGCTCCGGCGCCGCGCGCGGAAAAGAAAAATCCGCGGCGCCCCCCTCCCCGCCGCCCCGTCCGGAGCGGAGTGGAAGGACGAGGCGCTCGCGACGCTTTCCCGGGCCAAGAAGCTCGCCGTGGAGGGGGAATCGGCCGCCACGGCCCGCGCCCTCTTCGAGGCGCTCTCCCTCCTCCTGGCCCGGAGGCACGGGGTGGAGATCGCCCGCGACGGCTGGCCGGAAAGGGTCATGGCCCTCGACCTCCCGGAGGGGACGCGCAAGGAGCTCGTCGAGATCGTCCGGACGGTCGAGCAGGCCCGTTTCGGGAGCCGGCTGGCCGCGGGGGGGGAGAACGAGGCCCTGATCAAACGGATACATTCGCTGGTCGAGAGGGACGGTTGAGGCCTCCCGCCGCCCGGCGATCAGTTCGGGATTGTCCAAGTTTCAAGATCGAGCCGAAAGGAGAGCTGCGATGACGACGGATATCCAAGAGATCAACGAAAAGGTCAAGGCGGCGAGCGCCTTCATCGAGAAGATCCGCTCCGAGATGGCCAAGGTGATCGTGGGGCAGACCTACCTGGTCGACCGCCTCTTGGTCGGGCTCCTCGCCAACGGCCACATCCTGATCGAGGGAGTGCCGGGGCTGGCCAAGAGCATGTCGGTCCGGGTCCTCTCCCGGGCGATCCGGACCAGTTTCCAGCGGATCCAGTTTACGCCCGACCTCCTCCCCGCCGACCTCCTCGGGACGCTGGTTTACAACCCCAAGACCGGCGATTTCAGCACCAAGAAGGGGCCGATCTTCTCCAACATCATACTCGCCGACGAGATCAACCGCGCCCCGGCCAAGGTCCAATCGGCGCTGCTCGAGGCGATGCAGGAGCGGCAGGTCACGATCGGGAAGGAGACCTTCCCCCTCCCCGAGCCCTTCCTGGTCCTGGCCACCCAGAACCCGATCGAGCAGGAGGGGACCTACCCCCTCCCCGAGGCCCAGGTGGACCGCTTCATGCTCAAGCTCAAGATCGACTACCCTTCCAAGAAGGAGGAGCGCCAGATCCTCGACCGGATGGCGGTGACCGACTACGAGCTTATGACCCAGCCGGCGGCCGACCCCTCCGAGATCATGGCCGCCCGCCAAGTGGTGGACGAGATCTATATCGACGACAAGGTCAAGGACTACATCATCGACCTGATCTTCGCCACCCGGAACCCCGAGACCTACCGGCTCGAGATCAAGGACTTTATCCAGTACGGGGCCTCCCCCCGCGCCAGCATCTACCTGACGCTCGCGGCCAAGGCCTACGCCTTCACCAAGGGGCGGGGCTACGTCACCCCCCAGGACGTGAAGTCGATCGGGATGGACGTGCTCCGCCACCGGGTGATCGTCTCCTACGAAGCGGAGGCCGAGGACCTCGCCCCCGAGGACGTGATCCAGAAGATCTTCGACCAGGTGGAAGTGCCTTAGTAGAGGGTGGGGGATAGAGGATAGGGGGTGGGGGATAGAGGGTAGAGGATAGGGGGTGGGGGATAGAGGATAGAGGATAGGGGGTGGGGGATAGAGGGTAGAGGATAGGGGGTGGGGGATAGAGTGCAGGGGCTTGGCTTGGGCGTACAGCAACCGGCCGGGAGGGTTTCGTGAGCTCAAAGAGGTTGCATGAGAATTTGGATGTCTGGCAGAAGGCGATAGAGCTTAGTGTTCTTATCTACAACGTCACCGCCAAGCTGCCAGATTCTGAAAAATTCGGATTATGTTCTCAGATGCGGCGGGCGGCTGTATCAGTGGGAAGCAATATTGCGGAAGGCGCCGCGCGGGGCACCACCAATCAATACATCCACTTTCTCTATCTGGCTCGCGGTTCGCTTGCCGAATTGGACACCCAGACGGAGATCTGTCGCCGACTGAAATATTTTGATCAAGCAACCTATGATCACATTATGGGATTAACCGAAACGGTGGGGCGGATGCTCACCAATCTGATCAAGTCCCTGAAAGCGAAGTAATAGGCCGCTATCCTCTAAACTCTATCCTCTATCCTCCGCCTATGCTGCCCAAGGATATTATAAAGAAAATCCAGCGGATCAAGATCGTCACCAGCCGCATGGTGAGCGACGTCTTCGCCGGCGAGTACCAGTCCGTCTTCAAGGGCCGGGGGATGGAGTTCGAGGAGGTGCGGGAGTACCAGCCGGGGGACGAGGTCCGGGACATCGACTGGAACGTCACCGCCCGGATGGGGCGGCCCTTCATCAAGAAGTTCGTCGAGGAGCGCGAGCTCACCCTGATGCTGCTCGCGGACCTCTCCGGCTCCAGCCAGTTCGGCAGCGCGGGGCGCTTCAAGAGCGAGCTGGCGGCCGAGCTCTGCGCGGTGCTGGCCTTCTCCGCCATCCGCAACAAGGACAAGGTCGGCCTGATCGTCTTCACCGACCGGATCGAGAAATTCGTTCCCCCGGCCAAGGGGTCCCGCCACGTCCTCCGGCTCATCCGGGAGGTCCTCTGCTTCCGCCCGACCGGGACGGGGACCGACCTCGGCCTCGCCCTCCAGTACCTGAGCAAGGTGGCCCGGCGGCAGACCGTCGCCTTCCTGATCTCCGACTTCGCGGACGCGGGCTTCGAGAAGGCCCTGCGCATCGCCCACCGCCGGCACGACCTCGTCCCGGTGGTGGTGGGCGACCCGCGGGAGGAGAGCCTCCCTCCGGTCGGCCTGATCGGTCTCCGCGACCCCGAGACGGGCGCGGAGACCATCCGGGACGCGGGCGACCCCTCCCTCCGGGAAGCCTTCGCGCGCCGCCGCGCGGCGGGGCGGGAGAGGCTCCGGAAGCTCTTCCGCTCCTCGGACATGGACTCGATCGAGGTCTCGACCTCTCGGCCCTACGAGAAGGACCTCCTCGCCTTCTTCCGGCAGAGGGAGAGAAAGTTCCGCTGAAGCTGATGGACAGCATGAACACTATGGACGATATGGACAGCAACAACCGACAAAACTCAGGCCCGACAGGATGCAAGCCACTCCTCGCCGCGGACCTTTAGGTCCGCGGGCCCGGCCGCCCCGACCCGGCCCGATGCAAGCTGGCTCCTGGACAGCGTTGATCCTGGCCGCCATCTTGGCCGCGCCCTCCCCGGGGCGGGGCCAGGAAGCGGCGTCGGTCGAGCTCCGCGCCCGTCTCGACCGGGACACGGTCGCGATCGGCGATCCCGTGACCTACTATTTCTCCGTCCGCGCCCCGGCGGGGACATCGGCGGCCCTCTCCGCTCCTCCGGACGATCTCGGCGCGCTCGAGGTCCGGGAGAGGGGGGAGGGGCCGGGGGAGCTCTGGCTTAGGGTCGCCGCCTTCGAGCCGGGCGTCCATCCCCTCCCCGCGCCGGAGGCCCGCCTGACCCTCCCCGATGGGCGGGAGGAGACGCTCGCCGCCTCGCCCCTCTCTCTGCGGGTCATAAGCTCGCTCTCCGGAGCGGGCGGCGGGGAGGACATCCGGGAGATCAAGCCCCCCCGGGCGCTCCCGGTCTCCCGCCTCCTCCCGGTCCTGGTCGGGGCGGGGGCGCTGGCCCTCCTCGCCGCCCTCCTCTTCCTCGTCCGCTTCCTCCGCCGGCCGCCGGCCGCGGCGCTCCCGCCCCCGCCCCGCCCGGCCCACGAGATCGCCTACGAGGAGCTCCGGAGGATCAAGGAGCAGGACCTGCCGGGGCGCGGTCGGATCGAGGAGTTCTACGTCAGTGTCTCCGGCGTGGTCCGCCGCTACCTCGAGAACCGTTTCGCCCTCCGCTCGCCGGAGCGGACGACGGAGGAATTCCTCTCCGAGATGGCCTCATCCCAGGCCCTCTCGCTCCGGCACCAGGAGCTGGTGGGGGATTTCCTCGCCCACTGCGACCTGGTGAAGTTCGCGCGTTTCCGCCCCGCGCCGGGCCAGGTGGCGGGCGTCTACGACTCGGCGGTGACCCTGGTCGACGAGACCAAGCCCGCCGCTCCGTCCGGCGCGGCGAATAGTCCGGCGGACGAAAAATCTCTCGTCCCGTCGGGCGAAACCGTCTCCCTCCGTCCCCCCCATAAAAAACTCTAAACTCTAAACTCATTTTCATGATCTTCCACAGCCCCCAATTCCTGCCCCTGCTCCTCCTGGTCCCGCTCTACCTCCTCCTCTACCGCTGCCAGCGGCGGGGGCTCAACGTAACCTTCAGCGCCGCCGCCGAACTGGCCGCCGTCTCCCGTCCGCCGCCCTTCCTCCTCCGCCACGGCCCCGCTCTTCTGCGCGCGCTCGCGATCTTCTGCCTGGTCATCGCGCTGGCTCGCCCCCAGAAGGGGCGGGAGGAGACCCGCGTCAGCTCGGAGGGGATCGATCTCATCCTCGCCCTCGACGTCTCCGGAACGATGGACGCCTACGATATGAAGCTCGGCGGCGAGCCGGCGAGCCGACTGGACGCGGTCCGGAAGGTCGCCGCCGATTTCGTGCGGGCGCGCCCGGCCGACCGGATCGGCCTGGTCGTTTACGCCCTCCAGGCCTTCACCCAGTGCCCCCTCACGCTCGACCACCCCGTCCTGATCGACTTTCTCGACCGGATGCAGGTCGGGATGATCGACCCCTCGCGGACGGCGGTCGGCCTGGCTCTGGCCACCGCCGTCAACCGCCTCCGCGCGAGCGAGGCCAAGAGCAAGGTGATCGTCCTTCTCACCGACGGGCGCAACAACGTCACCCGGGTCGACCCCCTGACCGCCGCCCAGGCGGCCAAGGCCCTCCGGATCAAGATCTACGCCATCGGGGCGGGGGGGCGCGGCCTCGCCCCCGTCCCCCGGCGCGACCGCGCGGGGAGGATCGTCGGCTGGGGGCGCCAGCCGTTCGATCTGGACGAGGAGTCGCTGAAGAAGATCGCCGAGATCGGGGGGGGCGAATACTTCCCGGCCACGGACGCCGAGTCCCTCTCCCGGATCTTCGGGATCATCGACCGGATGGAGAAGACGAAGGCCGAGACCGTCATCTACCGCGAATACCGCGAACTCTACCTCTATCCGGCGCTCCTCGCCCTGGCCCTGATCGCCGGCGCGGCGGCAGCGGAGGGGACAAAGTTCCGCATCCTGCCATGAAATTCGGCGCTCTCCATTTCGCCTGGCTTCTCCTGGGCCTTCCCCTGCTCGTTTTATTCTTCCGCCTGGCTGCCTCCCGCCGGCGGCGGGCGGAGGAGGCCTTCGCCGAACGCCCGCTCTGGGACCGGCTCTCCCGGGGGGTGTCGCCGTCCCGCCGCCGGCTGCGCCTCCTTCTCCTCCTCCTCGCCGACGCCGTCCTGATCGGGGCGCTCCTCGACCCCCGCTGGGGCTACCATTGGGAGGACGTCCGGCGGTCCGGCACCGACCTGATCGTCGCCCTTGACACCTCGAAGTCCATGCTGGCCACGGACGTAAAACCCAACCGCCTGGCGCGGGCCAAGCGGGAGACCGAGGACCTGCTCGGACTGGTCCGGGGCGACCGGGTGGGGTTGATCGCCTTCGCCGGCGCGGCCTTCTCGGCCTGCCCGCTGACCCTGGACTACGGCGTGGTGCGGATGCTCCTGGACGACGTCACGGTGGACTCGGTCCCCCGCGGGGGGACGAACCTGGCGGCAGCGATCGACGAGGCGGTGCGGGCCTTCCGGAGCGGCCCCGAGCGGAAGAAGGCCCTCCTCCTGATCACGGACGGGGAAAGCCTAGAGGGGGACTACCAGGCGGCGGCGGCGCGGGCGAAGGAGGCCGGGGTGAAGATCTTCGCCATCGGTGTGGGCTCGGAGTCCCCGATCGAGATCGCGACCCCGAACGGGACCGCTTATCTCAAGGACCGGGAAGGGAACATCGTGGTGAGCAAGCTCAACGAGGCCGCGCTCCAGGCGGTCGCCCTCGACACCGGCGGGGCCTATCACCGCGCCACGCCCGAGGGACTGGAGCTCGCGTTGATCTACAAGGACCGGATTGCTAAAATGGAGAAGAGCGAGTTGGAAGCCTCCCGCCGGAAGGTCTTCGAGCCGCGCTTCCAGTGGCCGCTGGGGCTGTCCCTCCTCCTGCTCTTCGCCGCCTCCGTCCTGGGCGAAGGGAAGGGCGGGGGAGGCGCGGGTTTCCGTCGGTTCCGCCGCCGGGCGGCCGCAACCGAGGAGGGGCGATGAAGGTATCCCTGGCTCTGCGCTTGGCTCCGGCGTCCGCCGCGTTGCTCCTCGCCCTCCCGCTCTGCGCCGACGGGGGTTCGGCGGCCTCCGCGGTCGCGGAGGGAAACCGGCAATACGCCGGCGGGAAATACGACGAGGCGATCCTGAATTACCAGAAGGCCCTCCAGGAGCTCCCCGAATCGCCGGAGGTCTTCTTCAACTTGGGGGCCGCGGAGTACCAGAAGAAAAACTACGAGCAGGCCGGGAAGCTCTTCGGGCGGTCGATCGCGCTCTCCGCCGCCCTCCAGGCCCCGGCCGCCTACAACCTGGGGGGAGCCCTCTACCGGGAAGGGAAGCTCATCGAGTCGCTCGCCGCCTTCAAGAAGGCGATCGAGCTCGACCCGCGGGACGCGGACGCGAAGTTCAATTACGAGTTGGTGAGCCTCAAACTCAAGGAGCAGGAGCAGAAGCCGCCTCCGAAACCGGAGGAAAAGCAGGACCAGAAAAAGCCCGAGGAGCAGAAGCAGGAGGAACAGTCCGCCGCTCCCCAGCCCTCCCCCTCGCCCGCCGCTTCGCCGCCCCCCCCGGAGCCGAGGCAGGAGATGAACCGGGACGAGGCGGAGCGGATGCTCGACGCGCTCAAGGCGGAGGAGGAGGAGCAGCGCGAGGAGCGGGTCCAGGAGAAGCCGCAGGAGCTACCGGAAGTACTGAAAGACTGGTAGATGGGAGAGGGTAAGGTGGGGCAAAAACCGTGCGCCGGGCTGCACCATTAACCTTACCCATTAACCAGACCAACAGCCTTACCTTAACCCATCGACTATCATTGAGTATGCTCAGAGGACTATCGACATTGCTATCTGTATGTCTGGCGTTGATCCTCCGCGCCGCCCTCCCCGCCGCCGAGGTCTCCTTCCAGGCGAGCGTGGACAAGGACGTCATCTCCCGGATCGGGGACCGGCTTATCTACACACTGACGGTGACGGGCGCGGCGGAGGGCGAGCCGGAGCTCCCCCCCCTCAATGATTTCCAGATCGTCCGGACCACGACGTCCTCCCAGATCTTGGTGATCAACGGCGAGGCGATCTCCAGCCTAAGCTGGAACTACGTTCTGGTGCCGACGCTGGCGGAGGAGGAGAAGGAGATCTTGATCCCCTCCGCCCATCTGCGCTCGGGTGGGAAGACCTACGCCAGCAACGCGCTCCGGGTCAAAATCGTGAAGGCCGCCGCGCCCGCTCCCCCGCCCGTCCGCCCCGCGGCCCCGGCTCCGGCGGCGGACCGGGTGAGGCCCTCCGCGGACCGCCCGCTCTTCATCGAGACCTCAGTCGACACGAAGGAGGTTTTCGAGGGCGAGCAGGTCACGCTCGCCTTCCGCCTCTTCTCCTACGGCCTCCAGCTCGCCAACATCCAGTACGCCGCCCCACCCACCGTCGGCTTTCTGGAGGAGAGCGTCTCGGGGCAGAAGAACTACGAGCAGGAGCGGGACGGCGTCCCCTACGTGGTCAACGAGCTCAAGAGCGCGATCTTCCCCTTGCGGGCGGGGGAGCTGACCGTGGGGTCGGCGGAGCTCAAGGGAGACGTCCTGGTCGCCGCCCGCCGGGGGGGGCGCTCCCTGATCGACGATTTCTTCGCCGATGATTTCTTCAGCCCCTTCGCCTACGAGCGCCGCCCGTTCAGCCTGCGCTCGGACCCGATCACCGTCACGGTCAAGCCCCTCCCCGCGGAGGGTCGCCCGGCCGATTTCAGCGGCGCGGTCGGCCGCTTCACGATGACGGCCGAGGCGAGCCCCCGCCGGGTCAAGGCGGGGGAGCCGATCACCCTGACCGTCCGCATCGCCGGGGAGGGGAACCTCGATGCCGCCCGGACGGCGGTCTTCCGCCCCGGGGAGGCGTTCAAGACCTACAGCCCGGAGGTGGAGACCCGGAAAAAGGCGGAGGGAGACCGAATCGGGGGGGAGAAGGTCTTCAAGCAGGTGGTCATCCCGCTTAAGGAAGGGGCGCAGGCCATTCCCCCGGTCAAGTTCAGCTGGTTCGACCCTGCCGCCGCCGCCTACCGCAGCGAGCAGTCGTCCCCGATCGCGATCACGGTCGATCCGGCGCCCGCGGAAGGCCCGGCGCTGCTGGTGGAAGCGGCGAAAACCCAAGGGAACAAGACCGGGATCGCCCTGCTCCAGAAGGATATCCTCTATATCAAGGACGCGAGCGGCGGCTTCGTCCGCTCTCACCGCCCCTTCTATGGGTCCGCCTGGTACTGGGCGGCCCACCTCCTCCCCCTCCTGGTCATCCTGGCCACGGCCCGGATCCAGTCGCGGAGGGAGCGGCTGCGCTCCGACCGGGTCTACGCCCGCAAGGTGCGGGCGAGCCGGGCGGCGCGGGGGCGCTTCCGGGAGGCGGCACGCTTCCTCCGGGCCGGCGAGACGGCGAAGTTCTACAGCTCCGCGCACCGGGCCTTAGTCTGCTACCTGGGGGACAAGCTCGGACTCCCCTCCGGCGCGATCGACTTCGAATCGGTCGCCGCGAGGCTCAAGCCGGCCGGGGCGCCTCCGGATCTGCTCGCCGACTTGCAGGAGGCATTCAACGCCTGCGACTGCGCGCGCTACACCCCCTCCGCCTCCGCGGAGGGGATGGCGGGGTTCCTGGAGAAGGCGGAGGGGATCGTCGACCGCCTGGAGAGGATGAAGATACGGTGAAGATCGGGCGGCGCGATATGTCATTGCCTCGCCCCCTTCGCTTCGCTCCGGGGTCTCGCGATAGCCCGGCATTAGGGATCGAGAGAATGAACGGATTCTGGAAATTATTCCCGATGGCGGCCCTGCTAGCTTGGACCGCCCCGCTCTCCCGGGCGGAACCGGCCGACGCCGTCGAGGCCGCCGGGCTCTTCCGCGAGGCCAACGCCCTCTACGGCCAGGGGAAATACGCCGAGGCGGCGGAGGCCTACCAGGGGATCGCGGACCGGGGGTTCTCCGGCGCCGCCCTCTACTACAACCTGGGGAACGCCTACTTCAAGGAGGGCGTCCTCGGCCGGGCCGTCCTGAACTACCGGCGGGCCTGGAAGCTCTCCCCCGGCGATCCGGAGATCGCCAAGAACCTGGAATACGCCCTGGAGAACGTCCGGGACGATCTCGCCGCGCTCCCCCTCCCGATCTGGGAGCGGGCGCGCCTCCTGGTTGTCCGCCAGCTCCCCCTGGGGGCCTGGATCGCTTTTGCCTCGTCCCTTTACTTCCTGGCCGGCGGGATCGTCCTCCTGGCGCTCCTGGTCCCGTCCCTGCGGCGGCCGGCGGGGACGGTCCTCAAAATCCTCCTCGTCCTCCTCCTCGCCTCCGCCCTCTGCGCCGCTCTCGCCTACGCCTACTACCGGACCCCGCGGGCGGTCATCGTGGAACGGAAGGTGGAGGTCCGCTACGGGCCCCAGGAGAAGGACGCGGTGGCCTTCGCGCTCCACGAGGGGTCGGAGGTCAAGATCGTGCGCGCTGCCCGCTCCGGCTGGGTCCAGATCTCGCTTCCCGACGGCAAGTCGGGCTGGGTGACGGCGACGGCGGTGGAGAAGATCTGAGCCGGCGCCTATCGTCGGACGGGCCTGGAGAAGGACGTCCACGAATTGCCACGAATGGGCATGGCTTAGGATTAACCGCGAATTCGCGCGAATAAGGCGCTAATGGGCGTGGCTGGAGCCGGACGGTCGCGCGGGCCCGGCGGCCCGGATCGCGACAGGAATGTCGCTCCCACAAACGAGCATTGAGCGATCGAGAGCGAGACTGTGGGAGGGGCATTCCTGCCCCGATCCATTGGGATTATTTTTCCTCGTTGGTCGGCCCTTCCCGAACCCCCAGTCTCCTCTCCCACTCCTCCGCCCCCGGGATGTCCCCCTTTTCCCGGTAGATACGCGACAGGAGGAGATAGAAACGCGGCTCCTCCGGCCAATAGGAGAGGCCTTTCCTCAGGCACTCCTCGGCCCGCCCTAGATCGCCCAGGTTGACGTAGCAGGCAGCCAGGTTGTAGAAGGCGAGGAGGTTCTTCGGATCGAGGAGGAGGACCTGCTTGAAGTTCTCGATCGCCGGCTTGAGCTCGCGCCGGTTCAGGTGGATGACGCCGCGGTTCAGGTAGCCCGCCGGGTAGTCGGGGAAGAGGGCGAGGGCGCGGTCGATATACCGTTCCGCTTCCTCGTAGTCCCGGAGATGGTCGATGTAGATCACCGCCAGGTTGTTGTAGGCCCCGACGAAGGTGGGGTCGAGCTCGATCATCCGCTTGAACTCCCGGGCCGCCTTCTCGAAGCGCCCGGCGTCGAGGTAGGCCTTCCCCAGGTTCCCGTGCACGCGGGCCTTCCCCTCCGCCTTCAAAACGTTGTCCTCCCAGAGCGAGATCGGGTCGCGCCAGACGAGGTTTCTTCGATAGGCGAGGAGGGCGAGGAGGGCGAGACCCCAGGCGAAGAAGACGGTGGTTATCCGTCTCCCTTTGCCGGCCGATTCCAGGAACGATCCGGCGAGAAACGCGACTCCCGCCATCGGGAGGTAGAGGCGGTGCTCGACGCAGGCGTCAAGGATGGGGATGACGGAGGATTCCGGGACGAGGACGATCACGAACCAGAGCATTCCGAAGGCAACCCGGAAATATCTTCGCTTCATCGCCGCGCCGGCGGCGATGAAAATCGAAAGCGTCGCCAGCAGGGAAATCCAGCCGGAAGGCTGGAAAAGCGAAAATATTTTAGGATAGTCGTATTCCACGCGCTGGCCGGCCGGGAAGAAGACCAGGCGGAGATAGGTGATCAGGACGCGGGGCTGGGTGATGAGGTAAACCCGCGGAGACCCCCCGTGCCCCTGAGCGGCGGCGTCGAGCAAACCGGCCTTCTTCGCCCACTCGATCTGGCCGGAGTCGTTGTAGTAGGGGTTGTCGCGATGGAGGTAGGCGAGCGTCGCGAAGAAAAGGAGGGAGAGAAAGAAGGGGAGGAGGATGAGAAGCTTGCGCCCTTTCGCCCGCGTCGCGTCCCTCACGATCAACGTCTCGACCAGGAGCAGCGCGAACGGGAGGGAGACGGCGAACTCCTTGGTGAGCATCGCACCGAAGCAGGCGATGAAAGACAGGATATAAAAGATGTAGTATCGCTTCGCTTGCGTGATCGCCCCTTGGCCGCCTCCGGCGGTCAAGGGGCTTGCAGTATCGCTTCGCTTGCAGGATGGGGCGAAGCTGGTGCCCGGCCGCGGCTCCGGCGTCGCCCCGGGAGGGGCGACGCTACAAGCGCTCCGCGCCTTCAGGTAGAGGAGGACGCTGAGGAGATAGAAGAAGGCGGCTAAGGAGGTGGCCCGCTGGACGACGTAGGTCACGGCCTGGGTCTGGAGGGGGTGGCAGAGGAAGACGAGGGAGGAGAGGAGGGCGACCGCCGCGCGCCCGGGGAAGAGGCGGCGGCAGAGGAAATAGACCAGGGCGGCGTTCAGGAGATGAATCGCGGCGTTGACCGCGTGATAGGGGAGGGGGTCGAGGCGGGAGAAATGGAAGTTGCCGGCCAGGCTCAGGTATGTGCAGAACCGGGTTGGCCAGAAGGCCCAGATCGCCCGGAGGTCTCCGAGGTGGCGGATGGCGGCGTTGTCCCGGATGGAGGGGGAGTCGTCGAGGTGGAAGGAGGCGGAGAGGGAGGGGAGGTAGATCGCGATCCCGATCAGGAAGATCAGGGCTAGGTGCCAGAAGACGGTGCTTCGCCCCCGTTTCGGCGTCGGGGAGGGAACGGCGTTGGTAGAGGATATTTCCACAACTGTCCATAATACCTCGAGGACTTGTTCGCCGACAAGAGGAAGACAAAGCCGTGGTTTCCGCCATTCCGGCGACGGTTTCTGTTCCTCGCGGCGGGCCTGAATTCAGCCGATTTCACTTGACGGGATATGAATTTTCGATATTATCGGATTAGCCATAAGACACTACACCCCAATAGGGCGGATGGCCGTGAGCGGCGAGCGTTATCCGGATTTTCAATTGCTCATTAGGTTTTTGGGGCGCAGCTGCGACCCTGCTTAGCCGGCAGGGTTTTTTTATTGTCTGTCCTAACAACCAGATCCTGAGACTGGGGATTTGAAGGAAAGGGGTAACACTC
>CAZOYW010000050.1:0-19305 GCA_964584165.1 uncultured bacterium
CGCGCGAATACCTGGGCTGGGGCGTGTTCGCGCTGATGCGGCGCTGAGGCGTTGGCGCCTCCGCCGCCCGGGGGCCAATGAGCTGATTGCGGTTGCGAACCCGGTCCCTCTTGACCCGTACCGGCGGCCGGGATAGGATTCGGGCATGAAGCGAAGGGTGGCGCGGAAGCCGGGCGGGATCATCTGGGCCCCCTGGCGGATCGAGTACATCGCCGGGAAGAAGGAGAAGGGGTGCCTCTTCTGCCGGAAGGCGAAGAGCCGCTCCGACCGGAAGAACCGCGTCCTTCTGCGCGGCGCCTTCAGCTTCGCCCTTCTCAACGCCTTCCCCTACACCAGCGGCCACCTCCTGGTCGCCCCCTACCGCCACGCGGCGGACCTGGAGTCGCTCCCGCCCGAGGAAGCGGCCGACCTGATGCGGACAGCCCAGGTTTGCCTGGCCTTGCTCAAGCGGGCGATGCGGCCGGAGGGGTTTAACCTCGGCTTCAACCTGGGGAAGGCCGCGGGGGCGGGGGTCCTCGGCCACCTCCACCTCCACATCGTCCCCCGCTGGAACGGCGACACCAACTTCATGCCCGTCCTCGGCCGATCCCGGGTGATCCCCCAGGCCCTGGACGCGACCTACGAACTCCTCTCCGGTCAGTTAGCCGCGAAAAGGCGCAACAAACCCAAACTTTGAGAACCGATTCTACCCCCGTTTGCGCCTTTTGAGCCTCTTCGCGGCCGAAAAGGCCGGGGGCTTTTCGCCTTGACAGGGGCCGAAAGGGCCGTTAGCATCATTACAGACTGAAAATGAGGAGCGTAACCATGCTTTCCCACAGGCGTCTCTCAGCGGTTCTGTTCGGAGCGTTGCTGGCCTCCGCGGCTGCTTCCCTCCCCGTCTCCGCCGCCATCCCCGCCGTCACCCCTCCGGCCCGCGGGGGCGACATCATTCGCACCAAGGGCACCGGGGACTTCGGCTCGGTGGACAGCTTCCTCACCGACGTCGTCCCCGACTGGCCGGGCTGGAACCGCCGCTCCTGGACCGACGAGGAGCTCTGGGGGAACCAGGGCTACATCATCGGCGGACCGCGGAAGAAGCTCGTCGCCGCCGGGCCGATCAGCGGCGGGGCGACCGAGGAACTCTCCGCGATCATCCAGCCTCCGGCCCTCCCCGACGCCCCGGTGGAGAAGATCGATCTCGGCGTTTCCGGGGAGAAGCCCTCCACCCACACCGTGGTCAAGGGCGAGTGCCTCTGGATCATCTCCGGCTACGATCGGATCTACGGCAACCCGCTCAAGTGGCCGTTGATCTACAAGGCCAACAAGGACCGGATCAAGCACCCCGACCTGATCTACCCCGGGCAGGTGTTCATCATCCCCCGTGATTAAAATTTTGCGCTGCAAAATTTTAATCAGGTTGCTCTGGTCCGTGCTCTCTTCCCGTTTCACCGCGCGCCGCGCTCTCCGGGAGTTCGCCCCGCGTTCGTTCGGGCGGCCTCCGTTTCTCCGATCCCCAACCGCGCACCTCTCCGGATGGTTTCCCGGACCTCTGATCAACCTTCAAAAATTTCCGCAGGAAATTTTTGAATGAAGGAGACCCTCAACCTCCCCTCCCCGGAGTCCGCCAGCGCGATCTTCGCCCGCGATCCCGCGAACATCGGCCTGTTGGAAAAGGCTTGCGGCGTCCGGGCGGTCGCCCGGGACGCCTTCGTACGCCTTTCGGGGCCGGAGGCGGGAGTGGCGAAGGCCCGCCAGGTCCTCCTCCACATCCTCCCCCTGGTCGAGCACGGCGAGACGATCACCACCGCCGAGTTCAAGCGCATCCTGAGCCTGGCGGCCGGGAAGGAGGCGGGGGCGATCGGGGAGATCTACGGCGACCGGATCGAGGTCTCCTCCCCGCGGGGCTTCATCCGCCCCCAGACCCCCAACCAGAAGAAATACGTGGAGGCGATCCGCGCCCACGACCTGGTGGTGGGGATCGGTCCGGCCGGGACGGGGAAGACCTACCTCGCCATGGCCATGGGCGTCTCCGCCCTCCTCAAGGGCGAGGCGGCCCGTCTGATCCTCGCCCGCCCGGCCCGGGAGACGGGGGAGAAGCTCGGCTTTCTCCCCGGGGACATGCGCGAAAAGATCCTCCCCTACCTGCGCCCGCTCTACGACGCCCTCTACGACATGCTGGACGTCTCCCGGGTCCGGGCCTACGAGGAGCAGGGGGTCATCGAGATCGCGCCGCTCGCCTACATGCGGGGACGCACACTGAACCACGCCTTCATCATCCTGGACGAGGCCCAGAACGCCACCCGGGAGCAGATGAAGATGTTCCTGACCCGCCTGGGCCTCCGCTCCCGGATGGTGATCACTGGCGACGTTACCCAGGTCGATCTCCCTGGCGGGGAGAAGGTCTCGGGGCTGGTTCACGCCCGCTCGGTCCTGAAGGGGGTGGAGGGGGTCGCCTTCATCAGCCTGACCGAGCAGGACGTGGTCCGCCACGACCTCGTCCAGAGGATCATCCGGGCCTACGAGGCGGCCGAGCGGCCATGCCCGTCGGCCGACAAAGCCTGACTTTGCCACCAAGACACTAAGACACGAAGGAAGGTAGTCTCTTCCCGCGCCTTGTGGGAGCGGCGTCTCGCCGCGATCCGAGCGGGCATGAGTCGTGGCGAGACGCCACTCCCACAGATACGCAGTAACGGCGGAAGAATTGATCAGCCATTAACCGCTGGTCAGCATCGGTTCCCATGGCCCGGATCTCGATCAGGAACGAGCAGAAGCGGTTTCGCCCGGACCTCCGGGCGGTCCGCGCCCTCAGCGCTTTCGTCCTCGGGGAAGAGGGCGCTCCCGAGGGGGAGGTGAGCGTGCTGATCACCGACAACGCGGGGATCCAACGCCTGAATCGCCTCTGGCTGAAACGAGACCGCCCCACCGACGTGCTGGCCTTCCCCGCCGGCTCCCCGGGCGCCTTCCTCGGCGACGTGGCCGTCTCCGCGGAGAGGGCCGGGGAGCAGGCCGGCCGTTTCGGCCAGAGCCCGGCCGAGGAACTCGCCCTCTGCCTGGTCCACGGGATCCTCCACCTTTTCGGCTACGCCGATCATCCGCCGCGCCGCCGCCGGGAGATGGCCCGCCGGGAGCGGGCGATCCTCCGCCGCTGGGAAGCGGCCCGCCTTCCGCGGGAAGAGTTTCGCGCGGCGAGGCTTCGCCGGAGGGAGTGAAAGCCCATGGTCCCGCACAAGGTAATCGACTCCTTCAACGCCGCGATCGAAGGGATCATCTACGTCCTCAAGACCCAGCGGAACATGCGGGTCCACTTCCTCGCCGCCGCCCTGATCCTGGTCCTCTCCGTCGTCCTCCGGATGGACTGGGAGGACACGGTCCTGCTGATGACCGCGATCGTCCTGGTCCTCCTCACCGAGATGCTCAACACCTCGATCGAGCACATCACCGACCTGGTCAAGGGCTCCTACCACCCGCTGGCCCGGATCGTCAAGGACGTGGCGGCGGGGGCGGTCCTCCTCGCCGCCCTCTACGCCGGCGGCGTCGGCTACCTGGTCTTCTTCCGCCGGAAATACCTGATCCGCCCGCTCGAGGTCGGCCTCGCCTCCATCCGCGCCTCCGCCTGGCACGTCGCCTTCGTCTGCCTGGCGGTGGTGGTCATCCTCACCGTGATCGTGAAGATCCTTCTCCACCGGGGGACCCCCCTGCGCGGGGGGATGCCGTCGGTGCACGCCGCGCTCGCCTTCGCGGTCTTCGCCCTGGTCGCCCTCATCCCCGGGACGCCGGCCCTGGTGGTGGTCCTGGTCTTTTTCCTCGCCCTGGTGGTGGCCCAGTCCCGGATCGCCAGCCGCATCCACACCTTCTACGAGGTGATCTCCGGCTCCTTCCTAGGGATGGCCCTGACCTACTTCCTGTTCAAGCTACTCTCGCGTTAAATTCTTCCCGCCCCGCCCGGGCGGGGCGGGAAGAATTTAAAATGGCAGTCGGCCGGCATTTAAACACTCCATGAAATCCGTTTAATCCGTGGTTTTCTTCGTTTGCCAGGGTCCAGTCATGGCCATCCAGAAGACCGAGGCGATCGTCCTCCACAACCGCGACTTCACCGAGACCAGCCGGATCGTCTCCTTCGTCACTCCCGGCGGGATGGTGCGGACGCTGGCCAAGGGGGTGCGGCGCCCCGCCTCCCCCCTGCGCGGCGCGCTCGAGCTCTTCGGTCACGGCGTTCTCCAGTATTACCCGAGCCGCATGAGCGACCTCCACGTCCTGGGGCGCTTCGATCTCCTCCGCTCGTTCTCCTCCTCCCTCTCCACACTGGAGAAGGTCGCCCTTTTCTACTACTTCGCCGAGATCACGGCCGCCGCCGCCTTCGGCCGCGAGGGCGCACAGGAGCTCTTCGCCCTCTTCCTCCGCGCTCTTAAGAGCGCGGAGAAGCTCGTTTGCGTCTCCTATGCCCGCTCCTGGTTCGAACTCCAGTATCTGAAGGCGCTCGGGGTCCTCCCCCCGGTCGATGCCTGCACCCGCTGCGGCGAGCGGATCGGACCCACCCGCTTTTTCTCCCCCCGGGAAGGGGGGTGGGTCTGCCCGCGCTGCCGCCCGGCCGACCCGGGATCCTGCCCCCTCCCTCCGGGGATCGCCTCGGTGGCCGCCTTCATCCTCCGGGGCGGGCCGGAGCGGGAGGGGACGCTCAAGCTCTCGGTCCGCCAGGAGAGGTCGCTCCATGGGCTGGCCGGCTATCTGATTGACAACCAGGTCGGGAAGAAGATAAAGTCGCGGGACTTCCTGGAGCACGTGATGGGGACTTCGCCGGAGCTGCCGAGAGCAGGGACCACAGGGACTAAAGGGACCTCAGGGACTTAAGGGACCTCAGGGACTTAAGGGAGCTCAGGGACCTCAGGGACCAAAGGGACCTCAGGGACCAAAAGGACCTCAGGGACTTAAGGGACCAAGGGACCTCAGGGACCAAAGGGACACCAGGAACAATGAGCCGCCGCGGAGCATGTTGGCCTAATCCGCGTCATCCGCGGCTCAGCGTTTCCTGAGCCTCCGCTGCAGTCCGCCCGCCGCGGCGATCGCCATGGATTTCCAGACCCTAATCCTCAAACTCACCGCCTTCTGGGGGCGGCAGGGGTGCGTCATCCTCCAGCCCTACGACGTCGAGGTGGGGGCGGGGACGAACGCCCCTCCCACCTTCTTCGGCGTTCTCGGGTCCTCCCCCTGGAAGGTGGCCTACGTCCAGCCCTCCCGCCGCCCGGACGACGGGCGCTACGGCGAGAACCCCAACCGCCTCTACCAGCACCACCAGCTCCAGGTGATCCTGAAGCCCGGCCCCGCTTCCGTCCAGGATCTCTACCTGAAGAGCCTCTTCGCCTTGGGGATCAGCCCGCGCCGCCACGACCTCCGCTTCGTCGAGGACGACTGGGAGTCGCCGACCCTGGGGGCCTCCGGCCTGGGCTGGGAGGTCTGGTGCGACGGGTTGGAGATCACCCAGTTCACCTACTTCCAGCAGATGGGCGGCTTCGAGCTGGAGCCGGTCTCGGTCGAGCTCACCTACGGCCTGGAGCGGATCGCCATGTTTCTCCAGGGCGTGGAGAACGTCTTCGACCTCGCCTGGGTGAAGGGGATCTCCTACGGGGCGGTCCGCCGGACGGCCGAGTACGAGTTCTCCCGCTACAGCTTCGAGGAGGCGGAGGTGGAGAAAGTCCGGGAGGACTTCGCCCGGTCCGAGTCCGAGGCCCGCGCCCTGATCGGGAAGCAGCTCACCCTCCCCGCCTACGACTTCACCCTGAAGTGCTCCCACCTCTTCAACGTCCTCGACTCCCGGGGCGCGGTCAGCGTCTCCGAGCGGCCGAACTACATCTCGCGGGTCAGGGCGCTCGCCGCCGCCTGCGCCCGTCTGCACGTCGAAAAGCAGGGAGGAGAAAGCAAAAGTCAAAAGTCAGAAGTCAGAAGTCAGAAGGCTGAAGGCAGAAGTCAGAAGGCGGAAGGCTGATGAAGAAGGAAACTTCCCGCTCCTCGGCGACTGCCAATTTCCTGCTGGAAATTGGCACGGAGGAGATCCCCGCTTCCTACATCCCGCCCGTCCTCGAGCAGCTCCGGGCGGCCGGCCGGTCCTGGGCGCCGGGATCGTCCCCGGTGGCCTGGGGGACGCCCCGCCGATTCCTCCTCTTCCTCCCCGGCCTTCCCCGCTACCGGGATAACGAGGTCTGGGGGCCGCCCTTGGATCGCGCCCGGGACGCCGCCGGGGGCTGGAACCAGGCCGCGGCCGGCTTTGCCCGGAGCCGGGGGATGAAGCCCTCCGATCTCGCGGTGGGGGAGAGGAACGGGAAGCCCTACGTGAAACTCCTGGTCCGGCGGGAGACGGGAGAGGAGATCGCCGCCGCTATCCCCTCCCTCCTCCAGGGGCTCGCCTTCCCCAAGTCGATGCGCTGGCTTAACGGCTCGAAGTTCCGCTTCGCCCGCCCCGTCCGCTGGCTGGTCTGCCTTTGGGGGAAGAAGGTCTTGAAGGTCGAGGCCGCCGGGCTCCGGGCGGGGCGCAAGACTTCAGGCCACCGCTTCTTCGGCCGCGGGCCCTGGACGCTCCCCGAGGCGGACCTCAAGGCCTACGAGCGCCTCCTCGAGGCCAAGCACGTCCTCGCCGACCCCGAGCGGAGGAAGGAGGCGATCCTCAAGGATCTGGTGGCGGAGGGGAGGAGATTCAACCCGGCGATCTCTCCCGCCGACTTCAGCCCCGAGCTTGTCGAGGAGGTGTCCTATCTGGTCGAATGGCCGCGGGTCCTGGCCGGGAGTTTCGAGGAGCGCTTTCTCTCGCTCCCCCCCGAAGTCCTCATCACCCCGATGGAATCTCACCAGCGCTACTTCCCGCTCCGGGGGAAGGGGGGCGCCCTCCTCCCCGCCTTCCTCTTCGTCGCCAACGGCCCTTTCCCGGACGGAGACGAGATCGCCCGCAATAACTCCCGGGTTTTGCGCGCCCGCCTCGCCGACGCCGAGTTCTTCTGGAAGGAGGACGTTTCCCGTCCCCTGGCCGAGCGGGTGGAAAAGCTCAAGGGGGTGGTCTTCCACCAGAAGCTGGGGAGCTACTTCGAAAAGGCCGAACGCCTTGCCCGCCTCGCTCCCCGGGTGGCGGAGAGAATGGGGATCGGGTCCGCCGGCATCGCCGTCGTCGCGCGGGCGGCCCTCCTGGCCAAGGCCGACCTCGCCACCGCCATGGTCACCGAGTTCACCGAGCTCCAGGGGACGATGGGGGAGCGCTACGCCCTGGCCTCCGGGGAGAATCCGGAGGTGGCCCGGGCGATCGGCGAGCACTACGCGCCCCGCCTCGCCTTGGGTGCCCTCCCCGAGAGCCTCTCGGGGCTCGCGCTCGCCCTCGCCGATCGTCTCGACACCGTCGCCGCCTTCGTTTCCGCGGGCATCCTCCCCAGCGGCTCCCAGGACCCCTACGCCCTCCGTCGCTCCGCCCTGGGCGCGATCCGGATCCTGATGGAGAAGGACCTGCCCCTATCCCTCTCCGCCTTGAGCGGGGAGGCGATCGCCGGCCTCGGCCTCCCCGTCGAACGGGCCGCCTCGGTGCTCCGGGAGACGCTGGCCTTTTATCAGTCCCGCCTCCAGGGCTACCTCGAGGGGAGAGGCGTCGCGGCCGACCTCAGCGCCGCCGCCATCGCCTCCGGCTGGGACGACCTAAGGGACCTGAAGCGGCGGCTCGAGGCCTTCCGGGGCCTCGCGGGGTCGGAGATCCTGATGGCGGCCGCCACGGTGGTGGAGCGGACCGGGAACATTCTCCGCCCCGCCCGCCCGCTCCCTCCGGGAGAGATCCGGGACGATCTCCTCAAGGAGCCGGAGGAGGCCTCCCTCTGGGAAGCCTACCGCGTCCGGGCCTCGTCCGTCCGGGAGGCGATCGGGCGGGGGGAATACCGGCTGGCGACCGAACTCTACGCCGACGCCTTCTCCCGCCCCCTCCATGACTTCTTCGACCGGGTGATGGTCAACGTGGAAGACGAGGGCCTCCGCCTTAACCGCCTCCGCCTCCTCGACGCCGTCAACCGCCTCTACGCCGAGCCGGTGGCCGATCTCTCCCTGCTCCAGTACGAGCGGGGGGAGCATTTATTTTCCGGAGCGGTTGCCGAGGGCGACCGCTCCGGAAAATAAGATCGGCGGCCGCGCTTTCTCTCCGGTCTGTCCTCTCCCAAGATGGCGGTGCTGGTGACGTCGTCGCCCCTTGGGGGCCGGTTCTGCGAACCGGCGTCAGCTTTTTCGCGCCCCGACAGAGTCGAGGCTTACAGCGGCGGCATTCGCTTTGACAGGGACCGCCCGCGCGGTGTAGAGTATCCCGTTAAACTGTCCCTCAAATCGCACAAGGAGCTTAAGATGTCCAAGCACGTATATTTCTTCGGGAACGGGAAGGCCGACGGCAAGGAGTCGATGAAGAACCTGCTCGGCGGCAAGGGCGCCAACCTGGCGGAGATGGCCGGCCACCGCGACCTCCGCCTCCCGGTGCCTCCCGGCTTCACCATCACGACCGAGGTCTGCTCCTACTACTACCGCCACCGCCAGAGCTACCCCCGGGAGCTCAGAGGACAGGTGACGGCGGCGCTCGGCCGGGTGGAGAAGCTTCTCGACAAGCGCTTCGGCGACGCCGGAAACCCCCTCCTCGTCTCGGTCCGCTCCGGCGCGCGCCGGTCGATGCCGGGGATGATGGAGACGGTCCTCAACGTCGGCCTGACCGAGCGGACGATCGCCGGCCTGATCGCCCGGACGAACAACCCGCGCTTCGCCTACGACGCCTATCGCCGCCTGATCATGATGTATTCCGATGTGGCCATGGAGAAGGTGGACATCGCCCTGGGCCGGCGCGAGGAGCCCGCCGACGGCCAGGGCATCCGCAAGCTCCTGGACAACCGCCTGGCCGAGATGAAGGCGGCCCGGGGCTGCCGGAGCGACACGGAACTCAAGGCCGACGACCTCCGGACCCTCATCGACGATTTCAAGCGCATGGTGAAGGAGACGCTGGGGAGGGACTTCCCGGACGATCCCCAGGAGCAGCTCTGGGGCGGGATCGGCGCGGTCTTCGCCTCCTGGAACGGCAAGCGGGCGGTCGAATACCGGCGGATCGAGCGCATCCCCGACGAGTGGGGGACGGCGGTCAACGTCCAGGCCATGGTCTTCGGGAACATGGGGGACGACTGCGCCACCGGCGTGGCCTTCACCCGCAACCCGGGGAGCGGCGAGAACCGCTTCTACGGCGAATACCTGGTCAACGCCCAGGGCGAGGACGTGGTAGCGGGGATCCGCACCCCGGCCCCGGTGAACGAGTATTCCAAGAACGCCCAGAGCGAGAAGCTTCCGACCCTGGAAAAGCTGATGCCCGCCGTCTACCGCCAGCTCGACGACATCCAGCGCCGGCTGGAACGCCACTACCGCGACATGCAGGACATCGAGTTCACCATCGAGAACGGGAAGCTCTTCATGCTCCAGTGCCGCACCGGCAAGCGCAACGGGGTGGCGGCGGTGCGCATGGCGATGGACATGCTCCGGGAGAAGCTGATCGACGAAAGGACCGCCCTGGAGCGGGTGGCGCCGGGCCAGCTGGTCGAGCTGATGCTCCCGGTCATCGAGGCCAAGGCGGAAGCCGCGGCGGGGGTGATCGCCCGGGGGCTCCCGGCCGGCCCGGGGGCGGCCAAGGGGAGGGCGGTCTTCACCTCCGAGGAGGCGGTGGCTTGGGCGGGGCGGGGGGAGAAGGTCATCCTGGTCCGGGAGGAGACCTCGCCCGAGGACGTCGACGGCATGCACAAGGCCCAGGCCATCCTCACCTCCAAGGGGGGGATGACCAGCCACGCGGCCCTGGTCGCCCGCGGCTGGGGCAAGTGCTGCATCGTCGGCAGCCCGGACATCGAGATCGCCGAAGACGGCAAATCATTCGTCACCCCCAAGGGGGCGGCAGTCAAGGAGGGCGACTGGATCACGCTCAACGGGACCCGGGGGACGGTCTATGCCGGGGCCCTGGCCCTGGTCGATCCCGACCTCGCCGCCAACGAGTCGTACAAGAAGCTGATGAAGCTGGTGGACAAGCACAAGCGCCTCGCCGTGCGGACCAACGCCGACACCCCCCGGGACACCCAGAAGGCGGTCGCCTTCGGGGCCGAGGGGATCGGCCTCTTTAGGACCGAGCACATGTTCTACGGCGAGGGGAGCGACGAGCCCCTCTTCCTCCTGCGCAAGATGATCATGAGCGAGGGCGAGCCGGAGCGCCGGGCGGCCCTCTCCGAGCTGTTCCCCTTCGTGAAAAGGGACGTCAAGGCGACCATGGAGGCGCTCGAAGGGCGCCCCCTGACCATCCGCCTGATCGATCCGCCCCTCCACGAGTTCGTGCCCCACAGCGAAGACAAGCTCGAGGAGCTGGCCCAAGAGCTCAAGATCCCCCTGGCCGAAGTGAGGAAGCGGGGCGAGGACCTCAAGGAGTCGAACCCGATGCTCGGGCACCGGGGGGTGCGCCTGGGCATCACCTACCCGGAGATCACCGAGATGCAGGTCCGCGCCATCTTCGAGGCGGCGGGCGAGCTGCTCCGGGAGGGGAAGAAGGCCTTCCCGGAGATCATGGTGCCCGTCACCTGCGCGGTGAGCGAGCTCGACCACCAAAAGGTCATCGTCGAGCGGGTCCACGCCGAGGTCTGCGGGAGGCTCCAGCTGAAGCGGATCCCGCATCTCTACGGCACGATGATCGAGATCCCCCGGGCCGCCCTGACCGCCAACCGAATGGCCGCGACCGCCGCCTTCTTCAGCTACGGGACGAACGACCTGACCCAGATGGGCTTCGGCTTCAGCCGGGACGACATCGGCGGCTTCCTCCCCGACTATCTCCGCCAGAAGATCCTTCCCGTCGACCCCTTCCAGACCATCGACCAGGAGGGGATCGGGGAGCTGATCCGGATCGGGATCGAGCGCGGCCGCGCGGCGCGCCGCCGCCTCCACGGCGACCATCTCAAGATCGGGATCTGCGGCGAGCACGGGGGCGACCCCGAATCGGTGAAGTTCTGCCACCGGGTCGGGATGGACTATGTCTCCTGCTCGCCCTTCCGGGTCCCCATCTCCCGCCTCGCCGCGGCCCAGGCCGCGCTCGCGGACGGGCCGGGAAAGAAGAAACGCGCCAGGAAAAAATAAACCGCGGATTGCGCGGATTTTCGCGGATTATCAACAACCGATAAGATCCATGAAACGCGGCAGGTAGTCGGAGGAGTTGTTGCCGATCCCAAGCCGATTAATCCGCGTAATCCGCGAAATCAGCGGCTATCTTCCGCCGGGCGGCAGCCGGGCGAGAATCCGTGGCCGATGATCGGATCATCCGGGGAGAGACGATGGCGGGGAACCGACAATCGCCGGCGATTCGCATCTACCTGAAGGAGATCGGGGAGATCCCCCTCCTCACCCGGGAGGAGGAGGTCGCCCTGGCCAAGAAGGCGGCCCGGGGGGAGGAGGCCGCGGCCAAGCACCTGATCAAGGCCAACTTGCGCCTGGTGGTCAAGATCGCCAAGAAGTACGAGCACATCGGCCTTCCCCTCCTGGATCTGATCGAGGAGGGGAACCTGGGCCTGATCAAGGCGGTCGAGCGCTACGACCTCCGCAAGGGGACCAAGCTCTCCACCTACGCCGCCTGGTGGATCAAGCAGTCGATCATGCGGGCGATCGCCAACCAGTCCAAGATCATCCGCGTCCCAGTCTACATGCAGGAGAAGGTCTCCTCCTTCCAGAAGGCGGTGGAGCGGCTTTCCCAGGAGATGGGCCGCCCCGCCCAACGGAGCGAGATCGCCCGCCGCCTCCGGATGACCTACAAGGAGATCGACGATCTGAGGGAGGTCATCCGATCCCCCTCTTCCCTCGACGCCAAGATCGACGAAGAGGGGGTGAGCGAGCTGGCCGACCTGATCCAGAACACCGCGGTGGCCGCCCCCGACCAGGCGGTCAACGCCGCCGATCTGAGGGAGGATCTCAAGAAGCTCCTGGCCGACCTCTCCCCCCGCGAGCGCCGGATCATGGAGCTTCGCTTCGGCCTCAGGAAGGGGGAGGCGCGCACGCTCGAGCATATCGGCGCCGCCTTCAAGATCAGCCGGGAGCGGGTGCGCCAGATCATCAACAAGTCGATCCAGAAGCTCCGCCAGACCATCCGGGAAAGGAAGCTCGATTTTCCTTCCCTATGAGCCTCCCCGGAGGGGCGGCTCACGGGGAAGGAAGAACCGCAAGGAGAGGAGCATATGAGTCTCGAGAACCTGAAGCGGGCCATTCGCGACGTCCCCGATTTTCCGAAGCCGGGGATCATCTTCAAGGACATCACCCCCCTGATCAGCGACGGCAAGCTCTTCCGGGAGGCGATCGACCTGATGGCCAAGCCCTATCTCGCCCATCCGCCGGCCAAGGTGGTCTGCATCGACGCCCGGGGCTTCATCTTCGGCGCCGCCCTGGCCCATAAGCTCGGCGCCGGCGTGGTCCCGGTGCGCAAGGCCGGCAAGCTTCCCCACCGGACCAAGCGCGCTTCCTTCGACCTCGAGTATGGATCGGCCACGGTGGAGATCCACGAGGACGGCGTTTCCCCCGGCGAGCGCGTCCTGATCGTCGACGACCTCCTGGCCACCGGCGGGACCCTCCGGGCGGCGATCGACCTGGTCCGGCACGCCCAGGGCGAGATCATCGGCGTCAGCGTCGCCATCGAGCTCGACTTCCTGAAGGGGCGGGAGAAGATCCGGGATCTTCCCGTCCACTCGCTCATCCACTATTAATCCTTCGCGCCCGCCGGGCGCGGAGGATTAAAATGAACCCGATCCACGCGATCATCCTGGGCGCCGTTCAGGGGCTGACCGAGTTCCTCCCCGTCTCCTCGAGCGGCCACCTGGTTCTGGCCGGGCGCCTCCTGGGCGCGCCCGACGCCGACCTCGCCTTCGACGCGATGCTCCACCTGGGAACCCTGTTTGCGGTCCTGTTCTTCTTCCGCCGGCGGGTGTCCGCCCTCCTCGTTGCGGTCTTCCGGGGCCGGGTCAAGTGGCGCGGCGGCCGCCTCCGCTTCCCGAACGAGAACACCCGCCTGGCCTGGCTGCTCGTGGCCGCGAGCCTCCCGGCGGCGGCGGCGGGGCTCCTCTTCGAGTCGGAGATCGAGAGGTTCTTCCGGGAGCCCTTCTGGGTGGGCGTCTTCATGGTCCTGACCGGAGTTCTCCTCTTTCTCGCCTCCATCGTCCCCCAGGGGGAAGCCGGGGTGGGCGGTCGGTCCGCCGCCGCCATCGGAGTCGCGCAGGCTTGCGCCATCCTCCCCGGCCTCTCCCGCTCCGGCGCGACCATCTCGGCGGGGATCTTCACCGGCGTGGAACGGACCGCGGCGGCGGAGTTCTCCTTTCTCCTCTCCATCCCGGTCATCCTCGGCGCTTCGGGGATCAAGCTGCTCGGGGCGCTCTCCCGCGGCTTCGCCGCCCATGAGGCCGCCGCCCTGGCGGCGGGGGTGATCACCGCCGCCCTGGTCGGCTTCGGGGCGATCAAGCTCCTCCTCGTCGCGGTGGCCCGGGACAGGCTGATCTGGTTCGCCGCCTACTGCTGGGTGGCCGGCGTGGCGATGATCTTCTATTTCTGATCGCGCCGCGCGGCGTTGGGGCCTTTCTCGCCGGCTGGTGGCCGGCGATCTATAATCAGAGAACTGCGCGCTGCTAACCCGGAGCTTCCCGACCGATGGCCGTCCCGATCAACGAAGAAATGCGCCGCCTTCTCCTCAAGGAGAACGTGGCCGTGGTGGGGACCGTGGGCGGACGCGGCGTCCCCAACCTCGCCCTGAAAGGGGTGGTCCGGGTCGATCCGGAGGGCTACGTCTATTTCTTCGACCTCTTCCGCGGCAAGACCCGCTCCAACCTGAAGGGGAACCCGTCCGTCGCCCTTTCGGTCTTCAATATTCGCGAGTTCAAGGGCTACCAGTTCAAGGGGCGCGCCGAGCTGATCGAGTCGGGGCCGCTTTTCGACGAGCTGGCCGGGCACTGGACGGCGAAGAGAAGGTCTCTCTCGACCCAGCGGATCATCGACAACGTCCGGCGGGGCTTCTCCCACGGGCGTTCCGAGATCCACTTTCCCTCTCCCCGCTACCTCGTCCGGATGGAGGTGGAGAGGATCTACGACCTCGTCCCGCCCGCCCTGCGGGTGGGGAAGCGCCCGCGGACCTGAAGGTCCGCGGCTACGAAATCGGCATCTTGTGCCGACGTAGGCGCGGATCTTCATGACCCGCGCGCCGGGAACGCCGTCGCGGGAACGTAGGCGCGGGTCTTCATGACCCGCGCGCCGGGAACGCCGGCACGGGAACGTAGGCGCGGGTCTTCATGACCCGCGCGCCGGGCAGAATAGGTCCTATAAGACCTATAAGCCCTATAGGACCTATAATAAAGAGACCATGACCGCCATCCACGACATTCTCATCATCGGCGGCGGTCCGGCCGGGTTGACCGCCGCCATCTACTCCGCGCGTGAGCTCCTCTCCACCCTGGTTCTGGAGAAGGGGGGGTGCGGCGGCTGGCCCGCGATCACCGACCGGATCGAGAACTACCCCGGATTCCCGGAAGGGATCGCGGGCCCCGATCTCGCCGAGAGGATGAAGGCCCAAGCGGCCCGTTTCGGCGCCTCTCTCCTCGAGTCGGTCGAAGCCGCTTCGGCGGCCGAGGAGGGAGGGATCTTCCGCGTCCGCGGCGCGGCCGGGGAATTCGCCGGCCGGGCGCTGATCGTCGCTTCCGGGGCCCGCCATAAGACGCTCGGGATACCCGGCGAGAGGGAGTTCCTGGGCAAGGGCGTCTCCTACTGCGGGACCTGCGACGGCCCTCTCTTCCGGAACCGGGAGGTCGCGGTCATCGGCGGGGGAGACACCGCCCTGGAGGAGGCGCGCTTCCTCTCCCGCTTCGCCTCGCGCGTCCACCTCGTGCACCGGCGGGACCGGTTCCGGGGGGCGCGGGTGCTGGAGGAGGACCTCCGGAAGAACGGGAAGGTCTCCTTCGTCCTCAACGCCCTTCCCCAGGCGATCCTGGGGAAAAGCTCCGTGGAGGCCCTCCTCTACCGGGACAAGGCGACGGGCGAGGAGAAGCGGATCGCCCTCTCCGGAGTCTTCGTCTTCGTCGGCCAGGAGCCCAACTCCGCTTGCGTCCGGGGGTTGGTCGAGCTCGACGGAAACGGATCCGTCCTCACCGACGGGATGATGCGGGCCTCCCGGCCCGGCGTCTTCGCCGCCGGCGACGTCCGGGCGGGGAACATCCGCCAGGTGTCGGCGGCGGTCGGGGAGGGGGCGGCGGCGGCGATCGCGGCCCGCGATTACCTGGACGCCGCCAAAAGCCCGCCCCGCTCCGGAATAACCGCGAATCTTCACGAATGAGCTCGGCTTGGCTCGCCCGAAGATGCCCACGAATTTGCCCGAATCTGCGCGAATGGCCAAGCCCGGCTCGAGAAATTTGATTCGACTGATCGGTCGGATCCGACCGATCGGACGGATGGCCGCGCCCAACTAGCGCAATTCCCGTAATTCGTGGAAATCTGTAGTCAGGCCCAGACGATGAAAGCTAACGGGAAAGCCCGCGTTTTCGGGCCGGTCCCCTCGCGCCGGCTCGGCTTCTCGCTGGGCGTCGACGTCATCCCCTACAAGACCTGCGCTCTCGACTGCGTCTACTGCCAGCTCGGCTCCTCCGGGCGGCCCACGCTCGCCCGGCGCGGCTACGCCTCCCCCCGGGCGGTGCTCTCCCAGGTCCGCCGGGCCCTCGCCCGGAAGGGGCGAATCGACTACATCACCTTCTCGGGTTCCGGCGAGCCGACGCTGAACAGCGATCTCGGGAAGATGATCCGGGGGGTGAAGAGGATCACGGAAGTACCTGTCGCCGTACTCACCGGATCCTCCCTCCTCGACCGGCCGGAGGTGCGGAGGGAACTATCCTCCGCCGACCTCGTCGTCCCCAGCCTCGACGCCGGGACGGAGCGTGTCTTCCGCCGAGTCAACCGGCCCCATCCCTCGCTCACGCTGGACAAGGTCACGGAGGGGATAGCGGCTTTCTCCCGCGGTCGGAGAGGCAAGCTGTGGTTGGAGGCGATGCTGGTCCGGGGGATGAACGATTCTTCCGCCGAGCTTAAGGCTCTGGCCCGGAGGATTCGGAGGATCGCCCCCGACCGGGTCCAGCTGACGACGGTGGCCCGCCCGCCGGCGGAGAAGGAGGCGCGTCCCCTGACGGAGAGGGAGATGCGGCGCGCCGTGTCTTTTCTGAGGCGGCTTCTGCCCGGCCTGACCGTGGAAGCGGCGGGGGAGTTCGGCGGCCGGCGGAAGGAGGGGGGAGGCCGGGAAGCGTCGGAAGCGGTGCTCGGCTATCTCCGCCGGCGTCCGGCGACGTCAGGCGATCTCACCCGGGCGCTCGGCCTTTCCCCCGCCGTCGTCCGCCGCGCTCTCTTGGCGCTGGTCCGCTTCCGGGAGGTGGAGAGAGGAAGTTATGGCGGGAAGATCTATTATCGGATCGCGGCGAGGACGCCGCTCCCACAATAACATAGAGAGTGTTGTGGGAGGGGCGTCCTCGCCCCGATGCCGATCGGCTATGATCGGGGCCCCGGTTTTTGCTTGGATTTGATGGTTATCGGGGCAGGCAGGGATGTCGCTCCCACAGAGGCACAAAGCGTATTGCCGGAAATATCGTTTTCGCAACAAAACGGCCTCGCCTTCCAGCGAGGCCAAATTTTAACTTTTGCCTTTTTACTTTTGCCTTATCTACTCACCGGTATGTCCCCCGCCGTCCCGAAGTAGGCCCGCGTGAGGCCTTGGACCGTCCACTGCCCCGTGGAAGGCCGGAAGAGGCCGATATCGTCGCTCCCGTTCCCGTCGTAGTCGGCCGGGGCGGGCAGGTAGGAGTTCCCCCCGATGTAAAGCCGCGTGTAGTCTCTCACCGACCAGAGGCCGTAGTAGGGGCGGTAGACGGCGTACTCGAGGTGGCCGTCGCCGCGGTAGTCGGCTGCGACCGGGAGGTCGGCCTCGCCGCCGAAGTAGACGCGGGTGATCTGGTTTACCGCCCACATCCCCCCGGACTTCCGGAAGAGGGCGATGTCGGCGGTGCCGTCGCCGTCGTAGTCGCCGGGAGCGGGGCGGTCGCTGGAGGCCCCGAAGTAACAGCGGGTGAAGTCGAGGATCGCCCACTGGGACTGGGCGGGCCGGAAGACGCCGATCTCGTCCCCCCCGTCGCCGTCGTAATCTCCGGGGATGGGCTGGTCGGAGGATCCGCCGAAGTAGGCTCGCGTGACGTTGCGGACCGACCACATCCCCGAGGCGGGGCGGAAGACGGCGGCGTCGGCCGTCCCGTCGGCGTCGAAGTCCCCCGGGGCCGGGTAATCCGCCGAGGAACCGAAGTAGAGGATGCTGACGGAGCGGATCGCCCACATCCCCGAGGCGGGACGGAAGACGGCGATGTCCGAGGTCCCGTCCCCGTTGTAGTCCCCGTCGGCGAGGATGACGGGGATGGGGGTGGGCGTGGGGGTCGGCGTCGGCGTGTTGGTCGGCGTGGGCGTGGGCGAGGGGTCGACCGGGACGTTGAAGGTCTTGATCACGGCCATGTGCTGCATCCCGGTCGCGTCGGAGTCGGTGGAGAGGATGGGGGAGGGGAGCATCGAGTAGGGCGAGGTGATTCGGCTGTCGTAGACCAAGCCGTGGGCGAAGGAGTGGGTCAGGCAGGTGGTGGCCGTGAAATAGGACTGGAGGACGGAGTTCTCCATCACCCAGTCGTAGGGGTTGTTGCGGCCCGCGTTGGTGTCGTCGTCGCCCTTCTGGTCCACGGGGCGATGGGTGGTGGGGGAGAGGAAGGTGGAGAAGGTGGTGATGCAGGATTCGGTGGGGGAGGTGGTGTTGAGGTCCCCCCCCACGACGATGAACTCGCCGGTGTCGAAGTTCGCCTCGACGTAGGCCTTGAGCGCCGTGGCCTCCGTGTTGCGGACGAAGCTGCTCTCGGTTAAGAGGTGGACGGAGACTACCTGGAGGACGTGGTCTCCGGGTAGGTTGATCTTGGCCCAGGCGAACTCGCGGTTGGACACCTCCGGATCGTCCCAGTATCCGGTGGCGATGAAGGGCCAGCGGCTGATGATCCCGTTGGGGATGTCCCCGGCCGAAGACGTTTGGACGTAGTAGTAGTAATACTCGGGCGAGAACATCGCGTCGACCAGGTCGCGCCGGGTCCCCGATTCGTAGTTGAACTCCTGGATGAGGACGACGTCGGGCTGGAGACCTTTGATGATGCGGATCCCCGGCTCCTCGTAGGCTTGATCGCTCCCGCTGGACAGGTTGGCCGCCATGATCTTGACCGGCATCGTGGCGGCAGGGGAGAGGAGGGGGAGGGCGAAGAGGAGAGCGGCGGCGAGAGCGCTGGCGAGCAGGAGTTTCATGGCGATATTTCCTTTACAATATAGCATGGCCGGCCGCGCGAAACTATAGGTCTTATAGGTCCTATAAGACCTATAGGACCTATGAAAAGCCGGCCCCCCGCTTTTCAGCGGGAGGCCGGCTCTTGCTCGCCAGCGATTAGTGTTTACCATTCACCATTCACTATTCACCATTCACTACCTGGTCGCCGGCACGTCACCCGCCGTCCCCAGATACATCAGCGTCAGATCCTTTACCGACCAGAGCGAGGAGGAGCCCCGGAAGATCCCGATCTCCTCCACCCCGTTCCCGTCGTAGTCCGCCGGGCGCGGCCAGTCGAGGCAGTTGCCGAAGTAGACCCGCGTGATCCCCCGGATCGCCCACATCCCGGCCTGGCAGGGACGGAAGACCCCCGCCTCCGGGACCCCGTCGCCCGAGTAGTCGAAGACCACCGGCCAGTCGAGCGAGTTCCCGAAGTAGAAGCGGGTGACCCCGGCGACCGACCAGAGGCCGCCCGCGGGGCGGTAGACCGCGACCGCGGCGAAGCCGGAGCCGTCGTAGTCGCCCGGGACCGGCCAGTCGCCGTTAAGCCCGTGGACCACGCTCGTGATGTCCCGGATGTACCAGCGCCCGGTCGCGGGCCTAAAGACCGCCGCGTCGGAGACCCCGTCGCCGTTGTAGTCAGAGGCCGCCGAAACGTCCCCGCTCGCCCCGTAGAGGAAGCGGGTGAAGTCGCGGACGAACCACTGGCCGGTGGGGGAGCGGAAGACGGCGATCTCGGAGGTGCCGTCCCCGTCGTAGTCGCCGGGGGAGGCCTGGTCGGCCGAGAGGCCGTAGGCGCAGGTGGTGACGTTCCGGACCGACCAGAGGCCGCTCGCGGGCCTAAAGACCGCCGCGTCGGCCGTCCCGTCGCCGTTGTAGTCCCCGGAAGCCAGCGCCGTCAGGTTGACCGGCACCTGCGGGCC
>CAZOYW010000051.1:0-19026 GCA_964584165.1 uncultured bacterium
AAAAGATCCCCCGACGGGGGATCTTTTTAATTTGAACCCGGCCAGCGCTTACCTTCTCGGGCTGCGGCGGGCGGTTCAGTGTTCGACCGCCTTTCTCTTTGAAGTCGGCTGACTTGACAGGCCGGTGGCGCATGGTATTATATAGAGCATATTCGATATAGTAGGAGGAGACCATGAGCTTGGAAAAGATGTTCAAGGCGCTCGCGGATCGGAGCCGGATCCGGATCCTCAAAATGCTCGAGGTGAAACCGATGTGCGTGTGCGAGGTGACGCATATCCTGGGCTTCGCGCAGTCCAGCGTCTCCCGCCATCTCGGCATTCTGCGGAATGCCGGGTTCATCAACGCCGATAAGGACGGGCTCTGGGTCAATTACTCCCTGGCTTCAAGCACGGATGACACCATCGCTACCATCCTGACCGGTCTGAGGAGATGGGATGGCGACGATCCGCAGATCGCCCGGGACAGGGATAAAGCCAAAAGCGTTAGTCGGGAGAAAATCTGCGCGAGAACTTAAGCGGGGGCTATTATTTTTTCTCCCCATATATCGCTATATCTTGGTATTGAGATATGAATCGGGATACCGCGAAACAGTGGCTGGCCTTTTTGTCCATGCTGGTCGTATTCCTGCTGGCTTACTTCCTCCCCTTCGAGAACCTTGCCTTGGGAGGTCCCGCCCAGGAAGCTCTCCTCATGCTCCAGGAATACGCTCGTCAACACGTCCTCCTCTGCCTCGTCCCGGCCTTCTTCATCGCCGGGGCGATCGGCGTCTTCGTCAACCAGCAGGCGGTGATCCGCTACCTGGGACCCCGGGCCAACAAGACCCTGGCTTACGGCGTCGCCGCCGTCTCCGGGACCATCCTCGCCGTCTGCTCCTGCACCGTCCTCCCTCTCTTCTCCGGGATCTACCGGCGCGGAGCTGGGATCGGCCCGGCCTGCGCCTTCCTCTACTCCGGCCCGGCGATCAACGTCCTGGCGATCATCCTGACCGCCCGGGTGCTCGGGATGGAGCTGGGGGCGGCCCGGGCGATCGGCGCGGTCGCCTTCAGCGTCATCATCGGCCTCGCGATGCATTTCATCTTTATCCGCGAAGAGCGAACCAGGATCGCGGAAAACGATTTCGCCGCCGGGGCGGACGACGGAGGAAGGCCTCTCTGGAAAACCGCTCTCTATTTCGCGGCGATGATCGCCTTCCTGGTCTTTGCCAACTGGAGCGGAGCGGCGGAACGGGAAGGCGGCGCCTGGGTCTTCATCTACCGGATTAAATGGATCCTGGCCGGAGCCTCGCTTCTCTCGCTTGCCGCCATGCTCATCGGCTGGTTCACGAAAGACGAACTGCGCTGCTGGACCTCCGCGACGTGGACTTTCGCGAAACAGATCTTCCCTCTCCTCTTCGGCGGTGTCCTGGTCGCCGGTTTCCTCCTCGGCCGACCCGGCCACGAAGGCTTGATACCGTCGGAAGGGATAACCAGCCTCGTCGGGGGGAATTCCCTCTTCGCCAACTTCTTCGCCTCCTGCGCGGGAGCGCTGATGTACTTCGCCACCCTCACCGAGGTCCCCATCCTCCAGGGGCTGATCGGCTCGGGGATGGGGAAAGGGCCGGCGCTGGCCCTCCTTCTCGCCGGGCCGGCCCTGAGCCTGCCGAGCATGCTGGTCATCCGTTCACTGATAGGGACGAAGAAAACGCTGGCCTTCGTGTCCTTGGTAGTATTCATGGCGACAGCCACGGGGCTGATCTACGGTTCGCTTTTCTAAACGGCAACATTGAATCCGGAACAGTCGAAATTTTCTTGGCGGGCCAGGCCCCCCACCCCGCGCGCGGGTCTCGAAGACCCGCGCCTACGAATCGCCGCGAAGCGACATTTCGAACCCTGACGATGGGAGAAACATCATGAAGATCGCAGTGCTGGGGACGGGCTGCCCCAAGTGCCGGAAGGTGAAGGAGAACGTGCGGGCCGCCCTCAAGGAGCTGAACCGGGAGGCCGAGATCGTCGAGGTAAAGGACCTGAAATCGATCGCGGACTACGGGGTCATGATGACGCCGGCCCTGGCTATCGATGGCGAGGTGAAGACGGTCGGGAAGGTCCCCACGGTGGAAGAAGTAAAAATACTGATCGCCGGACGCTGACCGGTGAAGATCATGAACGACGCCATCAACCGCCCGGGAAGACGCCTCCTTCTCGCCCTTCTCATCGCCGGCGTTCTGACCGCCTCTTCTACCAATTGCTCCCCCCGGGGAAGCGAACCGGAGCCGGCCAAGCCGGATTCTCCCGCCTCAACCCCCGCCGCCTCCGTCTCATCCGGCCTCCCCCGCCTGGTCGATCTGGGCTCGGACCGGTGCATCCCCTGCAAGAAGATGGCGCCGATCCTGGCGGAGATCCGAAACGAATACCACGGCGCGCTCAGCGTCGAGTTCATCGATGTCTGGAAGGATCCTTCGGCAGGGAAGGCCTACGGCATCCGTCTCATCCCCACGCAGATCTTTTTCGACGGATCCGGCCGGGAGGTGGCCCGCCACGAAGGGTTCCTGGGGAAAGAAGATATCCTGGCCACCTTCTCCCGTTCGGGGATCATGGTGCAGAAACCCCCAAGCCGTCAGCCCTGATTCATGGAAGGACTCTTCACAGCCCTGTCCCGCGCGGTCGAGGGGAGCCCCCTCGCCGCCCTAGGGGCTTCCTTCGCGTGGGGGGTCCTGTCCATCGTCCTGAGCCCCTGCCACCTCGCTTCCATCCCCCTGATCATCGGCTTCATCGACGACCAGGGACGGATCACCACCCGCCGGGCTTTCCATCTTGCGCTTCTCTTCGCGATGGGGATTTTGATCACCATCGGGATCGTCGGCGCGGTCACCGCCGCCCTAGGGAGGATGCTGGGCGACATCGGGAGATACGGCAACTGGCTGGTCGCGGCCATCTTCCTCGCCGTGGGCCTTCACCTGCTGGGTGTCATCCCGATGCCCGGGTCGGGACCGGGACAAGTTGGAATGAAACGGAGAGGGCTGCTCGCCGCCTTCGTACTCGGCCTGGTCTTCGGCCTGGCGCTCGGGCCCTGCACCTTCGCCTTCATGGCCCCCATGCTCGCCGTTACCTTCAAGCTCGCCGCCGACCGCCCGGCCTATGGCCTGGCCCTCCTCCTCGCCTACGGGATCGGCCACTGCTCGGTGATCGTGGCGGCCGGGACCTGTGCCGAGAGCGTCCAGCATTACCTCGACTGGAACGAGCGGTCGAAAGGGGCGGTAATCGTGAAAAAGGTCTGCGGCGCCCTGGTCATCCTGGGCGGAGTGTATCTGGCCTTCGGCGCTCGCTAGGCCCGGATCAAAATGATCTCCGACGCTGGAGGAGACGCCGCCATGAAAAACGTCCGGAAGAAGATAACGATAGCCCAACCGGAGAACGGCGAATCCCGGATCCGGAGGTTAGTGCGGGACGCGTACGCTCGGGTGGCCGGGGGGAAGGGTTCGTGCTGCGGCCCTTCGTCTCCCTGCTGTTCGGGATCTACTCCCGAGGCGATCGGGGGGCGGATCGGCTACTCGAAGGAGGACCTCCGCTCCGCGCCGGAGGGGGCTAACCTCGGCCTGGGATGCGGGAACCCGCTCGCCCACGCCTCCCTGAAAGAGGGGGAGACCGTTCTCGATCTCGGAGCGGGAGCGGGCTTCGACTGCTTCCTGGCGGCCCGCCGGGTGGGGAAACGAGGAAGGGTCATCGGCGTGGACATGACACGCGAGATGGTGGAGAAGGCGCGGGAGAATGCGCGGAAGTGGGGGGCGGAGAACGTCGAGTTCCGCCTCGGGGAGATCGAGAAACTCCCGGTCGAGGACGGCGCCGTCGATGTCGTCATCTCCAACTGCGTGATCAACCTGTCGCCGGACAAGCCGCGCGTCTTCCGGGAGGCGTTCCGGGTCCTGAAGCCCGGCGGGAGGCTCATGGTCTCCGACATCGTCCTGACCAGGGAGCTTCCGGAGGAGATCCGGAACGACGTCGCGGCCTATGTCGGCTGCATCTCGGGAGCGGTCCTCCAGGACGAATACCTGGGCGCCATCAAAGCCGCGGGGTTCGGAGGAATCGAGGTTCTGGAAGAGCGCCCATTCCCGATCGCGGACATGGCGAACGATGTCACCGCCCGAGCAGTCGTCAAGGCATACGGAACGAGCCCGGAGAAGATCCGGAAACTGGAAGATTCCGTGGCCAGCATCAAGGTCAGAGCCGTGAAACCACCCGAGAATCGGGCTTGAAAGACAACCCGTCGGAGACGACTCAGGAGGTGCGGGAATGAGGCTATTGTCGGAGTTCTTCCCGGAGTTCGCCGGCAAACTCGACGAGATCGACGAACTCTACCGGAAGCAGCGGTCCATCGATGAGAAGACCTACCAGTTCGTCTGCCTGGCGCTTTCGATCAAGAACCGCTCCGCCCCCTGCGTGAAAAAGCATTTCCGGGGGGCGCTGGAAGCCGGGGCGACGCTGAAGGAGATCGCCTACATACTGGCCCTGACCTTCCGGGAGAGCGCCGGATCGGACGACTGCTGGGTCCATGACGTCCTGGGCGACTACAAACAGCTGATCCGCGAGAACATCCGGTGCTGTCCGAAGTAGGTCCGCCATCGCGAGTAGCTCGGAGCATGAACGAACACTTTGTCAAGAATATCGGCATCGAGCACATCCTTCCCTGTCTGGCCGATCCGGCGAAAATCCGATTCATCGCCCGTTTCGAGCGCGATATTTCGGAGATCCTCCCCTATCTCAACGCCGTCTTGGAGGGGGCGATCTACAACCACGAGGGGCGCACCCTTACTATCAAAAAGGGAGGACGCCTTATCTCCCTGCACCCCCGCCAAATTGCCGCCGGGAAGGTGCTCGACGAAAAAGACGCCCGGGAGATCATCGAGTGGCTCAAGGGGCTGATCAACCACTGCTGGGAGAACCGGGGGAGGATCAAACCCAGTTTCGAGCGTCGGCGGAAGCTCGTCGCTCTCGACATCTACAAGCTCCTGCCGGGGACGAACTGCCGGGCTTGCGGGGAGCTGACCTGCCTGGCCTTTGCCGTGAAACTAGGGGAGGCACAGTCCGACGCGATAAAGTGCGCGCCGCTCTTTACCGGAGAAGAGCAGGAGAAGCGGCGTATCCTCCTCGGGCTCCTCAAGGACGCCGGTTACAGCGTTCCCGCGCCCTTTTTAGAGGGAGGCCGCGAAGACGCGGATTGAAGGGGGGAGCCAAAGGGATTGATCGGTGCCCGCGCGGCGGCTACAATACGGCCGCTCGAACGGCTCTTCCAACCGGAGGGGCCGCTGAACGATTCCGGCCGCCGGCAATTCGCCTCCGCCGAGGGCGGCGGACCGGCGCGGATCCCAAACCGCGCCCGCCTTCGTCATGCTGATCCAGGACTTAGCCGTCATCCTCCTGATCTCGGGGTTGGTCGCGCTCCTCTTCCAGCGCCTGAACCAGCCCAAGGTCATCGGCTATGTCCTGGCCGGACTGATCGTCGGCCCCTACACGCCCCCCTTCAGCCTCATCCAAGACCAGGAGGTCATCCGCACGCTCGGGGACATCGGACTCATCTTCCTGATGTTCTCGCTCGGACTGAACTTCAACCTGCGCCGGATGCGCCGGGTCGGACCGACCGCCCTGATCACCGCCGTCCTGGACGTCGGGGTCATGGTCTGGCTCGGCTACCTGCTCGGCCGACGGCTCGGCTGGGCGCCGGTCCCCAGCCTCTTCCTGGGCGGGATCGTCTGCGACTCCTCGAGTTCGATCCTGGCCAAGATCCTTCAGGACCTGGGGCGGGACCGGGAGCGTTTCGCGGGGATCACGATCGGCATCACCATCCTGGAGGACCTCCTGGCCGTAGTCTTGATCGCCGTTCTCACCGGCGTGGCCCAGACCGGCCATGTTCAAGCCGGGGAAGTCGCCGGGCAGATCTGGTATCTGATCCTCGCCCTCCCCCTCCTGACCATCGCGGGCCTCCTCATCCTCCCCCGCCTGATCGACTACATCAACCGCTTCCGCAGCGATGAGCTCCTCATCGTCGCCCTGGCCGGACTCTGCTTCGGCGCGGCTTTGCTCGCCATCCGCCTCCGCTTCAGCCTGGCTCTGGGGGCCGTGCTGATCGGCGCGATCGTCTCCGAATCCCGCGCCACCCCCCGGATCGCCCCCCTGGTCGATCCCCTCCGCCACGTCTTCAGCGCGGTCTTCTTCGTGACCATCGGCCTGCGCTTGAACCCGGCGGCCATCGCCGCCAACCTGCCCGTCCTCTTGCTGGCGACCGCGCTGGTGATCGTCGGGAAATTCGTCAACAACGTGGTGGGGACGCTCCTCAGCGGCCAGGAGCCGGACACCGCCATCCGGGTGGGGGGAGGGATGGCCCAGGTCGGCGAGTTCGCCTTCATCATCGCGGCCCTGGCCCTCTCCCTGGGCGTGGGCGGCGACACCATCTACGAGATCGGCGTGGGGACGGCGGTGCTCTCCACCCTCCTCAGCCCCTACCTGATCCGCCTCTCGATCCGGGCCGCCGACTCCTTCCAGGCGAGCGCGCTCGGGAAGCGCTGGTCCGCGCGGGTCAGGTTCTACGGAAGGTGGATCGGGGAGATCGGTCTCCGGCGGCAGGAGGACGCCGTGCGCCGCGCCGTCCGCCGCTCCCTGATGATGATCGCGGTCAACCTGATCCTGATCGTCGCCATCTTCGCGGCGGGGAGCTACGCCGAAGAGGCCGCCTTCCCCTACCTGCGCGATCTCATCGGCCGGCGCGGCCTTTTCTCCGCGCTGGTCTGGATGGCGTGCATGGCGGTCGCCCTGCCCCTCTACCTGGCGACCATTCGTAAAATCAACGCCGTGGCCTTGATCCTGGCCGAGGCGGCCCTTCCGTTATCCCTGGCGGGGGCCTGGGCGCGTCCCGTCCGCATGTTCATCTCCAGCGCCGTCACGCTGGCCGGGATCGTCGGCCTGATCCTGCTCTCCTTCATGCTGGGCTCGACCATGCTTCCCTCCCGGGAAGTCCTCCTCTTCCTGACCGCGGGCGCGCTCGCCTTCACCCTTTACGCGCGCAACCGGCTGGTCCGGGTCTACAGTCGAGCCCAAGGTTCCCTGGCCGCCATGCTCTCGGAACCGGAACCGGCGGAGGGCGCGGCCGTCCCCCTCCCCCCGCCTTTCCCGGAGCTGAGCGGAGGGGTGGCCGTCGAGACCGTCGAACTGGAATCCCTGAGGACCGGCGCGGCGATCGGCCAGACCCTGCGCGACCTGAACCTGCGCGGCCGCACCGGCGCCACGCTCATCGCGATCGAGCGCCAGGGGAAGCGCCTGACCAACCCCGATCCGAACCAGCCCTTCGCGGGCGGCGATCGGCTCTTCCTGCTCGGCTCCCCCGAGCAGCTCCTGGCGGCCGTCCGCCTCCTGACCCATCCGCCCCTCTCGCCGGCCCGGGAAGGCTAGGCCTGAGGGCGCGGGCGGGACGGCACTCGAACCAACCCATCGGGGCGCCGCCCGCCCGCCGAATCTCCCCCTGGTTCGCCGCCTTCTTCCCTATTCCAGTTTCCGGAAGATGAGCGTGGCGTTGTGGCCGCCGAAGCCGAAGGAGTTGCTCAGGGTGACCGTGAGTTTCGCCGGCCTAGGCTGGTTGGGGACGTAATCGAGGTCGCATTCCGGGTCCGGGAACTCGTAGTTGATCGTGGGAGGGATGACCTGGTTTTTCATCGCCAGCAGGCAGGCGGCGGCCTCCACTCCCCCCGCCGCGCCCAGGAGGTGGCCGTGCATGGACTTGGTCGAGCTCACCGGCACCTGGCGGGCGCGCTCACCGAAAACGGCCTTGATCGCCATGGTCTCGAGCTTGTCGCCGAGCGGCGTCGAGGTGCCGTGGGCGTTGATGTAGCCGATCCCGTCGGTGGCGATCCCGGCGCTCTCCAGGGCCATCTTCATGGCCCGGATCGCCCCCTCTCCCCCGGGAGCGGGGGCGGTGAGGTGGTAGGCGTCGGAGGAGCAGCCGTATCCCACCACCTCGGCGTAAATCCTCGCCCCCCGGCGTTTCGCCCGCTCCAATTCCTCCAGGACCAGGATCCCGCTCCCCTCCGAGATGATGAAGCCGTCCCGCTCCTTGTCGAACGGACGGCAGGCCTTCTCGGGCTGGTCGTTCCGGGTGGAGAGAGCCCGCATCGCGCAGAACCCGGCCAGGCCCAGCTGGGTGGTGGAGGCTTCCGCGCCCCCGGCCAGGATGACGTCGGCCAGGCCGTTGCGGATCGCCCACGTGGCGTCGCCGATGCAGTGGGCGGAGGTGGCGCAGGCGGTCACGATGGCGAGGTTCGGCCCCTTCAGGCCGAAGATCATCGCGATCTGGCCGGGCAGGAGGTCGATGATCATCATGGGGATGAGGAGGGGGGAGACCCGGTCGGGGCCCTTTTCCAGAAAGATCCGGTACTGCTGCTCGATGGTGGTCAGGCCCCCCGTCCCGGAGCCGACGTAAACCCCCATCCGGGTCGGGTCCTCCTTGTCCAGCGCCAAGCCGGAGTCGTCCAGGGCCAGCTTGGCGGCGGCCACCCCGAGCTGGCAGAAGCGGTCCATGCGCTTCGCCTGCTTGGGGTCCATGTAGCGGCCGGGTTCGAAGTTCTTCACCTCGCCCCCGATCCGGGAGCTGAAGCGCGACACGTCGAAAGCGGTCAGGCGGCCGATCCCTCCCCGGCTGTGGGAGAGCGAATCCCAGAATTCATCGGCGTTCTTGCCGATGGGGGAGACAACCCCGAGGCCGGTCACAACGACTCTTCTTGCTGGCATGATTCCTCCTTGTCCGGGCGGCCGGGGGCCGGCCACGGAATGTGCTGATCGGGGCGAAACGCGCCCCCGGTCACTTCTGGGCGTTCTTCTCGATGTACTCGACGGCCGCCTTGACCGTGGTGAGCTTCTGGGCTTCCTCATCGGGGACCTTGATGCCGAAAGCCTCTTCCAGCGCCATCACCAGCTCCACCGTGTCCAGGGAGTCCGCCCCCAGATCATCGATGAACGACGCCTCCGGGGTCACCTGCGCCGCCTCAACCCCCAGCTGCTTCACGACGATGTCTTTCACTTTCTGCGCTACGTCCGACATTTCCCTTCTCCTTTCTTGGGTGACGATGCGTCTCCCTTACCAGCGGATCAACGTGGCGGCCCAGGTCAGCCCTCCCCCGAACGCGACCATCAGCACCAGGTCGCCCGGGCGCAAGCGTCCGGCCTGGTTCATCTCGGCCAGGGCGATGGGGACGGTGGCCCCCGACATGTTTCCGTAGCGGTCGACGTTGACATGAACCTTCTCCTCCGGGATCCCCAGCCGCTTGGCCACCGCCGTCATGATCCTCAAGTTCGCCTGGTGGGGGATCAGCCAGGCAACTTCGTCCACGCCGTGCCCGGTCCGTTTCAGGACCTCGCGGGCGGCGTCGACCATGGAGGCCACGGCCAGCTTGAAGACCTCCCGCCCCTCCATCCGGATGAAATTGAGCCTCTGGTCCAGGACTTCGTGCGTGATCGGCAGGGCCGATCCCCCGGCGGGGATCTCGAGCAGGCTCGACTTGCTCCCGTCCGCCCCCAGGTAGCAGCCGAGGATCGCCCCCCGCTCGGCGCCCTTTTTCAGGACCGCCGCCCCCGCCCCGTCCCCGAACAGAACGCAAGTGTCCCGGTCCTTCCAATCGGTCACCGCCGAGATCTTCTCCGCCGCGACCACCAGCGCGGTCCGGTACTCGCCGGCGCGCAGCAGCTTGTCCGCCACCTCCAGGGCGTAGATAAAGGAGCAGCAGGCGGCGGAGATGTCGAAGCAGGCGGCGCGGTGGTTCCCCAGCCGGCCGCCCAGCAGACAGGAGGAGGCGGGCAGCGGGCGATCGGGGGTGAAGGTGCCTACGATGATCAGGTCTAGCTCCTCCGGGGTAACTCCGGCGGCCGCCAGCGCCGATCGGGAGGCCTTCTCGGCCATGGCGGATACCGCCTCGCCGGCCGCGGCGATCCGACGTTCCTTGATCCCGGTCCTCTCGACGATCCAGGCGTCGGTGGTTTCTACCATCTTCTCCAAGTCGGCGTTGGTCAGCACCCTTTCCGGCAAATAAAAACCGGTCCCCACGATCCCGCTGCGTTCGTCCTTCATCACCGCTCCTTCCCGTAAGGTGATTTCCCGGCAGGTCGCTCGCTGGCCGGCCCGCCCGTTTGCCTGATTAGCATAAATAAACCCAGCGTATGTTCAATTAGCATTACTGAACTGGAGCCCGTAAAAAAATCGACCAGCTCATCCCGCTGCGCCTGTCGCGAACACAAGCTACCGCGCCCGCGGCCGGAAAGCAACAGAAAACCGGGCAAAATCTGGCTAAAGGTATTTGCCCTTCACGATCCAGACCAGGGTGGCCATCTCCTCGCCCCGGTTGTGCCAGCCGGCGGGGATCTCCGATTCGAGGAACAGGGAGTCGCCGGCCTTGAGCTCGCGGGTCTCCGCCCCCACGGTGACGGCGACGGCGCCGGAGGCCAGGTACCCCCACTCCTCCCCCTTGTGGACGAGGAAGTGGCGGGGGAGCTTGGCCCCGGGGAGGAAATGGACGAGGTAAGCGCGCTCGCCGCCGCTCAGGCGCGGAGGCAGCAGCTCCTCGGCGCGCGCCTTCGTCCGGGGAACGCCGGTCAAGGCCACCGGTTTCCGTTCGCTCCCGCGGAAGACGAACTCCTCCCCGGGCGGCGCCTCCTCCTCGAAGAAGGCTCCTGGCGGGACGTCCAGGACCTGCGCCAACCGGACCAGGGTGCTCAAGGAGAGCGAGATGGTATTGCTCTCCGCCTGGGAGACGGTGGAAGGGGTCACTCCCATCTTCCGGGCCAGGTCGGCCTGGGAAAGGGCCCGGCGCTCCCGGAACCGCTTCAGCCGGATGCCGATGTCCGGGGCTCCCTTCTTCGGGGTGAGGAATTGAATCTTGGAATTCGCCACCTCGTACTGCTGGGGCTTGGTGATTTCGCTCGACGATCGGTTGTCGGCCTTGGCCACCGTCAGGCGCCGGACGCCGTCGTGGACGGAGAGGTCGATGACCACCTGGGAGATGTGACTGAGGTTGGCCAGGAAGCCCGTGCTGTGAGCCCCCTTCTCCAGGATCCAGTAGGCGATGGTCTTGAGCTCGTAGAGGCGCGGGCACTGGTGGGTGAAGAGCTTCATGGCCCGCTCCTCGCTCCCCCACAGGTCCTGGAGCCCGGTGAGGCTGTCGAAGACGTAGTGGGCCCCTTTCGGATGGCTTTCCTCGATCCGGTTGATGAGGCCGATGAACTTCATGATCCGGTCCGGCTCCTCGACGTGGATCACCCGGCAGCGGTACCGGGCGGCTTCCCGCGTCTCGTAGAAGCCGGTGAAGAGGTCCGACTTCTCGCCTTTCCCGGAGGTGAAGCAGTCCAGCAAGGTGAGGTCCCGGTTCTGCGCCATTCCGCCCAACCGCTTCAGGACGGTCCGGGGGGAGCTGTTGAAATTGACGAACACCACCTTCTTCCGGGCGCGGAGGGAGGCCCGGAGGAAACTCAGATAGAACAGTTCGACGAAGGATCCGGATTCGACCTGCCAGATGACGTTGTCCCCGACCATCAAGCCGCCGCTGAGCTTGTCGAGGTAGCCGAGGCCCGAACTGATGCGATTAGCCTGCGGGATGGTCATCTGCGTCCTTTATCGAAGCGCACGCCGTGGAACAGCAGCGGTACTCGTTGGATGCAAATTATAGAATAATCAAGCGGCTGTAAACGCTCATTTAAATGCGGGGGCAGGGCCATCGGGGGGCAGGGCCGACTCTGTCGGGGCCGTTGGAGGCCCGCTCTGCGAGCGGGCGGGACGAGCCGGGCGCCGGTTCACACCTGTCCGCCGTTCCGGCCGTCGTAGCCAAAGGCTACTTTGGCGGAGTCGGCAGCCTGGGCGGAGGCGGAGAACCGGCCTACAGCCCCGAGATCCCAGAAAAGGGAAAGCGATCAGCAGGTATCGGAAGTTGACCCGAAGAACCAAGAGGAGGACAATTTTACCCGATGAATCGCACGATCAAATTGCCGGAGCCCCAAAAAGAGCTCGGATTCCCGCTGATGAAAGCGCTGGAGAAGCGGCGATCGATAAGAAGGTGGACGGATGCTCACATCACCGAGCAGGAATTATCGAACCTCCTGTGGGCGGCCTGCGGTATCTCAAAGAACAGGTATGGCAAGGTGAAGAGCAAACGGACAGCTCCCTCGGCGTGCAACGCGCAAGAGATCAGGGTCTATGCGCTCACGGGGGAAGGGGTATTTTTATATGACGAGGAGAATCACGCGCTGACAGGAATCATCGCGAGCGATATTAGAGAGCACATCGGCACTCAGAAGATGATGAAGTCCGCCCCGATGGGCCTCGTGTTCGTGGCCGACTTGTCGAGGATGACGAGCCCGTTTTTGCGGAACAAGGAAGCGCAGCGCTTTTGCGCCTGGGTGGACACGGGTTACCTAAGCCAAAATGTCTATCTGTATTGCGCCGCCGCCGGCTTGGGTACGGTGGTCCTGTCACTGGTGGATAGAGACAAGCTGCACAAGCTGATGCGTCTGAAGGAACACGAGAAGATCGTTCTAACCCAGGCGGTGGGGCGCCCGGCATGAACTGCAAGATTGCCTATAAACCGTTCGGGTTTTACCTGATCGCCTTCCTGATATCGTGGTGCTGCTGGTTCGCCGCCGCCGGCTTAAGCTATCGGGAAGGAACGGAGCAGTTGTCGGGCTTGCTGGTTATTCTGGGGCTCCTGGGGCCGTTCCTCGCGGCGATGGTCATGATCGGCCGGGCGAAGAGCCCGGGATTGTGGAAGGACTACCTGGACCGTCTGGTCAACCTCAAGCGGATCGAGCCGGCCACCGTCCCCCTGACGCTGTTCTTGATGCCGGCGGCCATCCTCTTCTCCGCCTTCATCTCCCTCCTCTTCGGCCGGCCGGCGTCCCAGTTCGCCGTCACCCTCCACTTCGGCTTCTCCGCCGGGTTCGTGCCGGTCCTCCTGATCCTTTTCCTCGCCCCCGCCCTGGAGGAGATGGGCTGGCGGGGCTACGGGATGGACAGCCTGCGGAGCCGGTTCGGCCTCTTCGCCGCCTTTCTCTGGTTCCCCGTGCTCTGGGCGCTCTGGCACGTCCCCCTGTTCTTCATCCGGCACTACTACCACCACGAGCTCCTCTCCAACTGGGTCCACGCCGCCAATTTCTTCGCCAGCATTTTCCCGATGGCCTTCATCATCAACTGGCTCTACTACCGCAACCGCCGGTCCATCATCGCCTGCTTCCTCTTCCATCTCTCGGCGGACATCGGGATGTCGATCTTCCCGGTGGAGCAGTTCACCAAGTGCATCGTCACGGCGGTCTTGATCCTGGCGGCGGCGGCGATCGCGGCCGCGGACCGGAAGTTCCTCCTCGGGGAAAATGCCTCGCGGTGACCGGCTCCGAAAAAACCGGCCCCGGGAGAGGCATTTCCACACCCCGAAGCAATCGAGTATAATGCGCCGGGGCCGCCGGCCGCCGAGACCGCGCTCGCCGCGACCGCGGCCGGGCGCAAAAGAACGCGGACAGGCCGCTCCTATCGGAGCGGGAAGAGGCGACGGAAAGAGCAAAGATATGGCGCTGACCGATAGGCTCGAAGCGATTACCCGTCCGTTCGCCGCCGCCCCGATCTGACCAGGCCGACGCGCCATGCCACCTCTCCTCATCGCCTCGATCGCCGCCGTCCTCGTCTTCGCCATCACCAACGGGATGAAGGACGGGGCGAACGTCTCCGCCACCGCCATCGCCTCCGGCTCCCTTCCCCGGGCCTGGGCGATCGCCCTCGTGGCCGCGGCGGAGATCGGCGGGCCCTACCTGCTGGGCACGCGGGTCGCCGCCACGGTCTCCCGGGGGATCCTCGACCCCGAGATCCTCCACCACGGGAACGAGACGCTGATCATGATCGCGAGCGGCGTCATCGGGGCGGTGATCTGGAACGTCCTGGCCTGGGTTTGGAAGCTCCCGACCAGCTCCTCCCTGACCCTGGTCGGGGGGCTGATCGGCCCCGCCCTCTACCGCTACGGCGCTCACGCCGTCCCCTGGTCCCTCTTCCTCCTCAAGGTCGTCCTGGCGATGTTCCTCTCCCCGATCATGGGGCTGGCCGCCGGGTTCTTCGTCTGCCGACTCCTCCGCTCCCTCCTCGCCAACGCCGCCCCTTCCGCCAACCGACCGCTCCGGAAGGCGCATATCGCCACCCTCCTCTTCCTGGGGGCGAACCACGGCACCAACGACAGCCAGAAGGCGATGGGGGTGATCGTCCTCCTCCTCTTCGCGGCCGGGAAGAACGACGCCATGGCCGTCCCCCCCTGGGTGAAGGCGGTCGCCATACTCGCCATCACCGCCGGCGTGGTCATGGGCGGGACGAGGATCATCAAGACCGTCGGCTACGGCATCTTCCGCGTCCGCCCCCTGGAGTCCCTGGAGTCCCAGCTGGGGGCGGCCGCGCTCCTCTTCTCCTGCAACCTGGCCGGCGCCCCGGTCAGCACCACCCAGATCATCAGCGCCTCCGTGATGGGAGCGGGGAGCGGGGTCCGGGCCCGGGGGGTCCGCTGGCAACTGGCCCGGACCATCGTCTGGTCCTGGATCTTCACCATACCCCTGGCCGGCCTGATCAGCCTGCCGGTCTTCCTGATCCTGAAAGCGGCGCTGCTTCCCTAGCCGCGGAGAGCACGACAAGGAGAGGCTTGCATGAACCTGCTGTCATTCATCTTCCGGCGCTCGCACGTCGATTTCTTCCAGATTCTGATCGAGCACTCGCGCCTGGTCTACGAGGGCTACCGGAGTCTGACCCGCTACATGCGGGGGACGGGCGACCGCGACAGTCTGGCCGAGGAGATCTTCCAGATCGAGCGCGCCGCCGACGACCAGCGGCGGATCCTGATCGACCGCCTGAACAAGACCCTGATCACGCCGATCGACCGGGAGGACCTCTTCTCCCTCTCCCGCGAGATCGACAACGTCCTCGACGCCGCCAAGTCCACGGTGGAGGAGATGCGGGTCTTCCAGGTCGATCCCATGCCCGAACTGGCCCTGATGTCCGAGATCCTGCAGACCGGGACGCTCGAGCTCCACGAGGCCTTCAAGAACCTGCGCCAGTACCCCGGGGTGGCCCGCGAGCACGCGATCAGCGCCAAGCGGACCGAGAACCATATGCACCACGTCTACCTGGAGGCGCTGGCCAAACTCTTCAACCGGACCGACCTCCCCGCCGGGCACCTGATGAAGGTGCGCGAGATCTTCCGCCACCTGAACCGCTCCTCCGACCGCTGCGACGAGGCCGCCAACCTCCTTCTCGACACCATCGTCAAACTCGAATAACCTTCCACCAGACCGCCACCAACCTCAGAAGCGAGGGACTTAAGCCATGATCAGCGGCAAAGACCTGTTCTTTCTCCTCTCCGGAATCTTCGGCGGGCTCGCTCTCTTCATCTGGGGCATGGGCCTGATGAGCGACGCGCTGCGCCGCTTCGCCGGCAACCGCCTCCAGATCGTGGTCTCGGGCGTGACCAAGAACCGGCTGGTCAGCATGACGATCGGGACGATCCTCGGGATATTCATCCAGTCCTCGGCGACCACCGTGATGCTGGTGGGTTTCATCAACGCCGGCCTGATGACCCTGGCCCAGTCCGTCCCCCTGATGCTGGGGGCGAACATCGGGACGACCCTGGCGATGCAGATCATCTCGCTCAAGATCAGCGAATACTGCTACGTCGCCATCGTGCTCGGCCTGCTGATGCAGATGCTCTCGCCGGGCGAACGCCTGAAGCAGGTGGGGACGGCGCTCCTCGGCTTCGGCGTCCTCCTCCTCGGGATGGACCTGATGGGCAAGTCGATCGCCCCCCACCGCGACCTCTTCCGTCCCATCCTCGCCGCCGCCGACGGGTCCACGCTGAAGGGGTTGGTCGTCGGGACGCTTTTGGCCACGGCGGTCACCGGGATCATCCAGTCGAGCGGGGCCACCATCGCCATGGGCTTCGCCCTGATCAACGCGGGGGTCTGCACCAGCCTGGAGCAGGTTTACCCCATCATGCTCGGGGCCAACATCGGGACCTGCGCCACCGCTCTCCTGGGCTCGATCGGGACGAACATCCAGGCCCGCCGTTCCGCCATTTCGCACCTGATGTTCAACATCATCGGGGGGATCGTGGGGATCGCCGCCGCGCCCCTCTTCTATCGCTTCATCCCGATGCTCTCCCCGGGGAACGCGCCCGCCAACGTCATCCGCCAGATGGCCAACGCCAACACGATCAAGATGATCCTGATGGCGCTCATCGTCCTCCCCATCCCCGCGCTCTACGCCCGCTTCATCGAGAAGATCACCCCCTCCCGCAAGCCGCTCCCCCAGCCGAGCTTCCTCAACGACGACTTCCTGGCCAAGCCGGAGCAGGCCATCTGGGCCGTCCTCCAGGAGATGCAGCGCGTGGCCAGGGTCTGCGCCAAGAGCTTCCGGCTGGCCTTCGAGCTGATCCTCAAGCCCGACAGCGGAAAGACCAACCAGATCAAGCGCAACGAGCAGGTCGTCGACGAGATCAAGGTGGCGGCGCGCGAATACCTCTTCCGCCTGGCCAAGCGGAAGCTCAGCCGCCGCCAGGCGATCATCATCCAGTACCTCGAACGCTGCATGGCCGACATCGAGCGGGTCGGGGACCACATCGACTCGATCGCCGACATCACCGAGCGCCAGCACCCCAGCCCCCACCACTTCGACCGCCCAACCCTGGAGCTTTTGACCGGGATGTACGACCGCGCCGCCGCCACGCTGAAGCTGGTGATCGAATCGCTCGACGACGAGTGCCGAGACTTCCCCGGGATGGCGGAGAAGATCCTCCGGGCCCGGGACGAGTACGCCGAGTACAGCCTGAAGGCGAAGGACGCCTTCCTGGAGCGGATCGCCCAGCACGAGATCCCCCCCATGACCGGGATGTACTTCGGGGAGTACGTCGCCGACATCGACCGCCTGGTCAAACACACGAAGCGGATCGCCCTGGCCGAGCGGGCCCCCTACTTCTGGCTCAAGCGCTACAAGTTCGACCGGGAGAGCCCCGAGGAGCCCGATCTCGCCCCCCCGCCGGAGACCGACCCCCACGACTTCCTGGGCCGCCTCCACGACGGGGACTACGCCTGATCCCGGCGCGCGGACCATGAAGGTCCGCGCCTACGAGCCGCGGGAACGGACCGCGTACCGTAATCCCGTAGCCGCGGAAGCGGATTGCTTTCCGTAGCCGCGGACCTTTAGGTCCGCGGGCCGGGTCACCCGGCCAGTTCCGCGGGCCAAGTCCGCCGGTCGGTCGCCGTCGGGTCCCCGGATATGCTATAAGTAGTCCATGAGCGCATTAAGATTCGCCCCGGCCGCTGCCGTCGCCCTCCTCTCCTCCTTCCTCGCCGCCTCCCCGGGCGCGGCCCTGACGATCCGGATCATGGCGGCCAACCTCTCGAGCGGGACCGAACAGGCCTACCAGTCCGCCGGCATCCGCATCTTCCAGGGGCTTAAGCCCGACGTGGTCCTGATCCAGGAGTTCAAATACGGGTCCGGATCGCTCCGCGATCTCGTGGACACCGCCTTCGGGACGGAGTACTACTACTGGGTCGAAGGGGGGCTGGACAACATCCCCAACGGCGTGGTCAGCCGATGGCCGTTCACCTCCTTCGGGGAGTGGACATCCCCGGTTTCCGGCCGTGATTTCGCTTGGGCGGTGATCGACCTCCCGGGGGAGACCGACCTCCAGGCGGTCAGCGTCCATCTCCCCACCTCCAGCGCCGGCGACCGGAACACCGAGGCCGGGATACTCAAGACCGAGGTCGCCGCCAACTTCGACCCCGCCGCCTACATCGTCATCGGAGGAGACCTGAACACCGGAAGCACCGGGGAGTCCTGCATCGGCACCTTCAACACCTTCCTCGACGCCGACGACCACCGCCCGGTGGACCAGAACGGGAACGACAACACCAGCGAGGCCCGCGACGATCCCTACGACTGGGTGATGCCGAACTCGGTCCTCGACGCCCGCCACGCCACCCTGGTCATCGGGTCGAGCAGCTACCCCGAGGGGCTGGCCTTCGACAGCGAGGTCTACACCCCCCTGGGCGAGGTCTCCCCCGTTCAGGAGGGAGATTCCCACGTCAGCGGGATGCAGCACATGGGCGTGGTGAAGGCCTTCGAGATCCCGGTCGGCCCCACGCCCACCCCCACCCCTTTCCTGCGCCTCGCCCTCGACGAGGGTTTCGACGGCTTCCAGGCCGGCGTCCGGCCGGGTGGATGGATCTTCACCAACTGCAACGCCAACAGCGACGCCTACACCGCGACCGGCTACTACGGCCGGGCCAGCCCCTCGGTGAAGCTGAACTCCGGGGGCGACGCGGTCACCACCCGTTCCTTCGCCGCCGACGCCACCAGCCTCCTCACCTTCTGGACGCGGGGTCTCGGCGTCGACGCCTCCAGCGCCATCCTCGTCGAGGAGTTCTACGCCGCGGGCTGGAGCACGCTCACCAGGATCGACCACCTCACCGTCTCGGCGCGAACAAGGGGGCCCTTTCCCTTAAGCCTCGCCGCCACCCGCCTCCGCTTCTCTTTCCAGCAAAGCTCGGGCGCCGTCGTCTTCGACGACGTCGTCCTCCCCGGCCCGGCCACCCCCACGCCCACCGCCACCATCCCCACTCCGACGCCCACGCCCCCTACCCCTTCGCCCACCGCCACCATCCCGACGCCGACCGTAACCCCGTCAGCCCCCCCATCCCCTTCCCCCGCCGCCACCGCCACACCGACGCCGACCCGGACGCCGGCGCCCAATCCGACCGCGACACCGCCTCCCTCCCCCACGCCGACCTGCGGCCCCTCCCTCCCCCCCGAGCGGGCGGTGACCGCCTCGGGCGACTACGACGGCGACGGGACCGCCGAGGTCGCCGTCTTCCGCCCGGCGACCGGCCTCTGGTCGGTCCGGGAGGTCACCCGTCTCACTCTCGGCGCTTCCGCCGACCAGCCCGCCGCCGGAGACTACGACGGCGACGGGACCGCCGAACCCGCCGTCTTCCGCCCGGCGACCGGCC